>NZ_FOOH01000011.1 GCF_900113135.1 Salegentibacter agarivorans | reverse complement strand
CACAACCTGATTCGCCTCAAGGAAAAGGCCAGGAACCTACTGCTAAGTGAAGAGGGAATAGCACATCGCAAAAGAAGATGCTGGGATGTTGAAGCCGTCTTTGGAAATATCAAGCAAAATATGGGCTTTAAGCGGTTTATGTTGCGGGGAATGGATAAAGTAACTACTGAGATAGGATTAATAGCTATGGCGCACAACTTAAGAAAATTCAGTATCGCATAGCAAGGGGGCGCTGCTTTGCCTTTTTTTATCAGAAAGAAGATTTACAAAAAGAAGAATCGCTTCCTCTTACAAAACATTTATAAAGAAAAAGGGCCATCTAAATACTTTTTAGACGGCCTCTTTTTGTTTCTACTTGGGTACAACATTTATGATTAATTAGTCCCATATTAAAGTTCCCAATCCTGTTGGTAATTTAAAGGTTATGGAGCCTTTTCTTCGAGATACCATCTTATTAATTCACTGAAAAATTGCTGAAAACTTAACCCTTTGTTAGAGATTTTAAACTCTCATCCTTTTAATCATGAGAATAGGTAGATTCTTCATATGTGGAGATACCATACATATGATGAATTTGCAAAATTAAAACTGATCGTTTTTAAATCCTGGGTCAGTGGAAGGGATTTTTACTGAATCTTCATTTCACCTATTCCTAATAAAAATTGTAGTTTGCTAAAGTTTAAACTTTTTTCAAAAGGATTAATTGCCAAACTAAACTTTAAAAGGAAAAATCCCTTGTCGAATTTAATTTTATAAAATTTAAAGTAAATTACTGAGGTGATTATAGCTTTTATTTAGGCTTTTAAATTCAGGCATTTCGAAGTTTTCCTGTTCAAGAATATAATGCTCAACACCAGATACTTTTGCATTATTAAATATTTCTTTATAATTAATATTCCCATTGCCAATCTCCGTATTCAATTCTGGATTTTCTTTATGCATATCTTTTACATGCCATAATTTAAATCTTCCTGGATATTTTTGAAATAATGATATTGGATCGTGCCCTCCTCTAACGACCCAATAAATATCCATTTCAAAGGTAACCATATTTTTATCAGTATTATTTATTAGAATTTCATATCCCGTAGAATCATCCATCCTTTTAAATTCAAAGGCATGATTATGGTAAGCCAGAGTAATTCCTGCTGATTTACAGATTTCTCCCGCTTCGTTAAATTTTTCAGCAATGTTGAGATAATCCGATTTGGATTTCCTAAGATTTTCTGCAATACTTGGAATAATAATGTATTTCTGATCGAGTTCCCTGGCTACTGAAATTATTTCTTTGAAATTTTCAAAGTCCCCTTTAATAAGGGAATTACCGTCGTAATGGCCACTAGGTGATGTCAAGTTATTTTTTGTGAGTTCTTCTTTAAGCTCGGCAACGCTCAATCCCCAAAATTTTCCATCGTTGTATCCATAAGTTTCTATTTCATTAAACCCAATATTGGCTAATTTTCTTAGAATCTTTTTTGGGTTCTGGGAAATTGTATCTCTTAAAGAGTAAAGTTGAATTCCTAATGATTCTTTTTCTTTAGATGTAAAACTAAATCCCGGAGCGATTGAACAGGCTACCAGTGCCAAACCGGTTTGTTTTATAAAATTCCTTCGATGTACCATTGCTTCTATTTTATACTATAAGTTTAATTAATGGGTTTTTTATTTATATAATTCTCTAAACTAAATATAAATAATTATTAAATAATCATATTTTAAACCAAAAAATTGGAGAATGACAGAATAGTATGATAAAGTGACTAAATAGTATTATTCAGAATAGAACTCAAAGTATAATTTAGATCTTAATAATTTGCTAAAAAAAGTTTATAGAGATAACTATAATGTTAAAAAATTTAGCGTCTGTTCAAGGTTTAAGAAATAATGTCTTGTTTTTAAGAATCAAAAATTAATGGATAATAAAAATAGCTATAAAAAATATTCTGAAAAATTTGATGCTATCGTTATTGGTACAGGAATTACCGGCGGGTGGGCGGCTAAAGAGCTTTGTGAGGGAGGTCTAAAAACTTTAGTACTTGATCGAGGACGAATGGTGGAGCATATTAAAGATTATCCAACGATGAATGATGATCCCTGGGATTATAAATTTAAAGGCCAGGTTACAAGAGAGGAGCTTAAAAAGCAGGAAAAACAGGCCAGAACGGGTTATACAATTAATGATGCCAGTAAACACTGGTTTGTAAACGATTTGAAACATCCCTATAATGAAGAAAAAAGATTCGACTGGATCAGGGGGTATCATGTAGGAGGTAAATCTCTGATGTGGGCCAGGATGTCATTCCGTTGGAGCGATTTAGATTTTGAGGCAAATAAGAATGACGGACATGGTGTAGATTGGCCTATAAGATATAACGATCTTAAGCCCTGGTATGAAAAAGTAGAAAAATTTATAGGAATTAGCGGTAAAGCTGAAGGCTTACCCCAATTACCCGATAGTATTTTTACGCCTGAAATGCCTCTTAATTGTGTAGAGGAAGAATTAAGGGACGGGGTAGCTGCAAATTTTTCAGATCGACAAATTATTAATTCAAGAGTCGCAAATTTAACCGACCCTGAAGGACGGGAGGGTAGATCAAATTGTCAGTTCAGAAACCGTTGTATAAGAGGCTGCCCTTATGGTGCTTATTTTAGTAGTAATTCTTCGACATTACCTGCTGCAGTGAAAACTGGAAATATGACTCTACGACCAAATTCGATAGTTCATGAAATTGCTTACGATCAAGAACAATCCAAAGCAACTGGGGTGAGAGTAATCGATGCTGAAACCGGAAAAAGAATAGAATTTCAGGCAAATATTATCTTTTGTTGTGCAGGAGCGATACCTACAACCTCAATTCTTATGCAGTCAAAATCTGAAAGGTTTCCTACAGGATTGGGGAATGATAGTGGGGAATTGGGCCATAATCTAATGGATCATCATTTTAAAGTGGGGGCTTCAGGTGTTTCCGAAAATCATCAGCAAGATTATTATAAGGGACGAAAACCTGCTGGTTTTTTTGTGCCTAGATTTCGGAATATCAATGAGGAAACAACTATGAAAGACTTTGTGCGTGGTTATGGGATGCAGGGGGGAGCCAGTAGAACTGACTGGACCCAGGCAATAGGTGAAATGTCATATGGTAAAGAGTTAAAAGAAGCAATAGTAAAACCCGGTAGATGGCAAATAGGAATTAATTGTTTCGGTGAATGTCTTCCTTATCATGAAAATAAAATGACCTTGAATTATGAAAAATTAGATGAGTGGGGATTGCCCACAATAACTTTCGACTGCGAATACAAAGAGAACGAGAAGAAAATGAGGAAAGATGCGAAGGAGCAGGCAGTAGCTATGTTAAAAGCTTCTGGATTTAAAGATGTAAAAGGATATGAGGAAGAATGTTTCCCTGGAAATGGAATTCACGAAATGGGCACGGCAAGAATGGGGAGAGACCCTAGAACTTCAGTACTAAATGGAAATAATCAGCTCCACAATGTGCCGAATGTTTTTGTTACAGATGGAGCTTGTATGACTTCGTCAGCTTCCCAAAACCCTTCTCTAACCTATATGGCAATCACAGCCCGAGCTGCCAATTATGCTATAAAACAATTTAAAAATGAGAGGTCTTAATTTGAAAATAATTTTACTAACCAAAATAGATTAATATGAAGATACCATTATTTATTGTTGTTATGTTACTGTTTCCAGTAACCATTTTCGCTCAAGAGGATGAGATCCTCCTAACTGGTGTGGTACTGGATGCTGATAGCGGTATGCCAGTTCCTAGTGCTAACGTCATTGAAAAGGGAACATCAAATGGTGTATTAACTAATTTTGACGGGGAATTTACTATAGAAGTGCCAGCAGATGCTACATTAGTATTTAGTTATATTGGTTATGCAACTACTGAGATTCAGGTAGAAGGGAGAACGGAAATTGAAGTTTCTTTAGAACCTGAGGCTGCGGCTCTGCAAGAAATTGTTGTTGTGGGTTATGGTTCCCAGAGGAAATCAGATTTAACTGGTGCAGTTTCCGTAGTAGACATGGAATCTATGGGAAGACAGCCCTCTCCTCAGGTAACCGAACAACTTCAGGGACAGGCCTCAGGTGTTACAGTTACAAGTTCTGGGCAGCCTGGAGAACCACCGCAGGTACGTATACGAGGGATTAATACTTTTGGTGACAGTAGTCCTCTTTATGTAGTAGACGGAGTTCCTACCCAGGATATTAACTACCTTAATCCCAATGATATCGCAAATATGCAAGTCTTAAAAGATGCAGGGTCTGCTTCTATTTATGGTGCTCGTGCAGCAAACGGGGTGATAATAATTACCACTAAAAAAGGATCGGGGGATTTAAAAGTGAACTATAATGGGTATTATGGATCTCAAATGGTTCCAAAGGGTAATGTGTATGATATTTTATCCCCTCAGGAACATGCTGATTTAAGATGGGCTGCAATGGAAAATACTAATCCCGGTGAACCAATTACAGATAGACAATACGGGAGTGGAGCTCAACCAACGCTTCCTTACTATATACTTCCCGGTGGTGCAAGCCAGGGAGAGGTAGATGAATCTAGTTATTTTGTAGATCCATTTTACACCGAATCCGGTGCAGTAAATGGATTTAATCAAATTATAAGAGCTAACCAACAAGGGACAAATTGGTTTCAGGAAATCTTTAGTAATGCACCGATTATGAACCATGATATCTCTCTAAGCCAGGGAGGAGAAAAAGGTAATTTCCTTTTCTCTTTAAATTATATGGATCAGGATGGAACTTTAAAAAACACTTATTTTGATAGATATACAGCGAGGGTAAACAGTCAGTTTGATATTTCAGATAATTTTAGAATTGGGGAAAACCTGGCCTACTCACTTTCGGAGGGTAATAGGGTTGCGGTTACAGGAGAAAATCCTATTAATCACGCCTATAGGTCACAACCTATTATCCCTGTCTATGATATAGCAGGCAACTTTGCTGGAACTCAGGCTCCATCACTAGGTAATTCTCAGAATGCAGTAGCTATTCTCGATAGGAACCAAAATAATTTTAGTAGGACGAGTCGTATTTTTGGTAATATTTTTGCTGAACTTGATTTTCTCGAGAATTTTACAGCCAGAACAAGTTTTGGAGGAAGTTATTCCAATACAAATGGTCAGGTTTTTGCCTATCCTACTTATGAAAATGCTGAAAATACTACATATAATCAGTTGACTGAAAATGCCTTTACAGGATACAACTGGACCTGGTCTAATACACTTCAGTACCAAAACAATTTTAATGATTTACATGATATCACTGTTTTAGTAGGAACAGAAGCTTATCATAATCAATATGAAGAGGTGAGTGCCTTAACCCAAGGGTTTTATTCTTTTGATCCTGATTACGTTAATCTCAGTACAGGTTCTGGAACGCAAACTAACTCTGGTTTTTATACTGAAGACGCTTTGTTTTCTGTTTTTGGTAGAGTTGATTACACTTTTAATGAAAGATATTTATTAGGAGCAACCTTACGCCGTGATGCTACTTCCAGGTTTACTAATCCTAGACATGGTTGGTTTCCTGCCGCCAGTGCCGGTTGGAGAATAAGTGAAGAAGCTTTTATGGACGAGGTTCACTGGATAGATGAATTGAAAGTAAGAGGTGGATATGGTGTAATGGGGAACCAGAATAATGTTGACCCTGCTAATGCTTTTACTACTTATGGAAGTAATAGGGTTTCATCTTACTATGATATTAATGGTTCTAATAATAATATAATAGAAGGTTTCCAGCGTTCGCGTATTGGGAATCCAAATGCAAGCTGGGAAAAGAACGTCAATGCAAATGTAGGGGTAGATATGAATTTATTTAAAAGTAAACTTCAAATTTCTGCTGATTATTACCGCAAGGACGTGGTTGACCTATTGTATAATCCGGAACTTACTGGTACCGCAGGTGTATCCACAGTGCCTTATGTAAATATTGCTGAAATGAAAAACAGTGGTTTAGATCTTTCTGCAACTGCATTTTTTGATTTTACCTCAGATTTGAAAATGAACACTACGCTAACACTAACAACTTATGAAAATGAAATTGTAAATATCGCAGATGGAGTTTCTTACTTTGATCAGGAGGCTCGTCGTTTCAATGGTAGTAGTATAGTAAGAAATGCGGTAGGTAATTCTGTAGGCCAGTTTCACGGTTATAATATAATTGGCTTCTGGAATAGCCAGGAAGAAGTAGACGCAGCAAATCAGGAAGCCCAAAATGTATTAAATAATCCAGATGCTGAATACCAATCTGATATTGGGGTAGGTCGTTTTCGTTATGAAGATATAAACGGGGATGGCGTAATTACTAGTGATGATCGTACCTTCTTAGGTAACCCGAACCCTGAGTTTAGTGGTGGGTTAAACTTGGAATTCACATATAAAAACTGGGACTTCAGTACCTTCCTGTATGGAGTGTATGGCAATGATATTTGGAATCAGGTAAAATGGTGGCATGATTTCTATAGTTCCTTTAATGGAGCGAAAAGTAATACAGCCTTATATGATTCCTGGACTCCTAATAATCAAAATGCTTCCGCTCCCATTCAGGAGACCGGTGGAAGCTTTAGTACAGCTAATGTTCCAAATTCCTATTTCGTAGAGGATGGCTCCTATCTTAGGGTTAGAAATATTCAATTAGGATATAGCTTGCCAACAAATATTTTAGATAATGTTGGGTTGGATAGGCTCAGATTATATGTACAAGGAGCTAATCTATTCACCATCACCAACTATTCTGGCGTAGATCCCGAACTAACTGGGACAGCAACAGCTTTTGGTATTGATGAAGGAGCATATCCAACACCCAAGCAGATTATTTTCGGTGTTAATCTTACTTTTTAGATGATAAATAAATATATAGATATGAAAAAAATAGTATATACAATAGTTTTTCTTTCTCTCGGAGTAGGAATCTTCCATAGCTGCTCAGAGGATTTTTTAGATAAACCTGCATATGGAGCTTTAAGCGATGAGGTGCTCGCTGATGAAAAAGGGATTGAGGCACTTTTAATAGGAGCTTATGCCGCTTTAGATGGCCAGGATGTTGTTAATGGTGGTACCGTGGCACTGGGTGGTGGTAACGGTTGGGAAGCAACTCCATCAAACTGGATTTACGGGGATATTACTGGAGGTGATGCGCACAAAGGAAGTGATGGAGGGGATCAACCTCCCATTAATTCAATTGCAACCTTTAGTGCGGACCCGAGTAATGGATTTTTTAATACCAAATGGAAGGCCCTGTATGAAGGAGTAACCCGGACTAATGCGGTTTTAAGACTACTTAATGAAGCAGAGAATATTTCAGAACAATCCAAAGCAAATATTGCTGGTCAAGCGAGGTTTCTTCGAGGCCATTATTATTTTGAGTTAAAAAAAATGTTCAATATGGTACCTTGGATCGATGAAAACAGTGAAAATACGAATCTTCCCAACGATACTGATATATGGCCAAATATTGAGGAAGATTTTAAATTTGCTTACGAGAACCTTCCCTCTACTCAAGATGACGTAGGAAGGGCCAATCGCTGGGCTGCCGGAGCTTATTTAGGTAAAACTTACTTGTACCAGGATAAATTTCCTCTGGCAAAAGAAATATTTACAGAGGTAATTAATTCTGGTGTTACTTCAAATGGTTTGAGCTATGGTTTAGTAGATAATTTTAACCATAACTTCAATGCTGAATTCGAAAATAATGAAGAATCCGTGTTTGCGATTCAAATGGTAGCAAATGATGGAACAAATACTATAGGTAATTCGAATCAGGCCTTGATGCTCGCTTATCCATATAATAGTCCTTTTAGATGTTGTGGTTTTTATCAACCTACACAGGACCTTGTTAATTCTTATCGTACAGATGAAGCTAATGGTTTACCATATTTAGATAATTATAATAACAATCCGGTTAAGAATGACATGGGAATTTTATCTGATGAACCATTTACTCCAGATACTCAATCATTAGATCCAAGGTTGGACTGGACAGTAGGTAGAAGGGATATACCTTATCACGATTGGGGTTACCACCCAGGATATGACTGGGTAAGAGAGCAGTCTTCTGGCGGACCTTATGCTCCTAAAAAACATATTTACTGGCAATACCATGCAGATACCTATTCAGATCAAAGTGCCTGGGCTCCCGGGAACGCAATAAATGTGAATGTAATAAGATTTGCAGATGTACTTTTAATGGCAGCTGAAGCAGAAGCAAAGACAGGAAATTTAAATACTGCCTTAGATTATGTGAACTTGATAAGAGGAAGAATGGCCGATAATTCACAGCATTGGCTCAAAGATTATGTTGATCCGGAAAATCCTTTAGATGGTTTTACCCAGGATTACGCTGCAAATTATAATATAGAAAGATATCCGGAAGGTTATTTTACTTCTGAAGAACAGGCAATGGAGGTGATTATGTATGAAAGACGAATTGAACTGGCAATGGAAGGACATAGGTTCTTTGACCTTGTGCGATGGGGAGTAGCCCAGGAAGTACTAAATAACTTTATTGATTATGAAGGCCAAATCACAACTGATGTTAGGGGTGGTGATTTTAATTCCAATGATGTGTATTTTCCAATACCACAACGTCAAATAGATTTAAGTACTACTGCAGACGGACCGGTTCTGCAACAAAATCCGGGATATTAAAATTTGTAGCCATTGATTAATTTAAGGAGAGTGTTTTTATAAGCACTCTCTTTAATTTTCCAATTTTGTCTAAATAAACCATGGTTTTATTCAATACCCGTATAACTCAATAAGCATGAAAAAACAAAGACGTTCTTTTTTAAAGAACCTTGGCCTCGCAGGAGCTACCGCAGCCATTATGCCCTCTGCTTTTGCCTCTGAAACAAAACAAATTAAGTTCCTGGAAAGAACTGCGGGAGATATATTCGGTTCTAAACCTCTGGGATTAGCTTTAATCGGTGCCGGTGGAATGGGCGTTGCCGATGCAAAAACAGCATTGAAACACGATAATATTAAGATGCTCGCCGTTTGTGATTTGTATGACGGTAGACTGGAAGAATCAAAAACCCGATGGGGTGAAGATATTTTTCTCACTAAAGATTATGAGGATATTCTAAAAGAAGAGGATATTGATGCAGTAATAATCGCTACTCCAGATCACTGGCATGAACAAATAAGCATTGATGCACTAAAAGCAGGCAAACATGTGTACTGTGAAAAACCCATGGTGCATTCAGTGGCGGAGGGACAAGAATTGATTAATGCCTGGAAAAAGTCTGGAAAGGTTTTTATGGTAGGGAGCCAGGGCTTGTCTTCTTTGGGGAATGAAAAAGCTAAAGAATTACTTGCCCAGGGTGCAATTGGCGATATCAATTATGCCGAAGGATTTTGGGCTAGGAATTCACCATTCGGGGCCTGGCAATATCCAATTCCGCCAGATGCTTCTCCTGAAACTGTAGACTGGCAAAAATTTATTGCTAATACTGAAAAACGTCCGTTTGATCCAAAAAGATTCTTTCGATGGAGGAATTATCTTGATTACGGTACTGGAATGGCTGGAGATTTATTTGTTCACCTTTTTTCTAGTCTTCATTTTATAACTAATTCGGTGGGCCCTAACAAAGTTGCAGCAACCGGTGGCCTTAGATATTGGAATGATGGTAGAGAAGTTCCAGACGTATTATTAGGCATGTTTGACTATCCCGACTCCGCGCAACATCCTGCATTTAATCTTTCTCTGCGATGCAATTTCGTTGATGGCACCAGCGGAAGTACCTACCTGAAAATTGTGGGTAGTAAAGGTTCCATGGATGTCACCTGGGACGATGTTATGCTAAAACAAAATGACGTTGCCGCTTCAGATGATCCCTTCATGGAGGAAAAGGGTAAGGAGCAGAGTCCAAAACGTAGTGACCGTAAAAAAATTCTTCCACCTTCAGAAACCTTTTATCAGGTTGAAAAAGGGTATAAAGGAGCTCATTACGATCACTTCGCTAATTTTTTCCATGCTATAAGAACCAATGGTCCGGTAGTAGAGGATCCGGTTTTTGGATTCAGGGCTGCTGCTCCTGCCTTGCTTTGTAATGAAAGCTACAGGCAAAACAAATTTATGGGTTGGGACCCTGTGGAGATGAAAGTGATATGATTCTATAATACTGTAGATGAAAAAACTAATCCTTGGAAGCTTTTTATTAGCCTTATTAATTTCTGCCTTTCCTTTTGAAAATCATTTTTCTCAATATCCGGAAACTACTGAAAGGGATCTAGGAATGTTTGAAAATGAGGTGACCATCCGGGATTCTGCTTTTATTGGAGAGGTGGATTACAACCCAGGACTGCAGGAATATTCGTTTTCAATTTCTGAAGATAAAAAACCTGGCGAAATTCAAGCCTTCCACTATCTCTATAAATCCATACAAGGAGACTTTATTCTTAGAGCTCATTTGAGCTTTGAAAAAGATACTGGTTCCGGATCAAATTCCGGATGGATAATTCGAAATAATCTGAGTTCAGAATCTGCTGAGGTAATCGCTCAGGTAAATAATTTAGGTGCAGCTTCTTTGGAATCTAATACAATTGAAGGTTTAAAATCAGAGAAAATCAAAGTTCCTTTGGCTAAGGCCAATGTGCTCCAATTAGAGAGAAGAGGAGATGTGTATTACTTTTCTTCAGCAAAATTCGGGGAGCCTTTTACAACAGTAAAAATTGAAAATGAGAACCTGGGAAACGAGGTGTTCGCAGGACTTTTCTTTGATCCGGGACGTGAGGGAGCGAATGGAAAAGTAATTGTAAACAACGTAAGGATCATAAAGCCTGCCGGGCCAGATTTTGAGCAGTATCACGAATATCTTGGCAGTAATCTGGAGATTCTGAATGTGGAAACCGGCAAGCGGAAGATTCTGTATACTTCTGCTCATTCCATTCAGGCTCCTAACTGGGTAAATAATGATAAGGACCTTGTCTATAATTCTAATGGTTACCTATACCGTTATGATTTGAAATCGGAAAAAGTGGAGCAAATTGAAACGGGATTTGCAACCAATAATAACAATGATCATGTTTTTTCTTTTGATGAAAGTATTTTAGGAATAAGTCATCATAACCAGGAAGATGATGGGGTCTCCTCCCTTTATATTATGGACCCTGCAGGAGATACGTTTCCGCAGAAAATAACAAAAGATGGCGTAGGAGCTTCGTATCTGCATGGGATATCTCCTGATAATAAAACCCTGCTTTTTACCGGGGAACGTAAGGGTAAAATGGATATTTACAGCATTGATATTGATAATAAGAAAGAAACTCAGTTAACAGATACCGATTATTTGGACGATGGCTCAGAGTATTCACCAGACGGGAAATATATTTATTTTAACTCTAACCGTAAGGACAAGATGCATCTCTGGAGGATGAAACCCGATGGGAGCGAGCAAGAGCAATTAACCTTTGATCCGAATCATAATGATTGGTTCCCACATGTATCACCCGATGGCAAGTGGATCGCTTTCATTTCTTTTCCTCCCGAAATTGATTCAGGAGAACACCCTTTTTATCAGCGCTGCCTGATAAGGCTTATGCCGGTAGATGGGGGTGAACCTAAAGTTATAGCCTACATATACGGTGGGCAGGGCAGCATTAATGTCCCTAGCTGGTCGAGTGACAGTAAACATATAGCCTTTGTCACTAATACCGCGTGTAATTAAAAACATAAATAATAAATTATGAAAAAAATTATTTTAAGCATTTTTACTGTCATGGCAATGATGGCCTGTAAAAATTCTTCTGAAAATTCCGAAAGCGAATCGGAAGTGAAAGCAGAAGAAAAAAATGAAATCTCAAGTCAGGATGAAGATTGGCAATATCTCTTTGACGGCAAAAATGCCGATGGCTGGCGGGCATACAATGGGAAAGAAGGAGAAGGTTTGCCTGATGGATGGATAATAGAAAACAAAACTTTAAAATCTCTCGGAAAAGGTGGTGATATTGGTGGTGATATTGTGTACGAAAAGAAAGAATTTGAGGAGTTTGAACTTTATCTTGAATGGAAGATTTCTCCAGAAGGAAATAGCGGAGTCTTTTACCATGTGATAGAAGATGAAAAATATGACGCACCATACTTTGCCGCTCCCGAATACCAGATCATAGACCAACTTGGTTTTCCGCAGGAACTGGAGCCATGGCAATCTATTGGAGGAGATTATGGAATGTATGATCCTGAATATAATGAAGAAGACCTAAAAGAGATAGGCGAGTGGAATTCCAGCAGAATTAGATTCACTAATGAGAAAGTCACCTACTGGTTGAATGGCGAGAAAACACTGGAATTTGAACCCTGGTCTGAGGATTGGCAAAAAAGAAAAGATGAAGGAAAGTGGAAAGATTTCCCTGATTACGGAAAAGCTAAATCCGGACTAATAGGCCTGCAGGATCACGGCAGTTTTACCTGGTTTAGAAATATAAAAATCAAAGAACTATAAAAGATGAAAAATACAGGAATTTTATTGGCTCTTCTGTTTGTAGCTTTAGTAGGCTGTAAATCGGAATCTCAGCTTTTTAATGGAAAAGATCTTGAGGGATGGCAAGTTTACGGTACCGAACAATGGTATGTAGAAGAAGGTTTACTGGTTGCCCAAAGCGGCCCGGATGCCGAATACGGATACCTGGCAACCGAAGAAAATTATAAAAATTTCGAACTGGAACTGGAATTTCTTCAGGAGGCAGATGGTAACAGCGGAGTTTTCTTTCGTTCAGATATAGAAGGTACAAAGATTTCGGGCTGGCAGGTTGAAGTAGCTCCACCAGACTTGCATACAGGTGGAGTCTATGAATCTTATGGCAGAGGTTGGCTTGTTAAACCCGAAGATAGTAAGGAAGATGTTCTCAATTATGGAGATTGGAATAAGATGAAGATAAGGGTTGAGGGGGATAAGGTTCAAACCTGGCTCAACGGGGAGGAAATGATCAATTTTTCAGACGAAAGAATTGGTGATGCCAATGGAAAAATTGCCCTGCAAATTCACGATGGAGGTGGTATAAAAGTTTTTTGGCGAAATATAAAAATCAAAAATTTAAAGTAAAGTTTTTATTAGTTAGCAGTGTTACAGTTGATTTGTTAGCTAGCGTCTGTTTCTTATAGAAGCAGGCGCTTTTTTTATTCGGAATCAAAGTATTACCAATAATCCCTTAGCGATATCTTTGTTAAAGCACTCTTTTTATACCGCTAAACTCTTCACGAAATTGACTGGGGGTGCAATCTTTACACTTTTTAAAAACTCGGTTAAAGTTAGCAATATTATTAAATCCACATTTAAAAGCAATCTCGGCGATGCTCAGGTCTTTTTCTATTAACCATCGTGAGGCATAACCAATTCTGGTATCATTGATATATTCTATAAAAGTTTTACCGGTTCTCTTTTTTATAAAGCGGTTAAAAGATACCTTGCTCATATTTACCAGTTCTGCAATTTCTGAAAGTAAGATTTTATTATGGTAATTCTCCTGAACGTAATCATAGATTATTTTAATCTTGTCACTGTTTTCAAAATCTTTATATGTGGAAGTGTAAGATGATAACAGCCTTTGGTTTCTTGAGTTTGCCAAATCGTGGAGTATGGAGATAAGTTCCAGAAGATAATCTATACTATCAATTTTAGATAGCTTAAGTAGTTTAGGTTTAATCTCTTCAGTAATTTTTTCTGAAAATAAAATGCCGTGAGTAGATCTTTCAAACATATCTTTTATTGGCTTCATAATACGCTTACTTAGTAATTTTTCCCCAAAAAGATTGTCGTGAAACTGTATTGTGATCTCGTGGATATTATTGCTGCTACAATTGTGTAGCTGCCATCCGTGCTGAATGTTTGGCCCAACCAGTACCAGCTCAATGTTACTAATTTCTTCCATGCTATCTCCCACGATGCGCCTTACACCTTTGCCGTTAATTAGAAGGTTGAGTTCAAATTCAGGATGAAAATGAATAGGGAAATCAAAATCATTTTTAATTCGGTCAAAAACCAGAAAACTATCTTCAGGGGATAAAGGGGTAATTTCCCGATGTATATCTTTATTCATCACATTAGAAGTTTTAGAATAGAGAAAATTTTATCAATAAATGACAAAATCATATTAAGTTAATATATTGAAGCGTGCTATTTTTGGAATTCCTTAACAATTAATCGCTAAAAAATATAATCCCTGCTTTTTAAGGGCTAAATATAAAAGAAGATTTAAGAAATACTAAAGTATTTTTTCAAATCTATAAAATTAAATATTCGGTTTTTATGAATAAATCTATCAAAATCCTGGCACTTATTTTACCAGTCCTATTTCTGTCTTCCTGTAAAACAACTCGGGATATTGATTTTGATAGTATTAAGCTTGCAGATAAACAAGCTTCAAAGGAAACAAAAATTTATATCAAAGAATAAGGGTTATTGCTAAAGAAAGAATTGCTTTTGGCCACGAAGATGCAACAGCTAACGGAATCAACTGGGGGGATAATGTTAAACAGATGAAAAGTGATGACAAAGAAATTACTGGAAAATTCCCGGCTATTCACGGTTTTGAGGTTGGACATATAGAACTGGCTCGGGCGACAAATCTCGACATGGTTTCTTTTAAGCTTATGCGAGGCATATCAAAAAAAGTATAGAAAAGGAGGCATTATTACTTTCAGCTGGTACCTTGATAATCCCGTAACCAATGTAAATTCGTGGGATGCCAGGGCTGCGCAGTACCTCAAATTTTAAAAAAAGCACAGACCAGCAACAAACCTTATGTGCTTACTGAAAGTAGAAACAATAAATTTGGGATGAATGCTCAATGGTGGACCGAAGCTCTTTACCCGGGAATAAAAAATTCTGGTATTGCATGGGTATTGATGTGGCGAAAGGACGGACCAGATCATTATTTCGCTTCCTATAAAGGCGATGTCGCTGAAGAAGATTTTAAAACCTTCGAAGACCTGAAGGAAATACTTTTTTTAAAAGAAATCAGCAAAATTAACTACTAATGAATTTTATCTTATGCTACAAGGCCTGGATATCCTTATTATCTTACTTTATCTTACCGGAACTATATTAATAGGTCTTGCGCTTAGAAAGAGGGCCCATAAAAGTAAAGATGATTACCTAATGGGAGGAAAAAGTCTCCCTTGGTATACGATGGGACTTTCTAATGCCTCGGGAATGTTTGATATTTCCGGAACCATGTGGCTGGTTACGCTCACCTTTGTGTATGGCTTTAAAAGTATATGGATTCCTTGGCTATGGCCTGTTTTTAACCAGGTGTTTCTTATGGTTTACCTTTCGGCCTGGCTTAGAAGATCTAATGTAACCACCGGCGCAGAATGGATCTTATTTAGATTTGATAGCGGCCGTGGTGGTCGTTGGTCTCACGCCATAATTGTGGTTTTCGCTATTTTAAGTTGCCTTGGATTCCTGGCCTATGGCTTCATTGGGTTGGGTAAATTCGTAGAGATATTTATTCCTTGGGAAATTGTTTCAACATATAGTCCATTTGATATTCCTGCTGCTTACCTGCCTCATTTCTATGGAATAATTTTCACCCTTTTTGCCGTGTTTTATTCCGTATTGGGCGGTATGTCTGGTATTGTATGGACCGACGTTTTACAATACGGGATTATGACAGTCTCCTCCATTGTCATTGCGGTAATTGCCTGGCAAGCTATGGGAGAAAATACGCTTAATGTGCCAGAGGGTTGGTTGAATCCATTTTTTGACTGGGAACTAAATATGGACTGGTCAGGTATTATAATAGAGGTAAACTCAAAAATCGTTTCAGATGGATATTCCCTCTTTGGAATTTTCTTTATGCTAATGGTTTTTAAAGGTATTCTCTCCAGTATCGCAGGTCCGGCTCCCAATTATGATATGCAGAAAATTTTATCTACAAAATCCCCTCTGGAAGCCGCAAAGATGAGTGCCTTTTCTATAGCCGCGCTTATTCCAACCCGTTACCTTATGGTTGGTGGTTTTTCAATTTTAGGAATCCTTTTTTATGAAGATCTAAAACTGAGCACGGCTGGAGTAATAGACTTTGAAAAAGTTTTACCGGCTGCTATAGAACAGTTTGTACCTGTAGGCTTACTCGGTTTACTACTTGCCGGTTTGCTGGCCGCGTTTATGTCAACTTTTGCAGGTACCTTAAATGCAGCCCAGGCTTACATTGTTAACGATATTTATTTGAAGTATAAAAACCCACTTGCTTCATCTTCCAAAATTAAACTGATGAACTACAGCAGTGGTATTGTGGTGGTTTTAATAAGTATAGTGCTTGGCTTTTTTGTGCAGGATGTAAATTCAATTTTACAATGGATTGTTTCTGCGCTCTACGGGAGTTACGTAGTATCAAATGTTTTAAAATGGCACTGGTGGCGCTTCAATGGAGAAGGTTATTTCTGGGGTATGCTTGCAGGAATAATCCCAGCACTTGTTTTTCCGATTTTCACAGATACACTGGATCTATATTATTTCCCCATTATCCTTTTAATTTCTATTGCCGGAAGTATTATAGGAACTTATTCTGCACCTCCTACTAATAAAAAGGTACTTAAAGATTTTTATAAGAATACCAGACCCTGGGGGTTTTGGGGACCCATACATCGGGATATTACCGCAGAGGACCCAAATTTTACCAGGAATAATGGGTTTAGCCGCGACATGATTAATGTGGTAGTGGGAACACTGGGCCAAACCTTGCTGGTGGTTATACCGCTATATCTAATCCTGCATGAAACCCTACCCATGCTGGTGTGCATTGCAATATTAATTGTTTGCATCATTTTTCTTAAAATGAATTGGTGGGATCATATTAAAAAAGAACCAAACATTAAGAATAAATAAGTTCATCTTATGGATACTAAAAACGATACCCGAAAAATCCCCTGTTACGATAAACTTCAGCAAAGACATCGTGAACTCCTGGAAAACCCTAATAAACCAGTAGTTTCTTCTAACGGGATCTTTACTCGCTATAAAAATCCAATACTTACTGGAGATCACACCCCGCTGGAATGGCGTTATGATTTTGATATAAAAGCAAATCCTTTAGGTTTAGAGCGAATAGGCATAAATTCTACTTTCAATCCCGGAGCGATGAAATGGAAAGGCAATTATGTACTGGCCGTGAGAGTAGAAGGAAATGACAGAAAATCTTTCTTCGCTATTGCCGAAAGTCCAAATGGTGTGGATAATTTTAAATTTTGGGAGAAACCCATTGTGCTTCCTCAAACTGAAATACCAGATACGAATGTTTATGATATGCGCCTTACGCACCATGAAGATGGATGGATCTATGGCGTTTTCTGTACCGAAAGAAAAGACCATAACTCACCTGCTGATACTACTGCTGCAATAGCCAATGCAGGAATAATAAGAACTAAAGACCTTTTAAGCTGGGAACGCCTGCCAGATCTTATTTCGAATTCAGGGCAGCAAAGAAATGTGGTGCTACATCCTGAGTTTGTAAATGAAAAATATGCGCTATACACCCGCCCGCAAGATGGTTTTATTGAAGTTGGAAAAGGTGGTGGAATTGGATTAGGTTATATAAAGGATATGTCCAATCCGGTTTTGGAAGATGAAAAGATCATAAACCATAAGGTTTATCATACCATTTATGAAATGAAAAACGGACTTGGTCCGGCACCTATAAAAACCAGAGAAGGCTGGTTACATTTAGCTCACGGCGTTAGAAATACCGCAGGCGGATTGCGCTACACACTTTACCTATTTATGACCGCCTTAAACGATATTTCTAAAATAACCTTCCAACCTGCCGGTTATTTTATGGCGCCAAATTATGAAGAAACAGTTGGGGATGTCCCTAATGTACTTTTTGGAAATGGATGGATTAAGAATGAAGACGGGACGATTTATATTTATTATGCCTCTTCAGATACACGCTGTCATGTGGCGGTTTCTTCCATAGAAAAACTTCTGGACTATGTTAAGAACTCCCCTCAGGATAAATTTACTTCAGGTGCCTCTGTTGATAATATAATTAAGCAAATAGAAAAGAATAAGTCAAAAAAATAATTCAGACAATGGAAGCCAGGGCCAAGAATTTTAGCGACGAAATTTCTTCAGAATTGAAGAATATTTTGACTTACTGGAAACAATTTAGTATCGATAATATTCATGGCGGCTTTGTTGGAAGGCGGGATCATTATAATCATCTGATCGAAAATACGCCAAAGGGAGCAATTTTAAATACCCGTCTTTTATGGAGCTTTTCTGCTGTTGCCAATTTTGAAGAAGATAAAGAGTCCTTAAAATTAGCTGAGCGCGCTTGGAATTACATTGAAGATAATTTTTGGGATAAAGAATACAACGGTGTTTTTTGGGAACTCGATGCGCAAGGCCAGCCTCAAAACACCAGAAAACAGATTTACGCCCAGGCTTTTGCCATTTATGCCTTAGCTGAATATTACAATCTAGCAAAAACTGAAAAAGCAAAAGATCGTGCTCTTGAGTTATTTGATCTTATTGAAACCAATGCCCGGGATATAGAATTAAATGGATATTTGGAAGCTTTTCAAAGAGATTGGACTACAATTGAAGATATGCGGTTAAGTGAGAAAGATCTGAATTCGGCTAAAACCATGAACACGCATTTGCATATTCTTGAAGCCTATACTCTTTTAATGCAAGTTACGAATAAGCCTGAAGTTAAAGAAGCCCTTGAAAACCTTGTCGTCCTTTTTCTGAATAAATTTTTGGATAATGAAACCGGGCATTACAGGCTTTTTTTTGATGTAAACTGGAATTCACAAAGCGAGTTAATTTCTTACGGTCATGATATTGAAGCTGCCTGGTTACTGGTAGAAGCCGCAAAAACAACAAAGAATAATCTTCTAATTGAAAATGCCAAAAAAGCTAATGTTTTAATAGCTGAGGTCTTTTTGAAAGAAGGGTATCAAATAGATAAAGGAATTTTAAATGAAAAAAATCTAAAAACAGGAGAAGTTGATACCGATAGACACTGGTGGCCACAAGTAGAAGCTATGGTGGGACTAGACTATGCATGGAGAATCTCTGGAAACAAAGAATTTTTAGAGGCAAAATATAACATTTGGAGCTTCACCAAGAAACATCTAATAGATCGAAAAAACGGCGAGTGGTTTTTTAGGATAGACTGCAATAACTCGCCATATGCTAAAGAAGATAAACTTAGCATGTGGAAAGCCCCTTATCACAATTCCCGCGCCTTACTAATGCTTCTAAATCTATAAAAATGAAAAAATAGGATGTTTTTAGTGGTATTTCTGCAAATTACTGTCTTTGTTTTCTCCAATTATTTTTCGACACTTTCAAGAATTTGAGAAAGATTTTTTGGAGGGAGGAATAAATTCTAATACTACTAGGTTTTTCCAATCATTGAATCTTATTTGTGTTTTTGAAACCTTTGAAAAAAATTAAAACCTGGAAATACCGGGTATATGAATTTATTTAATTGCTAATAGTTGTTTTATTATACTTGTTTTAAGCTTCAGCATAATTCATGACTTCCGTTTTCTGAAAAAAGTTTTTTGATTTATCTTAAATACTATTCAGTTAAATCCCACCACCATCAGGACGTTTTATTAAAAAGCAATTTTAGGGAATTTTTAATTAATTCTATTTTTTACAGAATATATTTCAAGGTTTTAATTGATTTTTAGTTAAATCTTTCTTCTAATAAGATTTGATTCCTTTTTCTCAATTAGTTTGTTTTCAAAATCAATATTTATTTAAAATGGAAGAAAACAAAAGAATTGAGGATCTCTTAATTGATATTAAAGGCCTCCTGGGAACTAACAAAAAAGTAATGAACGTGGAAGATCTGGCACAATCACCGGGCTTTCCAAAAGTAAGATCTACAAGCTTACGCATTTCAAGCTTATCCCGATAGGGAACAATCCTAATATTCGTCAGAAATTTTTCGACAAGGAAAAGATCGATGCCTGGCTCCTGGGAGAGCCGGACCTGTCAGATGTTTTCCTTGAGGATCAGTTCAATAAGCACTTACTGAAAAACCAGAAATAGGCGCTTGCCTTTTATTCATCCTTTAAAAATGTTATGATGAAACAGTTACCCTATATCCGGGTGGGAACCAGTTACTATAAGATAGTAGCGATGCCCACAATTGCCGGGAACTTCAATGAAGTTTCGATGCTCTATAATATACTTTCAGGAATTGAAAGTTTTAAAGCTTTGGGTTATGGAGAAATTTGAATCCAAACTTTATCAGGTATCCGAACAAAAGAAGAAAACGATCTACGATGCTGTGGAGGAGTATGTATCTGAAAAATATGATATACGGTTTAACGAAATCTCCCACGAGTTTCAGATACTATCAGCAGCAATTTAGCAAATTTTCAAAATAACAAAATTTTCTATGAAACCCACATTAATGATTTTAGTAGTGCTCCTGCTTGGCTGCGTTACTCCAAAAGAAATATTAACAGGATGCGACCATTATTCAGGATGGTGTAATGAAATAAGGGATCTGGCAGTACAATCCTGGAAATATGCGCAACTCTCTAAAAATGTGTATGAACAGGAGTACCAGTTTAAAGTTTCAGACCTGTTTAAAAGAATTGAGAGTTTTGAAAATAAAGCTATTGATTTTAATGCAGCATTATATCAGGATCTGGAAAGTGAAGGTTATGTTCTGGTATTCCGGGGAACCGATTCTACTCTAGATTATAGAAGAGGCAATAATCCATTTAATCAGGAACAAAATAGCTATGCCCTGGAAATTTTTGATGATATAAGGAAAAAGTATGGGGCTGAAAAACTCACTGTTGCCGGCCATTCCTTGGGAGGAGGAATAGCGACCCATGTTTCTCTTAACCGCGGGAATGTGACTTAATATTCCTTTAATGGAAGCCCTGTCTTTAAGAAAAATGGAGATTTTGAAAATGAAAGGTATAGTATCGTAGAAAATGGGGAAATCCTTAAATTATTCCGCGCACCGGGACGTGAGCCAACCCAGTTATATACTTCAATTGGCTGCTCCCACGGAAATCCTGTAAGTAAGCACGGAATACAAAAATTAGCCACCTGTTTAACTCAAATTGCCGCCATCGAGAGTGAAGAGGCCAGAAAATCATTAGATCTTAATAAACTGGAATTTGAATACCCGAAAAATAACAGCTCATTTATGACAGCTTGTAAACCAACAATTAATTCATAGCTTTTTTAAGTATGAGAAAAAAAATTTTACTTTTTATCTTAACGTTATTACCTGTTACACAAAGTTTTGCTCAGGAGGTGGTTCCTGGTGATATTGTCTCTTTAAAACAATCTATAAAAACTACCGGGAATCCTGAACTTATTTATTCGCAAAATCTGGATACAACCAAATCGGTTAATTATTTAGAGACTTTTATCCAGTTTGAAGTAATTGGCGTCACAGACAATATTGTAAAATTAAGAGCATTGGATTTTAAAGAAGGTACACAAAAAAGTCACTTCTATAATAAAAAAATATATTCCGTCAATCGATCTGAATTTGATAAGAGCTACAAAATCGTAGAACCGGTAGAAAAATTTTCTTTGGGCCTTATTTCACTGCCATTTAAGGTAAGGCCTCAGACGAAGTTTTCTTATTCAACTGAGTTCAATCTCAATGGTGCTTTAAACTATAACATTTACACTTTCTGGAATACTTCTATTAATTATCAAGCAGGCTTAGGCCTGGGCAGTGTTTCTTTAAATACCTCCAATTCCAATGGCGTGTCGCCTGGCCAGGAACAAAACGTGTCTATTTTATCAATATTGAACGGTTTAATGCTCCAGCATAAATGTATCCAGGTAGGTATTTATTTAGGCGTGGACTATATTAATAATCAGGAGGAATATCAATGGAATGGTAATGGAAATCTGTGGTTTGGGATAGGAATAGGCTATGACATATTTACGATAAGCACAAAAAAACCTACAAATTGATCACGCCGCATTACAGAGCCTTGGAAGAACAGGAAATCCGTAGAATTGAAGGCTTCACAGAAATTGAATTTGAACAAAATTTTAAAATAGAGCTTTAATTATGAGTTTCCCTAAGAATAATATTATTGATAACTGGTTAGAAAAGAACGGTGATCCGGAAATAGATAAATTAGTAGAACGTAATCTGGCAATTTCTAATAAGGTTCAGAATATCTTAGATAACCGTAAAATAAAGCAAAAGGAATTTGCAGAAATGTTGGATAAAAAACCGTACGAGGTTTCTAAGTGGTTAACTGGCCTACATAACTTGACCTTAAAAAGTATCACAAAAATGGAAGTTGCTTTAGGTGTAGATCTAATAAGCATTGAACCTTTAACAGAATACAAATATGTGTATTTAGGATCTGTAAAGGGATTATACGCCGCGTTTTTTACCTTATTAGGTATTAGTTTTTCCACGGCTAGAGGAATGTTTTATGATCGCTTGGCTAATACAAACTTTCAGGATGTGATAATTCCATTGATTTCACCAATAAAAATGTTAGATACTAAGAGTAAAGGTGAATAAAATAATTTTTGGGGAATACAATCCTCAAAAAACATTATATTTGGGGAATATAATCCCTAAATATGATTGAACGAGCTTTAAAAGAGAAAATAAAAAACCGTTTTGGAACCGGTAAGGCAATTCTTTTAATTGGCCCGAGACAGGTTGGTAAAACTACACTTTTCAATAGATTATTGGAAGGGAAAGAATATCTTTTCTTAAATGGAGATGATCCAACAGTCAGAAAACTTCTTTCTAATCCCAATTTAGAACAACTTAAAAACATAATTGGGAATTATAAAACTGTGTTTATAGATGAAGCTCAGCGTATAGATAATATCGGGCTTACTCTCAAGTTGATTACAGATCAATTGAAATCAGTTCAGCTTTTAGTAAGTGGTTCATCTGCCTTCGAATTAAACAATCAAACTCAGGAGCCTCTTACCGGCCGAAAATGGGAATATCAGTTGTATCCTATTTCCTGGGGAGAATTTGAATCAAACGTGGGCTTTCTTAAAGCTGAGCAACAATTAGAGTTAAGAATAATCTACGGAATGTATCCCGATGTGATGAATAATTTTGGCGAAGAAAAGGATATTCTAAAACAACTTACCGATAGTTATTTATATAAAGATATTCTGAGTTATGGAGGAATCCGTAAACCAGAGGTTTTGGAAAAATTATTGAGGGCTCTTGCCTTTCAAATTGGTAGTGAGGTAAGTTATAACGAATTATCTCAGTTGCTGGGTATCGACAAAAAAACCGTTGCAACTTACATTGATCTTCTTTGCCAGGCATTTGTAATATTTAAACTCCCAAGCTTCAGTAAGAATCTACGAAATGAAATAAAAACCAATCAAAAAATATTCTTTTACGATACCGGAGTTAGAAATATGATAATTGGCGATTTAAGTCCAATGGATGATAGACAGGATAAAGGTAATCTCTGGGAAAATTTTTTAATTGCCGAACGTCTAAAATTTCTGGCTTATAATAATTCTTTGAGTAAAGGATATTTCTGGAGGACCGTTCAACAGCAAGAAATTGATTATGTTGAAGAAGGGGAGGGGAAATTGAAAGGTTTTGAAATTAAATGGAATCCAAAAAATAAGATAAAAATTCCAAAGACTTTTCTGAAAGCTTATGATGCAGAGGTAAAAATCATCAATAAAGATAACTTTAGGGACATTCTAATCTAATAGGATTTATTGCAGCGACCATTTTTCTAATTTTTCTAAAACGGAAGATTTGTAGCTCCTGCTTATAGGAATTGCTTTCCCGTTAACTTCTAAATACTCATTGGTGTAAGACTTTAATGCTGCCAGTGACACGATAAAAGAACGATGTGTTCTAATAAACTTTGATTCCGGAAGCTCTTTTTCAATGTTGCTGATTGTTTCTCTTATAACAATGGGACTTTCGGAAGTATAGATTTTTAAGTAATCACTCAAACTTTCGATATAAGAGATTTCATTAAGGTTAATCCTAATCATTTTGCGGTCTGAGCGTACAAATATAAAATCGTTATGTTCCTTTTTATCTCCATCTATCTTTTGCTCTTCTTTACTAAAATGAATTTTATGAAAAGAACTGACTGCTCTTAAAAGACGTTCAAAAGAAATGGGTTTCAAGAGGTAGTCCACTGCCTGTAAATCGAAGCCATCTATAGCATATTCCCGATATGCAGTAGTAAAGATTATTTTTATATCATTATTGATTGAACGTGCGAAGGACAAACCCGAAATTTCAGGCATGTTTATGTCTAAAAATATCAGGTCCACTTTATGTTCATTAATTAAACTGAATGCTTCCCCCGCACTTCCACAGGTGCCAATTATCTTTACGCTCTTTATTTTAGATAAATGTGCTTCTATGACCTCGCGGGCTACAGGCTCATCATCAACTATTATACAAGATATTTTTTCAGACATGCTGGTGAATTTTACTATGTATTAATGAGAGTTGCGCTTCAAAAGAACTACTGTTTCTATTTACTGAAAGAGTATGATGATCTGGGTATAATAATTCCAATCGTTTTTCCAGATTTGATAATCCTATCCCATTTTCTATGATTGGATTTTCTGTACTTTTAACCGAATTTTCTATGGTAAATTCTATCCTATTCTCATTTATCTTTAGTTGAATACTTATACTCAGTTTCTTATCAACAAACTGTCCGTGTTTGAAACTATTCTCCACGAGTGGAATAAATAACATGGGCGCAATGCTAATATCTTCCATATTTTCCGGAAGATCAAGATCAACTAATAAGTTACTGCCATATCTCATTTTTTCCAATGCCAAATAATCTTTTATGTGTTCTATTTCACTGCTAAGGCTTACCAAGGGCTTATCTGCCTGGTACAATAAATAATCAAGAAGGTTTGAAAGCCTCAGGATCATATCTGGTGTTTCCTCAGACTTTTTTAATGCGTAGCCATAAAGGGTATTAAGTGTATTAAAAAGGAAATGAGGATGAACCTGCAATTTAAGATAGTTCAACTCTTGTTCTTTAAGCTTCAACTGCCCTTCAAGAATCTTATTCTCTAATAACCTATTTTTTGCTATAGCTGCATAATTCTGTTTTAGCAGGGTAAATGAACTCACCAATAATACAACCAGATACACCAGTAACATCATAGATAAAAGACTTCGGCTAAGAGGTGGCATTTCACTGTAGTTCATATTCAAGACAAAAACGAGTCCGTAGAAGATAGAAAGCACAATGGCAAAAGCAGATAAAACCAGCGTATAAAAGCTATAAAGAGTAAAAAGTAGATACCTTTTTTTAAGCAAAAAATTAGGAATGAGATAGTAAATTATAGTGTAGGTAGTGATGATTGTTACAGGTAGAAGAAATACCGAAAAAGAACCGGAAAAAAAGATATTCTCATTGGGAGCACCCAAAAAATAGGAGAAAAACAGGAGCACAAGAATCCAAAAAATGCTGTGCAACAAAATTTTCCTCGAGCAGAAATATGCAAATCGGTTAAGCTTCATAACCAGTACAATATCCAAATTATTTTAGTGAAATTTACTTAATTGCGATGAATAACATCTTTTTAGCTGCTTTTAACTGTTGCAGTTTATTTTAACCGTAATGAGAACAAATTCTGCCAAAAACAGAAAGGAAACAGTTGTCCATCGACTTTTGAATCGATAGCCGTGAAAAGACTGTAGATTTGAATAAGGACAAATTAAAAATTGAATTATGCAAATAGCACTACAAGAAGGAGCGCACAGAGGTATATTAGAAGTTCTTGCCGCAAGGTTTCAGGAAGGGGGATTTTTTATAATGATGCTTATCCTAATAGTTGGAATTATAGGTTTATTTCTTCTGGTGAGAGGAATTTATTTAGTTCGCAATCGAAACCCCAGAATAAACAAAACTATTATCATTATAAACTCTCTGGGACTTTTTGCTTTGGTGCTGGGGGTTTTTGGGCAATTAATTCAACTAATCAATACGCTGGATTATCTCAGCTCTTTTGAAGGAACCACCCCACGGGATTTCGCCGATGGCCTAAAAACAACAATGCTACCGACTTTATTCGGAGCTTTTATTTTTCTGTTTACACGATTGTCTACTATTTTACTCCATTGGATAAAACCCTTTCAGGTAAAAGAGGATAAACCTGTCTTTTCCAAAGAGTCTAATTAATCTTCCAATTTTCAATAAGATATATTATGAAAAAATTAATCTTACCATTACTTCTGGTTTTATCGGGATACCTCTTAAAAGCTCAGGAAAACCCTCCAACTGAAACATTAGACAGCTTATTTGATATCGTTAATTCAGAGGAAAAAGGAATGGGAAGTATTTCCATTTTCTCAAACGGAAAAGAGTTTTATCAGCGATCCATCGGGTATTCCGATGTAGAAAAGAATTTGCAATCAAATGCAACTACAAAGTATCGGATTGGATCCATTACTAAAACCTTTACCGCCGTAGTTATTATGCAGCTTGTTGAAGAAGATAAGCTGAAGATGGATAGTTATTTGAGTGATTTTTTTCCGGATGTGCCCAACTCAGAAAAAATAACATTAGAGCATTTATTGCGACACGAAAGCGGAATATTTAATGTGACAGATGATAAAGATTTCACTACCTGGATGAAAAAACTACAAACCCGGGAAGCGATGCTAAAACGAATAATTAAAAATGGAACCCTATTTGAACCCGGCGATGAAACACGCTATTCAAATTCAAACTATTTATTACTTTCTTATATAGCAGAAATTGTTGAGAAGAAAGATTATGCCGCAATAGTAGAGAATAGAATTATTGATAAGCTTGGGCTAAAAAATACATTTTATGGTGAACAAATTAATGCTGAAGACAATCAGGCCAGATCTTATGTGAAAACCGAAGGTAATTGGAAGGTTACCCCCGAGACAGATATGAGTGTCCCAATGGGAGCTGGAGGCCTTGTTTCTACACCCGAAAATCTTAATATATTTTATTACAATTTATTTGAGGGCGATCTTATGTCAAAAGCTTCGCTGGAAGCTATGAAAACTACAAATGATGGAACGGGACTGGGTTTAATGAAGTTAACCTTTAATGGTTTTGAAGTCTATGGTCACGGCGGTGGGATAGATGGATTCTCATCTATTGCAGTCCACTTTCCAAAAGAAAAAATAACGGCATCATATATCGCTAACGCCTCAGATTATCCCCTTAATAGTATTTTTCTTGAAGCGATAAAAATAACCCTTGGTTTACCATATCAAATCCCCGATTTCGCTCCGCCCACGGCACTTAATCCTGATGTGCTTGATCAATATAAGGGAAACTATGGTAGCGCAGAATTTCCTATTGATGTTGCTATTTTTCATAAAGAAGGTGTATTATACGCCCAGGGAACTGATCAGCCACCTGTTCCATTGGATTTTTCAGGAGAAAATAGTTTTAAGGCCGATCAGCTGATGCTTAAACTTACTTTCATTAATGCAGAAGGAAAGATGATGTTGGAACAGGGTGGGAAGATATATGAGCTTAAAAGGGAGTAGGTTGATCTAGAATGGATTACTAATTTAAGTTGAGTCTTAGTTCTGATGTTTGCATTTATTGCAACAATAATTCACTGGCTTCATCCAGTATGGCAGTATCGAGCTCTTTTAGATAAGCTTTGGTAGTTTTAATATCCTGATGACCTAGAGATTCACTTATTATATCTGTTCCCGCACCTTTTTGTTTTAAGCATTTGGCGAAGCTATGCCTGGCGACATAACTCGTAACCGGTTTATCAATTCCGGCAAGACTGGCTAATTCCTTCAAATCCTTATTAAACTTGCTGAGAGTTTTTCTTTTTCTATCGTTTAATTGAGTGGGGGTGAGGTTTTCCCTAAGGAGTATTGGAAAAATGTACGGTCTTTTATTTTTGCGGTAATAGTTAAGTATGTCTTTTACCGGGGGCATAATTTTTATAATGAAGTTTCCTTTAGTTTTGGATCGCGTGTAATGAATTCTATCCCCGGAAACATTATTCCACTTTAGTCTCATCATATCAGCGAAATTCATTCCCCTGGTATAGAAACTAAAAATAAAATAATTTCTGCTGTTGACTAAATGAGGCTTATCACTCAAAAATCCGGTTCTGGAAGATGAAAAAATCATTAATCGGAAAGCTTACCATACGATTTACGAATTGAAGAATGGTTTGGGTCCAGCACCGATTAAAACCGAAAAAGGTTGGCTACATTTGGCCCACGGAGTAAGAAAGACCGCGGGAGGATTACGCTATACGTTGTATCTTTTTATGACAGATCTTCAACAAATTATAAAGTGATTTACCAACCGACAGGCTATTTTATGGCGCCAAATTACGAAGAAACGGTAGGCGATGTTCCTAATGTGCTTTTTGGAAACGGTTGGATTATTGATGATGACGGAAAAGTGTTTATTTACTACGCTTCCTCAGATACCAGGTCTCATGTAGCCGTTTCTTCGGTAGAGAAGTTACTGGATTACGTTATAAATACGAGGCAGGATAAATATACTTCTGAAGAATCGGTTAAAGCAATTCTTCAGCAGGTTGAAAAGAATAAAATGATCACAGGAAAATAAATGCAGATAGCAACGGTAATGATTCAACGTGACTTAGAAGCTGAACTTCAAAATATTTTATCCTACTGGAAAGAGTATAGTATTGATGAGGTTCAGGGAGGATTTTGGGCAAAAGAGACCACTTTAACAAACTGATTGAAAAAGCAAATAAAGGCATAATTCTTAATACCCGATTGCTATGGAGTTTTGCTGCAGCCTGTAATTTTAATAACGATTCCAGATTAAAAACGCTGGCAGAACGAGCTTATAAATATTTTGAAGCCCATTTTTATGATGAGGTAAATAAAGGATTTTTCTGGCAAGTAGATTATTTAGGAAGTCCTGTAAATACCAGGAAGCAAATTTATGCACAGGCTTTTAGCGTTTATTCTTATGCTGAATATTTTAAATTATCAGGTTATGAACAGGCAAAAGAAAGAGCGATGGAAACTTTTTCCTTCATTGAGAAAAAGGCCCGAGATTTAAAGGAAAATGGATATTTTGAAGCTTTTCAGAAAGACTGGAGTCCCATAGACGATGTACGTCTTAGTGAAAAAGATCAAAATGCTTCTAAAACAATGAACACCCATTTGCATATACTGGAAGCTTACACCACTTTACTGCAAATAACAGGGAATATTAAGGTTAAAGAGGCTTTAGAAAACCTGGTTAAACTATTTCTTTCAAATTTCCTTGATAATGAATCAGGGCACTATGGATTATTCTTCGATGAAAAATGGTCGTTACAAAGCCCAGTCATTTCTTTCGGACACGATATTGAAGCAGCATGGTTACTAATAGAAGCCGCGAAAATGGTCGGCGATTCAACATTGATTGCTCAAACTACCGAAGCCGCAATTTTTGTAGCAGATAAATTCCTGGAGGAGGCCTATGTGGAGAACAAAGGTGTGAGTAATGAAAAGAACCTGGTTACCGGGAAGATCGACTTTGATAGGCACTGGTGGCCACAGGTGGAAGCTATGATGGGTTTACACTATGCTTTTAATATTTCTGGAGATAAAAAATACAAAACGGCAATACTGGATATCTGGAATTTTACCCAGAACAATTTAATAGACAGACAAAATGGTGAGTGGTTTTTTAGAGTAGACCAGTCTAATAGACCTTATACACAAGATAAATTAAGCATGTGGAAGACACCTTACCATAATTGCAGGACCCTAATGAGGCTTATAAAAGAAACACAATGAAAAAACTTGAATAACGAAATAGAATTAATAAATACATTTCTGGAGTTAACTTGAAAAAAGGCCATTTCCGTGGTTGAAACTTATTAAAGACCAAATTAGAGGGTAATGATAAAGATAAATCCGGAGAGCTAAACTATGTTTTGAATGTAAGGAGCTAATTTTTCTTCGATACCGCAACTTTCATCCAGGCTTGGGTGGGGGTTTTTAAGCACTATATTGTAGAAATATACCTGGTAGGTGTAATTACATCCATGTATATTTTCCAAATTAAATAAATTATTAAAAAGTTTTATCTCCTTAAGAAACTAATTAGATTAATAACGTTTCCACTTAATTTTCTTTTAGCTATATTTTATAGCCTGAAGCGTTGGGAAATATGAAGAAATTTATACTTGAATCTGGAAAAGCATTAGCGAGACTAAGATCTGGAATAAATGATTTTATTGAGGATAAAATAGAGGGGAGTTCTACCAACCTCATTCATCAGCGTCAAAACTTAATAAAATAAAATCGGTATTTAGTAGTTTTTTACTAAATTAGATACTTAGGATCTTTTAAGATCAAGCCTTTATAGAAATAATTTCCTGTTCCCAGTTTTTTTAAGGCCCACCCCCTCAAAACCTACACAAATATCCTTTTGCTAGAAAAGATTTAAAAAGTAGTACAATCTTAATTCAATTCTGGTAATTATACCTATCTCATAATTTTGTGAGAAAGTAAACTACTTCAGAGCAAGCTCACGAAGCAATAGGATTGGAAAATACAATTTGATTTCGAGATAAGCCTCGGAGCATTTAATCTCGAATATCGAGTAAATACTGGTGGTCAATGATTCAACCCATACAAATATTAATAGTTGAGGATGAAATGATCATTGCAGCTAATATTTCACTGCAGCTTACCGAAATGGGCTATGAGGTTTCTGGGATTATTCCGAAGGGAGAAGACGCGTTGCGATTTATTAAAAACAATCCCCTGGATATTGCGTTGATAGATATTCAGCTTAAAGGGGAATTAGATGGAATAGAAACCGCACAAAAGATGCAGGATTTGCATCCTAATCTTGCCATTATTTATCTTACCGCAAATGCCGATGAAGCAAATTTCAACCGGGCAAAAGAAACCCACCCCTTTGCTTTTATATCTAAACCCTTTAAGAAATTAGATCTACAGCGAAGTATAGAACTAACCATAAGTCAGTTAAAATGCAATATCGTCACTTCGCCAGGAAATAAGGTTGAAGATGCTACTTTTATTCTCAAAGATTGCCTGTTTGTAAGGCACCAGGATACTATGGTAAAGGTAGATATTAAAGCTATTAAATACATAGTGGCAGAGCGTAATTACTGCCGTATTTTTTCTGCTGAAAAAGAATATTTACTGGTCACAACCCTTAAAGAAATGGATAAAAAACTTCCTCCAAAACATTTCCTAAGAATCCATAGGTCCTATATTATTAACCTTTCCAGAATAGATGAAATAGCAGGCACTCACGTCGTTATTTCTAAAAAAGCTATTCCTATGACCAAAGATAAACGCCCAGAACTTTTAAAAAGACTGCAGACCATTTAGACCTTTGATCAAAAATAAGGGTGTTTAGGACAGTTTTTTAGCATTCTCGTCCTAACATGCTTTATTTCAGTTTTTTACGATGGTATATTGTTCTTGTAATTAATTTAAAAACAAGAAATTATGGAGACCGTAAAATTTATTGCCCTTTTTGTAGCAATTGTATTATTGAACACCAATGAATTATTGGCACAAAATGGAAGCACTACTCAGGCATTCTGGATACACGAAGATCAGGTAAAACCTGCTATGCTAAAAGAATATGAAGCCGTTACCAAAGATTTTATTAAAGCCTGCAAGGAACACAATCTTAAAGATGCAGACTGGACTACAGCGCGTATTGACGGAGGAACCTATTTAACTATTGCTCCCATAAATAGTATGGCCGATTTTGACAAAAATCCTATGGCGCCTTTAGCCGAAAAGATGGGAGAAGAAAACTTCAGGGCTATATTTAGTCGATTTGATAAATGCTACGATACCCACCGCAATTATATGGTGCATTTAATAAACGATATGTCTTATATGCCCAACGGCCTTACCACAAATACCGAGGGAGAAGATTACCGGAAATGGCATTTCTTTCACGTGACACCACAAAATGTTACGAACCTTAGAAACAAGATGAAGGAGATTAAATCCCTTTATGAAACAAAAGGTGCTACACAACATTTCAGAATTTATCGCAATGGTTTTGGAAGTACTGGAGATTATTACCTAGTGGTGATTTCAGCAAAAGATGCGCAATCCTATGCTAAAACTTCTGAAGAAACAGATAAACTGCTTGGAGAAGAGGGTGAGAAATTATTTGATGATCTTATGCAATATGTTCATAAATATGAATCTAAAACAGGCAGTATGCGTCCAGATCTAGCTTATATCTCCAATTAATTAAATAAACAGCTATGAAAGTCTTACACCTCTATTTCATCTCATTACTTATTGGTTTGTTTACTTCAAACTACTTGCAGGGGCAGGAGAATATTGACCAGGATTTGGTAAAAAAGCTATATGAAATCTTGCAAAATAAGAATGCTACGGCAAATGAAATTGCCGCACTAACGAACAGTATAGATTGGGATGAAATAGAAAGTGTAAAGAATAGCAATTACAATATTACGCTTAGCGGAATTATAAAAAATGAATGGCAAAGCATTCTATTTAAGGATCTCAATTTTCAGGTATCTGGTAAAAATAAGGTTTTGGTAACCGGAATAGTGAAGGGTCGCAAAGCATCAGAATGTGAATACATCTATACAATATTTAAACATTCCTGGTCTTTAAAGCAAGGTAAAATAATAGGTTTCCTAGAATAATTAAAAATATAAAGTCATGAAAGAGTTAATGTCATTAGGAGTTGCAATAGTCATATTTATAGCTTGTAGCCAACAACGAACACGCTACACCCAGCAATCACCAGAAATAGAAACTTACAAACAAGTACTGGAAGATTATGAAGATAGGGATTGGGAAGCTATGCTAGCACATTATAGTGATACCGCTAAAATAATGAACAATGTAACAGAAGAAAACGGGAAAAACCTAACGCAATTCTTAGCGGAAAACAAGAAAGATGCCTCTCAATTTACTAGCTGGAATTTTGTAGACGATGCCTCAGAATATGAAATGATTGTAAACGATGAAGGCGAAACCTGGGTGAACTTTTGGGGCCTTTGGGAGGGCACTTATAAAGCAAATAATAAAGTGTATCAAATTCCCACTCATATTACTGCCCGGTTTGTTAACGGGAAAATTGTAAGAGAATTTGGTTATTGGGATGTTTCAAAAATAGTAAAGGATATCCAGCAGGCAGATGAATTAAGTTCTTCAGAAGAAAGAACCGGGAATTAACTGTTAATACAGTTACGACTTACTTAAATGCTATGATGATGAAAACGGTAGGAATTATAGGCGGTTCGGGCTTTATTGGAAGCTACATAACCAGGAAATTTTTGGAAGAAGGCTACGAGGTAAAAGTTTCGGTAACCAATATCCATAAGAGCGAAAAATATCAGCATCTTTTTGATCTTCAAAATTCAGAAAACCTCAACATCAGGGCTTTTAAGTTGGAAGACCTGGATCAATTAAAAGATTTTATAAAAGATTGCGAGATCGTAATTCACAGTGGCACTCCCTTTCAACTGGATGTAAAAGACCCGCAAGCTGAACTTTATGATCCTACTATAAAAGGAACCCAAAATTTTCTCCAGGCAATAAGCGAGGTTTCGAATATTGAAAAAGTAGTTTTTATTGCATCTGTTGCAGCCTGGAATACCAATTTCCCAATGCCGGCAGGTGGCAAAAGCTTTTCTGATACTTTTGATGAAAAAGAAGACAGGTACACCAGTGAAGATAGCCATCCATACTCTCAAGCCAAATTTATTGCTAACCAGGTCGTTGAGAAATTCATCGCAGATAACCCGGACCTTCCATTTGAAATTTGTTCTGTTTCCCCCGTAATGGTGATGGGCAAATCTTTGTCTAATAGAGAAGACTCCACCTCTACTGGCCTGCAATTTCTTATAAAGAACAAATTAGCGCCAGATGATTTTATTCAAAGACTCTACGATAATAATGTTCCTTTTGCCGTGGTAGATGTTGAAGACGTGGCTAATGCCACATACCAGGCAGCCACGAAAAAGGGCTTACACTGCAAAGATTACCTTTTAACGAGTGAAACATATAAAGTGTGGGATATTCATCAAATGTTGAATCATAAAGAACCCAAGGAAAAAGCACAAATTGTCTATAAAAACGATCTCGCAAAAACAGATTTAGGAATTCAGTTCAGGCCCGTAAGAGAAACCCTAAGAAGTTATTCTAAATGAGAAATTACCGAATTTAAAACATATTAATCATGAAAACACTTAAAAACCAGACTATTTTCCTGGCCGTATTTTTAGTGATTGCCACTTTTGGACAGGAATACGAGGAAAGTCAAAAAATAGATTATAAAACAGGTAATCCGGCTAATTGGCCAGCTGAACTGGATGCTGTGATAGCTGCACCAAATAATCATAAAATATTATTAGAGAATGACCAGGTAAGGGTACTTGAAGTTTATTTGGCTCCGGAAGAAAAAGAACCGCTTCACCATCACAAATGGCCAAGCGTTTTATATATCCAGGAAGCCGCCGACTTTATTGACTATGATAGTAATGATAAGGTTATTTTTAATACTCATAAACTTCCGGAACCATTAAGCTTTCCGCTCACCATGGCCAAAGAACCGGAGGCACCGCATTCTGTCGTAAATCTTAGCAAGACAAAGCCCATACGTCTCATTCGGGTGGAGATGAAACCTGAAAGTACAAATCAAAACATAGGGATTATTGATGGCCTTTATAAATCTTTTGGCGAGGGTGATATTCCTTCTGTTCTGGAAGCAATAGACGAAGAAATTATATGGAACGAAGCCGAAGGTAATGCTTATGCCGATGGCAACCCATATATAGGTCCGGAGGCCGTTTTAAAAGGTGTTTTTGAGAGGGTTGGAGCAGAACACGAATATTTTAAACTTGAAGACATCGAGCTACATGAAATGAGCAACAATCAGGTATTGGCTACCTTGCGATATAATGCTAAAGTTAAAGAAACGGGAAAAACTTATAATGCACAAGTTGCTCACCTTTGGACTTTAAAAGATGGAAAAGTTAGTGCCTTTCAGCAATATGTAGATACCAAAAAAATAAATGATGCTATGGGTAATTAAAAAACCTTGTTCTATCTCAAATCAAGGAAACCTGTGAGATTTAAAATTGAATAAATATTGAGTGCCAGAGGTATAAATTACCTGCATCGTCCCATCTAATTGTCGGGTAAGCAAATCGATGAGTGTTTTTCCGAATCCGGTTCCTTTAACGGGTTCACCTTCGGTTTGCCCAATACCATTATCTTTTACTAGCAGCTGCAACTCGTTAGCCGATTTTTTATCTAAATCTATAGTTATCTCCCCCGCTTGCTTATTCGGAAAAGCATATTTGAGGCTGTTTGTTAATAGTTCGTTTACTATTAATCCCAAAGGTACCGCAGTGTCTACATCTAGATGCAATTCAGGCATTTTATAGTTAATCTTAATGCGTTCTTCTTCCCCAAAGGAATCCAGGATATGATTGCCAAGATTTAAGAAATAATCTTTCATTTCAATAGAAGAAAGATGATCATTCTGGTATAAACGCTGATGAATTATACTCATAGAATATACCCTGTTCTGGCTCTCCTTCATCGCACTCACAACATTAGGATCTTTAATTTGTGCTGTTTGTAAAGCCAAAAGGCTGGAAACCACTTCAAGATTATTTTTTACCCGGTGATGAATTTCTTTTAATAAGAATTCTTTCTCCTTATTCTGTTTTCTTAATAGTTTATTTTTCTTTCGATTATTGCTAAAACTAACAAATAGCACCAATAAAATTAGGAACAATAAGCCGGCAATAAGACTAATAAGATTTTGACTCGTTTGCTGTTGTAATAACCTTGTTTCCTGAAGTTGAATAGTATTTTCCTTTTGAGCCACATTAAATTCGGTTTCAAGCTGAGAGATACGTTGATCTGCTTCTGCGGTGAATACAATTTTATTAAGGGAATCATATTCAGAAAATGCTTTATACGCTTCCTGATACTGTGCATTTTTCGCATAAGCTTCACCAAGACTGTTATAAGCTTTGCTTAAGAAGAAACCATCTCCAAAGCTTGGCGTAGCCACCTCGATAGATTTTTTAATATTAGTTATTGCGGCAGGATAATTTTTGTTCTGAATTTGTAACTCTCCAACCGAAAGGTAAGAACGCATTAGCATAAACGCATTATCTAGAAGATAGGCATACTTTATGGCATTTTTACCGGCTTCTTCAGCGCTTTCAAATTCATTCAAAAATGCATAAAGATCTACAAGAGAAATGTAAACATCGCTTAGATTATTATAAAAACCATAACGTTCACCAATTTCAATAGAACGTGTATAGTACTCCATTGCTTTGTTGTATTGTTTAAGTTTTAAATAATTATTTCCAACCACGTAAAGTGTAAAATCATAATCAAGATCTACTACGTTTCTTTCTTCAAAAAAGGAAAGTGATTTCAGGCCATACTCCAAACCTTCCTCATATTTTTCCTGCTTCCAAAACAAGTTGCTTAAATCGCTGTAAGCAATTCCAATTGCTTTATTATTATTTAATTTTTCTCCCAGGCGCAAAGTTTCGAGGGCAAAATCGGCAGCTCTTCCTAATTGTCCACGGCGTTCGTAAACATAGCCTAATTGTGTATTAAGAAATGAAAGGTCGCTTTCTGTTACTTTGGCTTCAGCTTCTTTGAGGACTGCCTCTGCTTCATCTAGTTTTTCCTGGCGCAATAGAATAGCAGCCTTGGTAATTTGGAATCTACCATTCCAAAGCGAATTATTTTTTTCTAAAGTAAGTGCCAATCCTTTTTCGGTAAACTCCAGGGCAGTGCTGAGGTTCCTGGTATGCCAGTAATAAGCCAGATCGTTTAAAACTTCAAACTTAAGAGTATCTGACTCAATTTTCTCCAAAGATTCTTCTAGCTCTTTCAAGTAAGAAAGGCCAAAATCATCGGTTTCTACAAAAATCTTTTTGTATGGATCAGGTTTACTAAAATCGAAGATTTGCCCATAAATTGATGGACTAAAAAGCACTAAAAAGGAAAGCGCTAAAAATAATTTTTTCTCCAGAATCAAGGATCGTAATATTGAGATATCCTTATAAATATAAGACTAAATAACTGTTTGTGAGAACTTTATTGATATAAAATTAAATGGTGTAAAACTGTTTTCAACTTAATACCGGGGAAATTATTCCGGTAGTAAGACATTTGGCAACAAGTTCAGTAGTATTTCTGCAACCGCTTTTTTGTAGTACGTTTCTTCTATGCGTCTTAATGGTGTGAGGAGAGAGGTTCATTTCTGTGGCTATTTGTTCAGCATTTAATCCTCGGGATAATTTACAAACAATAGTTTTTTCTTTTTCGGTGAGAAATTCTGAAAAATTGGCATCTGCACTTTCGCCGGGTTCAAATGTACCTTTAGAAATATCTATATTATAATAAGATTTTCCGCCGTTTATATGAATAAATGAAACTGTATTGGTACTGGTCACTTTAAGGTGAGAAACATCGGTTTGAATGCACAATACATGTTCTGGGGTTCCATTTTCTAACACACTTAATGGGAATGCTTGATACAACATAGTTCGTGTTTGTTCGCCGGCATTTTTCATTCTATAAGAAAACATATTTTTATAGTTTAATACATCTTCTTTATCAAGAAATTCGGTATAAAAATTATTGATGACTTTGCTCTTAAGACTTATAATTTCAATTTCTTCGGGGATAACGGTTTGTAATAAATCCTGTAGCGTAATATCTCCGGCCTTTTTATTTACAAAACGTTCTACCGAATTAGAAACATATTCCAATCCAAAATTATGAAGGTTTACAATATATAAATAGGAGTCTCCCGGGGCGAAAATAGTGGCAAATCTTTTAAATTCTTCAGAGATTTCAAACGGCCGATACTCTTTTACCTGGCGGGAATACATTTCCTGCCAGTAAGCGGAGATTTTTTCGAAATCCTTTTGCATAAAGTGTGATTGTTTAATCACATTAAATATAGGAATTTTCCTTATTTACCTTAGTCTTTTCAAGTTTTGTGGTAGAAAATTATATAAATGAAAAAACCTCCAGGGAAATCCTGAAGGTTTTTGCGTCAAATACTTTTTAATGGTATTAGAAATTAGATACTCATAAATGTTAATCCCCAAATCAAACATTTAAGAAGTTAGCCCTACCAAATCTTCTTTGAACTAATCTGCTATTACAATTAGTAATTTGACAAGGCTAAGATAGAGACAGAAAATAATTTATAAAATACCACTTTAAAGGTAATTTATTAGGTAATGAGATTTGAATATTCTAAGCTTTTTACAGTGAGATTTTCCAATTATTCGTTTAATAATTTATCGGCTGCCAATACTAAAAAAAGGTAATCTGTAGTACCACCGCCTAAAACATATTCGGTTTGTTGCCAAAGAAAAGGCCATTCCAGCAATTCAGGAAAATCGGGTCGAATTAATGCCGTTCCCGAGCCAATTCCGCCGGGAGTAAAAGAGAAATCGCCCCGGTTCATTCCATAAGCCTGGGTTAAGGAGCGAGAACCCACTCCCGAAGCAAAAGAAGATGTATTTACACCCGGATGTGTTCCTAAAACAAAATTGAGCGCGTTTAGCATATATTTCTTCGGAAAGATTTCAGGAAAAGCGGTATGTAAAAAATACTGTTTCATCCCAAAATTCTGAATTCCCCATCCTGCACCCCAAATATCGGGTTCATAAGGCATTCCGTAGGGAGTTTGCGCTCCTAATTTTTCTACTTGCACGTAATAATCTTCTACAGAAGCTTTTATTTTATTTCTGAAATTTTCATCTTGAATTTCATCAAAAACGGGTGCGAGAACCCAGCCGGTTTGCGCAATATTTTCAGCAAAAATTTCAGCATTTTCTTTTATAAAATTTTCATATTTCGCGTCAGAAGTACTTCTGAAGAGTTCTACACCTAAGCTGAGTTTGTGCACGGGATTATCTGTAGAGGTAGTTTCCCAGGTTTTTTTAGCAATTTCCAGGGCATCTTCAGCCAGGTCTGGATTAAAATCTTTTAGAGACCTGTAGGTGGCAGCTAGGGCCGCTGCACTTTGTAATTCCCTACGCGGATTTTCTTCGGTAAACACCCAGCGATCATCTGGCGCGCCTTCCTGGCCTAACGGAATTTCTTTTGAAGTACTGGTTTCTTTATAAATCTCGCCATCAGAATGGTTTACCGGGTCGCCCAACAAAACATATTGGTCTAAAGTAGGCACAATCACCCCACGATAAAACCGACCCAAAGATTTATAGCCATTTACAATATGTATGGTGCCGTGTTCTATTTGCTGAAGAAAATCGGGCTTTCCATCGGGTTGCAAAATATCTACGGTTTTTGTTTCCTGGTTTATGGTGGTATTATCATAATCTTCCTGAAAAATCTCATAAATATGCGAAAGTCCGTGGATGGTAGAAGCCTGGGATTCTATTCTAAGATCGTAATCTCCGGCATCGTGCCAACCACCGGCATCTAGCCCCGGTACGTGTTCGCCAGGTTCAAAATTGGTAAGGGTTTCAGGGCCTTGCAGGTAACCATCAAAATGATTGGTATCTACAGGCGCCATTCTTGCATCGTCTAAATGACAACGGCCATGCCATATTTTATATCTATCGTTTACCAACATATGGCACATTTGCACCGGTAAAAAATATTCTAAAGTGGGTTGCCAAACCTCACGTTTATAAACATCTTTGCTAATTTGAAAAGCTTCAGGAGTATAATCGCCGTATTTTACAACATACATTCCGGGTTCTTCGATTTTGGTAAAATCCAGCTGATAATATTTATACCTGAGGAATTCCCCCCAATTTGAAGGATTTTCTGAAAGAACCTCGGTAAAACCACCTTCATTATTTATCCGTAATAATTTCGCCTCTTTCAGGTTAGTATCATTTTTATCGGTTTCTATCACGGCAATTTTTTCCTGGGCGGGATGATAACCAACCTGGGAAATTTGAACTACGGGATCGTATGTATAATCTTCCAGGGTGTTTGGAGTAATAAGCCATTCAATAGCATTTTTGGTGGCTCCTGAAGGAACTAGTGACCTAACCACAAACCAGCCATTACTATGCTGTGCACGGCCATCTATTAACTCTAAATTATTTTCTTTTAAGTTTTCAATTTTTAAAGTTTGCCTGGGCGTACCGGGGGCAATCACTAATTCTTTTCCCGTAGCCATAGGCTTTATTTGATATTCATCGTCATCATCATAAGATCCCGGGCCATTTGCCTGGCGGTTAAAAAGACCAAATTCGTTATCCATATAATATGATTTGCCAAAAAGGTAGCCGGGGAAGAATTCGATATTCATTCCCACTTTTCCAATCCATTCTTCAGGCAAAGCTTCATCCAGGTCTACTACGATTTTAAAAGATTTTCCCTGCGGAATTATTTTCAGGTTATAAGAAAATTCCAAATCGGGATATTCAATAGGATTAAAGCCTGTTCGGTTTTTGGCTTCATCGGGATAAGCCATTTTCACACTAATATTATTATTTTCCCTATTTACAACCCGTTCCCCAACTTTTGGTACCGGTTGCCATTGCCCTGGGGTAGGCTCCAGGCGTAAATCTCCGTTGGTGGCAACTCTAATTCCATTTTGAATAATTCCTACACCGCCCTGATGACTTTCCGGATAAAAATCGTGCGCAAGCATGACGTTGAGACCGCGCATTTCAAGATATTCCTGCTCATTAATTTTTAAACTGTCTCCCTGGTTTTGGGCAAAAATTGTTGTTATTGAAAAACAAATTAGAAAGGAAAGTAATAGTGATTTCATATTGTTGAAGTTTGGCTATAAACTATAGAAAAAGATTTATAGGTTAGTTGGTAATTTTTAATTCTTGATCTTTATTTTAATCTAAAAGCTATTCTTCTTTTGAAATTAATGAAAAAACGGAAGAAGAGCTAACAAAGCGTTTATATTCTGAATATTAGGACATTATAAGTAGTTAAATATTCATTTGAATAATAGGAGTAAAAAGAGGAGACCGTTTAACTTTAACTAACAGCCTCCTTTTTGAATCAGTAGCTTATTTTTCGTTCAGGAGTTCATTTGTGGCATTAACAAGAAAAATATAGCTTGCTCCAATATCTACTATATATTCATTTTCGCCCCAGAAAAAAGGCCAGTTTTCCTTATTTTCGGGAAAATCAGGATTCATCAATAAAATGCCCGGTACAATTCCTCCCGCAATAAAACTGAAGTCTGCCCGGTTACTACCGTAGGCAACTTTTTTAGTTTTTGTCCCCACTCCCGAAACAAAAGAGAGATTAGAATGCGGATGTCTTCCAAAAATATAATGTAATCCCTTAAATACATGTTCTTTATCTACCAGGTCTGGATATAATTTATGCGCCCTGTAATTTGCGATGGCAAAATCAATAATCCCGTGATTTCCACCCCAACCCGGTCTGAGAAACATAGGTACACCGTAGGGATTGTCTTTTTCTAACTGGTCAATTTCATCAACATATTTTTGAACATAAGTTTTCAGTTTTTTATTGAATTTCTCATCCATATGAGGCGCGGCATGTAATGCAATATCTATGGTTCTGTCCAGACTTTCATCCATCGCTTTCCAGATTTTTTCTTCAAAAGCTTCGGCATATTTTTCCTCTTTAGTACTTACGTAAAGCTGCATGGAAGCATTCATTTCACTAAGCTTTAGAAAACGTGCAAAATAGCCGGAAGAGGCTTCCTCTAAGGGCATATTTTCATTTTCCTCCCATAGTTTCTTTGCTAATTCAATGCATTCTTTAGATAAAGAAGAATTGTAATCCTTTAAAGCCCGGCTGGCTGCTGCCAATGCACCGGCGGTGCGGTAATCCAGGTAAGGAGAACGCTCTGTAAAAACCCATCTATCATCTAATGTTCCACTGGATAAACCATCGCTTTCAAACGGTTCCAAATCGGGATTGTAGGGCAGGTTATCAGTTTCGGTAGAGGCATCTCCAAGATGATGGTACTGGTGCAGGTTGGGAACCACTATCCCACGTACCGGATGCCCTATATTATTAATTTGAGCCACAAGATTTAGGGTTCCATGTTCAATTTGCTGAAGGATATCTATTTTTCCATCAGGCCGATGAATATCTACATAACGATTTTTCTGATTAATATGGGTTTGATCACGTTCCAGCCCAAATTCTTCCCAGGATGCCACAAGATCTGTAATTGTGAGACAATGTGTGCCGGTTTGGATGTCGTAATCTCCTGCATCAAACCATCCGCCTACATCCAGGCCGGGAATATGTTCATAGGGTTCAAATTTAGTATCGGTAGAAGAGCCCATACTGTAGCCATCAAAATGTTCCTGATCCAGCGGGGCTTGTATAGCATCATCCATAAATGGTCTGCCGTGCCATGTTCTATAGGCTTCATTCACCTTCATATGGTCCATTTGCACGGGGAAAAACACATCCAGGGTTGGATGCCAGGCCGTTTCATAAACCTGCTCACTAATAGGAAATGTATTTGTTGTTTGATCTCCATATTTAATATAATAAATCCCAGTTTCCGTGATATCAGAAAAATCAAATTCAGCATAATTATACCTAAAATGTTTTCCCCATTCGGCCACTTTTTTACTAAATTTTTCGATTGTTTTTCCCTCAGAAGTTACCTGGTATAAGGAAGCAGTTTGCAGTTGATTATCATTTTCGTCCAGTTCTATAATGGCAACCTTTTCCTGGCTTGGATGGTAACCTACCTGGGAGAAGCCAATATTTGGATCGCGTAACCAGTTGGATACCGTGTTGGCTTCTAAATGCCATTCTAACACCTTTCCGGTCTTATTTGCCGGTAGTATACTGCGGGTAACAAACCAGCCGTTTTGAGCCAGGCTTCTTCCATCAAATAATGAAATTTCGGTTTCTGAAGTAATTTCTACGTGGTGATAAGGATCTTCGGGTGCCAGAATAATGGTGTTACCACTGGCAAGGGGTTGGGGTACTATAAATTCTTCTTCCCCACGGGTGTCCAGGGTAGAATGCCCGGCAAACTGCGGTACTTTTTCACTAATGGGTTTAATCTTAGTATTACCTGATGGGTAAAGGGGAAAAATACCGGGATTACCATTTACCAGGTAGGATTTTTCAAAATAAGCAGCTGGGAGAAATTCTAAATTAAATCCTGCTTTTCCTTCCAGGTTTTCAGGAAGAGGTTCATCCAGATAAACAGAAATATTTATTCTTTTTCCTTCGGGTTTAACAATGATTTTTGATGTAAATTCTAATTGCTCATACCTGGTAGTTACTTCTACGGTATTGGTACTACGATCTACCTTTCGTTCTAAAAGTGAAGGTACGAGATCCCATTGTTCGGGGGTATTTTGTAGTCTTACAGCACCTCCGGTACTGCTTCTCATCCCGTGATGAATTAGTTCAATTCCTGCGTTTTTCTCATCAAAAAAGAATCCGTTATACTCGTTACTAAAAACAAGGACATTGAGCCCCCGCGTTTCAAAATATTCTTTTTCGTTAAGCTCAAGTTGAGCAAATATTTGGCCGGTACATAAGCTGCAAAAAACAATGAGTAACCAATTCTGAACTGAGTAATTTCTATGCATAAGTGTTTAGTTTTTATAAAAGTATAAAATAATTGTTAAATACACACTTTATTATTTTTCAGTTAAAAAGAATGGGAAAAGCAATAATTTTTTTGAAGATTTAATGAGTGAAAAAAGAAGGTTCTCAGTTAAAAAAATAGACCGGAGTTGTGTTTTAGTGGAAAGAGAATTTTAATTATTCAGCAATTATATAAAGAGAGAGGTATATAGGCTGGTGAAACTTTAGTTTGACCGGGAAGTTAATATTACACCCAAAAATACTACGCTTAAGCCAACAATATCCATAATCTTAATAGTATCACCAAAAGCTATCCAGGCCATGAGCATGGTCACCGGCGGCCCCAGGTAAAATAAACTCGCTACCCGGGTGGCGTCAAGTCGTTCAATTAACCGCCACATGAGAATATAGGCGCCGAGGGAGACAGCCAGAATGAGCCATATCATAGCAAAAGTAAATTCAGAAACCCATTCTACAGCTAATTTTTCTACAAAAATTGAAGGGATAGCTAAAGCCAGCATAGTGGCCAGACTTTGATAGAAAAGAGTCTGGTCTAGTGGTAGTTTCTCGTTCTTATCATCTATCTCCATTTTACGCTGAATTAATGTAGCAATAGTGATTCCTACAACAGATCCTAAAGGAATTAGATAACCAAAAATTGAACTTGATTTGCTAAAATCTATTCTAAAAGCTACGGTTAATACTACACCTAAAAAACCTAATATTAATCCCCACCATTGATATTTATTGGTTTTTTCATTAGTAACATAACCAGAAAGTGCACCGGTGGCTAATGGCTGCAACGCGACGATTAGGGCTACTATCCCCGCCGGCACTTCTTCCGCAAGCGCAAGTAAAACGCAGGTTAGCCATACTCCATGCGCCAGGAAACCAATAAGCATATTGAGGGACACCGCTTTAAAACCTACCCATTTCAATCTATTTCTGAAAAGAAGGTAAAGCAATAATAATACGGTTACTGCGAGATATCTTAGGAAGATTAAAGTAAAAGGCCCGGTATAAGGAAGTCCATATTCGGCTCCTATAAAACCGGAGTTCCATAATAAAACAAAGCCTACAATTAGTAAAATTGTACTTCTTTTCATCGTAGCGGTTTTCTACAGCGCGCAGCGCTTTAACCATTGAAACTACACAGTTTTTAGCTAACTCACAATAGAAAAAAGAGGGAGGCCTTAAAACCTCCCCTAACTCTAAATTTGTTCAACGAAATCTAAAAAGACTTTTTTATGAAGCTCAAGATCCAAATCGGGAGATACAGATACCCGGGCTATATAATCTTTGTCGGCTTCTTTAGTAGTTCCCTGGGTAGACGTGGCAGGGATTGTCCAGTAACAACCCTTTAGTTGCCCATAACTCACACAATATTTACTTTCGTTTGGAATTTCACTAATCATCATATTGATTAGCTTTTGATTTAATTTCCTTTTATAAGCTTCTCTTTCTTCTTGTGTATTTCCTTTTGTAGGAAGATCTAATGAAAATACAGAGGGAGTAAAGCCTTGCTCAGCTAATTCTTCTGATACAAAATTGATTTTTGCGTCTGGTAATGTTTTCCTGATAAAGTCTACAAATTCCTGTGTGTTCTTATAGGCATCGGCAATTCTTTGATTCATAGAAGGTAATTGCTCTGCTAATATTTCAACCTGAAGGGCAGTTGCTTCATTATCACAAAGAATAAGATGCTTATCTATCTTGCTCAATAAATTTTCAGCTTTTTGATTGGCAACACAGTAACCGGCAGTACATTTTCCGCCACTTGGAAATTTAGATCCACTAACATATGAAATTGTTCGAATAGAAGATAATATTCCATCTTCGGCTAAAAATTGTACGTTAGGACAAAAGGTTTGATCTAAAATAAATACAGGATCTATAGCCGTTTCGCCCCTGGCGGTTTTACGTTTTTTGCTTAAAGCGTCTCTTAATTTTTCCAGGTTGGGAACTTCAACTCGTGGATTGGTAGGGATTTCGGCAATAATATAAGGAACAGCATCTTCTTTGGCAACCTGCTCCAAAACCATATCAGTACTTTGCACCATATCATTATCACCGTCTACCGGTAAATCTACAATGTCTACATTTTCCAGGCTGGCAGCAACCCGTCTTGCCTGGTCGTTTGTACCACCGTAACAATTAGGAGGAACAACAATTTTAATCGCTTTTCCAGGATGTTTCTCCAGGGCTTCGTCAATAAGTCCCATTATAATGGCATATTGCATCGAAAGTCCGCACGAGGCAAGTAATGCATTTGAATTTGTGCCGGTAATATTTTGGATTGATGTAATTACACTAGCTTTATTGTTTTCAGTATTATTGCGGTTAGAAGAAGGTTTTCCTGCTAATTGTTTTAAAGCAGAAAAAGAATCTGCCGGGGTCATAGCAATACTTTCTCTTCTTCTTACGTGTTGTATTTCAGAAATGTACGTCTCATTTTTTTCGCCATTTACCAGTAAAATACTTCCAGTATTTGGATAAGTATTAAGCCAAAAGTCGATATTTGGATGCAGATCAACTTTGCCAATTTCGTCTTTTTGTGAAATAAATATAGTGCTCCCGTTAAATTCAGAAATCTCTTCAGCATTCTCCACCTGTTTTAATTCAAAATTATATCCGTACACATTTTTTAGCGCTTCAGTATCAAAAAAATCCGGTAACGAATTGGTATAAACGATCTGTGTATTTTTATTGTCGAATAGATTTTTTCTTAAAACCGCTAAAACAGGCATCGTCCTGGAAGAAAAACTGATAATATTTTCGGGCTTGAGATTATTCAATTTAGCAATTCCCCATTCCAGAACAGACGATAAGGGGTGACCTAAACGAATATAATCGAAAGCAGTGGGTAATGCTTTAAGTGCTGAGGTTTCAGCATTGTTAGCAGCAAATAAGGTTTCAAACTTTTCAAGAAATTCAGTTTTCGCCAATTTTTCATTATAAATGTCCAATCTATGGGTGGTTAGTTTCAACCAATCATTGGGTACGTTTTTTATTACCTCTTCAATATAGTTTAGCACTTTCTGCTCTTTCATAACTTAACTTTTAGATAAGTTGGTAATATAAACTGCTTAATACAATTTTAAAAGTAAAAGCGATCGATTTTCTTAGTACCGTTATAATTCTTTTCTTAATTTTTCCCTTTAGTAAAAGCCCATATTATTTAGTAATTTCCGTTTTTTGCTAAACTATGCGTTTACTTGCTCTCTTTTTGTTTTTTAGCTTTAGCCTGTTTGCTCAGGAGCTGCCGCCAATTACCAATTTTGACCCCGGAATTTACAATGCCGGCAATCAAAACTGGATGCTGACGCAAGCAGATAATAACCATATTTATATAGCCAATAACCTTGGCTTACTCTCTTTTAACGGTGAACATTGGAATTTACACAGGGTGCCAAATGCCAGTGCGGTTCGCTCTGTGTTAGCCAAGGATAAAAGAATTTATACGGGGTCTTATATGGATTTTGGATATTGGGACACAGACCAAAAAGGAGAACTAAATTATACCAGCCTAAAAAACCTTTCTGAAGAAAAAATCCTTGATGGCGAACAATTCTGGCATATTGAAGCCCTGGAAGAATATATTATTTTTCAAAGTTTACGTCGGCTTTATAGCTTTACCCGGGAAACCGAAGAAATTAATACAATTAATGCCGGTAATATTATCTCCAATTTATTTAAGGTAAATAATAAACTTTACTACCAGGTTGCAGAAGACGGACTTTACACCATAGACAACGGGAGGATTGAACAGGTTATTTCTAATGCTAAAATTAAAGACAAACCCATTGTAGGTCTATTTCCTTTTGAAGAAAATAAAATGCTTGCCGTTACCCGTGATGACGGGCTTTTCACTATTGAAAATTCTAATTGGGAGCCTTTTCAGTTTAAAGATTATCCTTTAAATGAAAGTATTTTTACCGCAAAATTGCTGGAAGACCAAACCCTTGTTTTAGGAAGCATTGGTAATGGGCTGCACGTTTATGACCTGGCAACTTCACAAAACTACCAATTGCTCCAACCGGTAATTAATAATAATACGGTTTTATCAATTTTGGAGGATAAAGCCGGTAATATTTGGGGTGGGCTGGATAATGGACTTGTGCTTATTAATCGTAAAAGTCCGTTTAGGTTATTCACCGATATTTCGGGAAAAGTAGGCACGGTTTATTGCAGTCATCAATTTGGGGATAATTTGTATTTAGGTACTAACCAGGGTTTGTATCTTAAAATAGGAACTTCTAATACTTATGAACTCATTCCCGGTACTAGCGGTCAGGTATGGAGTATTAATGAAATTAAAGGAAAACTTTACGCAGGGCATGACCGCGGAATTTTTGCAATTGAAGGGAACAGTGCAACCCATATTTCAGATGGTCCCGGGGTCTGGGAAATAAGGGAATTTAAAAACGGACTGCTTCAGGGGCATTACGACGGAATTAGTTTTTGGGAAGAAGGAAATGTTGAAAATGATCCCGTTTATTTAGCAAATTTCGATCTTTCTTCGAGAAATTTAGTGGTACAGAATGATTCTACTTTTTGGGTGGGCCACGATCATAAGGGAGTTTTTAAATTAAAAATTAATGCTGAAGTAAATGAAGTTTTAGACCTGGAAAATTACAGCGTATCCTACGATGGTGGTATGGGACTTAAAGTATTTCAGTTTAATGGCGCTATCTATTATTCTACTGAAGATGAAATTTATAAATATGAACCAAAAACTGACACCTTCAGCCTTGAAAATGAATTAAATAATTTAATTCAGGAGCAAAGAATTAGCGGAATTTCCCACGTTTTACCCGATAATACCTGGTGGGGATTTGGTGAAGACAATCTTTTATATGTTACCCGAGATGCTTTTCAGGATAGGTTAAGCGCAAAATCGGCAGCTATTCCCTTAGAATATAGGAGTATTGCGAAGGGTTTTGAAAATATTTCCCTAATTGGGGAAAGTGAATATCTGGTGGGTTCTAATGTAGGCTATACTATTTTTTCTACCCCTTTAGATTTGCCTTCTATGGAGCAACTTAATATAAATAAGGTTTCTACTGCTGCGTTGGAGGAGGAGTTTAAAAGTCACAAGTTAGACCTTAATCAATTAGAATTACCAAACTCGGTTAATAATATCAATTTTGAATTTAGTATACCGGCCTATTCCAAACTTGCAAAACCGGTGTATAGTTATAGAATTAAAGGTTTTAGTACGGGTTGGAGCACCTGGCAACGCAACGGTAGCGCAACTTTTGAAAATCTTCCGGCGGGAGATTATGTATTTGAAGTACGTGGTAAATATAATAACAGTATAAGTGAAATAGCTACTTACGCATTCACTATTGCTTTACCATGGTACGCTACAACGGTAGCAATTGTAGTTTATATTTTACTTTTCTTATTGCTCATTTTTATCTTGCATAAAATTTACACGGGATATTACAGAAAACAGCGGGAAAGATTATTGGAACAGAATAAAAAGAAGCTGGAAATACGGCAATTAGAATCGCAACAGGAGATTATTACACTTCAAAATCAAAAACTGGAATCTGATGTAGCTTCTAAAAACCGGGAATTAGCGGCCTCTACGATGAATATTATTAAAAAGAATGAATTTCTTACCCAGCTTAAAAACAAACTGACTGAAGCCAATAAAAAGGAAGATATTCAGGAGGTCATTTCTATTATTAATAAGAATATTGCCGAAAAAGATAACTGGAAACTATTTAAAGAAGCTTTTGATAATGCCGACAAGGATTTCCTGCAATCTGTAAAAAAAGAACATCCTAACCTAACTTCTAACGATCTTAAACTTTGTGCTTATTTAAGGCTCAATTTATCCTCAAAAGAGATCGCTCCACTGCTTAATATTTCGGTGAGAAGTGTAGAAATAAAACGATATCGTTTGCGGAAGAAAATGAATTTAGAGCATGATCAGGGATTGGTAGAATACATCCTTAAGTTTTAGTGCCTTTACATGAACGTATTCTTCCTCAACATTACCACAACATTTAATGTAAACCACAGAAAATCAATATTTAGCTTAAAATAATTATAGGCTGCGTATTCATTGATTTCAGCGGGTTTTGTATGCATATTTCGCAAAATTCACCTAATAATTTTTCCTGTATACTATTTGTAAGGGTGATTTATTATTGCTGTTAATGCTTTCTTAATACATTGATTTCCGAATTTAAATCATCAACAAATGAATAAAATACTCGTACTAATTTTGTTTTGTATAGGAACCTTTTCCTTGCAGGCACAAACCTTTTCTGTTTCGGGAATGGTAGATGAAGCTGATACCGGACTTCCACTACCGGGAGTAAACATTATTGTAAAAAATACTTCTAATGGAGTGGTAACCGATTTTGATGGAAATTACACCATTAATGAAGTTTCAGCCGGAGACGTTTTAGTATTTTCCTATGTGGGGTTTCTTCCGCAGGAAGTTACCGTGGGAGAAAATCAGAATGTAATAGATGTTACATTAAAAACAGATGCTGCTGCTTTAGAAGAAGTTGTAGTAATTGGTTATGGAACCCAGCAACGTAAAGATATTACCGGTGCCGTTTCCGTTGTTTCCAATGAAACTATTGAAGAACTTAATCCTATTAAAATTGAGCAGGCCCTGCAGGGTACTGCGGCCGGGGTGAATGTTACTCCATCTTCCGGCGCACCGGGAGCAGGAATTAATGTAAATATTCGAGGAATCGCTTCCAACAGTGAAAATGGCCCGCTAATTCTTATAGACGGTTACCAGGGAGATTTAAACACTATAAACCCTAACGATATTGAATCTATTTCTATCCTAAAAGATGCGCAAGCCGCAATTTATGGTATTGCAGGAGCTAATGGAGTGGTTTTGGTAACTACAAAATCTGGTAAAAAGAATACCGCGCCTACCGTACAGTATGATGCTTATGTAGGAATGCAGGAAACTTCAAGAAAATTACCACTATTGAATGCCACAGAATATGCTTTACTTTTAAATGAAAGTTATGCCAACAATGGCCAGGCCTTGCCTTATCCCAATGTTAGCGATTTAGGTAGGGGAACAAATTTTCAGGACGAGGTTTTTGACACTTCTCCAATTATGAGTCATAACCTTACTTTAAATGGAGGTTCAGAAAAAGTAACCTATTCGTTCGGGGTTTCACACCTTGACCAGGAAGGAATAATTGGCGCTGAAAAATCTGATTTTCAAAGAAGCACCGCGAGATTTAATATTGGGGTAGATATTTCAGATGAATTTAAATTTACCGCCAATTCAATTTATACAAGTCTAAACCGAAGATCTATTAACGAAAACGGCTTAGGTTCTGTTTTATTTAACGCCTTGAATATTCCGTCCACATTTAGCCGCGACCAGGAAGATTTGGAAGGAAGATTAGGAAACGAGATTATTAATCCACTTTCACAAATTGAAAATACCTTTAATGACTATAATCTTAATAAATTCAACGGTTCTTTCAGTCTGGATTATACGCCTATAGAAGAATTGACCTTCACCTCCAGAATTGGTTACAGTCTATCTAATTCAAAAGGAAAAGATTTTGCGCCAATTATAGATTATGGGCCGGGAAAGGTTTTTAACAATGTTCGTAGTACGGTAAACCAAAACCGAATTAACGATAATTCTTATACCTATGACCTTTTTGGGACTTACGAGAATACTTTTAATGAAACACACCATTTAACCGGTACTGCCGGGATGACGGTAATTAGGGACTGGGGAGATGGTTTATATGCTACTGGTTATGATGTTCCAAATAACTCCTGGGACTTTGCTGATATTAGCCTAACTACGGGAACAAACGATGGTTTGAACAACAGTGCTTATAAATATGACATTAGAAAGTTATCCTTCTTCGGAAGGCTACAGTACGATTATCAAGGAAAATACCTTGTTTCTGGGATGCTTCGTAGAGATGCTTCCACAAGATTTGGCCCGGAAAACCGTGTAGGTTATTTCCCGTCAGCAACGGCTGGTTGGATTCTTTCTGAAGAAGATTTCTTAGAAGATTCTAATGTAATTTCATTCTTAAAATTAAGAGGAAGTTTTGGTATACTTGGTAATGATGAAGCCGGTGGCGCAGAATTCTACCGTTCATTATTAGATGGTGAAGCTACTTATGTTTTAAATGGGAGTTTAGTAAACGGTACCGCTTTAGGTAGAATTGCAAATCCCGGGGCAGGCTGGGAAGAAGCCGAAAAAACAAACATTGGTATAGATCTTAGGCTTTTTAATAACAGAGTTGATATTGCCGCCGATATTTTTAGAGAAGATCGAAAAGATCTTTTGGTTGCAGGAATTCCTGTTTCGGGGATTTTTGGTGGTGGCGCACCGGGATCTGGCGCTCCAACTATAAATGCTGGAACTACCCGAAATGAAGGTTTTGAATTTGCTATTAATTATAAAGAAAATTTTGGGGACGATATTCGAGTTGGAATTGGTTATAATGCCACTTTCTTAAGGAATGAAGTAACCGCGGTAAATGGAACCGAGTTTCTTCCCGGCGGTCAATTTGGTGTGGGACAACCACAACCGGCACGTTTTCAGGAAGGTTTCCCTATTGGTTATTTCTACGGATATAAAACCGACGGGATTTTCCAAACGCAGGAAGAAGTAGATGCGCATCCTTCACAGGAATCGTTAGGTGCTGAAGCCTCGCCTGGCGATATTCGTTATGTAGATACCAATGGTGACGGAGTTATAAATGTAGATGATCGTACCAATATTGGCGATCCTATTCCTACCGCTACAATGGGCTTAAATCTTAATTTCAATTATAAGAATTTCGATTTTACCGCGTATACATACGCTTCTTTAGGGAACGATATGGTAAGAAATTACGAGCGTAATCAGCCAAATGTAAATCGCCACGCTTATTATTTAGAAAGATGGACCGGGCCGGGAACAAGCAACGAAGTGCCTCGTGTAACAACAGGTGCAACTTCTAATGTGGCTTTTTCAGATTTTTATGTTGAAGACGCTTCTTATGCAAGGATTCAGAATGTTCAGCTGGGTTATAGCCTGCCTGAAACATTTTTAGAGCAAGTAGGTATAAACCGCTTAAGAGTTTATGCTTCGGTACAAAACCTTTACACTTTCACTAATTACAAAGGTTTTGATCCTTCGGCCTCTACCGGTGAAGCTATTGGTGGCGGAATTGACTACGGATTCTACCCTGTACCAAGAATTTTCCTTGCAGGTTTAAACCTTAACTTTTAAAAAATCGCACAATGAAGAGATATAACAACATATTCAATAAAATGCTTCTTCTGCTCCTGCTGGCTTTCAGTTTTGGTTGCAGCGAAGATTATTTGGAAAAAACCGAAGAATACAATATAGATTCTGAGAATTATTTTAATTCTGAAGAAGATTATTACAACGCGTTAATTGGCGTTTATGATATTTTACAATCTACTTACGTAAATGTATTGCTGGGCGAAATTGCTTCAGATAATACATTAAGTGGAGGTGAAAGCGCCAATGATGTTATAGGCTTTCAACAAGTAGATGAAATGACGCATACTCCTGTAAACGATAACCTGGACGATGTTTGGGATTGGAATTTTGCTGGGGTACAACGCGCAAACTATGTTTTGGAATTTCAGGACAAAACAGATTTTGAAGGTCTCGAAATGATTATTGCTGAGGTTCGTTTTTTACGTGCTTATTTCACTTTTGAATTGGTAAAATGGTTTGGGCCAATTCCAATAAAAGGAGATGAGCGTTTTGTATTAGGAGATGAGACTTCTGTTCCAAGAGCTTCTACCGAAGAAGTTTACGCGCAAATTGAAAGCGATTTACAATTTGCTATAGAAAACCTTAATTATGCTGCACCTGAAACTGGTAGAGCAACCAAAGGAGCTGCAATGGCTTTGCTTGGTAAAGCGCATTTATATCAGGAAGAATTTGATGAAGCTGCAAATGTGTTGACAGATTTGATCGAAAATGGTCCTTACGCTTTAGCAGATTTTGATACTCTTTTCTTACAGGAAGGTGAGAATAACGAAGAATCGGTTTTTGAGGTGCAATACACCGGTGAAGAAGGAGCAGGTTTTGGATGTTTACAATGTAGTGAAGGTAATGTAGCTGTAGGTTTCCAGGGAATAAGAAATTATTCGGGTCCTGTTTTTGAACCTGGTTTCAGTTTTAATGTTCCTACTCAGGAAGCATACGATTTGTTTACAGAAGATGATATTCGTAGAGATCTTTCCATTTTAGATATCGAAGCCTGGGCGGCAGAAACCGGCGCAACTTATGCTGAAGGCTACAAACACACCGGTTATTTTAACCGAAAATACCTTCCAAGAGAAAATGATAACGTAGGTGATGCTAACCTTACCCAGCCTAATAATTACCGTTCTATTCGTTATGCCGATGTTTTATTAATGGCTGCTGAAGCCCTGAACCGTGGCGGAATAGACGATAGTGAGGCTAGAACTTACCTTAATGAAGTTCGTGAGAGAGCAGGGTTAGATGGAGTAGATGCTGCAGGAAATGCACTTACCGAAATTATTTACGAAGAAAGAAGAAAAGAATTAGTAGGCGAAGGTCACCGTTTCTTTGATTTGGTAAGAACCGGCAGAGCCGCAGATAACATTGAAGGATTTACTGCAGGGAAAAATGAACTTTTCCCTATTCCGTTAGAAGAAATAGAATTTTCTCAGGGCAACTGGGAGCAAAATCCGGGATACTAAAACATTAGAATTATGAAAAGACATTATAAAATAATTTTTGCATTCCTTCTTGCTCTACCATTTTTTGGCTGCGAGAGTGATGACGATGCCCTTGTAGATCTTGAGCAGGTACAGGCACCGGCAAATTTGGGTGCAACATTTCAAATAACTCAAGATAATTCCGGTTTGGTAGAGATTACCCCAACCGGTGAAGGAGCTGCGGTGTATACCGTAGATTTCGGTGATGGTTCTACTCCTGCAGAAGGGATTAAAGTAGGAGATGCCGTAGAACACGTTTATGCAGAAGGTGAATATGAAGTAGAGGTTACCGGGACTCATATTAACGGTAAAATGACTTCGGGAATTCAACCTTTAACCGTTTCTTTCCTTGCTCCTGAAAACCTGGAGGTGGATATTACAAAGAATACTGATGGATATTCGGTTTCTGTTTCTGCAGCAGCAGATTATGCTGCAATGTTTGAGGTTTACTTTGGTGATGAAGAAGATGAGGTGCCAACCTTACTTATGCTAGGAGAATCTATTACTCATACCTATGCTGAAATAGGAACCTATGATATTAAGGTAATTGCCCTAAGTGGTGGTACAGCAACGGTTGAATATACAGAAACTGTAGAAATGAATGGACCAGTTCCTGCACCTACTCCCAATAAATTACCTGAAAGTGTTATCTCACTATTCAGTAATACTTATACAAATGTACCAGTAGATACCTGGCTCACGGATTGGTCAGCTGCAGAACTGGAAGAAACGGACATTGAAGGAAATGATATTAAGAAATATACTGATTTAAATTATGCTGGAATTTTAACTGAAAGCACTCAGATTGATGCAACTAACATGACTCATTTACGTACTGATATTTTCTCTCTAGATGCAGAAACCTTTAAAGTTAAACTTGTAGACTTTGGACCTAACGGTGTTTATGATGGAGGTGGTGATGATGTTGAGCATGAAGTGGTAATTGAGGACATGCCCCAGGGAGAATGGGTAACTCTTGACATTCCTCTGGAAGACTTTACAGATTTAACCACCAGAGCACATATTTCTCAATTGATTTATTCAGCTACACCTGAAGGTGAGACTACTGTATTAGTAGATAATGTATTCTTTTATGATGAAAGTGTACAGGTGCCAACTTCGCCGGTAAATGCCGCTCCGACCCCAATTCATTTAGAAGAGGATGTAAAGTCAATATTTAGTGATAAGTATTCAGATCCCGCAGGCGTTGACTATTATCCAGATTGGGGTCAATCAACAACCTATGAAGTGGTTTCTGTAAATGGAAATGAGGCGATTAAATATGGCAACGCAAATTATCAGGGAATTGATATTGGAGAGGCTATAGATGTAACTGCATTTGAATCTGTTCACATAGATGTTTGGTCTGGAGATTACTCCTCAATACCATTCTTTCTTATTTCTTCTGGTTCAGGAGAAAAAAGTGTAAACTTGAATGTAACTCCAAATCAATGGAACAGTATTGAAATTCCCTTGTCTGAATTTACCAGTCAGGATCTTAATATAAGCGATATTTTTCAGTTCAAATTTGATGTGGGAACTGCTCCCGGTGGTGCTTTTTATATTGACAATCTTTATTTTTTTTCAGAGAGTGATGCAACTGCTGTTACATTACCGGCGACTTTTGAAAACTCTTCTTTAACCTATTCTCTAACTCCTTTTGAAGGAGCAGATTCTGCAGTTGAAGAAAACCCTTTTCAAGAAGGCATCAATACCAGTAATACTGTTGTGAGAAGTACAAAAACCGAAGGTGCCCTATTTTACGCTGGTACAACACTTCAGTTAGACGGTCCCATAGAATTTAACGGAAACAATAAAATTAGCGTAAAAGTGTATTCACCAAAGGCTGATATTCCGGTTAGAGTGAAATTAGAAAATAACGATGACTCTGGAATATTTGCCGAAGTAGATGCTATTACTACTGTAGCCAATCAATGGGAAGAATTAGTTTTTGAATTTTCAGATGAGCAAATTGTGCAGGAATATTCTAAAGTGATTTTATTCTTTGAAATTATTGAAGGTGTAGCAGGTGACGGCAGCACTTATTATTACGACGATATTCAACTTACGAATTAAAAAAGAACACAAATGAAAAATATATTTAAAACAAGTCTTGCGGTACTTTCGCTGGTTTTTTTCAGCGCCTGTTCCAACGACGATTATGATATAGGTGATATTACCACACCTTCTAACCTTAGTGTTAGCGCTGAAGTGGTAGGGCAAACTGAGGAAATGCCTAATGGCGACGGTAGTGGAGCGGTAAGTTTTAGCGCCAGCGCCGATAACGCCATGACCTACAAGTTTATTTATGGTGATGGTTTTGAAGAAGTTTCTGCTTCTGGAGAAACCACCCATAGTTTTAACGAGAACGGTGTAAATGATTATACAGTAACAGTTGTGGCATCTGGTACAGGGGGAGTTTCCTCGAATATGACCACCACCGTAACTGTCTTTAGTGATTTTAGCGATCCGGAAACTAAGGAATTGCTTACCGGCGGAAGTTCAAAAACCTGGTATGTAGCAGCTTCACAGCCGGCTCACCTGGGAGTTGGGCCAAGCTCTGGAGAAGGATTTACGGCTCCTATATATTATGCCGCTGCTCCTTTTGAAAAAGCCGGCGCAGATGTTAGTTCTTGTTTCTATACCGATGAAATGACGTTTAGCCTGAACGAAAATGATAATATAGTTTATAATTACAATAACAATGGGCAAACCTTTGTAAATGTTGCTTACACCGGTGATTTTGGTGGAGATGGTTCTGAAGACCAGTGTCTTGATTTTAGTAATACTGGAGACTTTAGTGCTTCTCTATCTCCTTCAACGTCTGGATTGCCAGAAGATGCTACTACCGGTACGGTAATTAACATCGCTGGCGGCGGAACGATGAGCTACTATGTAGGTTCAAGTTCTTACGAAGTTCTTAATATTACACCAACTACAATGGATGTTAGGGTAATACCGGGTAACGATCCTGCTTTGGCCTGGTATTTAAAATTTACCACTTCCCAGGGCGGAGAAGAAGAGCCTGAAGAATTTCAAACCGAATATGAAAATCTTGTTTGGGAACAGGATTTTGATACCGATGGCCCTGTAGATAGCAGTATCTGGAATTTTGAGATCGGTAATAATGGTGGTTGGGGAAACCAGGAATCTCAATATTATACCGAGGATAACGCAATAATAGAAAATGGAAACCTGGTAATTACTGCAAAGGCAGAAGAAACCAACGGCTTTGATTATTCATCTTCAAGAATAACTACAAAAGACAATTTTGAATTTCAATACGGAAGAGTAGAAGCTCGTGCTAAGTTACCTGAAGGAGCCGGAACCTGGCCTGCAATTTGGATGCTGGGATCTGATTTTGATGAAGTGGGTTGGCCTGAAACTGGTGAGATAGATATTATGGAGCACGTGGGAAACCAACAGGATATAATTCATGGTACCCTTCATTATCCGGGTCGATCTGGTGGAAATGCTGATGGGAGTTCTATAGAAGTTCCCGGTGTAAGTGACGAATTCCATACCTATACGGTAGAATGGTCTCCCGAAAGGATACTATTTCTTGTAGACGGTGAAGTATACCATACTTATGCGAACAATCCTGATTCTCCATTTAATAAAGACTTCTTTATAATTCTAAATGTAGCGATGGGTGGAACTTTTGGCGGAGAGATTGATCCGGCATTTGATGAACGCTCCATGGAAATTGATTACATCAGGGTTTATCAAGAGTAACAAAATTTATGATAAGACTGCCTGATTACTGTTATTGTTTTCTGAATTTACGGTTGAAGATTATTTGTTTGTAGGCCACAAACTTAACTTCTTAAACACACTTCAGGCAGTTTTTTTTTTCGCTAATCGTATGTCGCTTTAATGCCGGGAGTGGTGAGACCTGCCCAAATTATTTAGATGGGCTGTGCCTCGCAATTAAATTTTATTTTCCAATTATGCCTCCTGGGCATGTCCCGAGGTAGATTACTTCAAATTATGAAAAAACTAAATTTATTAGGGTGTTTCCTGTTAGGCTGTTTTATGGTCAAAGCACAGGATTCAACTATAAAAAGTTCGGTTAAAAATGTAGAAGCCAAAGTAGATTCGGTTTTAACGTTAATGACCCTCGAAGAAAAAGTAGGACAACTTGTACAATATAACGGGAGTTGGGACCTTACGGGACCTGCTTCTGAAATGAATAATAAACAAAAGGAAGAAAATCTTAAAGCCGGTAAAGTAGGTGCTATGCTTAATGTACTTTCGGTAGATGCCACCCGGGAAGCACAAAAGCTCGTAATGGAAAACTCCCGACTTCAAATTCCGTTGATGTTCGGGTATGATGTAATACACGGGTATACTACTATTTTTCCTGTGCCGCTGGCAGAAACAGCTAGCTGGGACCTGGAAGCTATGGAGAGAACGGCAGAAATTGCAGCATTAGAATCTGCGGCTAACGGGGTTAACTGGACTTTTTCGCCTATGATAGATGTTTCTCGAGATGCGCGTTGGGGAAGAATTATGGAAGGTTCTGGGGAAGATCCTTATTTAACTTCCAAAGTTGCGGTAGCCAAAGTAAAGGGCTATCAAAGTGAAGATCTTGCAAATCCGCGCAGTATAGCCGCTACAGCCAAGCATTTTGCAGGTTACGGTTTTGGTGAAGCCGGCCGGGATTATAATACGGTGCACATTGGAGAGAACGAACTGCATAATACTATTCTTCCTCCATTTAAAGCAGCAGCCGATGCAGGAGTTGCTACTTTTATGAACGCTTTTAACGATTTAGACGGAATCCCCGCAACCGGGCATAAAACCCTACAAAGAGATATTCTTAAACGGGATTGGGACTGGAACGGATTTGTAGTTTCAGATTGGGGTTCTATTCCAGAAATGATTGCTCACGGAATTGCAAAAGATAAAAAGGAAGCTGCTAAAATCGCCTTAAATGCCGGTAGCGATATGGATATGGAAGGTGGCGCTTACGAGTCTAGCCTCGTAGATTTGGTTGAAGAAGGAGAAGTAAGCGAAGATTATATAAATGATGCGGTGAAAAGAGTGCTAAGGGTAAAATTTAAACTCGGACTTTTTGATGATCCTTATTTATATTCTAATGCCAATCTTTTAGACCAGATATCTTTTGAAGAACATAAAGCTGTAGCTCGCGACGTGGCGAAAAAATCTATTGTGCTGCTGAAGAATGAAAAAGATTTACTTCCAATAAAAGAATTCGTCAAAAAGATTGCTGTTATTGGCCCGTGGGCCGATGATAAAGATACTCCAATTGGAAACTGGAGAGCACAGGGAGAAGCTAATTCAGCTGTTTCCTTGCTGGAAGGTTTGCAAAATAATAACGATGAAAATGTTGAAATCTCTTATGCTAAAGGAGCCGACCTGGGCGTTGGGGAACGAAGCTTTTTAATGCCTCTTGAAATTAATGAAACCGATAAATCGGGGTTTGAAGAAGCGATTAATACCGCTTCAGAAGCCGATTTGGTGATTGTGGCACTGGGAGAAGATGCTTTTCAAACCGGTGAAGGAAGAAGCCAGGTAAATATTGGTTTGGCCGGAGTTCAGCAGGAATTGCTGGAAGAAATTTATAAAGTGAATCAAAATGTTGTCTTGGTTTTAATCAACGGCAGACCTTTGGAAATTACCTGGGCAGCAGAAAATATTCCGGCTATTGTTGAAGCCTGGCAATTAGGTTCTGAAAGCGGAAATGCAATTGCCGATGTTTTACTGGGAGATTACAATCCTTCGGGAAAACTTCCGGTTTCTTTTCCGCGAGCCGTAGGCCAGGAACCGCTTTATTATAATCAAAAAAGTACGGGAAGACCATCCAATCCCACACATGTGACTTATTCAGGATACACCGATGAAAAGAAAGATGCACTTTATCCTTTTGGTTTCGGACTTAGTTATACCGATTTCGAATATGGGGATTTGCAACTTTCTTCAGAAGAAATGGATGCCAATGGAAGTATCGAGGCAAGCATAACTTTAAGCAACATTGGAAACGTTGAAGGAAAAGAGATCGTTCAGCTTTACTTAAGAGATCTTGTGGCGAGCACAACCAGGCCTGTAAAGGAACTTAAAGGTTTTGAAGCGGTAAACTTAGCTCCCGGGGAATCTAAAACGGTCACTTTCGAGATAGATGAAGAAATGCTTCAGTTTTATAACGCCAATAGAAAATGGGAATCTGAGGCCGGGGAATTTGAAGTTTTTATAGGCGGGAATTCTAGAGATCTTCAAAAAGCTACATTCAGTTTAAAAAAATAAAGATGAAAAAAAAGAATATAATATTGAGCGCGGTTCTATGTGCGGGTTTGCAGGTTTCTGCTCAGGAATTAATTTGGGAAGAAGATTTTGAAGGCGATTCGCTGAATATGGAAAACTGGAGCTACGAAACCGGTGACGGTTGTCCCGATCTTTGCGGATGGGGAAATAATGAGCGCCAGATTTATAGCGAAGATTATGTAGAGGTAAAAGACGGGAATTTAGTACTTACTGCCGATAAAGTTGGGGATAAGTATTACAGTGGGAAAGTAAATACCAAAGATAAATTTGAGTTTCAGTACGGTACTGTTGAGGTAAGAGCAAAATTACCCGATGGCCACGGACTTTGGCCGGCAATCTGGATGCTTGGAGATAATATTGATGTGGTAGGCTGGCCGGCTTCCGGTGAAATTGATATTATGGAATTTGTAGGGAGACAGCCCGACACTATTCATAATGCGCTGCACACTCCAGCAAGCCACGGTGATACCGAAAACATTAAAACCACGCCGGTAAAAAATGCAACTTCAGAATTTCGCGTGTTTAAAATGAACTGGACGGAGGATGCGATCACTTTTTATATTGACGGTGAAAAAACCTATACATTTTCTCCTTCAGAAAAGAATGAGGAAACATACCCATACAGGCACCCGTTTTATTTCTTATTGAATCTTGCAGTAGGCGGTAATTTTGGTGGGCCAGAAGTTGATGATTCTATTTTTCCGAAGCAGTTTTTAATAGATTATGTAAAGGTTTATAAATAAAAATCCCCCCCCCTTTTTTAGTAAGGCCGGCATACCAGTAGCGTATGCTGGCCTTTTATTTTAATGAATTGGCTGGTGATTAATAATTTATGTATATTTTACAGATATTTTAAATCCTACCTTATGAGAAACCTTTTTATTTTCCTGTTTTCAGCATTGGTATTCACAAGCTGTGCCGACTCAGAAAAAGATGCGACACCCTGGACCCAATTATTTAACGAAGAAAACCTGGATGGATGGACTAAAAAAGGTGGCGATGCCGAGTACCGGGTAGAAAATTCAGCAATAATTGGCACTACCCAACATAACACGCCCAACACCTTTCTTACTACTAATAAAAATTACGAAGATTTTATTCTGGAGGTGGATTTTAAGCTGCATCCCACTATGAATTCCGGGATTCAAATTAGAAGCAATAGTTTAGACAATTATATGGATGGTCGGGTACACGGGTATCAGGTAGAAATTGATCCCTCAGACCGTGCTTGGAGCGGTGGAATTTATGATGAAGCACGCCGTGGCTGGTTGGTGGACTTAGGCGAAAATTCTAAAGCTCAGCAGGCTTTTAAACAAAACGAATGGAATACCTATAGAATTGAGGCCATTGGCGACACTATTAAAACCTGGATAAACGGGGTTCCCGCTTCGCATTTAATAGATGATAAAACTTCAGAAGGGTTTATTGCCTTACAGGTACACAGCATTGGCGAAGATGCTGAGGCAGGCACCGAAGTAATGTGGAAAAACATTAAAATTCTTACCGAAGATTTAGAGAAATATAGCAAAGAAACTCCCCTGGAACCTGTAAAAACCAAAAACAGTTTAACTACAGCTGAAAAAGATAACGGCTGGGAAATGTTATGGGATGGTGAAACCACTGAAGGTTGGCGTGGTGCACGTTTAGATGAATTTCCGGAAGAAGGATGGAAAATAGAAGATGGAGTACTTACAGTGTTGGCCAGCGGTGGCGGAGAATCTGAAGCCGGTGGGGATATCGTTACCAAAGAACTTTATGGCGATTTTGAATTAAAAGTTGATTTTAAAATTACCGAGGGTGCCAACTCCGGCATTAAGTATTTTGTGGATACCGATCTCAATAAAGGTCCGGGTTCTTCAATAGGTTTGGAATACCAGATTCTTGACGATGAACGTCATCCTGATGCCAAATTGGGTAACCACGAGGGAAGTAGAACAATGGCTTCTTTATATGATTTAATTCAAGCCGATCTCGCTAAATCGGTTAATCCAATAGGAGAATGGAACACCGCCCGTATTGTTTCAAAAGATAAAAAAGTAGAACATTGGTTAAATGGCGAGAAAGTGCTGGAATATAGACGAAAAAGTGAAGAGTACCGCCAGCTGGTTTCTGAAAGCAAGTATGTAGACTGGCCAAATTTTGGAGAAGCCGAGGAGGGCCATATTCTGCTTCAGGATCATGGTAATAAAGTGAGTTTTAAAAACATTAAGATCAAAGCAGAATAAATATGAATTCACGAAGAGATTTTATAAAAAAAACAGCTTTAGGCGGAACTGCTCTTGCAGTTGGAAGTTCGGCAATGGCAATGAGCGCTAAAAGCTACCGCAAAATTATAGGTTCTAACGATAGGATTAATGTGGCTATAGCCGGTTTGGGAAGAAGGTTAGGTGCTTATTTTGATCCTATTGCTCGCAAAGATTCTAATGTAGAACTCCTGTATTTATGCGACGTGATGGAAAGTCAGCGGGTAAATGCATTAGAGCGTTTTTCAGAACATATAGATTACAAACCAAAACTTGAAAACGATATTCGTAAAGTTTTTGACGATAAAAAGGTAGATGCCATTATTAACGCTACACCAGATCATTGGCACACCCCGGGCTCTATTATGGCAATGAAAGCCGGGAAGCATGTGTATGTTGAAAAACCTTCCAGCCATAATATGTTTGAAAATGAACTGCTGGTAGAAGCTACTAAGAAATATGGAAAAGTGGTGCAAATGGGAAATCAGCAACGCTCTTCAAATCATACGATTGAAATTATAAAGGATATTCACGAGGGGGCGATTGGTGAAGTTTATAAAGCAGTGGCATTTTATACAAATGCACGTGGCGAGGTGCCAAATCAGAAAAAAGCATCTGTTCCGCATGGATTAGATTGGGATTTATGGCAGGGACCGGCACCAAGAAGAGAATACACTGAAGAAACCTGGGATTATAACTGGCACTGGTATGGTTATAATTATGGTACAGCCGAATCCGGAAATAACGGAACCCACGAAATGGATGTAGCACGTTGGGCATTACAGGTTGGAATCCCGCTACGCACCGATGTACAATCAGGAAAACGACATTTTAAAGATGACGGCTGGGAAATGTACGATACCATGGAGGCTACTTTTAAGTTTGCAGACAATAAGGTTATTCAGTGGGATGGTAAAAGCCGAAATGCCTACGATACCTACGGTGGCGGCCGCGGCACCATAATTTATGGTACCGATGGTGGCGTATTTGTAGACCGTGAGAAATATGTGCTTACCAATAGAAATGGTGAAATAATTAAAGAATACAATTCAGCATCTGATGAAGCCGGGACAGCTTTAGGGGGTGGAGGAGATATGTCTACAGCGCATATGCTTAATTTCTTTGATGGAATACGCGGCACAGCCAAACTAAATGCGCCCATAGATGATGCAAACATAAGTATGACCATGGTACACTATACCAATATTGCCGATCAATTGGGTAGAGGCTTTGATATAGACGATAAAACAGGAAGAATTTTTGACAGGCATGCGATGAAGCTTTGGGGCCGTGAATACGCCCCCGGGTGGAAACCTGAAATTTAACCTCTGGGTTAATTTTTCTATAAACTATTTTAGTAAAACCTTATCAAAATCATAAGTGCAGAGAGTTCTTATTTAATACCTTAGCCGCTCATAACGCCCCTTATGAATAATACTAAAATTGATGAGAATAAGGAGATAAAAAGGCTTCAAACCTTACTTTCCTATAATATTCTTGATACACCCTACGAAAAAGATTTTAATGAGCTAGCGCAGCTTATTGCCCTAATTTGCGATGTCCCCGTTGCTTTTATTGCAATGATAGACGATAAAAGACAGTGGTATAAAGCCAAGGTAGGTCTTGATGGCAGTGAAACACCGTTAGAAGAAACATTCTGCCAATATACTGTTAAGCAGGATGAACTGGTTGAAATTTCTGATGCTCGTTTAGATGAAAGGGTAAAAGATAATCCTCACGTTACTTCAGAAAATGGAATTCGGTTTTATGCCGGGATGCCTTTAAAGGCTGAAAACGGCCATAATATTGGGACGGTTTGCGTTGTAGATGGCAAACCAAGAAAGCTTGATGCCCAGCAAAGACAAGCCTTGAAATTACTTACCAACCAGGCAATGCACCTCATAGAAGCCAGGAAAAAGAATAAAAGTCTGGGAAAGGAATTAAATAGTATTCTCGAAAAACGAATCGCACGCACAGAAAAGAAACTCGAACTCAAAGAGAGCGAGAATAGATCCTTAATGCAGGCGATTAAAAATTCTAGCGGAGTTGTAGAATTTAAACCAGATGGAACGATAATTTCTGTAAACCGAAATTTTGAAGAAATTTCAGGATATACTGAAAAGGAACTGTTAGGGAGTCCTCATCATAAGTTTATTACTCCGGCCGATTATGCTGAAAATAAGCAACTATGGGCTTCTCTAAGAAAATGTGAATATAAAACGGGTCGTGTACGTAGAATCCATAAAGATGGATCTGAATTTTATTTACAGGCGTCTTATAATCCAATTCAGGACCTGGATGGGAATGTGATAAAAGTGGTAAAGATTTCACAGGATATTACTAAAGAAATTGAAGCAGAAATTTCTTTGGAAAAGGCCAAAGAAATGGCCGAAAGCCTTAATGAACAGAAAGATAACTTTATTGCAAATGTTAGTCATGAAATTAGAACACCAATTCACGCAGTTTTAGGATTTACCGATCTTTTACTGGAGAATGAAAAAGACGCGCATAAAACAAATTATTTAAAAGCGGTAAAAATCGCAGGAGATTCCTTGCTATTTATTGTAAATGATATCCTGGATCTTTCAAAAATGGATGCAGGCCTATTACAAATAGATAAAGATGTTTTTGATATTAGGGATGCCGTAAATAGAGTGTTTTCAATTTTACATTTAAAGGCGCACCAAAAGAAAATTGGGTTTGAACCGCATATTGAATTTAATGTTCCTGCTTTATTAATGGGAGATAAAAATAGACTTTCGCAGGTACTTATTAATCTTTTGGGAAATGCTATAAAATTTACTTCAGAAGGAAGTGTGAAATTATTTTTAAGTGTGACAAAAGAAACTGCTGATAAAACAATATTGAAATTTAAAGTTTCAGATTCCGGAATTGGTATTCCGAAGAATAAATTGGAGACTGTTTTTCAACGTTTCTTACAAGCAGATAAAAATACCTCTCAAAAGTATGGTGGCACAGGTTTAGGACTAAATATTTCCAGACAGTTGATAGAAAAACAGGGAGGAACAATTGAAGTAAAGAGTGAACCCGGAAAAGGAACCGATTTTATTGTTGAAATTCCTTTTGAAAAAGCCACTCAGGAAAAACAGCTTGTTAAAGATGCGAAAGATAATTTTGAGGAAAAGTATTCAGGAAGAATCTTAATTTGCGAAGACAGTGAACTAAATCAGCGATTGGTAAAGGCCCTTTTAAAAGGAAAAGGTCTTGAGGTAGATATTGCTTCTAATGGAGAAATAGCTCTTTCGTTTTTGAGGAAAAGCACTTATGACCTGATTTTTATGGATGTTCAAATGCCGGTCAAAAATGGGTATGACACTACGAAATTTCTTAGAAAAGAAATGGGGTTAAAAACGCCTATTGTAGCATTAACAGCTAACTTTATGGCTACCGAAAGACAAAAATGTGCTGAGGTTGGTATGGATGATTACCTGGCCAAACCTTTTCAGAAAAAACAATTGTTCGAAAAGGTTGAAAAATGGGTACAGGGATAAAAGGATTAAAATTTGCGCTGAATAGCCTGTACTAAATTATAGAGTTAATAGGGAAATAGATTAATTTGTAAAAATGGTTAAAGTATAGCAAATTTGTATTATTTTTATAAAGTATGCCCCGTACAAAAACCAACTTGCTAACTTTTACGTATATCTACTCCACAACAAAGTTTTTTGGCGAATAACATTAATGTAGTACATTACGCACGAATTATGAGGGTTGATGTGAGAAATAATTATTCTAAATATATACTTGTTTTAATACTCCTTTTTTTCTCTCAAGTAGTATTAGGACAAAATCCTCCAGAGCCTAGTCCAACTGCAATTCCTCCACCCCCAGGTCTTCCCATAGATTTTGGAATTTCAGCTTTAATCGCTGCTGGGTTAGCGCTGGGTATTCATCATATTAAGAATAGAAAATAATTACTTTAAATCCTGCAGGCGTTTAACGTATTTCCCAATAACATCAAATTCCAGGTTTACAATAGCTCCTTCCGTAAGGTTTTTAAATGTGGTATGTTTGTAGGTATAAGGAATTATAGCGACGCTAAATTCATTTTTCTTAGAATTTACAACAGTTAAACTCACGCCATTTACGGTTATAGAACCTTTCTCAATCGTAATATTTTGCAAAGTTGGGTCGTAGTCAAAAGTGAACTCCCAACTGCCGTCTCTCTCTTCTACCTTTTTGCAAATTGCGGTTTGGTCTACGTGTCCCTGTACAATATGGCCGTCTAAGCGGTCACCTAACTTCATTCCACGTTCCAGGTTTACCGGTGCGCCTTCAGCCAAATTCTTTAAATTCGTTTTTTCCAGTGTTTCGGCTACTGCAGTAACGGTATACTCATTATCCTTAATTGAAACCACAGTTAGACAAACGCCGTTATGCGCTACACTTTGGTCTATTTTTAATTCGGGCATCATTGCTGCTTTAATGTGAAAATGCATATTTCCCCCTTCGGTTTCTATGCGGCTTACTTCTCCTACTTCTTCAATAATTCCGGTAAACATATCTTTGGATTATTCTTACATTTGTGATGTAAAAATATAAATAAACACGGGAAGTTTAATGAAATAGCCCAGAACAAATCCAGATTTAATTTTGGATTGAAAATGGTAATTTATTAGCAAGAAATATTCCCACTAATTATAAGCAGATGAAGCAAGCAGAAAAGGTGAAATTAGGAATAAGCATAGGAGACTTAAATGGAATTGGAAGTGAAATAATGCTTAAAACCTTTGATGATTCCAGGATGTTAGACTTCTGTACCCCGGTAATCTTTGCTTCCACTAAAGTACTCACTTTTTTAAAGAAACATTTTAATCTTTCCCTTAACTACCAGGGAATAGATGAGGCTTCAAAAGCTATAGATGGAAAAATTAATGTTGTAAATGTTTGGAAAGAGGGGGTAAATATCAATTTTGGCGAAGAAGATCCTAAAATTGGTGAATATGCTTTTAAATCGCTTCAGGCTGCAACAAAATCGCTTAAGGAAAATGAAATTGATGTGTTAGTTACGGCACCTATCAATAAACACAGTATCCAGTCGGCTGATTTTAATTTTCCCGGCCATACCGATTATTTAGCTAAGGAACTTGAAGGGGAGAGTCTTATGTTTATGATTACCGACACCTTAAAAATTGGTTTACTTACAGATCACGTAGCACTAAAAGATATTGCGAATACAATTACCCCAGAGTTAATTGAAAAGAAACTAAACATAATTCAGGAAACCTTAAAACAGGATTTTAGGGTGCAAAAACCAAAAATTGCTGTTTTAGGAATAAATCCGCATAGTGGAGATAATGGAGTAATTGGAAAAGAAGATGAAGAGATTTTAAAGCCTACCCTTCAGAAATTACGTGATAAAGGCGATTTGGTTTTTGGCCCATTTTCAGCCGATAGTTTTTTCGGTTCAAAAAATTACGTAAATTTTGATGCAGTGGTGGCTTCTTATCATGACCAGGGTTTAATTCCGTTTAAAACACTTTCTTTTGGGAATGGGGTGAATTTTACCGCTGGTTTAAGTAAGGTAAGAACCTCGCCAGATCACGGTACCGCTTTTGAAATAGCTGGAACAAATTCGGCTAATATTAATTCTTTTAAAGAAGCTGTTTTTCGAGCAATAGAAATTCATAAATGCCGTGAAGAATATAAGGAACTCACCAAAAACCCTTTAAAGAAACAGGGTAGAAAGTTATAAACAAAAATTTGTTTATAACAGCGCTCTAATTTATTAATTTTTATATATTTGCACCCGCCTAAGCCGAAGCGGCCCGGGCAAGAAATTGACGATGAGATGAGGAAATTAGCAGCGTATACAATTCCTTTTGTGGGATTAAAGCTGGGAAAACACCAGTTTGAATACGATATTGATAATGAGTTCTTTGAGCATTTTGAGTACGACGATTTAAATAGTGCCAATGTTAAAGTTGATTTGTTGTTGGAGAAGAAAACAACAATGATGGAGCTTACTTTTAAAGCTTCGGGTGCTGTAAACGTAAATTGTGACCTCACAAATGAGCCATACAATCAGCCTATAGACGGCAGTTTGTTTTTGGTAATTAAGTTTGGAGAAGAATTTAACGATGAAAATGAAGATTTACTTATTTTGCCACACGGTGAATTTGAAGTAAATATTCAGCAATATATTTACGAACTTATAGTTTTGTCTATACCATTAAAAAGGGTGCATCCCGGGGTAGAAGACGGTACTTTAGAATCTGACGTACTTGATAAACTTGAAGAATTAAGTATTAATAATAACGAGAATAAAAATGATGAGGATGAAATAGATCCTCGCTGGGATAAATTAAAAAACTTATTAAACGATAAATAACAGCAAGCCATGGCACATCCAAAGAGAAAAATCTCGAAAACCAGAAGAGATAAAAGAAGGACACATTATAAAGCTTCGGTACCTAAAATAGCTACAGATCCTACAACAGGAGAGGCGCATTTGTACCACAGAGCACACTGGCATGAAGGTAAACTATATTACCGAGGCCAGGTATTAATTGACAATACCGAAGAAATAGAAGCTTAATTTAACATAGAGCTTTAACTTTTTATAAAAACTCTCACCCACGTGAGAGTTTTTTGTTTGAAGTTGAATAAGTGCTAAAAAGACCTTAATTTGCACCCCCGTTCAAAGAAAAATTAGTACTTTTCTTTTTAAGTTTTTACGTTTTTTTAGAACGTAAAAGGGGTTAAAAGTCAAATCTATGAATAAAATCACAGCAGCAATTACCGCTGTGGGTGCTTATGTGCCCGAAGATGTGTTAACCAACAAAATGTTGGAAGAAATGGTTGAGACCAATGATGAATGGATTTTCAGCCGAACCGGAATACGAGAACGCCGAATACTTAAAGACCCTAATAAAGGAACTTCATACTTAGGAATAGAAGCAGCTAAAGATTTATTAGAAAAATCTAATCTCGATCCAAAAGAGATAGACCTTGTTATTCTTGCATCTGTCACTCCAGATTTACCTGTAGCTGCAACCGCAGTTCACGTTGCGACCCAAATAGGTGCTATAAATGCTTTTGCTTACGATCTTCAGGCAGCATGTTCAGGATTTTTATATGCAATGTCTACCGCTTCAGCGTATATAGAATCTGGTCGGTACAAAAAAGTACTGGTAATTGGAGCCGATAAAATGTCTTCTATTATTGATTATACCGATAGAACTACGTGTATTATCTTTGGAGATGGCGCCGGTGCAGTACTTATGGAACCAAATGAAGAAGGTTTTGGCTTACAGGACGAGCTGCTTAGAAGCGATTCTATTGGAAGGGATTCTCTTAGAATAGAAGCGGGAGGCTCTTTAATGCCACCTACTGCAGAGACTGTAGCCAATAAATTACATTATGTGAGACAGGACGGTAAAACGGTTTTTAAATTTGCAGTTTCCAATATGGCAGAAGTTAGTGCTAATATTATGGAACGTAATAAATTAACCAATGAAGATGTAGACTGGCTTGTGGCGCACCAGGCAAATAAACGAATTGTGGGGGCAACGGCTAGCCGCATGGGACTGGAAGATAAAAAAGTGCTTATGAATATTGAGCGCTACGGAAACACTACATCGGCTACTTTGCCTTTATTGCTTAGCGATTTCGAGAAGCAATTTAAAAAAGGAGATAATTTAGTTTTTGCTTCATTTGGGGGCGGCTTCACCTGGGGGGCGACCTATTTAAAATGGGCATATAATTCTTAAAAAAACCAACACCCTATTATTATGGATTTAAAAGAAATTCAGAATTTAATCAAGTTTGTAGCCAAATCTGGTGCCAGCGAGGTAAAACTGGAAACGGGCGATGTAAAGATCACCATTAAAACAGGCTCAGACGAGAAAGAAACTATTGTTCAACATGTGCCAATGGGCGGCCAAATGCAGCAAATGCCTGCACAGCCACAGCCTCAACAGCAACCTCAACAACAGGCACCTGCTCCTTCTCAGGAAAGTGATTCCCAGAGTAAAGAAGAGCAAAAAGCACCTGCAGGAGAAGATTCAAATTATATTACCGTAAAATCTCCTATAATTGGAACATTTTACCGTAAACCTTCTCCAGATAAGCCAACTTTTGTAGAAGTAGGAGATTCAATTAAAGAAGGTGATGTGCTTTGTGTAATTGAGGCTATGAAACTTTTCAATGAAATTGAAAGCGAAGTTTCAGGGAAAATAGTAAAAGTATTGGTAGACGATTCTTCTCCTGTAGAGTTCGACCAACCATTATTTTTAGTAGATCCATCATAAATTACTGCCCATTTAGCTTAAGGGAAATTTTTCCCGGGCCAAAAAAACAATAGGTATGTTTAAAAAAATATTGATTGCAAACAGGGGCGAGATCGCATTGCGCATACTTCGCACCTGTAAAGAAATGGGAATTAGCACCGTGGCGGTTTATTCTACCGCAGATGCTGAAAGTCTTCACGTAAGATTTGCCGACGAGGCCGTTTGTATTGGACCTCCGCCCAGTAATTTATCATATTTAAAAATCTCAAATATTATTGCTGCTGCAGAAATAACCAATGCAGATGCTATTCATCCCGGTTATGGTTTTCTTTCAGAAAATGCCAAGTTTTCAAAGATTTGTGAAGAGCACGATATAAAATTTATCGGCGCCTCTCCAGATATGATCGCGAAAATGGGAGATAAAGCTACCGCAAAAGCCACTATGAGAGCTGCGGGAGTTCCTTGTGTTCCAGGATCAGAAGGGGTGATGAAAGATTTTAAGGAATGCCAAAAACTTGCGAAAGAAATAGGCTTTCCTGTAATGCTAAAAGCTACCGCCGGTGGTGGTGGTAAAGGAATGCGAGCCGTTTGGAAAGAAGAAAATCTTGAAGATGCCTGGGATTCTGCCCGCCAGGAAGCAGGCGCTGCTTTTGGAAACGACGGGATGTATATGGAAAAGCTTATTGAAGAGCCTCGCCATATTGAAATTCAAATTGTAGGAGACAGCACGGGTAAAGCCTGTCACCTTTCAGAAAGGGATTGCTCGGTACAACGCCGTCACCAAAAATTAACCGAAGAAACTCCATCTCCTTTTATGACCGATAGCCTTCGAAAGAAAATGGGAGAGGCCGCAGTAAAAGCTGCCGAATATATTAAGTATGAAGGTGCCGGTACCGTAGAATTTTTGGTAGATAAACACCGAAACTTCTACTTTATGGAGATGAATACCCGTATTCAGGTAGAACACCCAATTACCGAGCAGGTAATAGACTACGATCTTATTAGAGAGCAAATTCTTGTAGCGGCAGGAGTGCCAATTTCTGGGAAAAATTATTTCCCACAGTTACACTCTATAGAATGCCGAATTAATGCTGAAGATCCTTTTAACGGTTTTAGGCCTTCACCGGGAAAAATCACGAATTTGCACGCTCCCGGCGGTCACGGAGTACGAATAGATACCCACGTTTATAGTGGATATATTATTCCGCCAAACTACGATTCTATGATCGCGAAATTGATCACTACTGCCCAAACCAGGGAAGAAGCGATCAATAAAATGAAACGCGCCTTAGATGAATTTGTAATAGAAGGGATAAAAACAACGATTCCTTTCCATAGGCAACTTATGGATCACCCCGATTATATTGAAGGGAACTACACCACTAAGTTTATGGAAGATTTTAAAATGAAACCACTCGAAAAAGAGGATTAAGTTTTTTCAGTGAATCTAAATATAAGACCTCACAGGTTTCCAAAACCTGTGAGGTCTTTTTATTTACTGGATTTACGTTATTCTGAACCTGCCCTGTCGTTCAGCAGGGATTGTATCAGAATCTAACAAGTTACAAATACAAATATGCTCTGAACTTAAACCAGGTTGATTAGAATTTTCAGACAGCCTCCTTTTTTAATTTCGTATTTTCATTGAAAATTAACTCATTCAATGAACTTTTCTTACTGGGAAACCAAAACCTGGTTTTCAAATATCGATTTTTGTATTGTAGGTAGCGGAATTACCGGGCTAAATTGTGCGCTTGATTTAAAAACACGGTTCCCGAAATCGAAAATCCTGATTTTGGAACGCGGAATTTTACCCAATGGTGCGAGTACAAAAAACGCCGGATTTGCCTGTTTTGGAAGTGTTTCAGAGATTCTTGACGATCTAAATTCACATTCTGAAGAGGAAGTGCTACAACTAGTACAAAAACGGTTAAAAGGTTTAAAATTGCTTCGGAAGAATCTTGGAGATCAAAATATTCGCTATAAAGAATATGGCGGTTACGAACTTTTTGTCAATGAGGATATAACTCTTTTTGAAGAATGTAGGTCGGCTTTACCACAACTTAATAAAATGCTGAAACCAATATTTGGAGACGCTGTTTTTAGTGTTCAAAAAGACAGTTTTGGATTTAAAAATATTCAAAAAAAACTCATTTTTAATCAATTTGAAGGGCAATTAAATACCGGGAAAATGATGGAAGCTCTGCTACATAAAGTGCAGAAGTCCGGCATCAAAATCCTGAATAATATTACAGTTGAAGGATTTGTAGAAACAAAGAACTCAGTAAAGATTAAAACCGATAAATTAGATTTTTCAGCAAATAAATTATTGATCGCTACTAATGGATTTTCAGAAAAATTGGGAATTGCTCAGGTAAAACCCGCCCGCGCCCAGGTTTTGATCACCAAACCGATTAAAAACCTGGAAATTAAGGGTACATTTCATTTGGATAAGGGTTATTATTATTTCAGAAATATTGACGATCGTATTCTTTTTGGCGGTGGCAGAAACCTGGATTTTAAAACCGAAGAAACTACCGAAATCGCTCAAACGAAACTTATTCAGCAAAAACTGGAGAAATTACTAAAAACCACAATTTTGCCTGAAACTGCTTTTGAGATCGATGAACGCTGGAGCGGTATTATGGGCGTTGGAAAGCAGAAAAATCCGGTCGTTAAACAAATTTCAGATAATGTTTTTTGCGGAGTTCGCCTTGGCGGAATGGGTGTTGCTATTGGCAGTTTAGTAGGGAAAGAACTTTCAGAATTGATAAAATGATTAAAAAAATATTCAAATTTCTATTGAAACTTGCAGGAATTTTACTCCTGTTTTCGCTTTTAATTGTATTGCTGTTCAAATGGTTTCCGGTACCGTTTACGCCGTTAATGGCTATTCGATATTTTGAAAATCCTGAGGAGAAAATTCAACATTCCTGGGTGCCACGACAAGATATTTCCCGGCATTTGCAACTTGGCGTAATTGCCAGTGAAGATCAAAATTTCGTAAAACATAATGGTTTTGATATTGAAGCTATAGAAAAGGCCATTGAAGATAATCAGAAAGGAAAGCGGGTACGCGGCGCCAGCACAATTTCCCAACAAACCGCAAAGAATGTATTTTTATGGCCGGGGAGAAATTGGTTAAGAAAAGGCCTGGAGGTATATTTCACTTTTTTGATCGAAACTTTTTGGAGTAAAGAAAGAATTTTAGAAGTTTATCTAAATAGTATTGAAATGGGCCGCGGAATTTACGGCGCAGAAGCTGCTGCACAGCATTGGTTTAACAAATCGGCTGCAAATCTTTCTGTCTACGAAGCTGCTGCAATTGCGGCTATTTTACCGAATCCTAGAGAATACCGGGCAAATCCTGCCAGTAATTATATAAATCAAAGAAAAAACTGGATTGTAAGGCAAATGCAGAATTACGGGAAGTTTAGTTTAGAGTAAATCAGTAAAAAAATTACCGTCAATCTGAACTGGTTTCAGTTTTTTAATTGGTGAGGATTAATGAACGCTTAGAACTCCGAACAAATATCGGAGCATGCTCTGAAATAAATTCAGGATGACGATTCTACAAACTTCTCATATTTCAAAAAGAGAATAATCTATGAATGCAATAAAAGAAAAACTTTATATAGCCTGTGAAGCTTATGTGGACGAACGTATAAAGCGTATTGAAGCTGCTATGGCCGGACTTGAAAGTGATCTGGAAAACGAAACCAAAAGCAGTGCGGGCGATAAATATGAAACCGGCCGGGAAATGATAAACCTGGAAATAAATAAACTAGCCGAACAGCTACAGCAATTTAAAAATCTAAGAAATACGCTTAATGTTGCTAAAAGCCGAACTAACAATGGTTCCGCTCAATTAGGAACTGCGGTAAAGACCAATATGGCTAATTATTTTATCGCGATCCCGGCAGATCGTATTATTGTAGATGGCGAAGAGTATTTTGCCATTGGCGCCAATTCCCCAATCGCGCAATTATTGCTTCATAAAAAAGCCGGTGAAGAAATTACATTTAATGGAAAATCAGCTGAAATTTTGGAAGTCTTTTAAATTAAAATGATTAGGCACGAATTCACGAATATTCTATAAAATAGCTCCCCTACTTTCAAAGGATGGAATGAATTCAGCGCAGCTGAAGAACGGGGTGGTTGGACAACCGATAAAATAACAACTGAAAAACTTTTTGATATCAAACCCCTTCGGCCTACGGCCACCTCCCCTTGAAAAAATGGGAGGAGCTTTAATATTTTTTCCCGAGCAAATATCTATAAATACTGTGCCAAGGAAGAAGGTACGACTGAAGCAATCTGCACAACTGAAACAGTCATTCCAAAGATTACCGCGCTCCTGAGTGGCTCGTTTGACGCTAAGATTGAAGAAAAAAACTTCGGAAAAGAGACTAAAACAATTCGTGTATTTGTGGCAAAGCTTAAACTACTTCAACCTTGATTTAATTAATTTTTCGGAAACTTTGAGACTTATCTTTTTCCCTTCTTTTAAAGCTTTCGAATGATTAAAATAAATGATTTTCCCGTTTAAATCGGCTTCAATTACCCAGGTTTCGCCTTTAAACCAGGATTTTTTTACTTCGGCTTTAATTCCTGCTTTTTGGGTAAGTTTAATTTCTTCGGGGTAAAGAATTACTTTTTTTCGACTGCTTTCATCTTCAGTCAGCTCCTTTAGTATTAACTCATTTACATCGCCGAAGAGGGACGCCACATACTTATTAGGCGGATTTTGATATAATTCTGCCGGAGAATTTTCAGCGTAAATTTTTGCGTTTTTTAAAACAATGGTTTTATCGGCAAAAGAAAGTGCATCGGTACTATCGTGGGTGGCGACAATGCAGGTGATATTGTTTTCCTTTAAATAATCAAAAAGTCTGCGGCGTAAATTATTTTTTCTAAAATGATCTATATGGCTAAAAGGTTCGTCCAGTAAAAGCAATTCGGGTTCATTGGCCAGTGCTCTTGCAAGAGCTACGCGCTGTTGTTGCCCACCGCTTAAGAGTTTCGCTTTTTTATTGGCTAGCTCGGTCATTTCAACAACTTCCAGTAACTCTTTAATACGTTTTTTCTTTTTTTGAGGATATTGGTTACTAAGATATTTCCCAATATTATCAGCAACACTTAAAGGAAGCATTAAATCGAAATCTTGCGCGAGATATTTTATAAACGGCTCGCCTGGCACAAGGTTAAAATTGGGGCCTAAAAGTTCTTTTTCTCCCCAAAAAATCTTGCCATCGGTATGCAGCAGGCCGTAAATAAGTTTTAGTAACGTACTTTTTCCGCAGCCGCTTTCCCCAATTACAGATAGGTTTTCTCCTTTTTCCAGTGTAAAACCGATATCTTTTAAAACCGGTTCTTCAGCATAGGCAAAGGAGACATTTTTGAGTTTCAGCATAAATATTTTTTGTTCCTACAAGGTAAGCTTTTCAGACTTTTCCGGTAAGAAACTATACATCGTCGTAATCTACCTTTAGTTTTGGGGTAAGCGGTTGCGCCTGGCAGGTAAGAATCAAGCCTTCTGCAATCTCTTCATCGGTAAGGATTTGATTTTTACGCATTTCGGCTTTTCCTTCTACGATCCTGGCAATACAACTGCTGCAAATTCCGCCCTGGCAGGAATAAGGCACATCTAAATCGTGCTCCAAAGCGGCGTCTAAAACCGTTTCTTTGGTATCCATAGAGAAAGTGGTTTCCTCATCGTCTACCATAATGGTAAGTTCAGTTTGGCCTTCTACATTGGTTTCTATAGCTCCCGTTTCTTCAGAAGTAAAAAGTTCGTAAAGAATTTTGTCTTCGGTAACGCCGTTTTCTTTTAAAACATCGCTTACCTGGTTAATCATTTCTTCAGGTCCACAGAGGTAAAAAGCATCAAAGGCGTGGTCTTTAAACTTGTTTTTCACCACAAAATTCACCGTACTGGTTTCAATTCTTCCAAAATGTGAATTGTCTTCCCGGGTACGACTATATACAAATTCAATAAAAAGTCTATCGGGGAATTTAGCCTGAAGTTCCAGCAATTCCTTGAAAAATATAGTTTCTTCTGGAGATTTATTTCCATAAGTAAGTACAAACCGACTTTTTGGTTCTTCGGCTAAAACAGTTTTTATAATAGAAAGCACCGGGGTAATCCCGCTTCCTGCTGCAAAGGCTGCATAATTTCTAGCTTCACCGGTAGGTTTTAAAATAAATTTCCCTTCTGGCGGGTGAACATCTAAAACATCGCCGGCATTAAGTTTATTATTGGCAATTACAGAAAATTTACCGCCTTCAACTTCTTTCACGGTAACTTTGAATTCTCCTGAATTTGGTGCCGAGCAAAGCGAATAAGCACGTCTTAATTCTTCGTCGCCTAATTTTATTTTTATCGTAATATATTGGCCCGCGTCAAACTTAAACTCTTCTTTTAAATTTTCTGGAATATTAAACGACAAGCTCACTGCCTGCGGGGTTTCCCTAATAACTTCTTTTATTTCTAACGGAAAAAACTGACTCATCAAAAATTTATTTTTGGCAAAAATACAAAGTATGTGAAATTAAAGAGTGTAACAAATACCTAAATTTCTATACATGTAAGGTAAATATGCCCGTAACCTGATTATACTGGTGTTTTATTTTGGGTATTTAATCATTTTGGGTTAGTATTTTTAATCCCGTTAATGGGTTAAATTATTAAATTATGTTTAAACGGTTTTTATGGTTAGAATGGAAATCTTTTTTCCGTTCCGCAAGTGTGGGGAAGAGTATTGGATTAAAAGTTCTGCTTATTTTCCTGGCTTTATATTTTTCTGTAGCATTTCTCGCTTTGGGAATTGGTCTTTATCCTTTGCTGCAGGAAACTTTTCCAGACCAGGATCCTTTACAAATGGTAAACCGTTTTGTTTTACTGTGGCTGGTTTTTGAACTCGGTTTTAGGTTTATGCTGCAAACACTGCCGGTTTTAGATATAAAACCACTTTTAAATTTGCCAATTCCCAGACGAAAAGCGGTGAATTTTGTACTGCTTAAGTCTATGTATTCCTTTTTTAACTTTCTGCCATTATTTATAATTATTCCCTTCGGAATTTTTTGCATTTATAAAGGTGATTATGGAATCTGGAATATTCTGGGTTGGATGGTAGCGATGATTGCCACAACTCAATGCATAAATTTTCTAAATTTTATTATTAAAAAGAAATTTACCGATAATCTAAAAGCATTAATTCCCGCCATTCTTTTAGTAGTGATTTTGGGCGCACTGGAATATTTTGAAGTTTTTGAGATAAGTTTCTGGTTTGGCAAAATGATGGATTACCTGGTTTTAAACCCTTACCTGGCTATTGTACCTATAATTCTGGTAATTGCTTTTTATAAATGGAACCAACTTAACCTGGAAAGCAAGTTTTATCTCGATGCCGGTTTAAAGGAAAAACAAAAAGATGCCGATACAAAAGATTTTGTTTGGACTAAAAAATTTGGAGCCCTTGCGCCTTTTCTTCAATTAGATTTAAAACTAATTTGGAGAAATAAAAGACCAAAAACAACAATTTATATGTCCTTGCTTTTGTTGTGCTACGGTTTATTTATTTACCCTAGCGATATGTATGGGCATCCAGCTATGTATGTATTTGTCGGTATTTTTATGACCGGAATTTTTATGATCAATTTTGGTCAATTTGTGCCTTCCTGGGATGCATCTTATTATCCAATGATTATGTCGCAAAACATCCCGTTAAAAGATTACCTGTCTTCCAAAGCGATGTTAATTAGCTTTAGCGTAATAATACTGGCTATTTTAAGCACACCTTATATTTATTTTGGCTGGAATATTTTATTGATAAATATGGTGGCCGCTTTATATAATATTGGCGTAAATGTTCCTATTTTGCTGTATTCAGGCTCTTTTAATAAAAAGAGAATAGACCTGGATAAAAGTCCGTTTATGAATTATCAGGGCACAGGCGCAGCTCAATGGATAGTTGGCCTACCCTTAATGTTTTTACCAATTTTAATCTTCTGGCTTCTGGATTATTTCATAGGATTTGAAGCAGGTTTAATTGGGCTTTCCGGCTTGGGAATTCTTGGTCTGCTATTGCGATCTAGTTTAATGAAATACATTGCCGGAGTTTACCAAAAAAGAAAATACGCAATGATTAATGGTTTTAAACAAACCGGCGAATAAAATTTATAAATATGATAACTGCTACAAACCTTAGTAAAATATACGGAGGCACAAAAGTTCTAAATATAGATCATCTTGATATTCCAACAGGAGAAAGTTTTGGCCTGGTTGGTAACAACGGTGCCGGTAAAACCACTTTTTTCAGTTTATTGTTGGATTTAATTCAGCCAACCACGGGGAATATTTTTAATAACGAGATCACCGTAAGCCAGAGTGAAGACTGGAAACCTTTTACCGCTTCTTTTATAGATGAAAGTTTCCTTATTGGCTATTTAACTCCCGAAGAATATTTTTATTTCGTAGGGGATTTACGTGGCGCTAATAAAGCTGATATTGATGCTTTTTTAGCCAATTTTGAAGATTTCTTCCATGGAGAAATTATTGGACGTAGAAAATATTTACGAGACCTTTCTAAAGGGAATCAGAAAAAGGTGGGAATTGTTGCGGCGCTAATAGGAAATCCCAAAGTGGTGATTTTAGATGAGCCTTTTGCCAATTTAGATCCAACAACTCAAATTCGATTGAAAAAGATTATTAAAGATCTTACCGAAAATCGTGAAACCACTGTATTAATTTCCAGTCATGACCTTATTCACGTGACCGAAGTGTGTGAGCGAATTGTGGTTTTAGCTAAAGGTATACCGGTAAAAGATATTAAAACTTCTGAGGCTACTTTAAGCGAATTGGAAAGTTATTTTTCTGGTGAAGTAGGCGCGGCTCAGGCTGAAGAACTGTAGCAAATTGGTTTGCGTTTGTAAAAAGAAGCGTATTTTTGCACACTAAACAAACTGATTTTTAGTTATAAAGCCATCGAGAACCGGTTAATTTTGAATACAATTACCAAACTTACTTTATTGTTGCTCCTGGTTGGGAGCATCGCTGGCTGTTCACGCAAAAATAACACCTTTGTAAACCGAAACTGGCACGCCATTACTACAGAGTATAATACGCTCTATAACGGTAATTTAGGCCTGGAGCAAGGTAAGGAGGAACTCAACCAAAACTACGCCGATAATTACTGGGATATCTTACCCATTGAGCGTATGCAAATTGATGAAAACATCGTTTTGCCAGATAGCATCAGAAATCAGAATTTTGGCTACGCCGAAGAAAAAGCGGTAAAAGCAATTCAGCGGCACTCGATGCTGATAGAAGGAAAAGAAAGAAATCCGCAAATAGATGAAGCTTATTTATTGCTGGGAAAAGCCCGGTATTTTGATCAACGCTTTATTCCAGCGTTAGAAGCTTTCAATTATATTTTAAGACGTTATCCTGCCAGCAACAATATTATTCACGCCCGTGTTTGGCGAGAAAAAACCCATATGCGCCTGGATAATAATCGTCTTGCGGTGAATAATCTCAAAAAAGTACTGGATTTAGAGCATCTTGAAGAACAGGATATTGCTGATGCCAGTGCAACTATGGCCCAGGCTTATATCAATCTGCGGCATTTAGACAGTGCGGTTGTTCCCTTAAGGAATGCAGCCGAATTTACCGAAAACAACGAAGAAAAAGGACGCTATTTCTATATTCTTGGCCAACTTCATAATCGATTGGGAGAAATTTCTGAAGCAAACGCTGCTTTTGATGAAGTGATAGATTTGAACAGGAAAGCCCCTAGAATTTATATGATTAATGCCTATGTGCAAAAAGCCCGGAATTTTGAAATGGGGCAGGGCAATAATTACCAATTGCGGGAAATGCTTCGTGAATTGGAAGAAGACCGCGAAAATCGACCATTTTTAGATAAAATTTATTTCCAAATTGGTGAATATTATAACCGTTTAGATTCTGTAGATACTGCGGTAGAATATTATAAAAAATCGCTGCGTGAACCGGCGAGTGATATTTATTTACGTTCCATTAATTATGAAATCCTGGCCAATATTAATTTTGACCGAAGCAATTACCTGGCCGCCAGTAAATATTTTGACAGTACCCTGGCAGAGATGGATCCGCAACTAAGAGAATTTAGAACTATAAAAAAGAAAAGGGATAACCTGGAAGATGTTATTAGGTATGAAGACATAGCTTATAAAAACGATAGCATCTTGCAGTTAAGCCAAATGATGCCGGCTGAACAACTGGATTATTTTAAGAATTATACCACAGATTTACGAGCTAAATTAGAAGCCGATAATAATGCAGCTGCTATGCCTGTGAATTTACCGGCCATAGAAAGCAGGCAGCCACCAGCTTCTGCGCGTACTTTTTATTTTTATAGTGAAGTGAGGGTTCAACAGGGGAGACAGGAATTTTTGAATCAGTGGGGAGATAGGCCGTTAGCAGATAACTGGCGCTGGGCAGAAGTTAGTTTTGAAAGGGAAGATGCAGTGGCAGAAGAAGCCGGGCTTTCACAGCAGGTTTTAGACAACGATCCGCGGCTGGATCCTTATACCTACATAGATCAAATCCCGACAGATTTGGCCGTTTTGGATACCATAACCCGGGACAGGGATTTTGCGTATTATCAACTCGGAATAATTTATAAAGAGAATTTCAGGGAATATAAAATGGCGCAGGATAGATTGGAGGCTGTTTTAGAAATTTCTTCAGACGAACGCCTTATTTTGCCTTCTATGTATAATTTGTACCAGATTTACCAGGCCACAAATCAAAGTTTTAGGGCTGAAGAAATGAAGCAGGAAATTTTGGAGAATTACCCAGATTCCCGCTATGCCGCCTATATTTTGAATCCTGAAAGTATTAGAGAAGATGAAAATTCTCATGAAGCAATTTATGCAGAACTTTACCGAAATTTTGAGGCACAAAATTTTGAAAAGGCTATTGCTGAAACAAACCGTTATATTTCAGAATTTGCTGGAGATCCCATTGTTGCAAAGCTTGAACTTTTAAAAGCCCAGGCCAGCGGAAGACTTTTAGGTTTGGAAGCTTATAAAAATGCATTAAATCACGTGGCTTTAACCTATCCGCAAACCCAGGAAGGAAAAAAAGCCCAGGGAATTTTAAATAAAACAATTCCACAGTTAAGTGGTTTGGAATTTAATACCGACAGTCTTCAGCAGAATTATAAACTACTTTACAGGTTTGATATTTCAGAACAGGAAGCAGCTTCAGCCTTAAAAGAAAAAATAGAGACAGCGATTTCAGAAATTAAATACGATCATCTTTCAGTTTCTATAGATGTTTATAATCCGGAAACGATTTTTGTAATGGTACACGGCCTTGAAGATCTTAATCGTGCAGAAGGTTTTGCTGAATTACTTCAAATAAATGAAGATTATTTAGTGGAACAAGAATCAATGCCTATTTCCTCAGAAAATTATAGGATTATACAAATTCAAAAGAATTTAGAAGAATACCCACAACCGATCAATTAAGATTTTTTCAGCTTAAATTATGAAAAACGATAATTTAAATAAATACCTGGGTTTTGTGAATATTGCTTTCCAGATGGGAATTATTATCGCCGGAGGTGTGTTATTGGGCATTTGGTTAGACGGGAAATTTCCGAATAAATATTGGGCATTTACAATTTCCTTATCCTTGTTGGGCGTTTTTATAGCGCTTTACCAGGTTTATAGAAGTGTAATTAAAATGAGCGAAGAAGACGAAAAAAATGAAAAATGAATTATTAGCTTTCCTAGAGCGATTGCTTCCTTTTAGTATTTTACTATGGCTTATTCAATTCCTATTACAGCAGTATGTATTTGAAGTAGAATTTTACTATAGTAGTTTTAGTATTTATCTTTTTCATTTTCTGGCCACATTTCTAATTTATTTAAGCCTGGTTTTTGTTTATAAGAATTTCACCGATAAAACCGGGTTTGCATTTATGGGATTAAGCTTGTTTAAAATGGTAGCGGCGGTAATTTTTTTGCTGCCATTAGTCTTGAGCGAGGTAAATGCAGTCTTTGTAAATGTTCTTGCTTTTTTTATTCCTTACTTTTTGTTTTTGGTCTTTGAGACCCTGTACGCAGTGAAACTAATAAACAAGACTTAAAATACTGTTTATCAGTTATAATGATAAAAATAACGCTTTTGCTAAAATTTTAGTTGGGGTGCTTTCAAATAAAAATTAAAAGTATACCTTTGCAGCCGAATTTAAAGCCCATAATTTTAAGCAGACCAGGTACTATGATAGCACATAAATCTTTAAAGATTATAGTGACGTTTACACTAGCCTTAGCCTTACTTCCTTTTAACGCTTTTGCCAAAGCAGATCCGGAGGCAGAAGAATCTAAAGAATTTAATCCTACCGATATGATTATGCACCACATTGGTGATTCTCACGGCTGGCATTTCTTTGGGGAAGGAGATAGTTCTTTTACATTGCCATTACCGGTAATTCTTTTTACTGAAGAAGGTGGTTTTGTAACTTTTATGTCTAGTGAATTTCATCACGATACCGAAGGGCATCACGTGGTAGAAAAAGATGGGATGCGTTTTGTAAATTATCACGAAGATATTTACAAATTAGACGCAGGTGCAGAAACTGTGGAGTTTGATGAAGAGCATAACGTATTAAATGCCAGTAAACCCTGGGATTTTTCTATAACCAAGAACGTAGCTGCTATGTTCTTAACTGTTATTTTAATGTTGATTTTCTTCTTCGGTTTGGCCGGTCACCACAAAAAGAATAAAAAAGCTCCTGCTGGTTTCAATAATATTTTAGAGACTTTAGTGCTTTTTGTTCGCGATGAGATCGCAAGACCTCAAATTGGTGATAAGAAGTATATGAAGTTTATGCCGTTTTTATTAACAGTGTTCTTCTTTATTTGGATCACTAACCTTTTAGGTTTGTTGCCAGGTGCAGCCAACGTAACAGGAAATATCGCGGTAACCGTTTCTTTAGGTCTTTTTACCCTTGCTTTAATTTTAATTAACGGAAATAAAGATTTTTGGCAACATACTTTGTGGATGCCGGGAATACCTACTTTTGTGAAGCCAATTTTGGCGGTGGTAGAGGTGCTTGGCTTAATCATTAAGCCGGTAGCACTTATGATTCGTTTATTTGCGAATATTACCGCGGGTCACATTATTATATTGAGTTTAATTGGATTGATATTTATATTGGAAAGCGCTGGAGTTGCCGGGATTTCGGTTCCTTTTGCCCTTTTCATCACAATACTGGAATTGTTAGTAGCATTCCTTCAAGCGTTTATTTTTACAATGCTGTCGGCCCTGTTTATTGGGATGGCGGTTGCGGAACATGAACATCATTAATTTTAATTTTTAATTTTTATACTATGGAATTATTACACGTAGGTCTTGCAGCTTTAGGAGCTGGATTAGCAGTTGTTGGAGCCGCTATTGGCGTTGGTAAAATTGGCGGTGCCGCAATGGACGCTATTGCCCGTCAACCAGAAGCTTCTGGAAAAATCCAGACTGCAATGATTATTGCTGCTGCACTTGTAGAGGGTGTTGCTCTTTTTGGAGTTGTAGCTGCGCTTTTAGGTGTATTGACCACCTAAGAAGATTTCAAAAACCCATTCGTAACGGTTGGTTGCGAATGGGCTTTTTTAAAAAAATGATGTTAACGGTATTATATAAATAAAGAATTATGGATTTAATTACTCCAGAAGTTGGTCTAATATTTTGGCAAACCATCGTATTTTTAGTGCTGATGCTTATTCTTGCCAAATTCGCCTGGAAGCCAATTCTTGGTGCGGTAAGAACCCGTGAAGAATCTATTAATGAAGCCCTTGCTTCTGCTGAAGATGCGCGTAAAGAAATGCAAAATCTTAAGGCAGATAATGAAAAATTATTGCAGGAAGCTCGTGCCGAAAGAGACGAAATGCTTAAAGAAGCACGCCAGTTGAAGGAGAAGATGATTGCTGAAGCTGAAGGCGATGCCCAGGAAAAGGCAGATAAAATTGTAGCCAAAGCTAAAGAAAACATCGAGATGGAGAAGCGTGCAGCAATGGCCGATATTAAAAACCAGGTAGCTACACTTTCTATTGAGATTGCTGAAAAAGTGATTGGAAAAGAATTATCTACCGAAGAGAAACAACATCAAATGATAGATAAGATGTTGAAAGACGCTACCTTAAACTAAGATGTAATGAAAGGAACCAGGGCAGCACAACGTTACGCCAAAGCAATTTTGGACTTGGCAAAAGAGAAAAATACAGCAGATATTGTTTTTACAGATATGCAGCAAATTTCTCAAACCATTGCAAGTAGTCCAGATCTTGCCGATATGCTTAAAAGTCCGGTTGTAAACTCATCGGTTAAAAAAGCCAGTTTAAAGGAAATCTTTAAAGATGCCGGTGAAATTACTCAGGGCAGTTTTGATGTACTTATTGAAAATAGAAGAATTAATCTTCTTGATCTTGTAGCAAGAAATTATATAGTACGTTACAATACCTTGAATAAGTCTCAGGAAGCTATAGTGACTACCGCAGTTCCATTAACAGCAGAACTAGAAGAAAAGATTTTAGCCAAGGTAAAGAAATTAACCGGAGCCGGCGCTAAGATTAAAAATGTTATCAATAAAGATATTATAGGAGGTTTTGTTTTAAGAATTGGCGATTTACAATATGACGCCAGCGTATCCCGAAACCTCAATAGGTTAAAAAGAGAATTAAAAGATAATTCATATAGTTCTACTATATAAAATTTGTCGGTCAAAAGCAGTTTCGAATCGTTTTTGGTCTTATTTATAAAATGCCTATAATGGGCTTTGAAAAATTTAATAAAAACAGTCACGAGATTATAGTGGCATTTTATCTTAAATAATTATGGCAGAAGTAAATCCTGCTGAAGTATCAGCAATATTAAAGAAACAATTATCAGGTTTTGAAAGCGGAGCCTCTTTAGACGAGGTGGGAACTGTTCTTACTGTTGGTGATGGTATCGCCAATGTGTATGGTTTAGCCAACGCGCAATACGGAGAATTGGTTCAGTTTGACAGCGGCCTTGAAGGAATGGTACTAAACCTTGAGGAAGACAATGTAGGTGTCGTTTTATTAGGGCCTTCTAAGGATGTTAGAGAAGGATCTGTAGTAAAAAGAACCGAAAGAATTGCTTCCATCAATGTTGGTGAAGGAATTGTAGGTCGTGTAGTAGATACTTTAGGACAGCCTATAGATGGTAAAGGTGATATTGAAGGGGAAACTTTTCAAATGCCATTAGAGCGTAAAGCGCCAGGTGTAATTTACCGTCAGCCGGTAACAGAACCGTTGCAAACAGGAATCAAATCTATTGATGCGATGGTCCCTGTAGGTAGAGGACAGCGTGAGCTTGTGATTGGTGACCGTCAAACCGGTAAAACTACCGTTTGTATTGACACCATTCTTAACCAAAAAGAATTTTATGATGCAGGGGAACCTGTACATTGTATATATGTAGCGATTGGGCAAAAAGCCTCAACCGTTGCAGGGATTGCCAAAGTACTTGAAGATAAAGGAGCTTTAGCTTATACTACCATAGTGGCCGCAAATGCATCAGACCCTGCTCCAATGCAGGTTTATGCTCCATTTGCCGGTGCAGCTATTGGAGAGTATTTTAGGGATACCGGTCGCCCGGCTTTGATTATCTACGATGATCTTTCTAAACAAGCCGTTGCTTACCGTGAGGTATCTTTGCTTTTACGTCGCCCACCGGGACGTGAAGCATATCCTGGAGATGTTTTCTTCTTACACTCAAGATTATTAGAGCGTGCAGCAAAGGTTATTGATGACGACGACATTGCACAAAATATGAACGATCTTCCTGATTCTCTTAAAGGAAAAATAAAAGGAGGAGGTTCTTTAACCGCGCTTCCAATTATTGAAACTCAGGCAGGAGACGTTTCAGCATATATCCCAACCAACGTAATTTCGATTACCGATGGACAGATTTTCCTAACTTCAGATTTATTTAACTCGGGGGTTCGTCCTGCGATTGATGTTGGTATTTCTGTATCTCGTGTAGGTGGTTCAGCACAAATTAAGTCGATGAAAAAAGTTGCCGGTACTTTAAAATTAGACCAGGCACAATACCGTGAATTAGAGGCTTTTGCTAAGTTCGGTTCAGACCTTGACCCAACCACTTTAAGAGTTATTCAAAAAGGTAAGCGTAACGTAGAAATCCTTAAACAGGCAGAAAACGATCCTTACCCGGTAGAAGACCAAATCGCAATTATTTATGCAGGTTCTAAAAACTTGCTAAAGGATGTGCCGGTAGAAAAAGTAAAAGAATTTGAAAGAGATTATTTACAGTTTTTAGATACTAAACACAGAGATGTTTTAGATACTCTAAAAGCCGGTAAATTAACCGATGAAGTTACAGATACTTTAGTTTCAGTAGCGAAAGAGCTTTCAGCTAAGTATAAAAAATAGTATTGAGTATTGAGCTTAGAGTAGTTAGAAACTTAAGTTCATATTTAAACTTTAAATAAATTATAGGTATCGAGTATTTTGTCTAAAATCTAAATACTCGATACTCAATACTAAATAAAATGGCAAACTTAAAAGAATTACGTAGCAGGATTACTTCAGTATCTTCAACGATGCAAATCACCAGCGCCATGAAAATGGTGTCGGCGGCAAAGTTGAGCAGGGCTCAGGATGCAATTACGCAAATGAGACCTTATTCTGAAAAATTAACCCAGCTGTTACAGGATTTAAGTGCAACCCTGGATGATGATACCAGCAGTAAATACGCCGAAGACCGTGAGGTAAAAAACGTATTGGTTGTTGCTATTTCATCTAACAAAGGTCTTGCAGGTGCTTTTAATACTAATATTGTAAAAGGCGTTAGGTATAAAACCAAAAACGATTACCAGTCTAAAAATGTTTCACTTTATACTTTAGGTAAAAAAGCCAATGATGTTCTTAAAAAGGACTTCGAGGTATATAAGAATAACAACGAAATTTACGACGATCTAACGTTTGAAAACGTATCTGAAATCGCAGAAGAATTGATGCAGTTGTTCTTAGACGAAAAATATGATAAAATAGTATTGGTGTACAACCAGTTTAAGAATGCGGCTACTCAAATTGTACAGCATGAGCAATTTTTGCCCATTGAACAATTTGATACCGAAGAAGAAAAACAGTTGGATTATCTTTTCGAACCATCAAAGATCGAAATCGTAAAAGAGCTTATTCCTAAATCTTTAAAAATGCAATTGTTTAAAGCATTAAGAGATTCTTTCGCTTCAGAACACGGCGCTCGTATGACGGCTATGCATAAGGCAACCGATAATGCCAAAGAGCTAAGAGACGATCTTAAATTGTCTTATAACAAAGCGAGACAGGCTTCTATTACCAATGAGATCCTTGAGATTGTTGGTGGTGCCGAAGCATTGAATGGATAAAACCAAAAATAATATTCCGGAAGTAATTCCGTTCTAAAAACCCGTAAGTTAACTACGGGTTTTTTATTTGGTATGCGTTTTGTTTTTGTACTTTTAAACAACAAACTTTCTATTATGAAAAAACTACTTTTTTTATTCAGCAGTATATTCGCTTTAACTTTAATTACAGGTTGCGGTAGCAATAAAGAACTGCAGGAGCGCGCACCCGCACAGTTTCAGGGTATTTATTATACCCAGGGTGAAAATGGGTTAGATCTCCACATTCCTGTGGCCGTTATTCAGGATAATCGTGTGAATTTGAAAAGTGTTTATTTTAGAGGAATGAAATCTCCATTGGTTCAGGATAGCGAACAAACCAATTTATTTATTGCTAATTTCGGTACCAATGGTATGGATATTATGAGCTCTGATCCTGCTGAAGAAAACAAAAATAGGGTACCACAAAAAACAGAACAAATGCCTTTTGAGATTGAAGATGATGAAGCAATTCTCGTGTTTTCCCAGAATGAGAAAACCAAATATTACAAGTTAACAGGAATCCAAGAACAGAACTAAAATCTAATTTTCTCTCCTGTTGAGTACCTTTAAAAAACTATTTCAGCAAACATTTATTTACGGCCTCGCCACGGTGTTGCCGCGTATGCTGAATGTTTTATTAATACCACTTTATACCCACGTTTTACCAAAAGCAGAATATGGCGAAGTTTCTATAATCTTCGCCTATTTTGTGTTTTTTAATGTCATCCTTGCTTATGGGATGGAAACCGCATTTTTTAGGTTTTACAATAAAATGAAGAATAGCAAAGAAGTACTAAGTACTTCCGGCTGGTCTCTGGTTACGACTTCTTTAGTGTTCTTCGCTGCGGCTTTTTTAGTGCAGGATTTTATTGCGGAAATGGTAAATATCCCGGTTAAATATATTCAACTGGTTATTTGGATTCTATTCCTGGACGCCCTGGTTATTATCCCGTTTACCTGGCTTCGAGCAGCTGAAAAACCTATGCGTTTTGCTGTAATTAAGATCATAAATGTTTGCATAAACCTGGGGTTAAATATTTTCTTTTTACTGTTTTTGGAAGATTTGGCTTTAGAAAATTCAGTTTTCCAAAGTATTTATGTTCCAGATTTTGAGATCAGTTATATTTTTATTTCCAACCTGGTGGCCAGCAGTGTTACGCTGTTAATGATGCTTCCTTTCTATTTTAAAATAGATTTCAGGTTTAATAGCAAACTCTGGAAAGCTATGATGTCTTATGCTTTTCCGGTTTTAATCGCCGGACTTGCTTTCTCGATAAACGAAGTTTTTGATAGGATAATGTTGGATTATCTGCTTCCGCAGAATATTGCCAGAGATGAGATTGGTGCGTATGCGGCCTGCTATAAATTAGCCTTGTTTATGACGCTTTTTGCTACGGCCTTTAGACTGGGAATAGAACCGTTTTTCTTTAGTCACGCTGAAGCTAAAAACGCCCAGGAAACCTATGCGATTATTACCAAGTATTTCGTGGTTTTTGGAAGTTTTATCCTCGTAGCCGTAATTGTTTTTATAGATATTTTAAAAGAACTTTTAATTCAGAATAGTACTTACTGGGAGGCAATGCATATTGTTCCGCTTATTTTACTGGCAAACCTGTTTCTGGGCATTTACCATAATCTTTCGGTTTGGTATAAAATTACTGATCGTACCCGGTTTGGAGGTTATATCTCGGTAGTAGGTGCACTATTTACCCTGGTGCTCAATATTATTTTAATTCCGTATATAAGCTATACCGGTTCTGCGATCGCAACTTTGGTTGCTTACGGAGTAATGATGCTCCTTTCTTATTTCTACGGAAGAAAATATTATCCTATTCCATATAACCTTAAAAAAATAGGCGGCTATTTAGTACTTTCCGTCTTATTTTCGGTATTTTCCTTTTATGTTTTCCGCGGAAATTATTTCGTTGGAATTAGCTTATTAATAGTCTTTCTCGGAACAGTATATGTTTCTGAAAGAAAACAACTCATTAAAATATTACAATCTTAACTATGCAAGTAAAGATCATCAATAAATCGGCACACAAACTGCCGCATTACGAGACTGAAGCTTCAGCAGGAATGGACCTTAGAGCCAATATTTCTGAAGCTGTTACGTTAAAACCATTAGAAAGAGCTATCGTTAAAACCGGACTTTTTATAGAACTTCCGGTAGGTTACGAAGCCCAGGTTAGACCACGAAGTGGCCTGGCTGCCAAAAAGGGAATCACTGTATTAAACGCACCCGGCACCATAGATGCCGATTATCGTGGAGAAATAGGCGTGATTTTGGTGAACTTATCCAACGAAGAATTCACCATAGAAAATGGTGAGCGTGTTGCTCAAATGGTGATTGCTAAACACGAACATATTTCCTGGGAAGAAGTTGAAACGCTGGAAGAAACCACTCGTGGCGCGGGTGGATTTGGCAGTACAGGAAGTAATTAAGCTATCTAATAAGCTTATATTATATAAAATTAATTTTAATCAATGATTTCCGCCTGCGCGGAAATGACAAATATTAAATAAATGAAGATTATAGTTCCTATGGCGGGTCGTGGTTCACGACTTCGTCCTCATACGTTAACAGTACCAAAACCTTTAATTCCCGTAGCTGGAAAGCCAATCGTGCATCGTCTGGTAGAAGATATTGCAAAGGTTCTTGACCAACCTATAGACGAGATTGCTTTTATTTTGGGTGATCCTGCATTTTTCGGAGATGATATCGTAGAAAGTTTAGAAGGACTGGCAAAGGGTTTAAATGCAAAAGCTTCTATTTACCGTCAGGATCAACCTTTAGGGACCGGTCACGCTATTATGAGCGCCAAGGAATCCCTTTCTGGTCCCGCAGTTGTAGCTTATGCTGACACCTTAATAAAAGCTGATTTTAAACTTGACAAAGATGCAGATGCGGTGATCTGGACTAAAAAAGTAGGGAATCCCGAAGCTTTTGGGGTGGTAAACCTTAATGAAAAGAACGAGATTATAGAATTGGTTGAAAAGCCAAAAGAATTCGTAAGTGACCAGGCGGTTATTGGTATTTACTATTTTAAAGATATCGCGGTTTTAAAAGAAAAGCTGGAAGAAGTGCTTGATGAAAACCTGATGCACGGTGGCGAATACCAGATTAATGATGGTATTAAGAAAATGATGGCTGAAGACAGGATCTTTAAGACCGGAACCGTAGATGAATGGATGGATTGCGGAAACAAAAATGTAACAGTGGAAACCAATGGCAGAATGCTGAATTTCCTTCACCAAGATGGTGAAAAACTGATTTCAGATTCTGTAAAGATCACTAATTCTGAAATTACTGAGCCTTGTTATATTGGCGAAAATGTAGAGCTGGTAAATGCTAAAATTGGCCCGAATGTTTCAGTAGGCGACGGAACTAAAATTACTGATGCTGAAGTAAAGAATAGCTTAATTCAAACTTTTGCTGAAGTGAGAAATGCAAAACTGGATAATGCGATGATAGGTAATTTTGCGAAATTTGACGGGAACTTTACCCAAATTAGCATTGGCGATTATTCAACTTTAGAATAAGCTTATTGAAGAGGTTGTTTGAAAAATGCGGTTTCGTCAGGCTGAACTGGTTTCAGCTTCAAACAACCTCTTTACTTCAATTTTATCCTGAAAATTATTTATGAAAAAGTACTTCTTCATTATTGCTATGCTTTCAGGAGCCTTGTTTTCCTTTCAACAAAGTTCTGCCCAGGAAAAAGAAGTGGTGCTTGAAGATCTAAATCAGGATGATCTTGGAAATGTAACCGACGAATTTCAGGAGCAATTCTTTGAAGCCTTAAAACAGAAAGGCATTGAAAATTACGAAAAAGCTATACTTGCATTAGAAGAATGCCAAAAGTTAGAACCTGGTAATCCGGTGGTGTATTTTGAAATGGCCAGAAATTATAATGAATTAGAGAATTATGATAAGGCGATTGCAAACCTTGAAAAAGCCCATCAGTTAGCCCCAGAAAGAGAAGATGTTTTAAATGAACTTTATAAAAGCTACACCCGGGCGCAGCAATATAATGCTGCTATAGAAACCCTGGTAAAACTTCAAAAGTTTGACGATGATTATAAAGAAAAGCTTGCCAATATTTATTTACTGAATCAGCAGTATGACGAGGCATTGCAAACTATAGATGAACTAGACCAACAGGAAGGCCCCAGCACTTACCGGAATAAATTACGAACACAAATTTTTGCCCGCACCGGTGATACCGCGGCACAAATAGAAAATCTGGAAGAAAGTATTAGAAATAATCCTGAAAACGAACAGAATTATCTCAACCTCATTTATATCTACAGCGATTTAGGGGAAAATGAAGAAGCTTACAATACTGCACAGGAATTATTAGCTGCAAATCCTGGATCAAGCCTTGTACATTTGGCACTTTATAAATTTCACCTGGAAAGGCAAGAACCAGAAGACGCTGTAAATTCAATGAAAATTGTCTTTGAAAGTGAAGAAATAGATCCCGAATCTAAATTTAAAGTACTAAATGATTTTCTGCTTTTTGTAGATAATAATCCAGAATTTGAAGAGGAATTAATGGAGGTAAGCAAAATGCTTAGTGAACGTGAGAATGCTCCAAAACTCTATGGCCAATTGGGGCAATATTATTTAAATAGAGGTGAAATTGAAGAGGCGCTTAATTTTTTTGAAGCCGGGCTGGCAGAAAGTACCGAAGATTTTCAGTTAGTTAAGAATACTATTTTATTGCAAATAGAGTTAGAAAAGTATAAAGAGGCCCGGGATTTGAGTAAGGAAATGCTAGAAGTATTTCCCGCACAGCCTGTTTTGTTTTTATTACAGGGAATTGCTTTAAATCAACTGGAAGAATATCGGGAAGCCATAGAAATACTTACATTTGGCCTGGATTATTTAATAGATAGTCCCAAAATGCAGGTAGACTTCTATACCCAATTAAGCAGATCACATGAAGCACTGGGAGAAGAAGAAAAATCGGTTGAATTTTTGAAGAAGGCCGAAGCATTAATTAAAGAAATTGAATAGATGTATAGAAAGATTTTAGGATTGGTATTGTTAAGCCTTTTTGTTGTTTCCTGCGGAAGCCGAAAAGGAGTAAAAGGGATTGCTACTAAAAATGCCGAAGCCGCTAATATTATAGAAAGTCATTATAATTCTGAAACCGATTTTAAAACTCTTAGCGGAAAATTAAGAACGGTTTATCAAAGCGAAGAACGCACCCAATCGGTAAATCTTAGTTTTAGAATGGAAAAAGATAAGGCGATTTGGATGAGTGCTTCAGTGCTGGGATTCCCGGTGGCAAAAGCCTACATTACCCCTTCGCGAGTAAGCTATTACGAAAAAGTGAGTCAAACTTATTTTGATGGTGATTTTAGATTGCTAAGTGATTTGTTAGGGACACCTTTAGATTTTCAAAAACTTCAAAATTTGCTAATAGGGCAGGCAATTTACGATCTTAGGGAAGAAGAATTTGAATTCTCTCAAACCGCCAAAGGCTTTCAATTTATGCCTGCTGAAGAAGGATTAATAAAGAAAATGTTCCTGTTGAATCCCAAAAATTTTAAAACCGCTGCCCAGCAACTGGCGCAAACCCAGGAGAATAAAAGTGTAACGGTAACTTATTCAGATTTTCAGGAAGTAGAAGGAAAAATTTTTCCGGAAGAAATTAATATTATTGCTAATGAAGCTGGAAGCAGCACCAGGATAGAACTCACATACCGCTCTCTTGAATTTGATCGCGGAGAATTGAGTTTTCCGTTTGATATTCCGTCGGGTTATGAAGAAATTAGTCTATAATGAAGCTTAAGAAATTTTCTAACATCTTATTTTGCTTAATATTTTTACTGCTTTCTGCTGGAAATCTATCAGCTCAAACTACCCGGGAGGCGCTGGAAAAAAAACGGATAGAGCTTAGAAATGAAATTACGCGTATAAACGAATTACGAAGCAGTAATAAACAAAAAGAGCGTTCAGTTTTAAGCCAGGTAGAAGACCTGGATCAACAAATTAGAAGCACAGAGAATTTAATAAAAGTAACCAACCAGCAAGCAAACCTTCTTACTAATCAAATTAGTGCAAATACAAATAAAATTTCCCGTCTTAGGCAAGAATTAGAACAGCTTAAGGAAGATTATGCCCGTATGATTGAGAAATCTTACAAAAGTAAATCTACCCAAAGTAGAATTATGTTTTTGCTTTCTTCAGAAAATTTTTTGCAGGCCTATAAACGCCTGCAATATATGAAGCAATATACAAACTACAGAAAACAACAGGGCGATGAGATACAGGCGCGTACAGAAGAATTACAGCAACTAAACGCCGATTTAGCCGACCAAAAAGAAACTAAAGATGCCCTTATCGCAGAGAACAGGCAAACCCGTGCCCAATTGGAAAAAAATAAAAAGGCACAGCAAGATTTAATGCAGAATATTAGAAGTAAAGAAGGGGAATTTGCTGCACAAATAAGACAGAAACAGCAGGAAATAAATAGAATAGACGCGCAAATTGAGAAAATGATTCGTGAGTCTATTGCAAAATCCAACGAAGAAAGTGGTTCTGCTGAAAGAGATGTTTACGAGTTAACTCCCGAAGCAAAAGCTCTCGCAGCCGATTTTGTGAAAAACAAAGGCCGTTTGCCCTGGCCGGTAAGGTCTGGTGTTGTTACCTCCCGTTTTGGAAAACAACCGCACCCGGTTGTAAAAACCATTAGTATTAATAATAACGGGGTAAATATTGATACTGATCCCGGCGGAAAAGCCCGCGCTGTTTTTAACGGTACCGTGAGTGAAGTTCAGGTGTTGAAAGGAGCTAATAAAGCGGTTATGGTAAGGCATGGAGATTACATAACTATTTACGATAATCTTGAGAAAGTTTTTGTGAAAAGAGGAGACGTGGTAAATACCGGGCAGGAACTGGGCGCCGTGGCTACGAGCCGAACTTCAGGAAAAACTACCTTACACTTCCTGATTTACAAAAACATGCAGAAGATGGATCCGGCAGATTGGATTCTGGAAATGTAGTTTTCTTACGCAACCTTTTGATAATTCCTGCATCTTAGAAAGAGAAGCTCATTCTTCATTATTATGAAAAAAGTATTACTTCTTTTAATATTTATTGTTTTTACCGGTTGCGTCAGGCATAACGTGGGAGTGGTTGGCAGTAAGAGAATGCTGATATCGGGAAATATTTTAAATGCTGAAAATACACCGATAGAAAATATAAGTGTAATTGCATCGGGCTCAGAAAACGATAGGCTATGGGCAAGGCCGGCCCAAATGCTTGGAGAAAGTTCTACAAATGCTTCCGGGGAATTTTCTTTTGTAAGCTTAGATACCGATAATAGTTTTTATGGGGTAAGTGTAAACCATCCAAATCACGACGATTTCCGGGAAGAATTTAGCACTATTCACTTTTTAGATTCTATTGGCTCGAGAGGAAATTCTTTTGAATTGACAGATATACAATTACCTAAAATTCAAGAATTTCAGGTTAAGCTGAATAATACTTCGGACAGAAACGATACTTTGTTTTTTGAATTTTCTTATTCTTCTACTGAAATATATAGAAAACTTCACGAAGATTCATTTGATAATCCCCTCTGGTTTCAGGGGGAGAGTGAATATTGGAATAGAATATTGCCTGGAGAAGATGAAATGACAATTTCAGCTAAAACTATAGAAGACAGCGATCTTCAGTTTTATTATAAATTTAGTGCTGAAGCGGTTTACGATACTATAAATGTTGAAATAACTCCCGAAAATCCTGTGTATGAGTTTAGCTATTAAGCTTTTCCTAATCACCATCTTTTTTCCGCTGTTACTTACTGCGCAAGATACCATTCCTGAACCTCATAAAAATCAATATGTAGCTACAGATCCTGAAACCGTATTTTTTGTTGGAGAATTTTTTAGAGGTTATAGTGTAAATAATTCAAGCTGGGAGAACTATTCCCAATTAGGTTTTGGTTTGGATTTTAACTGGTTTGTGTTTCCATTTTTGACAATTGGAGCTCAATATAATTTTATGGGCGGAAATCTTAAAGAGGAAAATATAAGCAATACCGGGCGTATAAATAGAATTAACTCCCATTATTTTGGCCTTCATTTGGGTTATTATCACGCTTTTAATAAAGAATGGAATTTACATAGCCTTGCCGGTTTTGGGAGGGTACAAAATGGAAGTAGAGCTCCAGATTCTCGTTTTACCGAAGATGGAAACAGTTTAATGTTGCGAAGCGAATTAGGATATCGGTTAGATAAAACCGCCGCGATTTTTATTAAAGCTACATTGCGCTGGGACAGAATGGAAATAGATACCCCGCCAGTTCTGAACGATTATTTCAATAAGCAAAGCTTATTACTGGTTGGCTTTGGAGTAAGGCTTCATTTACAGAACCCAGACGGTTAGTCTTTAAACAAAGCTTTAAGCTCTGTAGCTTCGTTTGGCTTCATTTTACCGGCTAGAACAAGGCTAAGTTGCTTTCTTCTTAAAGCGGCGGCGTAACGTTGTTTTTCGAGTTCTGTTTCAGGCTCTAAAGGCGGCACTGCAACAGGAGAACCCGTTTCATCTACGGCTACAAATGTATAGATAGCTTCATTGGCTTTAGAACGGTTTCCGCTTTCTCTATCTTCCACCCAAACATCGATAAAGATTTCCATAGACGATTTAAAAGCACGGGAAACCGCAGCTTCTACAGTAACTACACTTCCTAGCGGAATTGCTTTATTAAAAGCCACATGATTTACCGAAGCAGTAACCACAATCCTGCGACTGTGTCTTCTGGCAGCAATACTGGCTGCGCGGTCCATTCGCGCAAGGAGTTCTCCGCCAAATAAATTATTGAGCGGATTGGTTTCACTGGGTAAAACTAAATCTGTTAAAGTAGTTCTGGATTCCTTTGGGTGTTTTGCCTGCATTTTGCCAATTTTGGGCAAAAATAAGGTGCTTTGCGCAATTTACCGCTTAAAGAACTATTAAAGTTCCTGCACCAATAACCACGCACCTTCGTTAGAAGATTTTACCTTGCGTAGCATATTTATGGCATCACGTCTTTTTTCGTGACTGGCATAAACAACCTGGTGAAGGCCATATTTGTTTTCGCCAAGAAGATGCGCTTTAAAGCCTTCTTTTCTAAGTTCTGCAACCTTTGTTTTTGCGTTTTCTTCTACACGAAATGCTCCTGCTACAATATGGTAATTTCCGGTTTGTTTGGCTACGTTAAAAGTAACTGCCGGTAATGGATTATCAATTATAAAAGTTGCCTGCTGAATTTGCTCCTGGAGTTGTTCTTGCGCTTGTTGTTGCTCGGCAATATTGTGTTTAGAAACCTGGCTGCTATATATATTTAAACCCGCAAAGCCTGAAATTCCCAGGGCAATAAGACCAATAGCAGCATACTTAAGATAAGCAGGTGATTTTCTTCTTTCCGGAGTGAAATGTATTGGAGCTTTTTCTTCAAGTTCTTCAACTTGCTTTTTATAAACTTCCCGACTAATCGCAGATGCTTTTACGTTTTCCAGGCCAAAAGAATCGGTTAGGTAATTTACCTTTTCAACAGGTTCAAATTGAAGTTTTTCTTCGGCATAATAAAAACGGCCAATATTTTCCAGTTCAACCTTTCCGTCTTCCTTAAAAGATTCTTCCAGTTTACCCACAAATTCAGTAATCTTATTAACCGCAGTGGAATAAGATACATTTTGTGTGGCAGCAATATAATTTGCTAAAAGCCCATCGTTCTTTTTTAATTGCGAATTAAAGGAAACTACCTTCTTGGGTGGATGTAATACCTCACTTTTTTTGTCTATATAAGCCGGCTCTTTTTGGGAAAGGAAAGCCCCGAAACCGGGTAATATTACGCATTCGTAACGATAAAGTAAATCCTGGATGTAGTTAGCTATCTTCATTGCCGCAAAAATAAGGTGTTATTTTGAACCTCCTAAAGTTACCCAAAGAAATTTTATTAACAAACCTTTTTTTCTGTAATTTTAATGAAAATAGAATTATGTCTACTGAAGAATTACAGTATGTCTTGGCGTTACAACACATTAAAAATCTGGGAGATACCCTTTCGAAAAAATTAATCAGGCATTTTGGATCGGCAAAAAAATGTGTTAGAGCAAAAGAAACAAACTTTACTTAAAATTGACGGAATTGGAGTTTCTCGCTTAAAAGATTTTTTTGATGCTTCTCACCTAAAGGCAGCAGAGCAGGAGCTAAATTTTATTGAAAAGAACAATATTGAAACGCTTTATTTTAAGGATGAAAACTATCCTGAAAAATTAAAACATTGTATAGACGGCCCGTTATTGTTGTTCCAACGTGGAAATATCAACTTAAAGAATCAAAGAATAATTAGTGTGGTGGGAACCCGTAAGATTACACAAAGCGGGATCGCATTTTGTGAAAAATTCATCGAAGAATTAGTCCGTTAAACCCGGTAATCGTTTCGGGTTTTGCTTATGGAGTGGATATTGCCGCCCAAAAGGCAGCCATTGCTAATAATTTACAAACAATTGGTTGTTTGGCGCATGAGTTTGATCAGATTTACCCTAGAGTGCATCATAAATATGTAGCTTCGGTAGAAGAAAACGGCGGTTTTTTTACCGATTTTTGGAGTAGTGATAACTTCGACAGGAATAATTTCTTAAAGCGAAACAGAATAATCGCAGGTTTAAGCGAAGCAACCGTGGTTATAGAAAGTGCCGAAAAAGGTGGCTCACTGGTTACTGCAGATATTGCGAATTCTTATAACCGGGAAGTTTTCGCGGTGCCGGGAAGACCTTCAGATAAATTGAGTAAAGGCTGCAATAATTTAATAAAATCCCAAAGAGCGCAGTTATTAAATTCTGCGGCAGATTTGGTTTATCTCTTAAACTGGCAACCAGAGAAAGAGACAAAAGCCGTTCAAAAACAGCTTTTTGTAGACATGGATGATGAAGAAAATAGCGTATTTGCATTTTTACAAAAAGAAGGGAAAGCTCAGTTAGATAGCATTGCACTAAACTGTAACTTTCCCTCATATAAAACTGCGGGTATTTTAATTAATATGGAATTAAAAGGCGTGGTACGCCCCTTACCCGGTAAACTATTTGAATTAATTTAGTAACCCACTTTTGTTCGTACTCTTTTTATAACTTCATTGGCTACATTTCTCGCTTTTCCAGCACCAACTTCCAAAGCTTTATCTAATTCAGCCAGATTATTCATATAATAATCATATTTTTTTCTGGGTTCTTCAAACTGTTCTAAAAGTACTTCGTATAAAGCCTGTTTGGCGTGTCCGTAACCAAATCCGCCGGCCTCGTAGTTCTTTCGCATTTCAGCGATTTGTTCTTCAGAAGCTACTAATTTGTATAATGCAAAAACATTGCAGGTATCAGGATTTTTAGGTTCTTCTAAAGGAGTACTATCGGTAGCGATGGCCATTATTTGTTTCCGAAGCTTTTTATCGGTTACAAATAAATTTATGGTATTACCTTTAGATTTACTCATTTTAGCACCATCCGTGCCCGGAACATACATCGTATTTTCCTGGACTTTCGCTTCAGGAATTACAAAAGTTTCGCCCATTTTTGAATGAAAACGGGAAGCCACATCTCGCGTAATTTCCAAATGCTGAAGCTGGTCTTTTCCTACCGGCACAATTTCGGCATCGTAAAGTAAAATATCTGCGGCCATTAGCATTGGGTACGTGAAAAGCCCCGCGTTTACATCTTCTAATCTATCAGATTTATCTTTAAAAGAATGCGCTAAGGTTAGGCGTTGAAAAGGAAAAAAACAGCTTAAATACCAGGAAAGCTCTGCCGTTTGCGGAATATCACTTTGGCGGTAAAAAACCGTTTTTTCAATATCTATACCGCAAGCCAGCCAGGTTGCGGCCACAGAGTAAGTGTTGTTTCTTAAGGTTTCGGCATCTTTTATTTGGGTTAACGAATGCATATCTGCAATAAAAATAAAAGAATCGTTATCGGGTTTATTGGCCATTTCTATAGCCGGTAAAATTGCTCCCAATAAATTTCCCAAGTGTGGAGTTCCTGTACTTTGTACTCCTGTAAGAATTCTGGACATCTGCTTTTTCTGTTTTCTGCAAAGGTACTTTTTTTGCCGAATTCCCTCGGTTCAATTTAGTACTTTTGGTTTCTATGAACATGCTACGCACAATACTTACTATTTTATGGAGAATTTGGTTTTATATTCTTCTTGTATTACCAATTTTAGTAATGTTTCCCGTGCTTGTAATTTTCTCTTCTTCTGAAAGGCTTTATCCTAAATATTATGTTTGCGCTCGTATTTGGGCAAAATGTATCTTATACGGAATGGGTTTTTATCCTGAAATTACCAGAATGCAACAGCTTGACCCCAGGAAGAATTATATGTTGGTTGCCAACCACACTTCTATGATAGATATTATGATGATGCTGGTTATTATTAAGCAACCATTCATTTTTGTGGGAAAACGAGAGCTGGCAAAGATTCCTGTTTTTGGCTTTTTCTACCGAAAAACAAATATTACCGTAGATAGAAATTGCGCTAAAAGCAAACAGGACGTAGTTACTGAGGCTCGCAGAAGATTAGATATGGGTGAAAGCATTTGCATTTTCCCTGAAGGAGGCGTGCCAGCAGATAGATCGCTGGTTTTAGATACTTTTAAAGATGGAGCATTTAGGCTGGCAATTGCGCATCATATTCCTATTGTGCCCATTACTTTTTACGATAATAAAAAGCGTTTTTCGTATAAATTTATATCGGGATCGCCGGGGAAGCTTAGAGTGAAAATCCACCAATTTATTAATACCGAAGGAATGGAGCCTGGAGATAGAAGGGAATTAAGAAATAAAACCCGGCAGGTAATATTTGAAGAGCTTTCTAAAGATTTAAAGAATGAAAATCCTTCAGAATAAAACTTCTGAAGGATTCCACTCACTACATAGGTGTTAAAAACTAAAACTTATTCCAGAATATACGCCAAAGTAAAATGGGCGTACGCCGGGAGCATCATCAAAAGTATTAAGTTGATATTTAAAAATAGGTTCTACATTCAACTTAAAACTATCGGTTAATTTGTAATCTAATCCTACACCAACATTAGTGGTAAAACTTACTTTATTAATATTGTTGGCTTCACCAATCCTGGTATTTTGATTATTGGTATTTACCTGTATGCTGTTTTCGTCTAAAAACAAGCTGCTTCCTCCCGCTATTAAGTTAAGCCCAAATTTACTGTCCAGTAAGCTGTATTCAATTTCTAACGGAACTTCAATAAAACCAAATTGCTGATTTATCTCACCGGGTAATGCCATATTATTGACAGATGTAAAGTTAGAATTGTCCCTATCACTATGGCCTGGTAAACCGCTTGGTGCCGCATTCTCTAACTGCACATTATTTCCCCCAGACTCATAATTTATAGAACTAATGGTATTTGGATTTATGGAGGCAGAAAACACGATATCTTCTACATTATAACTCATCGCAACTTTAGAAATTCCGCTTCTTATTTTAATTTTTTCTGAAATAGCATAAGCTAAATTCATCCCGTAAGCCATACTTACCTGCGAGCTGGTGTTATTGCCGGCAAATTGCGGATCTATTGCATTCCCACTGCCGATATTATCGTAAAAAACAGGAGCCGCAAAAGTGCTTAAGCGTAGTTTCTTTTTAGAAGCCTCTGCAATTAATTCTTCTTCTTTATCAAGGTTTTTTTCTTCTTCAATTTGGGCTAATTGCTCTGCAACTTCCAGGCTATCTTTAAGGGAAATTACTTCTTCTTTTTCAGTATTTTCATCACTGTTTTCGGCAATTGCTTCAGGCTGTTCGTTTTTTGAATTTGGATTGATGAAATCCTGATTTTTATAATTTTCTTCTTCGGAACCTTGATGATCTTCTCCCGCTATTGCTGAATTTTGCTCATTTAATTTCTCTGCGGTATTTCCTGAATTTTCTTCTTCAGCTGAATCATTAGAGGTTTTTGTTGCTTCTGAATTAGTATTTTCTGAAGCTAAAGCCGAATTGTTATTAGCTGATGAGGTGTTGGCACCTTCAGAAGTGGAAAAAGTAGCTTCATTAACATTTTTAAGAATTTCTGAAGCATTTACAAACTGTTCATTTTTATTGATTTCGGGTAAATTTATTTGGGGTTTTGCAGTTTCTTCTACTTCAAAAACTACTTCGGTATTGGTAAAATTATTCTGACTAAAAAAATAGCCGCCAAGCATTAATGCTAAAACCGCGGCCACACCGCCAACTTTAAACCATAACGGAATTATAAAAGGCTTTTTCTTATCTTTCTCCTGCAGTTTGCCGGCAATATTATCCCATAACTCAGGTCGTGGTTCGGGGGCAAAATCCCTGAACTTTTCCTGGTAGAGCCGGTCTATGTTCTTTCTTTCTTTCATAGTGATTGCACCTTATTATCGTTGAGGTGGTTTTCTATTTTTTCTTTCAAAATATTCCTGGCGCGGGCCAAATTAGATTTTGAACTTCCAACACTTATGTTTAGCATTTCGGCAATTTCTTTGTGAGAAAAACCGTCTAACGCATAGAGGTTAAAAATTTGTCGGTAACGTTCAGGTAATTCCTGAATGCTTTCTAATAGAAAATCAGTAGTAATTTCATCGTCATCAATTTCCACAACCGGATCTTCCAGGAGGTTTTCATTAATGATTTCAAAATATTTTTCTTTTCGGTGCTTTTGTAGGGTGGTATTTATCACAATTCGTTTCATCCAGCCTTCAAAAGATCCTTTATCTTCATATTGATCTATTTTATTGAATATAGTAATGAAACCATCCTGCAGGTTGTCTTGGGCCTGCTGGTAGTTATTAGAATATTTAAGGCACAGGCCAAAAAGTTTACCGGAGTACATACGGTAAAGCTTTTCCTGTGCCCTAATATCCTGTTTTTTACACTGAAGTATGAGTTTTTCTAAACTCACTCACTTAGATTGTTATTCGTTAGTATTCTCTTCTGGAGTTTCCGGCTCAGGCTCTCCTACCGGTACATCAATAATTAAAAATTCCCCATCTTCATTTTCATCAACTCCGGTAAGGAACTTAAACTGGTAATTATTGTAGTTTTCGCTGCTTATTGATATTTCCCGAATTGATTTTGTCTGGCTTAACTCTCCTTCTTCATCACATTCTGTTAAGTTAGCATCATAAGAAGTTATTGCAGCAATTTCTATAACATAAGTAGAGTCATTTTCTTCATCTGCATATTCATTAAAATCAAATGTAGCAAAAGTGTGACATGCATTTGGCAATTCGTAGGTTATGTCTAACTCATAAACTTCACCAGTTTCAAAAAAATCAGGTAAATCTGCTTCGGTAATTTCTGCAAAGGCATAATTTACATTAGGACCGTCATCATCACTACTACAGCTGTAAAGACTTAGGGCTAAAATCATTAATAAGGCAATTCTTTTCATTTTAAATTATTTATTTTAGGGTTATTTATTTCTTAGATGCAGAACTAATGAAAAGGTTGCGTCCAGAACCAAAAAAATCCCTCTTTTTAAGGGATTTTTAAGATTCAATTATTATTTGCTTTTAAAAATACAAAAAGCTAAGTGAGCTTAATAGCTGATACTAAGCTTCTTTGGCTACTTTTATAGCATTTTTAATTTTTTCTTCAAGCTCTTCCATTAAATCTGGATTGTCTTTCAATAAGATTTTTACCGCATCACGACCCTGACCTAATTTTGTGTCTTCGTAGCTAAACCATGAACCGCTTTTCTTCACGATCTCATAATCTACCCCAATATCTATAATTTCACCAATTTTAGAGATTCCTTCGCCATACATAATGTCGAATTCAGCCATTTTAAAAGGTGGAGCCACTTTGTTTTTTACAACTTTTACCCGGGTTTTATTACCCATTACATTGCTATTGCTGTCTTTTATTTGCGTAGAACGTCTAATATCTAATCGAACCGAAGCATAAAATTTAAGGGCATTACCACCGGTAGTGGTTTCAGGATTTCCAAACATTACCCCAATCTTTTCCCTAAGCTGGTTAATAAAGATTACGGTACAATTGGTTTTACTAATAGAAGAGGTAAGTTTTCTAAGGGCCTGGGACATTAAACGGGCGTGCAATCCCATTTTAGAATCTCCCATTTCCCCTTCAATTTCACTTTTAGGAGTAAGTGCTGCAACCGAATCTATCACAATAATATCTATAGCTCCAGACCGAATTAAATTATCGGTAATCTCTAGAGCCTGCTCCCCGTTATCGGGTTGAGAAATAATTAGGTTTTCTATATCTACGCCAAGTTTTTCAGCATAAAAACGGTCAAAAGCATGTTCTGCATCAATAAAAGCCGCAATACCTCCTTTTTGTTGTGCCTCGGCAATGGCGTGTAAAGTTAAAGTGGTTTTACCCGAAGATTCCGGTCCATAAATTTCAATAACCCTTCCTCTTGGATATCCGCCTACACCCATAGCCAGGTCTAAGCCTAAAGAACCCGTAGAGATCGCATCTACATCAGATATGGCCTGGTCACTCATCTTCATAACGGTACCCTTTCCATAGGTTTTATCCATTTTGTCCAGGGTAAGCTTTAAGGCCTTTAATTTTGCTTCTTTTTCTTTATCGTTGCTCATAATTTGAATAATCTATTTAGAGAGTTGCTAAATTACTATAAGTTTTCCTTCATCACAATTTTATATGGGCAGCTTTTGTATATTTACTGTCTAACCTGAGGTTTAAAGCATATTTGAATTTGTAGAAAATGTTTTAAATCTCGATTTTCGAGTGAAAATTTAAAATTAACCCTGCCTATGAGATTTTTGAAAAAAAGTCTGATTATGCCTGGTGGTTGTAGTACTTCAGCAATTATTTTGTTGAACGTAAGTTGCCGGGTTGATGGTGGCTAGAATCTAAAAATCTAATTTATGAAACAAAGTAAAAAAGATTACAAACCGAATTAGCCACACAAAAAATGCCCTGGGAAATGACTTTCCAGGGCATTTTTTCTTCCTTCAATTTTAAGTATCTTTGCAAAAAATATCTTTAACCTTAACTAATTAGTATAGCATGCAACTGTACAATAAATTAAGCGCTAAAGAGAGGGAAGCACTTATAGACGAAGCGGGAGAAGACCGTTTAACGCTCTCTTTTTATGCCTACGCCAAAATTGGCAATCCACATTTATTTAGAAATCACCTTTTTATTGCCTGGGACCAAATGGATGTGCTTGGCCGTATTTATGTAGCCCACGAAGGGATTAACGCCCAACTCTCAGTTCCTGCAACACGTTTTGAAGAATTTAAAGAGTTTATAGATAATATCTACTTTTTGGAAGGTGTTAGGCTGAATATCGCCATAGAACACGATGCAAAAGCCTTTTTAAAACTGAAAGTAAAAGTGCGTAAAAAGATAGTTGCAGACGGATTGAACGACGCGACTTTTGATGTAACCAATAAAGGAGTTCATGTTGATGCTTTAAAATTCAACGAACTTATTAGCGATCCCAACACTGTTTTGGTAGATATGCGAAATCATTATGAAAGTGAAATTGGTCATTTTCAAGGAGCAATTACTCCAGATGTAGATACTTTTAGAGATTCTTTGCCCATTATTGAAAATGATCTAAAAGAACATAAAGAAGATAAAAACCTGGTAATGTACTGCACCGGCGGAATTCGTTGTGAAAAGGCTAGCGCATATTATAAACACAAAGGTTTTAAAAATGTGTATCAGTTGGAAGGTGGTATTATTGAATATGCCCGCCAGGTTGAAAACCAAAAACTGGAAAATAAATTTATAGGAAAAAACTTCGTTTTTGATCATCGCCGCGCCGAGCAGATTTCAGAAGAAGTAATTGCGCACTGCCACCAGTGTGGAAAACCTTGCGATAAGCACGTGAACTGTGCAAATGAAGCCTGTCATTTACTTTTTATTCAGTGTGAAGAATGTGCAGAGAAAATGAATAATTGCTGTTCTAAAGATTGTATGGAAATTGCCGCTTTACCTTATGAGGAACAAAAAGCTTTGCGAAAAGGAAAAGGCAACAGTAATAAAATATTTAAAAAAGGACGTTCAGAGGTTTTAAAATATAAAAGTTAACAAAGCGTTCTAAAAAGAGAGTGCCAATTAATATTGGTATATTTACTCGATAATCGAGAATTAATTGTACTGAGATTTGTCTCTAGTGAATTAATAAATTTTCGTTTCATAACTTGTGGGATTGCCCCAAGGCTCTTGATTAGAAACTCAATATAAACCCAAAAAGTCTGCAAAGCAATTTGCAAGACTTACAACATATAAATATTTATGGCTTGTAGCAGTTGCTCAACCAAAGACGGTCAGCCAAAAGGATGTAAAAACAACGGAACCTGTGGTACAGATTCCTGTAATAAACTCTCTGTATTCGATTGGCTTTCAAATATGTCTATGCCTAATGGTGTAGAACCTTTTAATTATGTAGAAGTTCGTTTTAAAAACGGAAGGAAACATTTTTTTAAAAATACCGAAAACCTAAGCCTAAGTATGGGCGATGTAGTAGCTGTAGAAGCTTCTCCCGGCCACGATGTGGGTATGGTAAGCCTTACCGGAGAATTGGTTAGGGTACAAATGAAAAAGAAAAAAGTAAAAACCGATAGCGAAGAAGTTTTAAAGATTTACCGAAAAGCCACCCAAAAAGATATTGACGTTTGGGAGGAAGTGCGGGGTAGAGAAGAAGCGATAAAGAAAAGAGCCCGAGAAATCGCAATTCGCCTTAATCTTAGTATGAAGATTAGCGATATTGAGTTTCAGGGAGATGCTTCAAAAGCAACTTTTTATTATACAGCAGATGATCGCGTAGATTTCCGTCAGTTAATTAAAGAGTTTGCGAGAGAATTCAATACCCGTATAGAAATGCGGCAAATTGGGTTGCGCCAGGAAGCTGCACGCCTTGGCGGAATTGGCTCTTGTGGGCGTGAACTTTGTTGTTCTACCTGGCTTACAGATTTTAGATCGGTAAGTACTTCAGCAGCGAGATATCAGCAATTATCTTTAAATCCCCAAAAATTAGCGGGACAATGCGGAAAGCTAAAATGCTGTCTTAACTATGAGCTTGATTCTTACCTGGAAGCTTTAAAAACCTTTCCACGAACCGATACCAAGCTTTTTACCAAAAAAGGGACGGCTGTTTGTCAAAAAATAGACATTTTTAAAGGAGTGTTGTGGTATGCCTATGAAGGCGAATGGATGAACTGGCATCAATTAACCGCAGAGCAGGCTAATAAAATAATTGCAGCTAATAGAAAGAAAGAAGACGTTGGCAGCCTTGAAGAGTTTGAAGTTCAGCTTCAGTTAGAAGAAAAACGAGATTTCAATAATGTGGTGGGGCAGGATAGCTTAACCCGTTTTGATAAACCTAAAGGTCAACAGAAAAAACACAAGTCAAAGAAACGGAGAAAACGTAAAGGAAAACCTTCGAATAATGCGTAAAGCTGCAGTATTTTCAATTTTTATTGGTCTTTTTACCTTAATAGTTTCCTGTGATGAAAAACGGGTTTATGATGAGTATAAGCCCATACAGGGAGGATGGGAAAGAGATTCTACTTTAGTTTTTAATTTAGGCGAGCTTGATTCTTTGCAAAATTATAACCTATTTATAAACGTTAGAAATAATAAAGATTATAATTACAGAAACCTGTTTTTAATAACCGAAATGCGATTTCCACAGGGGAAAGTGGTAACCGATACCCTTGAATATGAAATGGCGGCGCCAAATGGAAGTTGGCTTGGTACGGGTTTTGGTGATGTAAAAGAAAGTAAGCTGTGGTATAAAGAAAATGTGAGTTTTACTGAACCCGGCGAATATAAAATTGCCATTAAACAGGCAATGCGTAAAAACGACCAGGTGGAAGGAATAAAAAATTTAGAAGGAATTACCCACATAGGTTTTAGAATAGAAGAAAACCTACAATAATTTTTGAATAAATGGCCGCAACAAAAAAGAAGCAGCAAAAGTCTAAAACCAGCAAAAGATCTTATATAATTGGTTTTTGGACGATTTTTGGCATTGGTTTATTAGCTGTAGTTTTAATTTTCTTACTGGCCGGTTGGGGCGCATTTGGTAAGATGCCAGATTTTGAAGAGCTGGAAAATCCTGAAACCAATCTCGCAACCGAAATTTTCTCATCAGATGGGGAAACTTTAGGGAAATATTACAGTGAAAACCGAACTCCTATAAAGTATGACGATCTTCCCGATCATCTTATTGAAGCCCTTGTAGCTACTGAAGACGAGCGGTTTTACAAACACGCCGGGATAGACCCAAAAGGAACCCTTAGAGCTGCTTTTTACCTGGGAACCCGTGGTGGTGCCAGTACCATAACCCAACAACTTTCTAAACTTTTGTTTACCGAGCAGGTTTCAAACAATCCTTTTGCCCGGATTTTACAAAAAGTTAAAGAATGGAATATTGCTACCCAGCTGGAAAGGCAATACACAAAAGAAGAAATTATTACCATGTATTTTAATAAATACGATTTTGTGTACCAGGCAGTAGGAATTCGTTCGGCTTCAAAAATTTACTTTGGGAAAGAAGCCAAAAACCTTAATATAGAAGAATCGGCAGTTTTGGTGGCGATGTTAAAAAATGCCGCTTTGTATAACCCGGTTCGTAGACCCGAATTGGTAAAACAACGCCGTAACCAGGTTTTTGTTCAAATGAATAAAAACGGATATCTCTCTGAACAAGAAAAAGATTCACTTCAGAAGCTACCTTTAAACCTTGATTTCTCTCCCGAAGGTCACGACGAAGGGATGGCAACATATTTCCGCGTTTACCTACAAGGATTTATGAAAGATTGGATTCAAAAAAATCCAAAGCCAGATGGAAGTGAATATAGTCTCTACCGGGACGGATTAAAAATTTATACCAGCATAGATTCTAAAATGCAGCAATATGCTGAGACTGCGGTAGAAAAGCATATTTCCCACCTTCAGAAAGAATTTGACAGGCAGAATAAAAATAACAAGACTGCTCCGTTTCGGGATATAGATCAGGGACAGGTTGATGGTATTGTGAAAAGTGCAATGCGTCGGTCTGTACGATGGAAAGAAATGAAAGACCAGGGAAAATCTGAAGAAGATATTTTAGCTTCTTTTGATAAAGAAACTAAAATGCGGGTGTTCTCCTGGGATGGAATAAAAGACACTATTATGACGCCTAAGGATTCTATCTTTTATTATAAAGGATTCTTACAGGCAGGTCTTATGTCTATGACGCCTCAAACCGGCGAAGTTAGAGCCTGGGTTGGTGGTACCAACTTTAAACATTTTAAATACGATCACGTAAAACAGGGAAAACGCCAAGTTGGCTCTACCTTTAAGCCTTTTGTTTATGCTACAGCTATAGATCAGTTAAAGCTTTCTCCTTGTGATGTTATGCCTAAAAACAGGTTTACTATTGAGGCGGGGAAATATGGAAATATTAAAGATTGGACACCTTCAAATGCTAATGGAGAATATGAAGGGATGATAAGCTTAAAAAATGCGCTTGCCCAATCTGTGAATACAGTAACTGCAAGATTAATAGACAAAACAGGTCCGGGACCGGTCATAGACTTAGTAAAAAAATTAGGAGTTGATACTGAAAACTTTTCCGAAGGCCCTGCGATTGCTTTGGGAACGGAAGATATGAGCCTTTTCGAGATGGTTTCAGCATATAGCACTTTTGTAAATGAAGGGGTATATGTTAAACCGGTAATTGTAAACCGTATTGAAGATAAAAATGGAACGGTTCTTTACCAGCACGTACCAGAAACCCGTGATATTTTAAATAAAGAAGCGGCTTACGTGACGGTAAATATTCTGGAGGGGGTAACTCAATACGGATCTGGGGTTCGCTTACGCGGAACTTACGCTAAAGATTTTGATCATTACAAACGCGGGGTAACCGGCTATCCTTACGATTTTAAAAATCCTATTGCCGGTAAAACCGGAACTACCCAAAACCAAAGTGATGGCTGGTTTATGGGAATGGTTCCTAATCTTGTAACCGGCGTTTGGGTTGGTGCCGAAGATAGAGCGGTGCATTTTCCAAATTTAACATACGGGCAGGGCGCTACTATGGCTTTACCTATTTGGGGAATGTATATGAAAGATCTTTATGCCGATGAAGCACTGGATATTTCAAAGGATGCTTTTCCCAGACCAGATAATCTCTCTATTGAAATAAATTGTGACGAGTATAATCAGGAAAGTGATTCTGAGAATAATAGTGTTCCAGATGAACTTGACTTTTAGGATTTAGCAAAAATTCAGCTTTATTTTTCAGGAAAATATAATCTACAAGCCTAAAAGCATTGTAACAGCATTTTTATTTTCGTATTTTTCGGTAAAATTAAATACCGATGATTAGAAAAACTGTAGCAAATGTAGAAGATGCTTTGCAGGGCGTAGAAGATGGTATGACCTTTATGCTTGGTGGTTTTGGCCTTAGTGGGATTCCAGAAAATGCCATTTCAGAATTAGTACGTCTTAACGTAAAAAATCTTACCTGCATTTCCAATAACGCCGGGGTAGACGACTTTGGCCTCGGACTTTTACTTCAAAAGAAACAAATAGATAAAATGGTTTCTTCCTATGTGGGAGAAAACGACGAGTTTGAGCGCCAAATGCTTAGCGAAGAGCTGGAGGTAGAGCTTATTCCGCAGGGAACATTAGCAGCACGTTGCCAGGCAGCCCAACAAGGGTATCCTGCAATGTACACGCCTGCCGGTTATGGTACCGAAGTTTCCCAGTTTAAGGAAACCCGTGAGTTTGATGGGAAAATGTATGTATTAGAAAAAGCTTTTAAAGCAGACTTTGCTTTTGTAAAAGCCTGGAAAGGCGATAAAGCCGGAAACCTTATTTTTAAAGGAACAGCCCGTAATTTTAATCCGCTAATGTGTGGTGCGGCGAAAGTAACCGTTGTTGAGGTGGAAGAACTGGTTGAACCGGGAGAATTAGACCCAAACCAGATTCATATTCCAGGGATTTTTGTACAACGCATTTTTGAAGGAAAAAATTACGAAAAGCGAATTGAGAAAAGAACAGTTCGAAAAGTAAGTTAAAGGTTAATGGTTAAAAGTGACCATTGAACAAATAACTGATTAACGAATATTTGATAAACGATGATTTGAAGATTTGAAAACGTGGTAATTTGAGAATCATTCATTTTTCAGTAGTGATTTTAGAGTCTTTTCGAATCTGTTTTTTTGAAAAAATATAGATTTCCGCCTTCGCGGAAATGACAAAATTAGAATTATGTTAGACAAAGAAGGAATAGCAAAACGTATTGCCAAAGAGGTGAAAGACGGGTATTATGTGAATTTGGGAATTGGAATTCCTACCCTCGTAGCCAATTTTGTACGCGATGATATAGAAGTAGAATTTCAGAGTGAAAACGGAATTTTAGGAATGGGACCATTTCCATTGGAAGGAGAAGAAGACGCCGATCTTATTAATGCTGGAAAACAAACCATAACTGCACTTCCCGGTGCGAGTTTCTTTGATTCCGCAATGAGCTTCGGGATGATTCGCGGGCAGCACGTAGATCTTACTATTTTAGGAGCTATGGAAGTTGCCGAAAACGGTGATATCGCCAACTGGAAAATACCGGGGAAAATGGTAAAAGGTATGGGCGGCGCCATGGATCTTGTAGCCAGTGCTGAAAATATTATCGTAGCGATGATGCATACCAACAAAGCGGGAGATTCTAAATTGCTTAAAAAATGTTCGCTGCCTTTAACCGGCGTAGCCTGTGTAACTAAAATTGTAACTAACCTTGCGGTTATTGAAGTTACTAAAGATGGTTTTAAATTGCTGGAAAGAGCCCCCGGAGTAAGTGTAGAGGAGATTCAAAAGGCTACAGAAGGAAAGTTACTTTTAGAAGGTGATATTCCTGAAATGCAGTTATAAAAAAAATCCGGCAGTAACTCCAAATTACTGCCGGAAAATATTTCTGTTTTAATTCACATTAGGTGAGTGAAGTAGATTCTGCTTCAAGATTAACGAGAAAGTCTATAGCTTCTCCCTGCGAAATAATTTTTCCACGGGTATTGGCTTGAGAAAAATAGTCGTACCAGCCTACTTTCTTTAAGTTTTCCTCTAAAGTCTCCACATTATCTAAAGAAGGCATTTTCCAAACCGTAACGTAGCGATATTGACTTCGGTAATGCGTGTGCTCGTCGTTTAGAGCCCAACCAAGATTTTCTACTCCATTTTCTTTTAAACCGGTAATTCTATCCTGCATATTTTCCATGAGCTCCCGCCTTTTATCTTTAGACAGGTCTATCCACTTCCCGGTTACATTCCACATTTCAATATACAAATACATAATTGTTGGTTTTATTGGTTATAACCTAAAGTTAGTAATAAAATGATAGTTAAATCTTTAGGGAAGGTTAAAATGCTTTATTGCTGATAAAACTCATATTTAAAAATATATTCTTAAACGCTTACAACTTCAGAAGCTTCCAGCAATTTTTCCTGCCTAAGTTTTAAAATAACCTGTGCAATGGCAAGTACATCTTTTTCGCAGTAGTTTATAATTCTATCTAGGTCTTTATCATTGTAGAACACATTTCTAACATCATTACCCGAAATATCATCTTTTGGCGATGGGATTTTTAAAACACTGGTGAGTAATTTTAGCGAAGTAAAATGTTTATAATCTCCAAACTTCCATAGTTCCAGCGTATCCAGGTGTGGAACTTCCTAGGGTTTTTTACCAAATAAATTGAGTTTTAAAGGAAGCGCCAGATCGTGAATTAACATTCGGCGGGCTATGAAGGGGAAATCGAATTCTTTACCGTTGTGCGCGCAGAGCAAGTGATGCGGTTTTGAAAAATGTTCTTGTAATAAATTAGCAAATTCCTGTAACAGGTTTTTTTCTTCATCTCTAAAAGTGGTGAGTCTAAAAGTTCTTTCCCCATTTTTAAAGCTGAAAAAACCAACAGAGATACACACAATCTTACCGAATTCTGCCCAAATCCCGGCCCGATCATAAAACTGTTCTGCAGTAAATTCATCTTTACGCTGGTATTGGGTTTTCTCTTCCCAAAGCAATTTTTTGTCTTCAGAAAGTTGACCGTGATTTTCAAATTCGGGCACGGTTTCAATATCGAGAAGTAGAATATTCTCCAGCTTAATTGTTTGCAGCATCGTTTAGCATTTTATAAGTCTCATCAATATACTTATAGAAATCGGGCGCGTGTTCTTCGTTTTCGTCTTTTTTAATAAGGTTTTCCCCCAATCTTACAATAATCAAATCGTCGTCGGGGATTACAATCACATATTGCCCGCGAATGCCGCGCATATAAAAAATATCTTTTTCTTTATAATCACTCAGCCAAAACCCATAGCCATATTGCGGGCTTTCTTCAAAACGCGGTTCGGTAGATCGTACTACAAATTCTGAATCCAGGATTTGTTTTCCGTTCCATTTTCCTTTGTTCTTGTAGAGTTTGCCAAATCTTGCAAAATCGCGGGCATTGGAGGCAATACAGCAATAAGCTTTTTCCATTCCGCTTTCTTCGCTGTCTAATTGCCAAAGCGCATCTTCTTGCATTCCCAGTGGTTTCCAGAAACTTTTACTTAAATATTCTGAAAGATTTTCTCCCGTGGCTTTTTCTATAACCATCCCAAGGAGAATAGTGTTTCCGCTAAGGTATTTAAAGCTTTCTCCCGGGGTTTCGGTAACTTGAAGACGCAAAACCAATTCCCGAATGTTTTCATCAAAATAAGCTCTGGCAGTCATCCCAAAAGGATTATAGTAATTCTCGTTCCAGTTTAACCCGGAAGCCATGGAAGCCAAATCCCCAACTTTTAATTCTTCTTTAAACTGCGGAAAAAAATTGGAAACGGGTTGTTCTAAACTGGTAATATGGCCATCCTTAATTGCTTTTCCCAGCATTGCCGAAACAATACTTTTAGCCATAGAAAACGAATTGGTCTTAGAATTGGGGCCATATTCCTGGTAATATTCTTCAAACCAAATACTATCATTTTGTATGATTAAAAAAGCCGCAGTTTCCAGTTCTTCGTTTAATTCGGTAAGATCATCAGTAGGCGCGGCAGTGTTATAATTTGAATGTTTGGGCCAGGTATCCACTTCAGTTCCCGCTTCAATAAGTCGGTTCTCAAAATGCGGATAATCATCTATAAATGCTGTTTTTTCTCCCTGGAAATAAGTGGCCTGCATTCCGCGAAAAATATATCCGAAATCGAAAATAATAAGAATAATAACAGCGATTAGAAGTACAAAAATTACGGTTCCGGAAATTTTTAAAAATCTAATCATACAGCTGAAAGTTTAGAACATTGAGATTTGCGAAGTATTATTTTCGTGGTTTAAAAGCCATTGTTTTCTATGTAAGCCGCCGGCGTAACCGGTTAAAGATCCATTACTGCCAATTACACGATGACATGGAATTACCACCCAAAGCGGATTTTTCCCGTTTGCCGACGCAACTGCCCGTATGGCTTTTTCATCACCTAATTTTCGGGAAAGTTCCAGGTAACTGCAGGTTTTTCCAAACGGAATTTCACTTAAAGCTTTCCATACTTTTTGCTGAAAATCGGTACCCTTAGGGTTAAGTCTTAAATTGAATTCCTCTAAATTTCCTTTAAAATATTTATTTAATTGTTCTGCAGCCGACTGAAGAAAATCGGGGATTTCTTTTGAAGACGGTATTTCTTCATCCAAAATCTGAATTGCCGAAATCCCGGCTTCGTCGCCCCTAATTTTGGCTGTCCCGAGGGGTGTTTTCAGAAATATCTGGTTTTGGTGACTCCTCATTTTCTTCATTATCTTTTCTTTGAATTAACCCAAGGCGTTTTGCGCGTTTTTCCCAGTTCTGGCGGGCCAGCATCTGCATATCTTCAATACTGTCGCTCTCGTCCATAATTTCAAGGCCCAGCAAGGTTTCTATTATGTCTTCCATAGTTACTAAACCTACGGTATTTCCGTATTCGTCTACAATCATGGAAATATGCCCTCTTTTCTTAACAAAATTCTCAAAAAGCTCTGGAATTGGAGTGTCTTCAGAACTCATAAAAATTTCCCTTTTTAGCTTGCTTAGCGGTTCAGGGCCTTTGTCGTCTATCATTTCCTCCAACACATCATCTTTCAAAATAAAACCGGTAACATTATTAGTTTTATTCTTATAAACGGGAATTCGGGAGAATTTAAGGTTTTTATGGGTTCGGTGAAATTCTTCAATACTGGTATCTTCATCTTCAATAATGGCAACGGAATAAGGCGTCATTACATCTTTTGCTTTAACCGATCTAAACACGAGAAGGTTTTTTATAACCGTGGTTTCACTTTCATCAAAAACGCCTTCTTCTTCGGCAGCATCTGTAATTGCTGCGAATTCTTCTCTGTTCATAGAAGAAACGTGGGCCGATTTTCCTATTAATTTAGTAGTAAGCATCATAAGCCAAAGTATACCGGTATACTTCAGCGGGAAAATCATTATTTTAAGGGTTTTTGCAGTAAAATTTCCCAGGGCCTGCCAGTAGGTGGCACCTATGGTCTTTGGAATAATTTCGGAAAGAACTAAAATAGCCAGCGTCATAATCGCCGAAACAATTCCCACAGCATTCCCTCCATCTCCGTAAATTTTTTCGGCCTGAACACCTACTAAAATAGCTCCAACTGTATGCGCAATGGTATTTACGGTTAAAATGGCTATTAGCGGTTTGTCTATATCCTGTTTAAAGTTTGCAAGTGTTGTGGCGTATGCTTTCCCCTCCTTGTTTTTTATTTTGATGTAGGAAGGAGTTACACTCAATAAAGCTGCTTCCAAAATAGAACACATAAAAGAAAAGAAAATGGAAAGAGTAGCGTATAAAATGAGTAATCCCATATTGGTTTTTAGTTGTTTGAAATACTAATTTAAAGATAATTCTAACAATCCGTCGCAAAGAAATGGTAAAACCTAAAAAATAACCCCACCGGTTAGGGATGGGGCAGTTAAAATAGAATGTAATGGGATTTAAGCAGAAAGTTTTTCGCTAATTATTCGGTTCCATTTTTGCGCTATAACCAGCCTTTCTGAAGCATTATTACTAGAGTTATCATCTTCATCATAAAAAATAATTTCGGTAAGTTTTTTATTATTTCTGTTTTCAGAAAGGTCCAGGCTAATCCTTTTTATTAGCTCGGGTTTATCTGGAAATGGGTGTGAACTTACCTTAGCATTTTTTATATAACTAAGGTCCAATACCTGGTGTTGCATATTGTTGGTAGGCTCTATAACCAGTAATTTTTTAGCCTTGCTGTCTAATCCCAAAAGTAAAGTAGCCGAAATTTCTATCGTATCGGTGTTTAAATTGTTTTTTATACTTAATTCTTTAAGGTTTTTAAGCCTGTTTTTTTCTTTGGTGTTTTGTTGCCAGATTAAGAATAATATTGGCAGCACAAACACAGCTAAAAGCCCAAGGCCTATTAGCGTAGATGCGGTATCCATTTTTTTAAATTTTTAAGGTGAAATTATTGTTGTGCTTTTTAAAGCTTATAGTTTTTTCAATAAAAACTCTATTTCACCAGAAAAAATGGAAGGGATAAATATGTTGAAGTATTAATTGCCGCCGATCTAAAAAGCTAAAAATTGAAGTTTTTCCAATCGGGATTAGGAATTCTTCCTTTGAAGAATATGCAGAAACTAAGTAACCCGCAAAGCCGGGAAAATTTTCTTCTGAAGTAATATGTTCAGAAAAAATTATTTCAGAAAATATTACTGCCTGCTGATTTTGGTCAGCCTGCAGGTAATCATAATTTCGGGAATCAAGATTATGAGCAGGAAAACCAGAAAAAGCGAAGCCCTGTCCTGAAAAGGACATAAAAAATATGGCAAACAGCGCATATAAAGTTTTTAAATTTTTCTGGTTTTTCACCCTGTAAATGTATATAAAAACCTAATTGGTTATCGCTAAATTTTAGTTATAAAATTAGGAAATCAATTTTACCGCATCTTTAGCAAAATAGCTGGCAATCACAGAAGCACCGGCTCGTTTTATGGCAGTTAATTGTTCTAGAACTACAGCATCGTGGTCTAACCAGCCTTTTTCGGCTGCAGCTTTAATCATCGCATATTCGCCGCTAACCTGGTACACCGCCACGGGAACATCCACAGCATTTCTAATATCACGAACAATATCTAAATAGCACAAGCCCGGTTTTACCATCACAATATCTGCGCCTTCCTCAATATCCATAAGGGTTTCTTTAACCGCTTCTTCGCGATTTGCAGGATCCATCTGGTAGGTTTTTTTATCCTTCGGAATATTTTCGGCATCAACAGGTGCAGAATCCAAAGCATCCCGGAAAGGCCCATAAAACGCTGAAGCGTATTTCGCGCTATAACTCATAATTCCGGTTTCGTGAAAACCTTCATCTTCCAATAGACTGCGCATTTCAAAAATTCGGCCGTCCATCATATCACTTGGAGCAAGAATATCGGCGCCTGCTTTAGCGTGAGAAAGTCCCATTTCAGCTAAAATAGCGGTAGTATCGTCATTGATCACTTTTCCATCGACAATCACGCCATCGTGTCCATAAGCAGAATATGGATCTAGCGCAACATCGGTCATAACCAGCATTTCGGGAACTACATTTTTTACTGTTTTAATAGCACGTTGCATTAGTCCGTCAGCATTTAAAGCTTCCGTTCCGGCATTGTCTTTTAAATTATCAGGAACTTTTACAAAAAGCAAAACCGATTTTATTCCTAAACTCCTGAGCTCTTTAACTTCCTTTTCCAGCAAGTCAAGACTAAACCTAAAATAATTAGGCATAGAAGCGATTTCTTCCTTCTTGTTTTTTCCTTCAACCACAAAAAGTGGCGCGATAAAATCGTTTGGAGTTATTGCGGTTTCCCTAACTAAGCTTCTCATCGCTTCGCTGGTTCTTAACCTTCTATTTCTTCTTAGTGGATACATAATGTCAGTTTTCGGTTCTCAGTAAATCAGTTTTCAGTTAAACCCAGGATTTCGGTTTTTCCAAAACTTTTAATATTTTCTCTTCTTCGCTGCCGGGTTCAGGATGATGGTCGTAAACCCACTGTACATGGGGAGGCAAACTCATTAAAATACTTTCTATCCTTCCATTGGTTTTTAAACCGAAAAGCGTGCCTTTATCGTGTACTAAATTGAATTCCACATACCGGCCACGCCTTATTTCCTGCCAATTCCGATTTGCTTCAGAATATGATAACTTTTTACGTTTTTCAACAATTGGGACATAAGCTTCCAGGAAACTATCCCCAACTTCGGTTACAAAACTATACCAGTCTTCAATACTTTTTTCTTCGGAAGTTTTTAAATAATCAAAGAACAATCCTCCAATTCCTCGGGCTTCGTTTCGGTGGGAATTCCAGAAGTACTCATCACATTTTTTCTTGTATTCCGGGTAAAATTCCGGGGAGTGTTTATCACAGGCTTCTTTTGAAACCTTATGAAAATGTTCGGCATCTTCTTCAAAAAGATAATAAGGCGTAAGGTCCTGCCCGCCGCCAAACCACTGGTCTAAAACATTTCCTTCTTTATCATACATTTCAAAATAGCGCCAATTAGCGTGCACTGTGGGTACCATTGGGTTTTTTGGATGAATCACCAAACTGAGTCCGCAGGCAAAAAAGTCTACATCGCCAACTTTAAAATATTTTTGCATTGCCGGCGCTAAAGGCCCGTGTACTGCTGAAATATTTACGCCGCCTTTTTCAAAAACAGCACCGTTTTCTATAACCCGGGTTCTGCCGCCACCACCTTCTTCTCGTTCCCAAAGGTCTTGTTGAAATTTGGCGGAACCATCTATTTCTTCCAGTTGTTCACAAATGCGATCCTGTAAATCTTCAATATATTTATAAAATTCCGCTCTCATTTTCAATCTTCAATATAAACCAGTTTATCTTTCGTTTTTCCTATTTCTTCTACTTTGGAAACCTTAATTGCCACTTTCATTTTTTCCTGAAACAGAAGAGTAATCTCCTCAGTTGGAAGTTCATTTCCTCTAAATAAAGCCTGCCCAAACCGGTTGTTGTGTAAATCCATTGCTTTAGCCAGTTTTTGATTTGGAGAAAGTTTTTCGTGTAAACCTGTAAAATGATCGCTCCAAATTCTGGCAGCTTCAACCGATCCTGAAATTTTAAAACATTTCTGGCAAATTAAATAATTCCACAGGGCGTGTCTAAAGGCATTTTCTTTTCCATTTTTATGATGTTGCTTTTTATAAAGATCGTCACATATTTTTATGGTTTCAATAGTTGCCCGGTAGGTTGGTAAAATATAGCGCGGTTTACTTATAAAAACTTTAGAGACTGCGAATAGCTCTTTAAAATTCATATTTTTAATCCGCGCCCAGACTGCCACTAATTAGCTTTATATTCTTTTACCGCATCTACAAAAGCTTTTGCGTTTTCAACCGGAATATCGGGTAAAATACCGTGTCCCAGGTTTACGATATAGCTATCCTTACCAAATTCATTGATCATTTGGGTCACCATTCTTTTGATCTCTGCAGGTGGTGAATATAATCTTGAAGGATCAAAGTTACCCTGCAATGTGATTTTACCGCCACTTAAATAACGGGCATTCCTGGCGCTAAGCGTCCAGTCTACACCCAAAGCTGAAGCTCCTGAATTTGCCATCTCGTGAAGGGCAAACCAGCATCCTTTTCCAAAGGCAATTACCGGGATTTCATCTTTTAAAGCATCTATGATCTGCTGAATATATTTCCAGGAAAATTCCTGGTAATCTACAGGGCTTAACATTCCGCCCCAGGAATCAAAAATTTGAACCGCATCAACTCCGGCTGCAACTTTTGCTTTAAGGTAAGCGATAGTTGTATCGGTGATTTTTTGTAATAATTGGTGCGCAGACACTGGATTAGTAAAACAGAATTTCTTCGCTTTATCAAAGTTTTTTGAACCTTGCCCTTGCACGGCATAGCATAGAATTGTCCAAGGGGAACCGGCAAAACCAATTAGCGGAACTTCATTATTTAATTCCTGTTTGGTCATTTTAATGGCATCCATCACGTAACCCAGCGTTTCATCGATATCGGGAACTATTACGCTCTCTACATCTTTAGAAGTGCGAATTGGGTTTGGTAGCCAGGGACCAATACCGGGTTTCATTTCTACCTCGATATTCATCGCCTGCGGAATCACCAAAATGTCGCTAAATAGGATTGCGGCATCAGTCCCTATTTGATGAATAGGCATCACAGTGATTTCTGTTGCTAATTCCGGGGTTCTACAGCGTGTGAAAAAGTCGTATTTTTCTTTAAGCTTCATAAAATCGGGAAGGTAACGGCCTGCCTGGCGCATCATCCAAACCGGTGGACGTTCTACCGTTTCTCCTTTTAAAGCTTTTAGAAATAGATCGTTTTTTATCATTTTTTAAAATATTTCACCACCTGTACAATCACATTTTCAATAGAAGGTCTGGTAGCGGTTATTATATTGTTTGTATGTTTCCTGGCTTCTGCAGCGGTGGTGTTTCCTATGCAAAAAGCGGTAGTGTCGTTCAACTGATTTTTGGCTGTAAAACTCTGCACTGCACTGGGGCTAAAAAATAAAATCCCATCAAATTCCTGGGAAAATGCCCTGGGGCTTAATGTAGTTTTATAGACTTCAATTTCCTTAAAATCTATTCGATTCTTTTTAAGGATTTCCGGAATATCATCTCTTCTTTTATTTCCACAGAAAAAATTAAAGTTTTCTTCAGAATATTTTTGAATAATTATTTCAGCTAAATCTTTCCCGTAATCTGCAATTTCCTGAATATGAAATCCGCTTTCATTGGCTAAATCTGCGGTTTTTTCTCCTACGCAGAAGCAATTTTTAACCTGAACCTTTCCTGAAACCGCATTTACCGAATTTTTACTGGTAAAAATGGCATTTTTTATATTTTCTGAAGGAAGTTTAAAATTGGTAGTTTCAGTATTAATCGCATTATATTCCACCAAACTTAAGCCAGAATTTAGAAATAATTGTTTCTGGGAAGTGCTCAGTTTTTTGGTAGAGAGAATGCTCTTCATTCATAAGTTTTTTAGCTGAAAATTAGCCTTCGGTATTAATTTCAGTCTTAATTTCCTGCATCAATTTTGCACCACCATTGCTAAGAATTTCTTCTGCACATCGCCTTCCAAAATTCTCAATTTCATTTATAGCAACTGTTTTTTCAACGCCTATCTTTTCTTTTCCGTCTAAACTAAAAAGTGCACCTTTAAAATAAACAAGATCTTTGTCTACCGTAGCTAAAGCTCCAATTGGTGCGGTACAACCACCTTCCAGAACCTTTAAAAATTCACGTTCAATATGTACGGTAATTTCAGATTCTTTATGGTTTAATAATGCAAGTGCTTTACGGGTAAATTCATCTTCCTCCATCGCTACTACGAGCATTGCGCCCTGTGCGGGTGCGGGAATCATCCAGTTGAGATCTAAAAAATTTTCTGGCTTTAATGCGATACGTTCCAATCCGGCGGCAGCGAAAATAGCTCCGTTCCAGTTATTATCGTCTAATTTTTTCATTCTGGTGTTTACGTTTCCACGTAAATCTACCACTTTATGAGTAGGATATTGGTTGAGCCACTGGGCTTTACGGCGTAAACTTCCAGTAGCGATTGTACCATCGCTTTCCAGGAAATCCAGGCCTTTATGAATAAGAATATCTTTGGTGTTGGCACGTTTTAAAACCGCAGCTTCAACAATACCCTTAGGTAGTGCTGTGGGTACATCTTTCATAGAATGTACCGCAATATCAATTTTACCTTTAATCATGGCTACATCCAGGGTTTTGGTAAAAATCCCGGTTATGCCCATTTCGTAAAGCGGCTGATCTAAATTTAGGTCTCCGGTAGATTTAACGGGAACTAGCTCGGTTTTATGACCGGCTTTTTCCAGTGCGTTTTGCACAGTTTTTGCCTGCCAAAGCGCGAGTTCGCTGTCCCTGGTGCCAATACGAATTACTTTGCTCATTTTACCTGTTCTTCAAGCTGAAATACTTTCTGGATCAATTCCAGGCTTTCATCGGTAGTTGTGGAATCTCCTTTTAAATGATTGGCAAAGTGTTTCATAATTTTTTGAATAATCCTGTCGCTCACAATCTCTGCCTGCTCATCGTTGAAATCTGAAATTTTTCTACGCTGAAAATCAAGTTCGGCATCTTTCATACTTCTAAGCTTTTTCTTTAAAGCTTTTATGGTAGGTGCAAATTTTCGGGTTTCCAGCCATTTATTAAAATCGGTTTCTACCTCTTTAATAATGGCTTCGGCTTCCGGAATAAACTGTTTTCTACGTTCTAAATTCTGATCGGTAATTTTTGAAAGCTGATCCAGGTGCACCAATTTTACGTTAAGCAAATGCGCTACATCTTCTGAAACATTCTTAGGTATAGAAAGGTCTAAAACCAACAAATTTTTGTTGGAATATATTAATTCTTTAGAAATAGTAGGGTTTTGTGCCCCTGTGGCGACAATTAAAATATCGGTATTTCTAATTTCTGCCTGTAAATCGGCGTAATCTTTTACAATAAGGTTGAATTTACCCGCAATTTTTTCCGCTTTGTCCTTGGTGCGATTAATAAGGGTAATATGTTCGTTCTGTGTGTGCTTTATAAGATTTTCACAGGTATTTCTTCCAATTTTACCTGTCCCAAAAAGCAAAATATTCTTATCTGAAACATTTGGAACGTTATCTAATATGTATTGAACCGAAGCAAAAGACACTGATGTGGCCCCTGTAGAAATTTCGGTTTCATTTTTAATACGTTTACTGGCTTGAATTACGGCATTTACCAGTCGTTCTAAAAAAGCATTTACCAGGCCGTGTTTCTTGGAACGAGCAAAAGCAACTTTTAACTGACTAATAATTTCAAAATCGCCAAGAATCTGACTATCTAAACCGGTACCCACCCTAAACATATGAGAGATTGCCTGTTTATTTTTATGTACATAAGCCACTTTTTCAAATTCTTCTACCGTGCCGTGGGTATGCTCGCAAAGTAATTTAATAAGTTGAAAAGGGTGTTGTGCAAAACCGTAGATTTCGGTGCGGTTACAGGTAGAGGTTACAAGAATGGCATCAATACCTTCCTCTTTAGCTTGTTTAAGCAAGCCTTGTTTAGCTTCTTCATTTAAACTAAAATGTCCTCTTATCTCTGCATCGGCCTTCTTGTAGCTAAGACCTATGGTGTAAAAATGTTTTCCGCTTGCAATATGATAATCTTCCATGAACCTATTTAGGGTATTCGGGACAAAATTAAACTAATCCTAAACCAAAAAGTAACGCTCAAAGTACTTTTTGTATCGCTTTCAGTTATTTTAGGTTTTTTATAACTTTAAAATATAGTAAATACTTACTTTTGCAGTAGTGATAGTCGGTTTAGAGCAAACAGTTTAGAATTATTCTAAATAGACTTAAATTCAAAAAAATGATCTTAGAAGATAAAAATAACGCTGTAGGATTTATTGAAGAGCTGAAAATTGAAGATGGTTTTTATCTTTTAAAGTTTCAAAATGAAACCACTGAGAATCAGAAAATTATTAGGAATATAGATAGTAGCTTTATCCAGTTTCATTTTAATTTAAAAGGCGCCAGCAAGTTTTTGTTCAACAATAATAAATATGAACTTCCGCTTAATGGAGAAAGCTCTTTGCTTTTGTACAATCCGCAGCAAGATCTGCCCCTAAATTTGGTTTTGGAACCAAATTCCTGGTTAATTTCGCTGGTAATTTCTATTAAAAAGTTCCATTCTCTCTTTTCACAGGAAGCCGGTTATATCACTTTTTTAAGTGCCGATAATAAAGATAAAAAGTATTATAAAGATGCACCCATTTCTCCATCTATGGCCATTGTACTCAACCAGGTAATGAATTTTAATCTTACACCAAGTATTAAAAATCTCTATTTTAAAGGAAAAGCTTATGAATTGTTGAGTCTATATTTTAACAGAACAGAAGACCCTAATGTAGAACAATGTCCTTTTCTTAGTGACGAAGAAAATATTATAAAAATTAGAAAAGCTAAAGATATTGTAATTTCCAGGATGGCCGAGCCGCCTTCGCTTCAGGAATTATCAGATGAAATTGGCCTGAGTCTTAAAAAACTTAAAGAAGGTTTTAAGCAAATTTATGGCGATTCGGTGTACAGTTTTCTTTTCGATTATAAAATGGAATATGCCCGGAAACTTTTAGATAGTGGCGATTTTAACGTGAACGAAGTTGGTTTAAAAGTGGGCTACAGTACCGCAAGTCATTTTATTGCTGCTTTTAAGAAAAAATTTGGCACTACGCCCAAGAAGTATATTATGTCTTTAACTTCAAATTCTTAGCTCTATGTTTAAAAAATTTGTCGCCGTTTATATGCTCATCTTTTTCGGTTTCCTTTCAGGAAATGCCCAAGGAACAAAAGATGAAGATGAAAAAGATAAAAAAGAAGTGCTTTTATTTTATAAAACCGAAGGTTTCTGGCATAATTCCATTCCCACCGGGAGAACTTTTATTGAAGACCTCGGCGAAGACCATGATTTTGAAGTGACCTCTACTAAAGATGCCGATAATTTTCATAGCGAAGATCTTAAAAAATATGATTTAGTGATTTTTTTGAATACTACCGGAAATGTTTTTGATGAAAAGGAACAGGAAGGCTTCAAAAATTATATAGAAAATGGCGGTAATTTCTTCGGAATTCATGCTGCTGCAGATACCGAAGGGGATTGGCCCTGGTTTGTAGAACTGGTTGGTGGCTTTTTTGATGGGCATCCAGAAGTTCAACAAGCTGATATAAAATTAAATATGCCTAAACATCCCGCGGTTTCTCACCTGCCAAAAGTATGGACCAGAACTGACGAATGGTATAATTACAGAAACCTAAACCCTAAAATGCAGGTACTTTTGTATCTTGATGAGAATTCGTACCAGGGTGGTACTAACGGTGAAGAACATCCCATTGCCTGGTTTAGGGAAACGGGCCACGGCGGAGTTTCAATTTATACTGGGTTGGGACATACCATTCAGTCTTATATTGAGCCGTTATTTCAGGAACATATTCTACAGAGTATTTTATTTGCGTTAGACAAAACAAAAAACTAAATCCTCTATTAAGGCATAAAAAAGTGTAATAATGTAATACTTAATTACACTTTTAATAAACCTATTTTTGAAGTTGAAAAAGAAAAATATGAGTAAAGGCGTACTATTGGTAAATTTGGGCTCTCCAAAAAGCACCGACCCGAAAGATGTAAAGGAATACCTGGACGAATTTTTAATGGACGAACGTGTAATTGACGTTCCCTATTGGGCCAGGGTACTTTTGGTAAGGGGAATTGTACTAAATACAAGACCCAAAAAATCGGCGGAAGCTTACCAAAAAATTTGGTGGGACGAGGGTTCACCCCTAATTGTTTTATCAGAACGCCTTCAGTACAAAATGGATAAAAACACCTCTGTGCCAATTGCTTTGGCAATGCGTTATGGAGAACCAAGTATAAAATCGGGGCTTCAGGAATTGTATGATAAAGGAGTAGACGAAGTTTTGCTTTTTCCATTATATCCTCAATTCGCCATGGCTACTACCGAAACTATTTTAGTTTTAGCCGAAGAGCTTAGGAAAGAACATTTTCCGGAAATGCAATTCACCACAATGCCGCCTTTTTATAATCACTCAGACTATATTCGGGTTTTAGCTGAAAGTATTTCAGAGAAATTAAAAGGGAAAGATTTTCAGCATTTATTGTTTTCTTATCACGGGGTCCCAGAGCGACATATTAGGAAAAGTGATGTTACTAAATCCCACTGTAAAATTGATGGAAGTTGTTGCCAAACGCCTTCAGCAGCGCATCAATTTTGCTATCGTCACCAGTGTTTTGAAACTACAAGGCTTGTAGCTGAATATTTAGAATTAAAAGAGAATTCATATAGCGTTTCCTTTCAGTCGCGTTTAGGTTTCGACCCTTGGTTACAACCTTATACCGATAGAACTATAGAACGATTCGGAAAACAGGGAATGAAAAAACTGGCCATTGTAACACCGGCTTTTGTTTCAGATTGTTTGGAAACTTTAGAAGAAATAGCGATGGAGGGCGAAGAAATTTTTCACGAAGTTGGCGGGGAAGAATTTACAGTAGTTCCCTGTCTTAACGATAGGGGCGATTGGGTAAATGTACTTTCTCGTTGGGTAGATGAGTGGGCGCATCAAAAGCCTGTTGAAGCGTAATGGCCTCGGTGAATTCTCGAAACCTCGGAGAAAAACCAATAGGTAAATTACTTGTACAGCAAGCGGCACCGGCTTCGGTAGGAATTCTGGTTATGTCGCTCAATATTTTAATCGATACCATTTTTGTAGGAAACTGGATTGGTTCTACCGCTATTGCAGCGATAAATGTAGTGCTTCCGGTTTCGTTTTTTATCGCCGCGCTGGGAATGGCCATAGGCATTGGTGGTTCTTCCATAATATCAAGAGCGCTGGGTGCCGATGATCGTAAAAAGGCACTTAAAACTTTTGGAAACCAGATAAGTCTTACGCTAATTCTTACTATTGGGTTAGTAATTATAGGTCTTCTTTTTGTGGATTCGCTTATTCCTGCTTTTGGCGGAAAAGGCGATATTTTTGAACCGGCAAAAGTTTACTATACCATTGTACTTTATGGAGTGCCTTTCCTGGCGCTTTGTATGATGGGCAATACGGTAATTCGGGCCGAAGGGAAACCAAAATTCGCCATGATTGCCATGATAATTCCCTCTGTGGCAAACTTAGTTCTAGATTATATTTTTATAAATCAAATGGAGCTAGGTATGTGGGGTGCGGCCTGGGCTACCACGGCTTCTTATCTTTTTTGTTTTGGCTATGTTTTTTGGTTTTTCCTTTCCAAAAATTCTGAACTTAAAATTAGTTTACCAGATTTTGGTCTTAATAAACGCATTCTTAGAGAAATTGGTTCCCTTGGCTTTGTTACCTTATCCCGGCAGGCGGTAGTAAGTGTAATCTACCTGCTTATGAATAATATTTTGTTCGACCTGGGCGGGGAAGATGCTGTGGCGATTTATGCAATTATAGCCCGAATGCTCATGTTTGCGCTCTTTCCGGTATTGGGGGTTACGCAGGGATTTTTGCCAATTGCCGGATTTAATTATGGTGCTGAAAAATATCAAAGGGTTCGCAAAAGTATAAATACTGCTATCTTATATGCTTGTGGTTTGGGTTTGCTGGTATTTGGGGGGATAATGTTTTTTTCTGAAGAAATTGTTCGCATTTTCACTAAAAATCCAACGATAATTGCTGAAACTCCCGCTGCGATGCGTTGGGTTTTTGCAGCGACTCCTATTGTTGCAATTCAGCTTATTGGTGCTGCTTATTTTCAAGCCGTGGGTAAAGCCGTACCGGCATTGTTGCTTACTTTGTCCAGGCAGGGTTTCTTTTTTATTCCGTTAATTTTAATTTTACCTAATTATTTTGGTGAAATAGGGGTGTGGATCTCCTTTCCTATAGCCGATTTACTTTCAACGCTGGTTACTGCCTATTTTTTAAACCGGGAAATGAGATTAAAATTAAAGCCTAAAACCTCCTGATATTTCTGCCGAAGAAAAATTCATAAATCCCTATCTTTGTTAGAAAGCTGGAAATACCATGGATACAAATGCTTTAAAAATAGAATTGATTCAGAAGATTATTGCCTGTAACGATATTGCTTTGTTGAAGCAAGTTGAAGAATTATTGCAGAGAGTAAATGCTCTTGAACCGGGGGAAGAATATGAATTAACTACTACAAATTCCGTTGTTCCAGATCGAATTTATGAGCAATTGGAAAAAGATTTCATAGCCTATCAAAATGAAGAGATACAATCTGAAAAATGGGAGAAAGTTGAGCATGAGTTGAAAGAAAAATATGGATTATAAGATAAGGATTTTACCCAGGGCTAGTTTAGAAATAAGTGATGCTTTAAATGGTATTCATCCAGGAATCTGAAAGCGGGAAAAGAGCTTTTAAAGGAAATTAACTTAATATATAATCTTTTACGTTTTGATCCTTATTTATTTAGTGAAATTAAGAAAGGTTATAGGCAGGTACCTTTAAAAAAATTTCCATTTCTCATTATTTACAGGATTTTTAAAGATCAAATTTTAATTCAGTCTGTCTTCAACACCCATCAAAACCCAACTAAAAAACCTTAATCTGTGATAGAATATTACCAGTACATAAAAGCTTTGCACCTTATTTTTGTAATCACATGGTTTGCCGGGCTTTTTTATATTCCGCGTTTATTTATTTACCATATAGAAGCTACTCAAAAACCTGAACCTGATAAAAGTATTCTTGCCAACCAGTTTAAACTAATGACTAAAAGGTTGTGGTTTATAATTACCTGGCCTTCGGCTATTTTAGCGAGTTTATTTGCTTTTCTTTTACTTTATTTAGCACCGGGATGGCTTTCGCAAGATTGGATGTTGGTAAAATTGGGTTTCGTTGTGTTACTTTATGCCTACCATATTAAATGTCATCTTATTTTTAAGGAACTTCAACAAGATGTTGTGAAGTGGACTTCCAATCAAATGAGATTATGGAACGAGGGTTCTACTTTAATTCTTTTTGCGGTTATTTTTTTAGTGATTATAAAAGATGCTCTAAACTGGATCTACGGAGTTTTAGGAATATTTTTATTGGCGGGCATGCTTATGCTGGGAATTAAAATGTATAAGCGAATTAGAACTAAAAACCCCGATGCCTAATTGGTGTGATAATTGATTAATTTGCGCTAATAATTGTTTATGAAGCTTTCAAAACTTTCTTTAAGTACCCGCATATTTATCTCCATGATTTTATTGGTGTTGGGAGCTTCAATTTTAATTGTTGGGATCACAGTTTATCAATATAAGCTGGAAGCCGAAAACTACCACCGCGAACGCCTGGAAAGAAAGGAGCAGGCTATTAGGGAAAATATAAAATTTATTCTCGCCAGTACAACCTACCTAATCAATACCGAGAATATTGATATGATCTTTGGGGAGCGGAATAAGATTCACGAAATGGCCCAGGTGCACGAGATGCAAATTAATATTTATGATTTTCAGGGTCGGCTTTTAATAAAATCAGATCAGTCTTTTTTCAGGGATACTACAGATAATCAGCTGGACAAAGACATTCTTAGAAAACTGGAACGCTCAGAAAGCAAACGGTATATTGAGAAAACCGAAATTAACGGTCAAAAATTTCAATCTTCATATACTTATATTTTAGATAAGAAATTTAAACCCCTGGCGATACTCTATCTTCCCTATGTTCAGGATGATACGGTTTTAAACCGAGATTTGAATAATTTCCTTATAAGGATGCTGGAAGTGTATCTGTTTATGCTTGCCTTGGCGATTATTATGTCTTATTTTCTTTCAAAATATATCACGAAATCCCTTAAAATTATTTCAGATAAAATTACCGAAACCCGCCTGGATAAACGCAACCAGAAAATAGATATAAATAACGCTTCCGAAGAGATTTATACGCTCGTGACAGCGTATAATAGTATGATAGACGAGTTGGAAGAAAGCGCGGTTAAACTGGCCGCCGGCGAAAGGGAACAGGCGTGGCGGGAGATGGCCAAACAGGTAGCTCATGAAATTAAAAATCCGTTAACTCCAATGCGCTTAAGCGTACAAAGTTTTGAACGGAATTTTGATAAAAACGATCCCGAAATTGAAGCAAAAGTAGCCGAATATTCTACCACGCTTATTAATCAAATAGATACGATGAGTTCTATTGCTGAAGCTTTTTCGAATTTTGCTAAAATGCCCGCTCAGCAAAACGAAATGCTGAATGTTCCAAAAATTGTAAAACTTGCACTGGATATTTTTAATGAAGATTATATTCAGTTTTCCAGCGAAAAAGAAGAAATTCTCGCAAAATTTGATAGAACGCAACTCATTAGGGTAATTACCAATTTGGTAAAAAATGCCATTCAGGCAATGGATAAGCAGGAAAATCCACGTATAATGGTAAGTATTCACGAGGAAGAAAAGAATGTTTGCGTGATCATTTCAGATAACGGTGCGGGTATTTCCGAAGAAAATATAGAGAAAGTTTTTGAACCTAAATTTACTACTAAATCCAGCGGAATGGGGCTTGGCCTTGCTATGGTAAAGAATATTGTGGAAACTTATAATGGAAGTATTAACTTTACTTCTAAGCCAGGAAGGGGCACTACGTTTAAGTTGCGTTTTCCTAAATAATAAAGAACGAACCAAAAATTTTAAATATGGAATTCGAAAATATTTTAACCGAAAATAACGACGGTATTTTACAAATTACAATTAACCGTCCTAAAAAATTAAACGCTTTAAACCGCGATACCATTGAAGAATTGCACCAGGCTTTTACTGAAGCAAAAGAAGATGAAGAAGTAAAAGTGATTATTCTAACCGGAACGGGAGAAAAAGCTTTTGTTGCCGGTGCCGATATTAGTGAATTTGCCGATTTCTCTCCTGAAGAAGGTCGCGAACTTGCAGCTGAAGGTCAGGCGAAATTATTCGATTTTGTAGCAAATTTTCCAAAACCGGTTATTGCCGCGGTAAACGGTTTTGCCCTTGGTGGCGGACTCGAATTAGCAATGGCAGCACATTTTAGAATAGCCAGTGATAATGCCAAAATGGGACTTCCTGAGACTTCACTTGGGGTGATTCCCGGTTACGGCGGCACGCAGAGACTTCCGCAATTAGTAGGAAAAGGTCGCGCGATGGAAATGATTATGACCGCGGGAATGATAGATGCCAACCAGGCGCTTCAGTATAATCTTGTGAATCACGTTTGTGAGCCCGAAGAACTGATAGAATTTACCGAAAAGATTGCAGGAAAAATTATGAAGAATTCCTTAGTGGCTATAAGCGCCGCAATTCGAGCTATAAATTCAAATTACGAAGATGGCGTAAATGGTTATGAAGTGGAAATTAGTGAATTTGGAAACTCTTTTGGTACCGAAGATTTTGAAGAAGGCACTTCGGCATTTTTAAACAAACGTAAAGCCGATTTCCCGGGTAACTAAAATAAAAGCTTTAGCATTCAGAATTTAATTTTTGGATGTTAAAGCTTATTTTTTATTTTATAAATAGGATATATTCCATAAATTTGTAATATGTCCAATAATAAAGATTTTATCTACGGAAGAGGTGCGCAGCTAAATGTGCATAACCGATTTGACGCACACGATCATGAGTTTCGTGATGATTTTCTCAACCATTGCGCTACTGAAGGCGATGAGGTGCAAAATTCTAAAACGGTCTTAATAGATACTTTTCCAAAAACTATTGTAAATAAAGTGACCAGCCCAGATGTTGGGATGGGATTTTCGTTAAATCCTTATCAGGGCTGTGAACACGGTTGTATTTATTGTTACGCCCGTAATTCTCATGAATATTGGGGCTATAGTGCGGGACTTGATTTTGAACAAAAGATCCTGGTAAAAAGAAATGCGGTAGAACTGCTGCAAAAGAAGATTAGTAGCAAAAATTGGGAAGCTACCCCTATTGTGCTATCTGGTAATACAGATTGTTATCAGCCAATCGAAAAAAAACTAAAAATTACGAGGCAGCTGCTTCAAACTTTTTTAAAGTATAAACATCCGGTTGGTATTATCACCAAAAACGCCCTGATACAGCGGGATATAGATATATTAAAAGACCTGGCGGCAGATAATTTGGTTCAGGTTAGCTTATCGGTCACTTCCCTCGAGGAAGAAACCCGAAGAATTTTGGAACCCAGAACGGCTAGTATAAAAAAACGACTGGAAACTATAGAAAAGCTTTCTGTAGCGGGTATTCCGGTGAGCGTGATGATGGCGCCAATAATTCCCTCAATAAATTCCCACGAAATTATGCCGCTGGTGAAAGAAGTAGCTGAGAGGGGTGCGCTGGGTGTTGGCTATACAATTGTTAGATTAAACGGAGCTATTGGAGGCATTTTTACCGATTGGATTAGGAAAGCGATGCCAGACAGGGCCGATAAAGTTTTGCATCAAATAGAAAGTGTTCACGGTGGAAGTTTAAACGATAGCAGGTTTGGAACAAGAATGAAAGGCGAAGGTGAATTTGCCAGCCAGGTGGCACAGCAGTTTAAAATTGCTAAAGCAAAATATCTAAAGGAAAGAGAAAGGCCGGTTTTAAATTGCGATCTACACGAGCAATACAAAGATGGACAAATGAAGCTTTTTTGAAAGACTGTCGTGAAATTTAAGATGAATTTATAAGCCTAAAGCTGAAATCATTAATATTTTAGAGAACAGAGAACAGAGAACAGAGAACAGAGAACAGAGAACAGAGAACAGAGAATATGCCAGAACTACCCGAAGTTGCCTATCAGAAAAAATATGCCGATGCTACTATTCTGCATAAGAAGATCGTAAAAGTAGAGACCGGTGATAAAAAGATCTACCAGTCGGATAAAAATGAATTTGAGGAAACCCTAAAAGACAATCAATTTATTGGGAGTGATCGTTTAGGAAAATATCTTTTCCTGAATTTAAAAAATAAAAGAGTTTTGGTGGTACATTTTGGGATGACCGGGAAACTGGAGTATTATCAGCACGAAGAAATACCTAAATATGCGCAACTCACCCTTACCTTTGAAGACCATTCTAAAGTTTCCTTTACCTGCCCGCGTAAATTTGGAAAGCTTTATTTAGCTGAAAGTCTGGTTAAATTTCAGAAAGAGAACGGTCTGGGAGTTGATGCGCTTGCTCTTCAAAAGGAACAGTTTTTCGAAATTTTAGAAGGTAAAACCGGGACGATAAAAGCTCTGCTAATGAATCAAAAACTCCTCGCTGGAATTGGGAATTTATATGCTGATGAAATACTTTTTCAGGTTAAAATTCATCCAACAACAAAAGTAGATCAACTTTCAGAAAAAGAGAAAATCGAAATTTTTAAAAAGATTGAAGAAGTTCTGGAGGTAGTTAAAAAAGTCAGGGAAGAAGGGCGAAAACTACCCGAAAGCTATATCACTACCGTTCGTAAAAAAGGTGCCGATTGTCCCAGGAATAATGGTAAAATAGAACAAATTAAAGTTTCAGGCAGAACCACTTATTTTTGTCCCACTTGCCAAAGGGAGAAATAAGTCTGGCATTTAGCTTTCCTAAAAGATTTATTTGGTATGTTTAGCATAGTGTTACAAAAATAGCTTTCTGGCTACTCACTATTTATGAGATATTACCTTTTGCTTTTTTTACGGTCACATTTGTGTTTTCTTCATTTTCACAAACCGAAGAGAAGCTATCTCAATTACCTTTTGATGCTATTAGAGACTCCATTCATAAATATAAATTTTCTGATAGGCCGAAAGCAATCAAGGCTGCCGAAGCATATATTTTAAAAGGAAAAAGGGAGAAAGATAAAACCGAAGAATGGTTAGGGATGGAATCTATTGCTCTAATTTATGTTAGGTTCCGGATGTATAAGGAAGCCAATGAGCAGGCTGAAAAAACCTTAGAATTTGCCAAAAATAACAACCTTCCAAAGCAGGAGATGAGGTCGCTTTCTTTTCTTGGAGACTTGCAAAAAGCGGTAACTACAGTTGATAAGCAACTTTTCTATTATAATAAGTTATTACAACTTGCTGAAGCCCGAAATGATGAGGTGTATAGGGAAACTGCGCTTAATAAAATAGCTGCTGTTCAGGATTTTAGTGGCAATACGGAAAAAGCAATAAACACTTATAAAAAATCATTGGAATATTATCAAAACAAACCTCTTGATTCTAATTTTAATCAAATAAAAAAGAATAGCAATATTCTTTCAATATACAGCAGTTTGGCTATTTCGCATTTAAAATTAAATCAACTGGATTCAGCAAAGTTATATAGTACCAACATTAAAAAGTTTAAAGAAAAAGAACTGGATACTTGCTATGCAGCTTATAAGTATACTATAGATGCTGAAATAGCATACAAAGAAAAAAGGTTTAAAGCCGCCCGACAAAACTATGAAAAAGCATACGCTGTTTGTCCCAGCGAATATGATTTAATACAACTAAACAAAGCCTATGCTTTGGGTAAAATAGTAGTTGGCGAAAAAAACTATCCTGAGGCTATTAGAATATTACAGAAAGGTCTGGACGATTATCAGGTAACTGCGGTAGAAGAAGGATTTATGGGAGATTATTACGATAAGTTGGCTGAAGCTTATAAAAATACAGGCAATTTTGAAAGCGCAAGTTATTATTTTGAAAAATACCTTAGCTCGCAAGCTGAATTTAACCAACTTAAGGAAAACGCCAGAGAAAGCTTTATAAAAAAAGAAAGGGCCGCATTTAAAAAAGATTTTGATGCTTTGGTCTCTGAAAAAGAAAAAAATCAATCAAATTTTAAGTATTTACTATTAGGAGGTGCTATCCTTATTTTGGCGCTCCTCTTTCTATTGCTGAAATTTTACCGAAATAAGAAAGCAGACGAATTAAAATTTGAAACATTATTGGCAAAAATTGAGGCAGCCCCATCTCCTGAAGGTATTATTGATACCAGAGACGAAGAGCTGGAAGAAAAAAATATCACCGAAGTGCCGGAAGAAACAAAACAACAAATACTTGAGGGTCTCAAAAAACTGGAAAAACAAGAATATTTTTTAAAACAAGAATGCAATTCCTATAATGTAGCCAGAAAAATTGGAACAAATACCTCTTATCTTTCTAAAGTGATTAACAACTATTATGGAAAGAATTTTAATACTTACATTAACGACCTTCGTATAAATTATACCATTACAAGGTTAAAGAACGATGCGATTTTTAGATCGTATTCTATTCAATCCATCGCAGAGGAAGTGGGTTATAAATCGGCAGATTCTTTCACTAAATATTTCAAAAAAGACACGGGTCTTAACCCTTCTTTTTACATTAAGGAAATTAAGAATATCACTTAAAATTCCCGTTGGCACCCTAAATTTATAAATATAGGTTTAGTATAATTTCAATTTTTGAAAGTAATCTATTTTCTTTTTAATCCTTTTCTTTGCAGTGTTTAACGTAATTTTTCTTGTGCCCTAATTTTCTAAAACTGGGTTTCCTTTTCTTTTTTATTGAGTTTTTGTGATGCAAATTTGGTTTCAGAAGTTAACCATATAAAAGCGTTATTATGAAAATACAGAATGAGAAAAAACGAAAGAAAGGATTAGTGTTAAAAATAATCCTGGGGTTTATTATAGGTATTTCCTTTGGTTTTGGAATTGGGAAAATGGTCAAATCCAATGGGAGTTTAGTGAATTCTATTGAAAAGAGTCTTCAGCAAAACTGTAATTGTGAAAGTGTAATAGTAGAAGATCGCGCCATTGGAATTCAATTCAATAAACTAGACGGTTTCAGTAATTCAAAATTAGGCATCACATTAATAAATCCCTCTTATTCTTCTTCTGCAGAAAAGGAAGCAAACCGATTAAACCGTATTCTGAAAAAAGACGTTCAAAATTTTAAATCGGTGGATTTTATCACTTTTAATTTTAAGTCAAAAGGCAGAACTAAAACTGTAAAAATTAAAGATGGAAATATCCTGTAAGCTACAAACACTCAAGATAAACTAAAAACTACTGCAATGAATACTTCAAAAAGTAATCAATTTTATGGCTCATAGCCTTTGCCTTTATAGCCTACATATTTGTCACCCAATATATTCATTTACAAAATCATTAATCGTGAAAAATTCCACTACAAAACGCATTAAACTTATAAAATTTGCTATCGGCATCTTAATAGGTGTTACAATTTATCTAATCGTACAACTAATATTCTAAACCAAAAATTATGAAAACACTTTTAAAATTCCCATTCGTAATAGCCTTATTGTTGATAGGAGGCTCTATAAAAGCTCAGGATTTGTATGGATCCTATAGTGGCAACCTTGATGTACAGGGCATGCAACTGGAGTTAATTTTTAATATTTCATCGGGTGAAGATAGATGTGAAGCCACCCTGGATGTTCCTGCCCAGAGAGCTTCAGGAATCGAACTGGATTCGGTAGTTTTGCAAGACGATACCCTAACCATTAAATCGGCCAAAATGCAAATGACCTATACAGGCACATTAACCGATGATTGTATTGAAGGGACTTACAAACAAATGGGCAAAGAATACCCGCTAATATTGAAGAAAACTGTGAAGAAAAAACCAGGAAACATTGCATTGCCATCTACCGATGCCGAATTAGATAAACTCGCTGCGAAAGAAACTGGAGATTACAAATACTCAGTAGAAGATTATTTTACAACCCCCGAAGCCTTTTCGTTTCAGCTATCTTCAGACGGAAAATACATAGCATATATGAAGCGAAGAAAAACCGGTGAGCGCGACCTGTATTTAAAGGAAACTGCAACCCAAAAAGAAACCCTTCTGAAAAAACAAGAGGAAGACTTAATTCGTGGCTTTTCCTGGGCAAACAATGAACGTATTTTATACCTTCAGGATAAAGGAGGTAATGAAAACTATCACGTATTCGGGGTAGATGTTACTGGCGAAAATGGTAAGGAGCTTACACCTTTTGAGGGAGTAAGGGTTAATATAATAGAGTCTTTAAAAGAAGACGAAAACCACGTGATTGTGCAGATGAATAAGGACAATTTGCAACAGGAAGAGCCGTATCGTCTTAATATAAATACGGGCGAGGTTACCAAATTGTACACTGTACAAGATGGGGACCCACCGGTTGCTGGATACAATTTTGATCGTAAAGGCAACTTGCGAGCTATTACAAGAATTGTGGATGGTGTAAATACAGAGCTGCTTTATAAGATTGACGGCGAATTTAAACGGGTGAAACTTACCGAGTTTGGTGATACCTTTGGCATTTCTTCTTTCAACCCGAATACTGAAAATCCAGACGATGCTTATGTGGTTTCTAATCTTGAAGATGATAAAATAGAGATTCAACTTTACGATTTAAAGAAGGACAAAAAGATAAAAACTGTTTTCAGTAATGATACTTTTGATGTTTCGGGTATCTCGCTTTCCAGAAAACGCAATTATGAAATAGATTATTTTAGCTATACAGGAGAAAAAACAGTGGTTGTTCCGGTAAGTGAGACTTATAAGAAAATCTATAAACGTTTACAAAAAGAATTTGGCGATAAGCAGTTTTTCACTGTTGGAAAAACCGATGATGAGTCGCAATATATGGTTGCGGTTACCAGCGATAAAATTGTGGGTGAATACTATCTATACGATGTAGAGAAAGATAGTGTGACCTTATTATATAAATTGTTGCCACAGTTAAAAGCTGAAGATATGGCAAGCATGAAGCCTATTAGCTTTACAAGTCGGGATGGGTTAACGCTTCATGGATATATTACACTACCCAACGAATATAAAGAAGGATTACGTGTACCTTTGATTGTAAATCCGCACGGCGGGCCGCAAGGAATTCGTGATAGCTGGGGTTTTAACCCTGAAGCACAATTGTTTGCAAGTCGTGGGTATGCAACTTTACACGTTAATTTCAGAATTTCCGGGGGCTATGGGAAGAAGTTTTTAAAAGCCGGCTTTGGGCAGATAGGTCGTAAAGCCATGGACGATGTAGAAGACGGGATAGATTATGTGGTAGAACAAGGTTGGGTAGACAAAGACCGTGTGGCGATTTATGGCGGTAGTCACGGTGGTTATGCTGTATTGCGCGGAATGACGAAAACACCCGATAAATATGCCTGTGGTGTAGATTATGTTGGAGTTAGCAACTTAAACACCTTTATGGAAACTATTCCACCCTACTGGGAAAAATACCGCGAGTTATTGTATAAAATATGGTACAATCCAGGTATTCCGGAAGAAAAAGAAATTATGGACGAAATTTCTCCGGCATTGCATGTAGATAAAATAAAGAATCCTTTGTTAGTGGTGCAGGGAGCCAACGATCCTCGTGTAAATATAAACGAGGCTGATCAAATTGTGGAAACCCTTAGAGAAAAAGGTGTAGAGGTTCCTTATATGGTGAAATATGATGAAGGACATGGCTTCGGTAAAGAAGAAAACCGATTGGACCTGTATAAAGTTATGATGGGCTTTTTTGCAGAACATCTTAAAGTAGAACAAGCAGAGCCGGTTAAAGGCTAGTTATTCGTACAGTTAAATTAAAAGGCTGGTCCAATTTGCACTGGCCTTTATTATTTTGAGCCTTCCCACTCTGCATAAAATTGCTCCAGATAAAGTTCCATAAATTCATGGCGCCTTTTGGCAATCTCCTTTCCTGTTTTAGTATTCATTCGGTCTTTTAGTAAAAGCAACTTTTCGTAAAAATGATTAATTGTTGGTGCGGTAGAAGCTTTGTATTCTTCTTTGGTCATATTTAAATCGGGTTCAATTTCAGGATCATAAAGGGCACGGCCTTTAAAGCCGCCGTAATTAAAGGTTCTGGCAATACCTATTGCACCCAGCGCATCTAATCTGTCGGCATCCTGAACTATTTCCAACTCTATAGAATTAAATTCCTGCTGAATATTTCCGCCTTTAAAAGATACATTTTCTATAATCTTCACTACGTGATTAATAATTTCACCTGAAACCTCTTGTTTCTGAAGAAATTCTGAAGCCACTTTTGGACCCACACTTTCATCGCCATTATGAAATTTTGAATCGGCTATATCGTGAAGCAAAGCGCCTAATTCTACGATAAAAAGATCCGCATTTTCATTTTTTGCAATCAGTTTCGCATTATTCCAAACCCGCTGAATATGAAACCAGTCGTGACCGCCTTCAGCATTTTTAAGGGTTTCTTTTACGAAGGCTTCAGTGTTTTTTAATATCTGGGGTTTATTCATATTTAAATCAAAGAATATTTTTGGAAGTGTCGCTTCGTCAAGCTGAACTCGTTTCAGCTTCTAAGGATTTTAGATCTCCGAATAAATTTCGGAGCAGGCTCTGAAATAAATTCAGGATGACGCTTTAATATACCTACAGGCGGTTATTTTTTATATTTATTTAATATCAGCAATAATAGTTCGTTCTACTTTGGCAACCAAACCTTCGGGATCGTCTGATGTTACGGCAATAGGTTCGTGAACTTTCAGTTTAATATGGACGCCCGGTTCCATAGGGAAATTACCGTATTTAAAGAGTTTCCAGGAATTATTGATGGTTATGGGAACTATTAAAGCTTCTGGCATTTGTTTAAAAAGCATTTGCATTCCGCTTTTGGCAAACTTTTTTGGTGCCCCGGTTCGGCTGCGGGTTCCTTCTGGAAAAATTACCGCAGAACGGTTTGTCTTGTTGAGGTATTTGGCAAATTTCGCCATTTTAATAAGCGATTCCCTGGGATTTTTTCTGTCTATCAATACCGAACCTCCGTGCCGTAAATTAAAAGAGATACTTGGAATTCCTTTTCCCAATTCTTTTTTGCTTACAAATTTTGGATGGTGTTTTCTTAAATACCAGATTATTGGGGGAATATCATACATTCCCTGGTGGTTAGCGACGAAAATGCAGGGTTTTTCTATTGGAATATCGTGGGGGTTTTCTATAGTAAAACGTGTGCCCAGAATATTTAAGCAACGCATTAAAAAGAAATTAAAGATATCTACACTTTTTTTATGCGGCTGGTAGCCACCAAGTTTTAAGCACAACCATTGGATGGGATGAAAAACCAGTAGGTTTAAAAAAAAGAAAAAATAGAATAAAACCGATAAGGGGTATGAAAGTATTTTTTTCATCACTTAGATTATGCGGCTAAATTAAGTATTTAAGCCGAAAACCTACAAATACTAATGGGGGAAAGGGAAATAAAAAAGGTCTGAAAGATCACTTTTCGTCAAGCTGAACTTGTTTCAGCTTCTAACCTAATTATAAGTTAGATCCTAAATTTATTTCAGAATGACGTTCTTAAAGCTCTTTCAGACCTTTTTTCAATAATTTATTATACTAGATCGCTGCTTAACAAAACTCGTTATAAGCTCCAATAAGGTTTTCAGCAATCATTTCAGCCGGGCGGCCTTCAATGTGGTGACGCTCTAACATGTGTACTAATTCACCATCTTTAAAAAGTGCCATAGAAGGTGAAGATGGAGGAAAAGGAACCATTAAACTACGAGCCTTTTCGGTAGCTTCTTTATCTACACCTGCAAAAACTGTTACCAGATTATCAGGTTTTTTTGCATTTTGTAAAGAAATTCTGGCGCCTGGTCTTGCATTGGCCGCAGCACATCCACAAACTGAATTTACAACTACCAGGGTAGTTCCATCTTTCTTCATTGCGTTCTCTACATCTTCTACACTGTGTAATTCTTCAAAACCAATGCTGGTAAGGTCTTCACGCATAGGTTTTACTAAATCTGCTGGATACATATATTTGTTTTTTTGTATTAAACTTTAGTAAGTTACAAAGATACCAAATTAACTTCAGCTGCCCATATTTCAATTAATTATGTGCTAATAGGCTAAATTGATGAATCTAAGCTCGTTTGTACTTAGAATTGATTTGAATTTTGAGTGAAGGCTTTAAGCAAATAAATCTCATTTAATGAGTAAAATGGTATCTTTGCCGCTTATTTAAAATTTTCTTCATGTTTAAATGGATTGCAGCCGTGATTGGCTATATGTATTTCCGGTTTCCGGGAGCCATTTTAGGTTTTATAATAGGAACGTTAATAGATAACTGGACCAAGGGAAGTGGTGGAGCCTTTAAGCAAATGTTCGGGCAGCAAGATCAAACTGTATCTCCCGGGGATTTTGAACTAAATTTACTCTCCCTATGTTCCCTGGTAATTAAGGCAGATGGACAGGTTTCACAGTCTGAAATGGATTATGTACGCTCCTATTTTGTGCAGGCCTATGGGAAAGAACGTGCCAATGCAACATTTAGAACTTTTAATGAATTAATTAAAAATCGTGAAATTTCAGCATCAAGAATTTCACAATATTTGGCTGCCAGAACAAAGTATCCTGCACGTTTGCAAATAATTCACTTTCTCTTCGGAATAGCGCAAGCCGATGGCCGTGTTAGTGAAGCTGAAGCTCGCGTAATCCAGGAAATTGCCGGCTATCTTAGAATTGGCCGAATGGATTTTGAAAGCTTAAAAGCTATGTTCTTTAAATCTGCCGATAATGCTTATAAAATCCTTGAAATTGAAAAATCGGCTACTGATGCTGAGGTTAAAAAAGCATACAGAAATATGGTTAAAAAATATCATCCCGATAAATTAGGCCATATGGACGAAGCTTATAGAAAAGGAGCGCAGGAAAAATTTAATAAAGTGCAGGAAGCTTACGAACAAATTCAAAAAGAACGCGGAATTTAAAATTTATATTTCAAATTCAGCATAAAATTCCTGCCTGGGCTACTCACGTTAAACGCTCTTAAAATTGACATATGGTCTACATAGTTTTTATTTAAGGCGTTATAAACTGTAATTCCCGTCTCCAGCTCATCGTTTCCTAAATTAAATTTCTTACTTATTCCTAAATTAAGCAATGAATAACCGGCTGTAGTTTCTTCATTGAAACCTGCCCTGTTTTGGTCGCTTACCATTCTTAATTTTGAAAAAGCATAGAATGATCTATCATTTAAGCCGAAATAACCAACTTCCAGGTTAAAATTATCCGGTGGGATAAAACTTAAATTTCTATCGTTTTTAAGATCTTCTGCCCTTACAATAGCTCCTGAAAATTTTGTTTCCAGGCGTTGCTGGTCAAGCCAGGTATGTTTTATCTCAAATTCAAATCCGTATAAGTTAGCATCGGTTTGGAGATAAGACCAAATTTCCATGTTTTCATCTGGCAATGTTTCATCGGTAGCGGTGAAATAAATATAATTGTTTACCCGGCTACCAAATGCTGAAAAAGTACTTTCAAACCTGTTGTTGCGGTAAGTATAACTTAAATCTGCCTGTATGCTTTGTTCCCTGCCAAATTGATCGTTTCCCTTTTCAAATCGGCTGGTGCCGGGATGTGGACCGTTAGAGAATAATTCAGCCAGATCTGGAGCTCTAAAACCGGTGGAAAAATTAAACTTTAGTTGATTCTTGGCGTTAAATTTTTTAGTGGCGCCAATAGAACCGGTAAATCCGTTAAATGTCCTGGTAAGTTTTCGATTTTGAGGATTCCCGGGAAGGATATAGTCGTCTGCAATTAGTTCTTCTGAACTGGCATCTGCGGTAACATTTCTATAATCGTAACGAAGGGCGCCCTGGAGAAACCAACTGTCAATATCTAAACTCGCCAGGTAGTAGATTCCGTTTTCAAAGATTTCGGCATCAGGAATTAGAAATTCCTGCGAATTTTTAATGTTCTGGGTTTTTACAAAACTTCCCTGTGTTCCCAGGCTATGCTTTATTTTTCCGTTAGGAAAAGTTATTCTTGCATTGTAGAAGCTGTGGTTTTGCTGCAATCCAAGATCTACAAGATCAAAATCCTGCTCCACTTCCTTTCTATTATTTGAGTGGTGTGAAAGGTGTAGAGAGGTCTCAAAATTCTCGTGTTGCGTAGTTTGATTATAAGAAAGCAAATAGTCTTTTACCTCCTGAAACGGCAATTGCATATCCCTGTCATTTCGACCGGTGGCGAGGCTTTTTGAATCCTCCATTTCTTCATCCAGGATAATTCCTAAATTTTGATCATTAAAAGAAAATGATAATTTATTCTGAAAGTTTTCTTTTTCTATTCCGGTGTGTAGTCTAAGTGTCTTTGTATTGAATCGGCTGTTTCCAATTAATCTTCCATTCCCGTTTTTATAATCTGCGTGATTCTCATAAGCAAGATCGGTAGCTATAAAAATCCCATATTCAAAAGATTTCCCTAGAGAAGCATAGGTGCGAATTCCGTTGGAAACATTATTAAAAGTGGCACCAATATTTCCGGAAAACCTTGGGGATTCTTTGTAAAATTCGTCATCCCGAGTGAGTAGAACGCCGCCCAAAGCACCGGAACCATATAAAACTGAAGCAGGACCTTTAATAACTTCTACTTTTTTAATGCCGAGATCGTTAATTCCCAGGCCGTGATCTGCGCCCCATTGATGATTTTCCAGCTTATTTCCCTGGTAAATAGTAACCACCCTGGAAAATCCAAGTCCGCGGATAAAAGGTTTCACTATACCCTGGCCGAATTCTGCTCCATAAACACCGGGAACTTCTCGTAAACTTCCCATCATCCCGTTAGGGTTTCCTTTGCTTTCAATGCCCTGCATATCTATACTGGACACATTATAAGGCGTGCGGCGTGTAAGCCCGGTTTGTGTATCTACAATCAAGACCTCATTAAGTTCTTCAGAAGATTTCTCCAGTTGTACATTAAGCGTTTTGCTTTGTCCTTCATTTATTAGAATATCACGGCTAAACTTTTTAAAACCAATAGCGCTAACCTCAATACTATGATTCCCTGCCGGAATATTTTTCAATAGGAATTTACCGTCTTTATCGGCCGTAGTACCAAGGGCGGAAGCTTTGATATAAACATTTGCAAAAGCCACAGTACTGCCTTCTGAAGTAATTTCCCCCGAAAGTTTTCCGTGCTGGGCAAAGCCAGAAAAACTGATTAGTGTCAAAAATATTATTGCTAATGTTTTCATTTTCTTATTTTTGCCAAAACTATAAAATATATTTAGATAAGTCTAAAAATAGGTTTTTAATTTTAAAAATGTATTTTTGGGAAATGAAAACTGCCTCGGAGTAAGCTAACGAGGTGCTATTGGTTTTAAATCGCGATTATCGAGCAAATTTGAAGTATGTTTAGTTTTTCAGAAGAAAATTATCTTAAAGCAATCTTTCATTTAGAAAGAAAATACCAGGCTGGTGTAAGCACCAACGCACTGGCGGAAGAAATGGATACCAAGGCTTCCTCGGTGACTGATATGATTAAAAAACTATCGGAAAAGGAACTGGTGATCTATAAGAAATACCAGGGAGTAAAACTAAGTGAATTAGGAGACAAGACCGCTATCCAGGTAATTAGAAAACACCGCTTATGGGAATATTTTCTGGTAGAAAAACTCAATTTTAATTGGGATGAAGTACACGATATAGCCGAACAACTGGAACATATTAAATCTGAAAAACTTACCCACGAATTAGATAAATTTCTCGGTTTTCCTAAACGCGATCCTCACGGAGATCCAATTCCTGATGCTGAAGGAAACTTTAGTGTAGCTAATAAAATGCTGCTTTCTGAATTGGGGAAAGCAGAAAAGGGAATTTGTGTAGGCGTAAAAGATTCTTCATCTGAATTTTTAAGGTTTTTAGACAAGAATAATATTGCCTTGGGGAAAGATATAAAAGTGCTTGAAAAGGAAGCTTTTGATGGGTCTATGCTAATTCTAATAGAAGAAAGAGAATTGAGAATTTCACAATTAATATCAAATAATCTATATATAAAAATCCAATAGATGGAAGAATTAATCGCTTATTTTGAACAATTAGACCCGGTAATGGCAGCATTACTGGCTACAATTTTCACCTGGTTACTTACCGCTGCGGGAGCTTCTTTGGTTTTTCTATTTAAAAACATGAATAGAAAATTATTTGACGGGATGCTTGGGTTTACCGGTGGTGTTATGGTGGCTGCCAGTTTTTGGAGTTTATTGGCGCCGGGGATAGAAATGAGCCCCGGAGAAGGTTTTGAAAAAACAGTTCCGCCGCTTGTGGGATTTGGACTGGGAGCACTTTTTCTATTCGGACTTGATAAAGTACTGCCTCACCTGCACGTAAACTTTAAAATGAGTGAGACTGAAGGAATTAAAACCCCCTGGCATAAATCTGTTCTACTTACCCTTGCCATTACTTTGCATAATATTCCTGAAGGATTGGCCGTAGGGGTGCTTTTTGGAGCTGCGGGTGCGGGTCTGGAAGGGGCCAGTATTGGTGGTGCTGTGGCTCTTGCCATAGGAATTGGTTTACAAAACTTTCCTGAAGGTTTTGCGGTTGCCATGCCGCTTCGTGGGCAGGGAATGAGCCGTTGGAAAAGTTTTAATTTTGGTCAACTTTCGGCTATTGTAGAGCCTTTTGCCGCGGTGCTTGGTGCCTGGGCGGTGATGACTTTTGAGCCTATTTTACCCTATGCACTTTCTTTTGCCGCCGGTGCGATGATCTTTGTGGTGGTAGAAGAAGTTGTTCCGGAATCTCAAAAGGGGAATTTTACCGATATTGCAACTATGGGCTTTATTGTAGGCTTTATGGTGATGATGACCCTGGATGTTGGTTTAGGTTAAAATCTCTTGCAACATTTAAGTTGAAGTGTAGTCTTTATAATAAAGAACTATGCAAGTAAACCCCAGAAATATGAAATTGACTTACGCTAACAGCGTTTTTCATCTTTTAAAACCAGCTTTGTTGGTTTTCAGTCTTTTTCTTTTTGCTATTTCTGCATCAGCGCAAGATGAGGCCGAAATTGAAACATATTTTGCTGAAACTAAGTTGGGAGAATCTTTTAATTTTAATGAAAGAACAATCCATTTTAAAGAAGTGTTGGTAGATTCAAGATGTCCCAGCGATGTAACCTGTGTGAGAGCCGGGGAGGCAAAAATTCTGGTAGAAATATTTAAAGGTGAAAAATCTTTGGGAAAAGAAACTATTAGCCTGGGAGCAAATGTAAATTCCTTTAAAACCAGCCTGGCTATTTTTTTTGAGGAAGAATTAGATATAGAATTCCTGTCGCTTTCCCCATATCCAAAAACTTCAAGAAAGATAAAAGCTTCAGATTATCAACTTCAGTTTAAAATAACTGAAACAGTAAAGCGCTAATCACAACCACAACCCGAAACTCCGCAAGCTTTGGTCTTTTCAGATTTCTTCTTTAAGAATGCAGGTTTCCATATAAATTTTGTTAGGATATATCCTAATGCGATCGCGAAGGTTATAAAAACGAGAATTTCCTGTATTAATTCCATAATATTTAAGTCGTTTTATAATATTTAACTTACACTTATTTTAATAATTGAAAAGCCGCTAAAGCTACAAAGTAGGCGAATAAGGTCATTACCACCAACTGCAAAACAGGCCATTTCCAGGTATTAGTTTCTTTTTTCACAATGGCCAGAGTACTCATACATTGCATTGCAAAAGCATAGAAAAGCAACAAGCTAACCCCGCTGGCAAAAGTAAATAGCGGCCCACCTAAAATTGGGTTGATCTCTGCGGCCATCCGGTTTTTAATGGTTTCTTCTTCATCGCTACCTACACTGTAAATTGTAGCCAAAGTTCCTACAAACACTTCACGAGCGGCAAAAGAACTTATTATCGCAATTCCAATTTTCCAGTCATAACCCAAAGGCGCTACAACCGGTTCAATACCTCTTCCCATAATCCCGATATAGGAATTTTTTAATTTGAATGAGGCAATTTCTTCGTCAAGCTCATCTTCTGTGATATTGCTTTGCTCGTCATATTGCTCGCTCACAATTTCACTCGCGTTATTAAAATTATCTCCCGGCCCATAACTGGCTAAAACCCATAAAATAATTGAAATTGCGAGGATTATTTTCCCTGCTCCAAAGACGAAAGATTTGGTTTTTTCAACCACATTTATGGCAATGTTTTTTCCCATTGGTAACTTGTAATTGGGCATTTCAATTACAAAATGGCTTCGGTTTTTTATATTCAGAATTAAATTCAAAATCCAGGCAGAACCAATGGCCACACCAAATCCTAAAAGATACAGCAGCATTAAGGTTAATCCCTGCAGGTTAAAACCCCATACGGCGCGATCTGGAATTACCAGGGCGATTATTATTAAATAAACCGGTAATCGTGCTGAACAGGTGGTAAAAGGCACCACTAAAATGGTGATTAAACGCTCTTTCCAACTTTCAATATTACGTGTAGCCATCACTGCCGGAATTGCGCAGGCGGTTCCTGAAACCAGGGGGACAACGCTTTTTCCGCTAAGTCCGAATTTTCGCATTATTCGGTCCATTAAAAATACCACCCGACTCATATAACCGGTTTCTTCTAAAATTGAAATAAAGAAAAACAGGAAAGCAATTTGGGGAATAAAAATTACAATTCCGCCGAGGCCTGGTATAATTCCTTCAGCAATAAGATTTGTAAAAGCTCCAGCCGGTAGGGTGGTTTTTATCCATTCGCTTAAAAAAGCGAAAGTTTCATCAATGAGATCCATTGGGTAGCTGGACCAGCTATAAATTGCCTGGAAAATTAATAAAAGAATTCCAAAAAATATGGCGTAACCCCAAACTTTGTGCGTAAGAACACGATCTAACCGAGAACGTAAATCTTTGGCAGAACTCGCGTCTACCTTCATAGTTTCCTTTAGCACACCATTTATAAACTGGTACCTTAAAATGGTTTCTTTATGCTGAAGTTTCTTTAATTCGGTGTGAGATTTGGTCTCAAAAAGTTCAGAACTACTTATCTCATTTCTATTAATATTACCGAAGTTTACATCTTGAGTAATTACTAACCAAAGTTTATAAAGTGATTGGTTGGGGAATGCTTTGCGCAGTCTGTCAAAATATTCTGGGGCAATAATTGAGGCATTTACGCAAGGCTCGTCTGAAATATGGCGATAATTGATTATTGCTTCTTTAAGCTCATCAATCCCGGTATTTTTTCGGGCGCTGACCAGGGTAACTTTTGTTTTTAAACGCTCTTCAAGTAAATCTACATCCAGAGAAATTCCTTTACGCTCCATCCTGTCGGCCATATTAATTACCAGGATTGTTGGAATCCCAAGGTCTTTAATTTGGGTGAAAAGAAGCAGATTTCGTTTTAAATTCTCTACATCGCTAACAACAACAGCAACATCGGGATAATCTTTATCGCTTTTATTCAGCAATAATTCTATGACCACGTTTTCATCTAAAGACGAAGCGTTAAGACTGTAAGTTCCCGGAAGATCTAAAATATGAGCTTTAAGTCCGCGGGGAAGTTTGCAGATTCCCTCTTTTTTTTCAACCGTAATTCCGGGATAATTTCCCACTTTTTGGTTAAGCCCGGTGAGCTGATTAAAAACAGAGGTTTTCCCGGTATTGGGGTTTCCTATGAGAGCGACATTTATTTGTTTAGCCATGTTAGCTTATAAGGTCAATTTCTATAAGTAAAGCGATTTCTTTTCTAATGGCCAGGTGGCTGCCGTTTATGTTAAGGTACATTGGATCCCTAAAAGGAGCCATTTGCAGCATTTGAACTTCATTGCCCGGCAAACAACCCATTTCGAGTAATTTAAGCGGAATATTTTCTTCAGAAAAATCTTTGATAATTCCGCGTTCACCACGTTTTAAATCGGCCAGGGTTAGTTTCACTTTTTATTTAGATTGATTTTAAACAAGACAAAAGTAAGGTAAAATTTCAGCAGGAAAAAATTTCAGATAAAAAAGTCGGTTTAGCCTTTAATTATGGCTTAAAGTGCTTCTGGCTGCAGTTAAACTTTCGGAGTTATTTATATTCAGCTTTTAACACTTTTATATCGTGTAAAAGGTCTTCTATAGCTTCGGCATCCGTTCCGTCATAAAAACCTCGAATGCGTTTTTCTTTATCTACCAGCACAAAATTTTCGGTATGAATCATATCATACGGTCCGCCATCACCATTGCTTTTTGAAGCGAGGTAAGATTTGCGGGCGAGGTCGTAAATATGTTTCTTATCCCCAGTAACAAGATTCCATTTTTCATCAAGCACCCCTTTTTCTATAGCATATTCTTTTAAAACCGGTACCGAATCTGTTTTTGGGAAAACAGTATGGGAAAGTAATAAAACTTCAGGATCGTCTTTAATTTTCTCCTGAATTTTCAGCATATGATCAGTCATCACTGGGCAAATGGTTAGGCAGGTTGTAAAGAAGAAATCGGCTACATAAATTTTATCTTCATAAAAATCTTCAGTAATAGTATCGCCGTTTTGATTAATGAGTTTAAAATCTTTTACGGTGTGGTATTTACGAACATATTGAACGGTAGAATCTACCAATTCGGCATTTACCATATCGGGCTGAAAAACAGGCAAACGTTCTTTGGGATTTAAGAGCGTGTAAATACTATAGATTATAATTACTGAAAGTATAAACAGGACGATGGCAAATTTCTTGAGCCAGGCAAAAAGATCACGCATACTTTTAGATTTTCAGGCAAAATTACTCGATAATCGAGATTTTAATGCTCCGAGGTTTGTCTCGAAAATTAGACAATTGTTTACTGCAAAATTAAGTGCTAACAATCAATTAGTCGCAGTTTAAAACTTAAAATTTCAGATGTCTAAAACAGGAGGGCTTTAAACTTTTTTAGGAGATTATAAAAGTTTACTTTTGTGCGATTTAAAATTTGAAGCATTACGCATGGATCCATTTATAGTTAAAGCCATACAGTTACTGTTAAGCTTGTCTTTACTTATAGTCTTACACGAACTTGGGCATTTTATTCCCGCTAAAATATTTAAAACCAGAGTAGAAAAATTCTTTCTCTTTTTTGATGTGAAATTCGCATTGTTCAAGAAGAAAATTGGCGGTACCGTTTACGGTATTGGCTGGTTGCCTTTAGGAGGTTATGTGAAAATTTCAGGAATGATAGACGAAAGCATGGACAGGGAGCAAATGGCAAAACCGCCAGAACCCTGGGAATTTAGAAGTAAACCTGCCTGGCAGCGTCTCATAATTATGCTGGGAGGAGTTACCGTAAACCTGGTACTTGGTTTTCTTATTTATATGATGATCATGTTTGTTTGGGGTAAGAATTATGTGGGTCCAGATGAAATGCCTGAAGGTTTTGCAATTGCTGAAGAATTTAAACAATACGGGTTTGAAGATGGCGACCGCGTTTTGCAAATAAACGGGGAAGACCTTCAAAATAGCGACGATGTAAATCGGTATTTATTTATGCGCGATGTAAATAGTATTACCGTTTTACACCAAAATGGCGAAGAAGAAATTATTGAAGTTCCTGAAGATATAGGGGAGCAAATGTGGGAGAAAGGCATTATGATACCTTTTATTCCTATTCAGAATGCGGTATTGGATAGTGTGATGCCCCAGCAGGCTGCCGAAATTGCCGGACTTCAAAAAGGAGACAGCTTAATAGCATTAAATGAACAGGAGATTGGTTACTGGCATGAAATAAAGCAAATAAGCCTGGAAAATAAGGAAAAGGAAATGGAACTCGTGTTTAAGCGAGGTGATGAAATTAAGAGTGTGATGATAGCGCCAGATGAGGAAGGCATTCTTGGTTTTTCGGTTAAACGTAACTTTGAAATTAAACAACAAAAATATGGTTTAGCTGAAAGTATAAAAGAAGGTTTTGACTATGGTTATTGGACTTTACACGACTATGTGGCCCAGTTTAAATATGTCTTTACTCAAAAAGGAGCCACACAATTAGGTGGATTTGGTGCCATTGGCGGTTTATTTCCCGATACCTGGAACTGGAAGGGATTTTGGCATACTACAGCCTTAATTTCTATAATCCTTGCATTTATGAACATCTTGCCAATACCGGCTTTAGATGGCGGGCATGTGATGTTCCTCTTATATGAAATGGTAACCGGCAGGAAACCTAACGATAAATTTATGGAAGTTGCCCAAATGGTTGGCTTTTTTATCTTAATCGCACTGGTACTTTATGCCAATGGGAATGATGTATACCGTTGGTTATTTGAGTGATAGAATTAGATTGAATTTTTTCTCGAAAAAAACCTGAAAAAAATTCAATTTTTGTTTTGCGGTGATTTAAAATTTGGTTTATATTTGCAACCGCAAAAGAGCGAAACACTCCTCCTTAGCTCAGTTGGTTAGAGCATCTGACTGTTAATCAGAGGGTCCTTGGTTCGAGCCCAAGAGGGGGAGCTTAGTAAAGACAAGCCTTTCGAGAAATCGGAAGGCTTTCTTTTTTTAGCGGG
>NZ_FOOH01000017.1 GCF_900113135.1 Salegentibacter agarivorans | reverse complement strand
CAAAGGGAACAGGACTCTCGAACGTAATCACAACCTGATTCGCCTCAAGGAAAAGGCCAGGAACCTACTGCTAAGTGAAGAGGGAATAGCACATCGCAAAAGAAGATGCTGGGATGTTGAAGCCGTCTTTGGAAATATCAAGCAAAATATGGGCTTTAAGCGGTTTATGTTGCGGGGAATGGATAAAGTAACTACTGAGATAGGATTAATAGCTATGGCGCACAACTTAAGAAAATTCAGTATCGCATAGCAAGGGGGCGCTGCTTTGCCTTTTTTTATCAGAAAGAAGATTTACAAAAAGAAGAATCGCTTCCTCTTACAAAACATTTATAAAGAAAAAGGCCATCTAAATACTTTTTAGACGGCCTCTTTTATAATTATATATTTAAAATTACCTGGTAAAAAGTAACTCTCTGTACTTAGTTAACGGCCATAGCTCATCATCTACCAGAAGTTCCAATTTATCACAGTGGTATCTTATTTCATCAAAATAAGGCTTTACATCATCACAATAAGCGAAGGCTCGTTTTTCAGAATCTTCTATCTTATTAGCTACTTTCCTGGCCTCTATCATAGCTTTAACTCCGCTATTGATCTTAGCAATATGTTCAGAGATCTCTTCAATGAGTTCCAGTTGCTCGTTAGAATGTTTCTTGAAGTCTTCGTTATAAATATGCTTCAGGCCTTCTACATTCTCTATAAGGATATTCTGGTAACGAACTGCAGTTGGGATAACATGATTTCTGGCAATATCTCCAAGGATTCTACCTTCAATCTGGATTCGCATCGCGTAATCTTCAAGTTCAATTTCGTGACGCGCTTCAAGTTCCACTTTGTTCATCACCTTCATTTCTTCATAAAGAGCGATTGTTTTCTCAGAAATTTGAGCTTTTAAGGCTTGTGGAGTCGTTCTATTATTACTTAAGCCACGTTTTTTAGCTTCCTTCTCCCAGGCTTCACCATAACCATCTCCTTCAAAACGAATGTTCTTAGATTGCTTGATGTATTCTCTAAGTACATTAAAGATAGCATCATCCTTCTTCATTTTCTTGCCTTTAATCAACTCATCAACTTCAGATTTAAAGTCATTTAGTTGTTTGGCCATAATGGTATTAATAACCGTCATTGGGTTAGCGCAATTTGCAGTAGAACCAACAGCTCTAAATTCAAATTTATTACCGGTAAAGGCAAAAGATGAAGTACGGTTACGATCGGTATTATCCAGTAAAATTTCCGGAATCTTACCTACTACATTAAGTTTTAGCTCGGTTTTTTCCTGCGGAGATAGTTTTCCGTCGGTTACCTTTTCTAATTCATCCAATACTTCGGTTAACTGAGATCCAATAAATGCTGAAATAATTGCGGGCGGTGCTTCGTTTGCTCCCAACCTATGATCGTTAGATGCACTTGCAATAGCTGCTCTTAACAATTCTTCGTTATCATGTACTGCTTTAATAATATTAATGAAGAAAGTTAAGAATTGAAGGTTCTTCATTGGTGTAGAACCCGGTGCTAATAAGTTTGTCCCGGTATCTGTGGCTAAAGACCAGTTGTTGTGTTTACCACTACCGTTAATACCGGCAAATGGCTTTTCGTGAAGAATTACCTTAAAGTGGTGTTTTTCGGCAATCTTGCTCATAATATCCATAATTAATGAATTATGGTCTACGGCAAGGTTACCTTCTTCAAAAATTGGTGCCAGCTCAAACTGGTTTGGTGCAACCTCGTTATGACGTGTTTTCACCGGAATACCAAGTTTCATACACTCAATTTCCAGGTCTCGCATATAGGCCAATACCCTTGAAGGAATTGAACCAAAATAGTGATCGTCTAATTGTTGTCCCTTTGCAGGAGAATGTCCCAACAAAGTACGCCCTGCCAAAGAAAGGTCTGGACGCGTAGCGGCCAAAGCAGAGTCAATAAGAAAGTATTCCTGCTCCCAGCCTAAAGTAGCGGTTACTTTTGTAACATTTTTATCAAAATATTTAGCTACGGATGTTGCTGCCTGGTCTACAGCTTGTAATGCTCTTAAAAGAGGTGTTTTATAATCTAAAGCTTCACCTGTATAAGAAACAAAGATCGTTGGTATACAAAGCGTTGTTCCCCAAAGAAAAGCTGGAGAAGTAGGATCCCATGCAGTATAACCACGGGCTTCAAAAGTATTTCTAATTCCTCCACTTGGGAAACTTGAGGCATCTGGCTCTTGTTGAACCAAAGCTCCGCCACCAAATTTTTCTATTGCAGAACCATCGGCCTGAGTTTCAAAAAAGGCATCGTGTTTTTCAGCCGTTGCGCCGGTTAATGGTTGAAACCAGTGTGTATAATGGGTAGCTCCTTTTGAAATGGCCCATTCTTTCATCCCAGTAGAAATGTGGTCTGACACTCTACGGTCAATTTTCTTACCGGTTTTTATAGCTTCCATCACATTTTCGTAAGCTTCCTTGGTAAGGTATTGCTTCATGGAGGCTTCGTTGAACACATTTGTTCCAAAAAGCTCAGACCTTCTGGCCGGCTCTTTAATCTTAACCGGCTTGCGGTTAAAGGTTTCTTTTAAAGCTTCAAATCGTAAAGTTGACATATTGGTGTGTTTGATAAATTTTAAATTTCAGCTACCAAATGTATGTATTTTTACAGACACCCCGTTAAAAATCAAGCCTCTGATTTAAATTTTTATGTATTTATTAATACACCCCCTTAAAATTAACCCAAAAATGCAAGACCCGTAAAAATTACATAGCTTACGAATAAAATCACACCTTTATACCTGTTGAAAAGAAAGCGTTTTGGTAAAAAAGCTAGCGGAGCAATGGCAAAAGCAATCCCAATCATCCAGAAAATGTCGTTGGTAAGTATTTGATCTGACTGAATATAAATAGGTTGAATCATTGCGGTGATTCCCAAAACCGAAGCAATATTAAAAATATTAGATCCTATAAGATTCCCCAGGGAAAGTGCTTTTTCCTTTTTTAAAGCTGCAATAACCGATGCTGCCAGTTCTGGTACACTTGTTCCAATTGCAATCATAGTCACAGAGATTACTCTTTCACTTACTCCCAACATTGTTGCCAGGTCTACAGCACCATCTACCAGTAATTCTGAACCTCCCCAAAGTGCCACGCCTCCTATTAGTAACCAGATAATCATTTTAAAATTTGAAGTCTCTTTAAGTGAGTCGTCTATTCCCTCAACTGCAATTTCAGTTTTTCTACGAGACCTTCTTATTAATAAAATTAGAAAAACGATAAGACCTATAAATAATAAGAGACCTTCCAATCGCGAAATATGTCCACCGGTATATAAAAAGTAATAAAGTACAATAGAGAAAAGCATCATTGCCGGCCAGTTAAACCGGTAAAACTCCCTGTCTACAGAAATTGAGGTAATTATGGCGGTAATACCCAGTACCAAACCTAAATTGGCAATGTTAGAACCTATCACATTTCCCAGGGAAATATCTGAAAAACCATTTAGTGCAGCCTGTAAACTTACCAGAAGCTCGGGAGCCGATGTAGCAAACGATACCACCGTTAAACCAATTACCATTTTGGAAATATTGAACTTAAAAGATAGCGCTACAGAAGCTCTAACCAAAAATTCTCCACCTACAACCAACAAAACAAGCCCAATAAGAATAAAAACAATACTCATCTAATTTTTTTTGCGAAGATAAAATAATCCTGTGAGCTAAACTTAAAAGCATCATAAATCAAAAAGAAACTACTTAATTAGTAATTAAACTATATTTTTCGTTATATTTGAAATAACCAAACAAAATCAAAATGAAAAGATTAACTAATAAAGAGGAAGAAGTGATGCGTATTCTCTGGCAATTGGAGAAAGCATTTGTTAAAGAAATTATTCCGCTCATACAGGATAAAAAATATCATTACAATACAGTCTCAACTATTGTAAGACATTTAGAAGACAAGGGCTTTGTTGGCCATACAGCTTATGGAAATACACATCAATACTATCCCATAATTTCTAAAGAAGAATACAGGAAACACATTATGAGTCTCACCTCAAAACGTTTTTTTGATAATTCTTATAAGAGCATGGTTTCCTTTTTTGCTAAAGAAGAAAAGATTAGCGCAAGGGAACTTCGCGAAATCCTGGAAATTATAGAAAAGGAGAATAAAGAATAACTTATGGAAGCATTCTTAACCTATCTTCTTAAAAGCGCCGGTTTGCTAAGTATTTTTTACCTGGCCTATATTATTTTACTAAGAAAGGAAACCAGTTTCCAGATAAATCGTAATTTTCTCATGGGTGGAATTTTAACTTCAGCAGTTCTACCGGCAATTTATTTTACCCGGAAAGTGATGGTAGAAGCTAATAACTTTCCCTTCCACGAGTTTCCTGCAAGCACAAATATTACTTCAGAAAATATAGCATCCAATTTTGGCGCCTGGGAAGTCCTGGGTCTTGCTTATTTAAGTGTTGCCCTGTCTTTCCTAACAAAAATTTTTGTGCAGCTTTTCAACATTTGGCAACTTATTAAAAAAAGCCAAATTCATAAAATAGATGGTTTTAATTTTCTTACAACCAATACTACGGTAAGTCCGTTTTCATTCTTTAAATTCATTGTTTATAATCCTGCGGCGCATTCAGAAAAAGATTTGCAAATGATTTTGCAACACGAAAAGATACACGCGGCGCAATGGCATTCTATAGATATACTAATAGCAAATCTTACTACCGCCCTACTTTGGTTTAACCCGTTAAGCTGGTTGTATAAAAAAAGCGTTGAACAAAATCTGGAATATATAGCCGACAGGGAGACGGTGGCTATTTCGGGGGCAAAAAAATCTTATCAGCAGGCTTTGGTAAAAGTTTCAATTTCAAATTTACAACCTGCACTTACCAATCATTTTTACCAGTCATTTATCAAAAAACGAATTCTTATGTTGAATAAAAAATCATCTCAAAATACCGGGCTTTGGAAACTAAGCCTTGTTTTTCCATTTGTCCTGGCTTTTATGCTCGCTTTTAATGTAAAGACCAAGGCCCAAACAAAAAAATCTGAAAATCCTGTAGAAACTGTTCAAGTAAATAAATCAGTTTCAGCTACAATTACAAAATTTTCTAAAGAGGAAGGTCTGGAAAAAATTTCTGGAATTTTTCAGAAATTCAATGTTGAACTGGAGTTTTCAGAAATTAAATATTCCAACGAACTACTTACCGGTATAAAAGTTTCCTTCTTAAACAAAGAAACCAACGAAACCGGAACTTTCTCAACCAACGATACAGAAGGAATTGAATCTTTTGAAATCTTTACAGATAAAAAAGAAACTGGTTTTAGGAAAGCCAATACCCTTTTGGAAAAAGGCGCTATATCTTCTAACGGAAGTGCTTTAGGTAAACTAGGGAAACATCCCTTATATATTATAGACAGTAAGAAATATACTTCTAAAGAATTAGACGGGAAACACCTTGATATTTCTAAGCAAGGAATAAGTATTTCTTTAGCTGAGGAAGCAAAGGCAAAATATGGAAATGAAGCCGAAGACGGAGCAATTATTGCCAATAATGCAAGAATCATCGATAATTTACAGAATGAATTAAAGAGAATTGATAAAGAGGATTCTGAAACCAAACGCGAATTCTTACAAATAGAACACGGTAGATCACCGAGTTTAATTTCCCTCCAAACTAATTTTAAGGGGAAGAAAAAAAACAAAAATAAAAAGTTACGCGAAAACTCTAAAAATCCTCAAGAAATCCCCGGCGATCCCCTTTATATATTAAACGGTGAAAAAAGTAAGAAAGAAATTGTTGAGTTAATAGATAAAGATCTTATTAAAAGTGTAAATGTTCTTAAAGGCGAAAACGCAACTTCTCTTTATGGGAAAGACGCCAAAGATGGGGCGGTGATTATTACTACCGGGGTTTTGGATAAATCTAAAAAGAAAACTGAAAAAAAGGTGATAAAAACCCAAGCTCATTCAGTCGGATTTCAAACATTCAAAAAGAAAACAGATTACGAAATAATAACCGGCAAAAGTTTAAGTTTTTCTAATTCCAAAGATATAAACGCTTTTCATAAATATGAAGAAGATAAAAAATCAGATAACTCAACAGGCTATACTGTTAAGGCCAATATTTTCACGAATGGGCATAAGCAAGCTTCGCCTCTAGTTATAATTGATGGAAAAAAGGAAAGTGCAGAGTTTATGGAAGAAAAACTACAACCCGAAGATGTTGAAAAAATTAATGTTCTTAAAGGTACAGTTGCTTTAGAAAAATATGGAGAAGATGCCGAAGACGGGGTTATTGAAATTACTACTAAAAAAGATAAATAATAATTTTTCTTTTGATTTAAATTTGAATTTAAAGGCAGGCTAATTCCCTGCTTTTTTCTTTTACCTGATTTTCAATATCTTTGAAGTAAACCGCTTTGAGGCAAATTCAGGAAGAATTGAATATATGAATATTGAGGCAAACCTCAGCGCATTTAAATCTCGATTATCGAGTAAACCAACCAAAAATGAAAAAGAAATTTTTTAAAGCACTTTCTAAACTTAACAAGAAGGTTCTGCCCAGCTACACTAAAAAAGAACTGGATCTAAGAAAAGCCAGTAAAGTACAAATGGCAATTATTGGCTGGAAATCCTGGGTTACCAGGAATTCTTTAGACTAAAGAAAGCCCTTAAGACAATTCTTAAGAGCTTCCTGTATATATTCAAGTTTCCCCTACTTACTCATTTTTTTAGCTTTTTCTTCCAGTTTTTTCACATCAGTAGGATACGGATTTTCTTTTAAGGTTTTTGCTAAATGCACCAGGTTGTGAGCCATAAGTAACATCATATTATTGGTGAATTCGTGTTTATTCCCTTCGGCTTCAATATAACTTGGCCCGGGCCCGGCTTCACCCACATAATAGCAAAATCCGTTTACGGGAACAGTAAATCCGTGCTCAGAGAGGTCAAAAACCATACTGGAAATTGCTTTTTTAGCACCGTCTTCATTCCCATCTACCATAACTCCGGCTACCTTATTATAAGTTGGAAATTGCCCGTTTTCTTCGCTTCCCTCTTCCATTATTCCATCAAAACGTTCGGCAACCATTTTAGCCACGGCACCCCGATCTCCACGCCAAATTGGAGTAGCTAGAATTAAAATATCGGCAGCTTTTACCTTCTTTAAAATTTTAGGCCATTCATCTCCATTTTCTTCATCAGAGGTAACTCCAAATTTTACATCATGGTCTACTACGCGAACAATTTCGGTAGAAACATCAAGGCCTTTAAAAACCTTTTCAGCTTCTTCAATAAAGGCTTCGGTATTAGATGTTTTGGGAGATTTTTTAAGTGTACAATTCAAAAATAAAGCTTTCAGTTTCATAATTTAGATTTTATGGTTTACTATGCAACTTATTAAAAAGGGAGACTTAAAGCAGTTAAGGCTTGGTTAAACCTACCTTAGTGTTTTGTTAGAAGCCTTATATTTATGATAAAGTATTAATTATGATGAAAAAATACCTTTTACTTAGTATTCTTTGTTTTTCGGTAATTAGCCTTAATTCTCAATCCTGGAAAACTCTTCCTGCAAATGGAGAAGCACAGGAACGCCACGAGAATGCTTTTGTACAGGCAGGAAAGCGGTTTATTTTAATTGGAGGTCGCGGTAATAAACCAATTGATATCTACGAAACCGAAAACCAAAAATGGAAAAAAGGAGCACAACCTCCCCTGGAAATTCACCATACACAGGCCGTGAGCCTGGACGGACTTGTATATATATTAGGCGCATTTACCGGTGGCTGGCCAGATGAAGATCCTATTCCTAATATTTATATTTACGACCCCTTAGAAAATTTATGGGTAAAAGGACCCGAAATTCCTGAAGACCGTAGACGTGGTGCTGCCGGCGTTGCAATAAAAGATAAAAAAATATACCTAATAAACGGAATTACTAATGGGCATACTTCCGGTTGGGTAAATTGGTTTGATGAATATGATGTTTATAAAAATAAATGGAAAATACTTCCAAATTCGCCTAATGAACGGGATCACTTTCAAGCAGTAATAACTGGGGATATACTCTTTGTTGCCGGCGGAAGGAAATCTGGAAGTGTTGAAGGAAACGGATTTGCCGGTACAGTGAAAGCCACAGATATCTACGATTTTAATGCGGGAAAATGGAAAACCATTTCTGAAATTCCTACGCCAAGAGGCGGCACGGCAGTTGGACTTTTAGATAATAAGCCTGTAATTTTGGGAGGTGAAAGTGATGCCCAGGAAAAAGCGCACAATGAAGCTGAAATCTTTAATTTTGCTGATGGAAAATGGGATAGCCTGCCTCCATTAAAACAAGGCCGGCACGGCACCCAGGCAATTACCATTAATAAGCAAATTATTATTGGTGCCGGAAGCGGAAATCGAGGTGGTGGCCCAGAGTTAAATTCGTTTGAAGTTTTTGCCAAAGACAATTCCCTTAATTTTAGTACCGATGCTATTCTGGCAGGGGAATTAAAAGCATCACAAGACAATCTTGATTTTTCAAAACAAGAAATAAAAAGTCTTAGAATTTCTCATAAAGGAGGTAACCAGGCTATTATAATTACCGAAATAAATATTAGTGATAATTTTAGTATTGTTAATAACAAAAGTCTCCCATTCATTTTAGCCCCACGTTCAGAATTTGAATTAAAAATAAAAGGAAATCAAAATCCCGGAGAACTGTTTATTAAAAGAGCGGGTAAAAAAGAAGACCTTAAAGTAAGCTTGAATAAGAATAACGAGAAGTAACCCCTTAACCTCATTATAAAATGGAATAAATTTGCATCCCAAATAATATAATACCGGGAAACCTAATCAAAAATAAAGCAAGAACAAGCGTTAAAATTTGATTAAACCCTAATGAAAAATTCTTTTGAAAATTATTTTTGCATATTATGGAAAATCATTTTTTAAACTGCATAGTATTACTTAATGAGCAAAACTAAACCAGGTACTCCGGTAAAAAGACTTTGGAATTTACTAAAATTAGACAAGCGCGATGTAAGTCATATTTTATTTTATGCACTTTTCGCGGGTTTATTAAATTTGGCAGTTCCCCTGGGTATACAGGCTATTGTGAATTTAATTCAGGGAGGAAAAGTTAGTACCAGCTGGGTAATTTTAGTGATTTTAGTTACGCTCGCAGTAGGTTTGGTTGGAGTTTTTGAGTTGCTACAACTTAGACTGGCAGAAAATATTCAGCAAAAAATATTTACACGTTCCAGTTTTGAATTTTCCTACCGTTTTCCCAAAATTAAAAGTGAAGCTTTACAAAATATCTATCCGCCAGAACTGGCAAACCGTTTTTTTGATACCCTAAAAGTTCAAAAAGGAGTAAGCAAAATTTTATTAGATCTCCCGGCGGCCACAGTCCAGGTTGTTTTTGGAGTTATACTGCTCTCCCTTTATCACCCATTTTTTATTTTATATGGACTATTACTGGTATTATTAATTTATATCGTCTTTAAATTTACCGCTGCCAAAGGTTTAAAAACCAGCTTAGACGAATCTAAAAACAAATACCAGGTAGCTCACTGGATTCAGGAGGTTGCCCGAAACTTAAACAGTTTTAAAATTTCTGGCCGAAGCAAGCTGGCGCTGGATAAAAACGATAAACTTACCGAAAAATACCTGAGGGAACGGGAAGAGCATTTTGGCGTTCTTAAAATTCAGTACATTAAACTTATTATTTTTAAGGTTTTGGTAGCCGGTGGTCTCCTGGCTATTGGAGGAATGTTGGTTCTAAACCAACAAATGAATATTGGTCAATTTGTAGCCGCCGAGATCATTATTCTCTTAATTATTTCTTCCGTAGAGAAAATGATACGAGGCCTTGAGGATATTTATGACACCCTTACCTCGCTGGAGAAACTGGGACAGGTAGTAGATAAACCCTTAGAACCTTCAGAAAATCAAAATTCTGTAAACGCTTCTAATGGTATTAAACTGGAATTTAAAGATGTGGCATTTGAGCCGGAAGGTTATTCGGTTTTAAAGGGAATTAATTTTGTAGTGAACCCCGGAAAATCGCTTGTAATTACCGGGCCGGCAGGAAATGGAAGAACCAGTCTTTTAAAACTCATTTCAGGTATTTTTAGTCCTACAAAAGGTAAAATTTATGTAAACGATCTCGCCCGGCACACCCTTGTTTTAAATGAATATCGGCAATATCTAGGGACTTTATTACCCGATGAAATTCCGTTTGAAGGTAGTCTTTGGGAGAATATAACTTTTGGAGATGAATCTATTTCAGACCAGGATATAGATTGGGCTTTAGAACAGGCTGGCTTAAAAGATTTTGTAAAAGAGCAAAACAATGGTATTTATACTCAAATTCATCCTGAAGGTAGATATTTATCTTCCCTTATTTCACAAAGAATTATCCTGGCCAGGGCTATTGTAAATAAGCCTGCAATACTTATTTTAAAAGAACCTTTTACGAAATTTGAACCTCAGGAAAAGAAAAGGATATTAAAGTTTTTAACCGATCCGCAGCAAAAATGGAGCTTAATTGTAGCCAGTAATGATGATTTATGGAAAGAAATTTGTGATGAGCGCCTGGAATTAGAGGATGGTAAAATCGTTAAATCCCTGTAGATATGCTGAATATTTCTGAAGAAAAATTAAACGAGCGTATAGATATTTCTGACTCTAGATCGGGGAAATTCGTTTTTAATAGAAAACACTACACTATATTTAATAAGGTGCTAATTGGCCTTTTTTTATTATTTATAATTATTCTCTTTTTACCCTGGACACAAAATATAAGATCTAGTGGAAATGTTACCACGCTAAGCCCGGAACACCGCCCACAAACCATACAATCTCCCATCCCCGGGAAAATTGAGCAATGGTATATTAACGAAGGGGATTTTGTAAATAGAGGAGATACTATTTTAAGAATTTCAGAGGTGAGTAGTGATTATTTTGATCCTTTATTAATCAATAGAACTTCCAGCCAAATAGACGCCAAACGCCAATCGGCCGACTCCTATGACGAAAAGATAGAAGCACTTAGGCAACAATTAGAAGCGCAGCAGCAAGAACGGGAGTTAAAGCGAAGTATGGCCACTAATAAACTGGCGCAAGCCGGCTTAAAGGTTCGTAGCGACAGTATTAAACTGGAAGCAGCAAAAACCGAGGTAGAAATTGCCAAAACGCAATTTGAACGTATGCAAACCCTGCAAGAAGAAGGTTTAAAATCTTTAACCGATTTGGAAGCGAGGCGTTTAAGATTGCAGGAAGCCCAGGCCCAACTAATTGCGCAAGAAAATCAACTTTTAGCCAGCCGTAATGAAGTAATAAATGCTGAAATTGAAATAAACCGAATTTCTGCTGAATACGCTGATAAAATTTCTAAAACCAGGCAGGAAATTTTTACCACTCAAAGCAACCAATTTGGTACTCGCGCTGAAGTTGATAAACTTCAAATTCAGCTTTCAAATTACCAACAGCGTAGCAATTTATATTATATTCTTGCACCCCAGGATGGTTACGTAAATAAAGCTCTACGCGCAGGTTTAGGTGAAACTTTTTCACAAGGAGAGCAATTAGTAGGTATAATGCCTTCCAACTATCAAATGGCGGTAGAAACGTATGTTAGGCCATTAGATTTACCACTTATGCATGTGGGCGAAGAGGTTCGTATTCAGTTTGATGGTTGGCCCTCAATAATTTTTAGCGGCTGGCCCAATCTTTCTTATGGTACTTATGGTGCCGAAGTAGTTGCGGTAGAAAATTATATTTCAAAAAATGGTAAATACCGTGTTCTCCTCGCCCCTGATCCCGATGATAATCCCTGGCCGGAACAAATAGGAATTGGCAGTGGTGCGCAAACTATAGCCCTCTTAGAAAATGTTCCTATTTGGTATGAATTATGGCGAAACTTAAACGGTTTCCCCCCTAACTATTACGAACCGGGAACCGGTGACAATACTGAATCTCAAGCGGCAAAAAGTAATAATAAAAAGTAGCCAAATAAATGCGCTTTGTACACTATTTTACAATCCTATTCTTTATTTGTTCTTCGGCAGTTGCCCAAACAGACAGCCTGAGTTATACCGAATTTTTAGATATTGTAGTAAGTGAACATCCTGTAGTTAGCCAGGCAGGATTGGTAAGAAATATAGGTGATGCCGAAGTACAGGCAGCAAGAGGTGCATTTGACCCTCGCTTTGAGGTAGATTATAAAGAAAAAGAGTATAAAGGTACCGAATATTACGACCTTCTTGATGCCCAATTACAGGTACCTATGTGGTACGGATTAAAATTAAAAGGCGGATTTCAACAAAATCAGGGCGCCTATGTAAATCCGCAAAACAAAGTGCCAGAACCCGGTTTATTTCAGGCAGGCGTAGTTTTATCGGTGGGAGAAGGACTTTGGATTAATTCTAGAATGGCGGGTTTACGCAAAGCCCAGGCCTATCGGGACCAAAGCCGGGCCGAGCAGCAATTAATGATAAATGATATTCTTCTGGATGCTTCGTTTGTATATTTTGAATGGTTAAGAGCGCACCAGAAATTACAGATTTTTGAAGATTTTCTAGAGAATGCAAATGAACGCTATCGCGGAATTAGGCGCGGCGCTCAAATGGGCGAAGTTGCAGGGATAGACACCGTAGAAGCAAGCCTAAATATTCAAAAACGTAGACTCCAGGCTAACCAGGCCATTGTAGAACTCAGAAAAAAACGGCTGGAACTTTCTACCTATTTATGGGACCAAGATCAACCGCTTATTTTACAGGAACAGGTAAGACCCGTAACTACCGAAGAAGTTTTCCGTACTTTAATTTCTGAAATTCCTGAAGCAAATTTAGATACCCACCCGCAATTAGAATTTTACAGGAGAAAAATTGAAGCGCTCCAAATAGAAAAACGCTATCGCATTAATCAGTTATTACCCAAAATAGATTTGGAGTATAATTTCCTTTCAGAAGAACCCGAAAACTTTGAAACTTTTAATGCCAGTGCGTACAAAGCGGGTGTAAAATTTTCTATGCCATTATTTTTAAGAAGGGAACGTGGCGATCTTAAGATAGCCGAATTTGAGCTGCAGGATGCCAAATTAGAGCTAAACCTTAAAGACAACCAGTTACAAGCCAAAATTAATGCCCTGGAACAACAACTTCAGGCCTTTTTAGAGCAAATTGAAATGACAGAACAAATGGTGGTAGATTCTAATGCATTACTTCAGGCAGAAGTGCGTAAATTCAATTTTGGAGAAAGTTCAATCTTTTTAATAAATACCCGCGAAACCCGGTTTATAGAGGCCAGGCTGGAGCAATTAGATCTTCAGGTTAAATATTTAAAAACCCAGGCAGAGTACCTGCAGGCCCTGGGGAGAAATCCTGCGCAGTAAATTTCACTGCACACGTAATTACTCCTTTAGGTTTATTCTATCCAAACATATTATTTGTAACTTTAAAATTAGATAATCAAAAAATTAAAATTATGATCAGTAAAATTTTTAACTCAGTTGCTTTTATAGGCATTTTTCTTTTTATGGTTTCTTGTGGAGAAAGTACTGATACCGTAGAATCTGGAACTTACCAGGGAACAATAGAAGAGGTTGAACCTTCTAAAGATGAGATTTACGTAAAAACAAACGATAACAAGACTTTAGAGTTGTATTTCAAGGAAACTACCGAGTTAACCCGAAATGGAAGCACTGTAGATTTTTCAGAATTGAAAGAAGGTCAAAAGGTTGAAGTTGAAGTAGAAAAAGTGGGAAAACGTTTAGATCCCATTTCTGTAAAAATTATGGAATAAAATGAATCAGTTACCTGATTTTTGGCGGACAGAGGTTTTTCATCCTCTGTCCGTTCATTTTCCTATCGCCATTTTATTAGTTGCTTTTTTGTTTAAGTTAATAGCGCTGGGCTCGGCAAAAGAAGTCTGGAAACAAGGAGGAACTATACTACTTTTATTAGGTACAATAGGAGTTTGGATTGCAATTTATACCGGTAATCTAGCCGATGGTATTGTCTCACGAAAAATTTGTGATCCCACCGTTCTTAAACAACACCAAAACCTGGCGTATATTACCGCCTGGCTTTTTACTGCCTCCCTCCTTCTTGATCTATTAAAATTTTCAAGAATTCGATTACTTACCCAAAAGAAAAATTTATTATCTATTCTTTGTATCGTTACATTATCAATAGGCTCCGGTTATCTTATGTATGTTGGGCATTTAGGCGCCACCTTAGTTTACCAACAGGGAGCAGGCGTTTATCAACCATCAGGCGATTGCGCTGAATTTAATTAATAGACTTTATTTTAATAATATCAGCTTTACCAAAACTCCCTCAAATTAAAAAGAGCTTAAGTGGGGCTGATAACAAGGAAAAGCGGAAATAAGAAATAATCAGTTTCCACATGTATTATTCCGGGATGTTCTAATTAATGAACAACGAATCATAAAAGCATTAACTAAATAAAAAAGCACCGCCCTGGCGGTGCTTTTCAGTATAAAATTTAAGCTATTTTTTAGTGTACAATAATCGCATCTGCCGTTCCATCTGGATCTCCATTTACAGTTCTATCAGTAGAGGCACTTCCTAATAATAGAACTCCGGCTGCATGTGGTGAAGCCATAGAAGTACCACTTATTGAATTATAACCACCGTCTTTCCAGGTAGAATTAACCGCAACTCCTGGAGCAGCGTAATCTACCGGCGGATTTCCGTAGTTAGAAAAAGAAGCCCAGTTATCGTTAGAATCCATTGCAGAGATCGTTACGATATTTGCTCCGTTTACTCGCGCAGGAGAACTGGTATTCGCATCAGAACTTTCATTTCCGGCTGCAAGAGCGAAAATAATTCCGTTTTGTGAAGCTGAAAGTACTGCGCTATCTAAGGCATCTGAAGTTGGACCACCAAGACTCATATTGGCAACATCGCCAGCACTTCCGTAAGCAGCAACGTGATCTACACCGGCTATTACGCCAGAGTAAGAACCACTACCACGACTATCCAAAACTTTTACAGGAATAACTGAAGCTCCCGGTGCTACCCCAACAACTCCAAAATCATTATTTAAAGCTGCGATAGTTCCAGCAACGTGTGTTCCATGACCATTACCATCATCGGTAGATTTTCCATCTCTTCCAGAGGTAAATGCATTGAATCCTCTTGAAGCATCCACATTAAGATCTGGATGATCTGTGTCTATCCCGCTATCAATTACCCACGCAACATTAGAACCAGTGTAAGAAGCTACTCCATTAACCCGGGTAATTCCGTAAGGTACATCCTGGGAAGAGTCTCCTCCCCCATCGTCTCCATCTCCCGGATCTTCATCACAGGGCCCGCCGTTTGGCGTTCCACAAGGAGGGGCAAATTGCACAATTCTATCTTCCTCGATGAAAGCAATTTCTTTTTTACCTCTTAAAGCTTCCACCTGCTGCAGGTTAAGTTTAAGGGCTGCACCATTAATTGTTTTACTATAAACAGCTAAAAGTTCAGTGTCAGGAATATTAGCTTCAGATAATACCCTTTTGGTAGTATTAGCCACTTCTTCCTGAGCTTTGGTATAACTTTCCGGATATTTTGAAGAAGCATTTCCGGTAAAATCTTCATTAAAAACTACGATATACTGGCCTTCAATAATATCGGCTGAAGAAGGAGCTACCAATTCTTCATCCATAGGTTGTTCTCGTGCTTGGTCCTGAGAACATGAAACAGAAAAAGCGGCAGCTATTGCAGTTACCGCGAACGATTTAAAGTTTTTTAAATCCATAAAAATAAAATGTTTGATTAATAAAAGGTTAATAGATTCGTCTAATCTATCACTTTATCGACAATTTCCAAACTTTTATCTTAATAATTTGATAATATGATTATTTTAATTTTATAAAATTTTCAGTCTGGCCCTATTTATTTCCAGGGATTCTTAAGGATAAAATTATTTTTTAATGTAAGTATTTTCTTACTATGAATTAAAATTTCAACAGGTTTCCAAAAACCTGATTTTCCTCATAGGACCCTAAAAAATATTCCCGTATACCCACCTGCCAACCAGACCTGTATGTAACAAAAGTTGCTTCCCACAGGTAATCCACCCACTAATTTTGTCATCTAATTAGAAATAAAATTGTTTGAAGATTGACCTCAACAACATAAAAATTGAATAATGAACAACCTACAAGACTACTTAAGAGAAATCCTGATAGAATTTCCAAAAATTTTGGCTTCTATGGTGCATCCCACAGCACCAGCTGAAGCTATTGCAATAAGCATTCACAGCATCAATTTTAAAAATAATCAATTATGAAAACCATCTTAGTATTAGGAGCCGGACAAGGCGGAATTGTCACTGCAAGAGAACTGAGCAGACACAGCGGGAATGAAGAAGATATCAATCTTGTAAAGATCCTGGTTTTCGAGAAAGAGGAAACCAACGTGTATTCGCCATCTCTCCCATGGATAATGGTTGGAAAAAGCAAACAGCAGGAGATCATAGAACGTACAGATAAACTGCAGGCTTCAGGCCTGGAAGTTATTAGAGGGGAAATAGAAAACATAGATCCAGAAAATATTGCTGTAACCGTAAAAGGGAAGCAGTATAAAGGAGATCATATGGTAGTTTCCCTGGGCGTGGAGCAGGCAGATGTTTATAACCTTGAACAATTTGGCTCTAATTTCTTTACCCTAAAAGGAGCTCAGGATTTTTATGCTGAACTAAAAAAGTTTGACGGAGGTGAAGTTGCTATTTTAGTTTCTTCCCTTCCGTTTAAAAGCCCGGCAGCGCCTTATGAAGCTGCGATGCTTATAGAAGATTTCGTAAGAAAGAACAACCTTCCTAAATCCACTAATATTTCTCTGTATACGCCTGAAGCCGGCCCAATGGAATTCGCCGGTGCTGAAGCTTCGCGGGAACTAAAGGAACTGCTGGGAAAAAAAGGGATCAAATATTTCCCAAACCACGAACTGAAAGCTGTTTCAGGAAATGTACTGGAATTCAGCAATGGAGAAACCTATGCTTATGATCTCCTGGCCTATACTCCACTGCACCAGCTACCCGGGGTGATCAAAAAGAGCGATTTAGCAGGAAATTCCGGATGGGTAGATGTGGATAACAAGACCTTGGAAACCAAATATGAAAATGTTTATGCGATAGGAGATATCACCCACGTAAAAGCTGAAACCGGATCTGTGCTTCCAAAGATCGGGGTTTTTGCAAGACAACAGGCAGCGGTAGTAGCTCATAATATTGGCAGAATACTTTCAAATCAAAAACCAGATCAAACTTTCGTGCCCGAAGGAAAATACTTTATCGAAGCGGGCGAAGGTAAAGCGAGTGAGACCGGAGGAAGGTTTTCGGCTACCGGGAAGAATGAGGTAAAGATGAAAACCCCCGCCCAGTGGGGACATTTCTCCAAATGGTGGGATGAAAAATTCTGGTTCTTCAAAAACTTTTAATCAGAGATAATATACAAACGATGAACATCAAATATATATTTACAATGTTGGCTTTACTGCCGGGGCTATGGTTACAGGCGCAGGAAACGAAGCCCATATCCTTAAGTGAAGCCGTCCAGCTGGTAAAGGAAAACAACAGGGAGATCAAGATCTCACAGCAGGAGTTCCTCGAATCCAGGGGAGATTACCGGCAAACAAATTCAATCTTTTTACCAAACGTGGCAGTTTCCCATACCGGGATGACCACTACCAATCCTTTGATGGCTTTTGGGTCTAAACTGAACCAGGAAATTGTTACGCAGAGTGACTTCAATCCTGATTTTTTAAACAATCCTGAAAGGATCAACAATTTTGCCACAAAGATCGAAGTGGAGCAACCGCTTATCAATTTAGACGGGATCTACCAGCGAAAAGCGGCAAAAAAGAAAATGGACGCCACTGCTTTACAAACAGATCGAACCATAAACCATATGGTGCTGGAAGTGGAGAAAGCTTATATGCAACTGCAACTCGCACACCAGGCAGTAACAGTTTTAGAAAGCGCCCAAAAGGCAGCACTTGCCAATAAGAAACTCGCGGATGACATTTATAAACAGGGATATCTGCAAAGATCAGATGTACTTTCAGTAGAAATAAGGGTTTCTGAAGTCAATAATCAGCTTCAGTATGCAAAGAGCAATGTGATCAATGCATCAGATTATCTGGCATATCTTTTAAACGAACCAGTAAATATTATTTTCGAACCTACAGATCCTTTGGAAGTTTCAATTCCTGTTCAGGAAAATATTGAAACTGTTTCTAAAGACAGAGCAGATATTCGGGCAATGGAACTGGCGACTGAGGCTTACGGCGAAATGCTGCAGGCAGATAAAATGTTTTTTCTACCTCGTCTGAATGCCTTTGGAAGCTATGAACTTTATGATAATGAAATATTTTCTGGCGATGCCAGCGGATATCTCGCAGGCATTCAGTTGAAATGGGACTTGTTTGAAGGTTACAAGCGCTTCGGAAAACTTCAGAAAAGTAAAGCAACTTATGAAAAAGCCAGGCTGGAATATGATTCCTATGTTTCCAAAAGCGAAATGGAACGCAACAGGGCAAGCCGGGCAGTAAAGGATGCCGAAAATAAGCTGAACCTAACCCGACTTGCACTGGAACAAGCTGAAGAATCTTTGCGCATACGCTCCAACAGGTTTGAACAGGGGCTTGAAAAAACCAGCGACCTGCTTACGGCCGAAGCACAATATTCCCAAAAACAACTGGAATACGCACAAACAATCTTCGAATACAATTACGCACAGGCACAACTCGATTTTTTAATTAAATAACAGTCTTTTTATGAAAACCAAATTATATATCCTGAGTCTTTTGGGAGCAACGACCCTACTCTTTAGTTGCGGGGACTCTTCAGAAAAAAATATTACAGAAAATACTCCGGCAGTGGAAGTTACCGTAGAAACTCCTTCAGAATCTGATCAATCTTTCCTCACTTTTAGCGGAAAAATAGAAGCCGTTGAAAATGCCACTTTAAGCACCCGAAATATGGGCTATGTAACCCGCGTAAATGCAAAAGTAGGCGATAAGGTAAAAAAAGGTCAGCTGCTTATCGAGATCAATAATGCGGACCTGCAGGCAAAGCGGGCGCAGGTAAATGCAGGAATTACTGAAGCCACAGCGGCCTTTAGAAATGCAGAAAAAGATTATGAGCGATACAGTTCATTGTTTGCAGATAACAGCGCTTCCCAAAAGGAGATGGATGATATCACCGCCCGGTATGAAATGGCAAAGGCCAGGCTTGAAGGTGCCAGGCAGCAAAAAAACGAGATCAACGCGCAATTCGCTTATTCCAATATTGTCGCACCATTTAGTGGGATAGTTACTTCAAAAAATGTTGAGGTTGGGGATATGGCAAATCCCGGTATGCCGTTGCTAAACTTGGAAGTTCCGGGAAAATTTGAAGTAAGGGCAAGTGTTCCGGAATCTGAAATAGCTTCGGTTAAACAGAGAACACAAGTGGATGTACAGGTGAAATCTTCAGGAGAAACCTTAAAAGGAATAGTTTCAGAAATAAGCACTTCCGCAAAGAATTCAGGCGGGCAGTATGTGGTAAAAGTCGCATTAGACGAGACCGATGCTTCGATTTATTCGGGGATGTATGCCAGCGTTCAGTTTCCTACCACAGCTAGAGAACACCGGGACGTTGTTCTCATTCCGTCTTCAGCACTTGTGACACGTGGCGATCTCCAAGGAATTTATACTCCTAGCCAGCAAAATACAGCCATTCTAAGATGGGTGCGTCTGGGCAGAACGGTTGGGGATGAGGTGGAAGTTCTTTCAGGTCTTAATGCCGGGGAGTCTTATATCTCTTCAGCCGAAGGGAAATTATATAATGGGGCCAAACTCGAAATTCGATAAGCCTTCAGCAAAAAAACTACTAAGAAATGAAAGAAGGATTAGCAGGCAAAATTGCCAAAGGTTTTATGGATTCGAAGCTTACGGTGCTACTAATGATCGTGTTTATGGTCATTGGAGTGTACAGTTCGTTTTTGATCCCCAGGGAAGAAGAGCCCCAGATTGACGTGCCAATGGCCGATATCTTTGTTGGTTATCCAGGTGCAAGCTCCACAGAACTTGAGTCGCGGGTGATACAACCGCTGGAGAAAATGGTTTCCAATATTCCCGGGGTAGAATATATCTACTCCACTTCAATGAAGGAACAGGGAATGGTGACCGTGCAATTCCTGGTGGGCGAAGATATTGAACGCTCCTATGTAAAGCTTTATAATGAACTTATGAAGCATATGGACCAGATGCCGCTGGGCGCCACGATGCCGCTGGTAAAAACCCGCGCCATTGATGATGTACCCGTGCTGGGCCTTACTTTGTGGAGTGAAACTTATGATGATTACCAGCTTAGGCAAATTGCCAATGAGCTTACGCACGAAATAGAAAAAGTGCCCGATGTTTCCATTACTAACAAGATTGGTGGTCGTAGCAGACAAGTGCGCGTCGTGCTGGACAAAGATAAAATGGCATCCAGTGGAGTGGATTTTCTTGGGGTGGCTGAAATGATTCAGGCCAGCAACCAGCAGCTTTCCTCCGGCAGTTTCAATCAAAATGATACTGAATTTCTGGTGAACACCGGAAGTTTCCTCGAATCTGCTGAAGATGTGGAGAACCTGATCATTGGCACTCAACAGCAACAACCGGTCTATCTGTACCAGATTGCTGAAGTGATCGAAGGACCGGAATTACCCAAGGAATATGTTTCTTTTGGCTACGGAAAAGGCTCTGCAGCGGGAAGTAATTTTTCTTCGGAATATCCTGCAGTGACCATATCGGTGGCTAAGATCAAAGGGGCGGATGCTATGAAAATAGCCGATGTGATCATTGATAAGGTGGAACACCTGAAAACAAATCTTATACCTGATGATGTACACGTTGAAGTTACCCGAAACTATGGAGAAACAGCTTCTCATAAAGTGTCAGAATTACTGCTGCATTTGATCGGGGCCATTATCGCAGTTACCCTGGTGGTGATGCTGGCTATGGGCTGGCGCGGCGGACTAGTGGTTTTCCTTTCTGTCCCTGTGACTTTTGCACTTACGCTGCTTAGTTACTATTTGCTGGATTACACGCTTAATAGAATTACCCTTTTTGCTCTTGTATTTGTAACAGGAATCGTGGTAGATGATTCCATTATCATAGCCGAAAATATGCACCGGCATTTCAAGATGAAACGGCTGCCGTTCAAGCAGGCGGCGCTTTATGCCATTAACGAAGTGGGGAACCCGACTATCCTGGCCACTTTCACGGTGATTGCTTCGGTATTGCCAATGGCTTTTGTAAGTGGATTGATGGGACCTTATATGAGCCCGATGCCTATTGGAGCTTCCATTGCAATGATCCTGTCATTATTCGTAGCACTAACTATTACACCATACCTGGGGCTCATCTTTTTAAGAGAGAAAAGCAAAGGCAAAGACAGTGTTGAGGAAGAATCGGCAGAACAAATTGAGGACACTAGAATATATAAGATCTATAATAAACTGGAAAGGCCGCTTATTAACAACAAAAAGACCCGCTGGATCTTCCTGGGTACCACTATGCTGTTGTTGTTGGGCTCTGTTGCCTTGTTCTTTACCAAATCGGTCGCTGTGAAAATGCTTCCGTTTGACAACAAGAATGAATTCCAGGTGGTGATAGATATGCCCGAAGGCACAACTTTAGAGCGAACTGCGACTGTTTCCAGGGAAATTGGGCAGTACCTGTCCCAAAGACCGGAGGTGGTGAATTATCAGAGCTATGTGGGTACATCTGCACCCATAACCTTTAACGGACTAGTAAGACATTATGACCTGAGAGGTGCAAGTAATACGGCCGATATTCAGGTAAACCTGAAAGACAAGAGCGAAAGAAGTGAGCAAAGCCACGACATCGCGAAAATATTACGACCCGATATTCAGAAGATTGCGGCAAAATTTGATGCCAATGTGAAAATCGTGGAAGTACCACCGGGACCTCCTGTAATGTCAACAATTGTTGCTGAAGTCTACGGACCCGATTACGAGAAGCAAATGGAAATTGCTGATGAGATCCAGAACATATTAAAACAAACCCCAGATGTGATAGATGTGGATTGGATGGTAGAGGCAGACCAGACTGAATATCATTTTGAGATCGACAAAGAGAAAGCAATGCGCTATGGAATTGCTCCGCAGCAAATCGTTTATACAATGAATGCCGCTTTGGGGGAAAGAGCAATTGCACATTTATATGATGAAGATGCTACTCAAAGAGTGGGAATCCTTCTTGCTCTGGCAGAGCAGGAAAAATCCACTCCGGTAGATATTTCCCAGATCAAAATGGTATCACAAACCGGACAAATGGTGAGTGTGGCAGATCTTGTTCAAATCGAGGAAAAGGTGAGGGAGAAAAGCATTTTCAGAAAGAATCAAAAGCGCGTGGTGTATGTGCTGGCAGATATGGCCGGAGAGCTTGAAAGTCCTGTTTATGCCATCTTAGGAATGGAGGAGAAATTAAAAAAGATCGAACTTCCTCCCGGTTATGAGCTAGACGAGCTTTACATACAACAACCCGAAATGGAAGATGATTATACCGTAAAATGGGATGGAGAATGGCAAATTACCCTTGAGGTCTTTAGAGATCTTGGAATTGCCTTCCTGGGAGTGATCTTTATCATCTATATCCTAATTGTTGGTTGGTTCCAAAACTATCGTGCGCCAATCGTGATGATGGTGGCCATTCCGCTTTCCCTAATTGGGATCGTACTTGGGCACTGGATCATGGGAGCCTTCTTTACCGCTACCTCTTTTATAGGGATGATCGCCCTTGCAGGAATTATGGTTAGGAACTCGGTGCTGCTCATCGACTTTGTGAACCTACGCCTGGAAGACGGAATTCCGTTGAAACAAGCAGTGATAGAAGCCGGTGCTGTGCGAACTACTCCTATTCTTCTAACTGCAGGAACTGTTGTAATAGGTGCATTCGTGATACTATTTGACCCAATTTTCCAGGGGCTGGCAATCTCATTAATGGGAGGAACTATTGTCTCTACGATTCTTACGCTGCTGGTAGTGCCTTTAGTGTATTATATCATAGAGCGCAAGAAATATGAAACACGGGAGAAAAAAGAAATTGTTGTTGAAGAAAAAAAACTGAGGAAGTGATGTAAGACAGTTTGGAGTTGTGGGTTGTCGGTGATGAGCGCTGGAAAAGCAATAACTGATAACTCACAACCTAAAACTGAGAACTGAATCACCATTAAACTTTGAACATTAGACCTTAAAAAAATGAAACTACTAATTGTAACAAGTGTTGCGGAATTTCAAAAAGAGATCCTCAGCATTTTTAAAAAGGCAAATATTGAAGCCTTCAGCCGTACTGAAATAGACGGTTATAAAAATACCAATTCGGTCATTGCAACCAGAAGTTGGTTTCCGGGAGAAAAAGGCGGGAACGAATCGCTTATGTTCTTCTCTTTTACCGAAAATGAAAAGATTGAACTACTGTTCCAATTGGTTTCAGAATTTAATGAGAACCTGGAAACCAATAATCCCATTAGAGCTGCCGTGGTGAACATTGAAAATTATATCTAACCTAAAATTTTTTAAAATGAAAAATCGAGTTGTACGTGGAATTGCAGGAACTTTTGTGCTTGGAAGTCTTTTATTAGCCGTTTATGTAAATATTAACTGGTTGTGGTTTACCGCTTTTGTGGGGGCAAACCTGCTTCAATCCTCCCTTACGCACTGGTGTCTTATGGATAAGATCCTGGAAAGGCTGGGAGTGACTGATGAAGTGAAGCCCGGCCAGAAGTGCTAAATAATCGAGCAGATTCCAGGAATTCAGCTTAAAAATAGTTTTAAACTGGATCTGGATTATTTTCTAAAAATAAGCTTGAGGAGAAAAAATTCTTAGGAAATTCACACAAGATTAATAATTCCTTTTTCTTCCCTCGCTAGAAAACAATTAACTTTAAGGGTAACCAAAAAATTTATATTATGAGCTATTATTTTTCAAAAGTCCTCAACGATTCATTCGATGAGGCTATAGATAAAGTGACCAAAGAATTAAAAGAAGAAGGCTTTGGTATTCTTACTGAAATAGATGTAAAAGAAACTTTCAAAAAGAAACTCGATGTAGATTTTAGAAAGTACAGAATTCTTGGAGCCTGCAACCCGAAAATGGCCCACCAGGCAATTTCTGCTGAAAGCAAGATTGGCACCATGCTACCCTGTAACGTAATTGTACAGGAAACAGAAGATGGAAAAACTGAAGTTTCTGCAGTAGATCCTGTGGCTTCTATGAGTGCCGTAGAAAACCACAAACTTGGAGATGTTGCACAAGAAGTGCGCTCTAAATTAAAAATGGTGATTGAAAGACTTTCTTAGATTTCGAGCAAGTTTCTTAAATCTTAATGTCAGGATGGTCATTATACCATCCTGATTTTTTTTGCTTTCTCTTTGTTTTTTAATCGGTTATGTAACAAAAGTGACTGTAGCAAGAAGGCATTCGTAGTAATTTTGTCTTTCAATTCTGTATTCTTCAATACAGATTAAAATGATTTTCAAATAAAATATTAAAATATGAAAACAGAAGATTTAATTAAAAATAATAAGGGAACAATAGTAGATGTAAGGACCGTTAACGAATTTATGGGAGGAAGTGTTTCTACAGCCGTAAATATCCCGTTAAATGAAATTCCACTAAGGCTTGATGAGTTAAAAGAAATAGAATCTCCTTTGATTCTATGTTGTGCCTCGGGAAATAGAAGCGGACAGGCTGCAAATTATCTAAGCAGCAAGGGATTTGATTGTGTAAATGGCGGATCGTGGCTTGAAGTTAATTTTTTAACCTCAGAAACAGCCTAATTATGATTTCAAAACTTAAAGAGCTTTTAGGAATAAAACCTGCTCCTAATTATAAAGAACTCCTGCAGGAAGGCGGAATTATCGTAGATGTAAGAAGTAAAGCAGAATTCTCGGGCGGTCATATTAAAGGATCAAAAAATATTCCTTTGCAAACACTATCTGCAAATTTTGAAAAATTAAAAGATAAAAATAAGCCAATAATTACCTGTTGCGCTTCGGGGATGAGAAGTGCTTCCGCCAAAAGTGTACTAAAATCTAACGGATTCTCAAATGTGCATAACGGCGGCAGCTGGGCCGCACTAAAAGGTAAAATATAATCTTAATATGCTAAAAAGAATTGCTACCGGTTGGACCTGGATAAGAGCTGCCTATTTTTTAATAGGAACTTTTGTAATCGTGCAAAGCGCATTTGAAGGAGAATGGATTGGTATTCTTCTCGGCGCCTGGCCTGCTGCTATGGGGCTTTTTGGACTTGCCTGTGCGGGAAGAAATTGTTCTACCGGAACTTGCGAAGTAAGGTCAGAAGAATCTAATTATTAGATAATATTGTTCTAAAAGCTATCTATAGACCTGAGTTCGACGTAAGAAAAGTAGTTTTTTAGCATGAAAAAAGCAGAAATATGGTTATATTTAAGTATCTGAAAACCAAAATACTAACCTAATTTCTGCTTATGATTTCTACTGATAAAATTACTGAAATTTTCTGTTCTATCGATGACTTTTGTAAAGTTTTTGAACCTGCACAACACTAACCAGGGGTAAAAACAAAAGAAATCGATCCTTTAAGATGTCTACCAGTGAAATATTAACCATCACTGTGCTGTTTCACCTGAGTGGTCATCGCACCTTTAAACACTTCTATTTATACTATGTTCAGGAACATTTACAAAAAGAATTTCCCCAAACAGTTTCTTACAACCGCTTTGTAGAATTGATGCAGGCCAATATGCTTCCACTGACTCTTTATATGAAAACTTGCTGTCTTGGAGAATGTACCGGAATTTCATTCGTAGATTCTACTCCCATACGAGCTTGTAAAAATAAGCGGATAAAGAATAATAAAGTATTCAAAGATATTGCCACCACTGGCAGATCAACGATGGGATGGTTTTATGGATTTAAGCTCCATATCGTTGTAAATGATAAAGGAGAATTGCTTGATTTTATTATCACCCAAGCCAATGTGGATGACCGAACACCTATCAAACAAGATAATTTTCTAAAGAAGATTTTTGGCAGTTTATATGCTGATAAAGGGAACCTCTCTAAGGAACTCACCGCGCTACTATTTGATCAGGGACTACATTTGGTGACAGGAATCAGAAATAATATGAAGAATGTACTGATGACCATGCGAGATAAAATCTTGTTACGAAAGAGGTCAATTATAGAAACCATCAACGACCAGCTCAAAAATATCTGCCAGGCTGAACATTCCAGGCACAGAAGTTTTGGGAATTTCATTACAAATCTCGTAGCCAGTCTCATAGCCTATTCTTTCCAGGAAAAAAAACCAGCGATCAAATTTGAAACTCAAACAACCAATCAAATTGCACTGTTCTATTAAATCCTTAGATCGAATTCAGGTTATAGGTAAGTTCTCTACTCTTTCAGTATTTTTCAATGCTTAAACAAAAGAGGCTGTCTGAAAAGGCAGCCTTTTTTGTTGGATTATTTTGAGGTTTTTATTATTTTCATGTAATGAAAGCTAAAGTTGTAAATCTGGCCCAGGTTATTTACCACTCATCCTATCTCTGCAAATAGAATGATTCAAAACCCCTAATCAAAATCATCAGAAAACGAATTTTGTGTACCAAGATCTGTTATGCGTATATAATCTAAAAATCCGGTACCCTTAAACAATTGTTCTATACCTACAATGTTTCCATTAGAACCTTTATACGGTTTCGAAAGAACTAATTCGTCGTTAATTATAATATTAACTGTTTGTGCTTTTACTACTACATTGAGATCGATCCAACATTTAGGATCAAAAGTTAATGATGAAAGATCCTGATCGACCCCATTTAAATCTAACTCCCCAACCTTTATCCCAGAATAACTTGAACACCCCTTTTCCATTAGTTTGAAATGGGAAAAGTCCTTTTCACACAATAAGGTTAAAACAAAATCATAACAGGATATTCCACCAGTTTCACCTGAATTCTTGAACCTTAATTCCATTTCGAAATTATCCCCATCAATCCCAAAGTCTTTAAACAATTGATTGTCTACATAGTATACGGAAGTAATATCAAATCCATTATTCATTAAATTTTCAGGAGATTGATATAAATATCCATCATTATTTATATTATTTATCTGGTTATTAAGCCATAGAATCTGCCGGTTTTCTGGATAGTAATAACTTAACCAATCTTCTGAAGTTACCAATACATTCTGACCGCTAAGAATCCGGTTCTCGCTGGTTAATTTAATATGGTAATATCCAGGAATCTGATAAGTATAATTATATAAGGATCGTTGTTTATCTAATTTCTTTATTTCCGGGCCAGTGATGGGATGGTCAAAATCAAAATCAAGATAAACACTATCAGAAGCCATATTTGCAATACTATAATTTACCGATACCGTATAAGGTACGCTGGCAATAGTATCAATGGTATTAAAAGAATAAGAACTTTTTTGTTCGTTTTTGACAAAGGCATTCATTACCCCGGTCCATTGAGGAAGGAATAATAGCATCATTAGACCCAAGGAAATGAGAAGTCCTATCTTTATCTTTTTATTCTTCCAGAAATATATTTTCCCTGGTTCACTACCATTCTCGCGATCATAGTAATTTATAAATGCTATCCAATTAGTGTGTCCTGTAAATTTAGCTAGAGCATCCTTGGTAGCGCGCTGCGGATTATAGTGTTCTTTATACTTGATTTTTCCATAAAGCCTCTTTAGGGTATGTGGACTTATTGAAATCTCAGTTTCTTTAAAGATTATTTCAGATAAGCCTATAAATTCGGATTCCTTCCACGAATCGGACTTTCCCCAGCCTAATTTTTTTTCGATCTGACTTAAACAAAATTGTATGTATTTATGGTCATTCATAGGTATTCAAAGCTATACAAAACTTTGCACAGGCTTTGAATAGCCTATATATATAAAGTTTTGTGAATAAATCCATAAGATTGATGAAGTTTTTATAAAAGTCGGTTAGGTTTTTATAAAAGTAAGGAAAATGACTAAGACTCTATAGCGTTTTTTACTTCTATTTCCCGGTATTAACTCTTAATGTAATAAACTGAAATGAAAAATCTACAACCTTGTCGATCTCTACAGATTGCTCTTATCATTTTACTATTGATAGGTACAAATCTTATTGCTCAGGTGAAAATATACCAGGGAACGGAAGTAATTCCTACATACCAGATGGGAGAAGATAAAACCAGCCCTATCTTCTATACAGGAAGAGCTGTTCAAGGGGCGCAGGGCCGAGTTTATCCGTATCCGTCCCAGACAAATTTAGGAAGTGAACTTGTAGATACCGAATATGAAATGGTCTACCTAGAAAATCAATACATCAAACTTAAAGTTTTACCGGCCTTTGGTGGTCGATTATTCTCTGCAATAGACAAAACTAACGGACATGAATTATTCCATACCAATAGCGTCATAAAACCAGACCTCATAGGTACACTTGGGGCCTGGGTTTCAGGAGGCATTGAATGGTGTTTCCCCCATCATCACCGAACTACTACGATGCTTCCCAGTGACTATAGAATGGTAAAAAATAAAGATGGTAGTGCTACTATCTGGATTGGTGAGACGGAAAAAACTATGGATCTGCGGGGCGTAGTGGGAATGACCTTACATCCTGGCCGTTCCTATATTGAAGTAGATTATCGTATTAACAATACAAATACCTTAACCCAGAACTTTCTTTTTTGGGCCAATGTGGCAATTACTGCGAACGATGACTTTCGAACTTTTTGGCCTCCCAGCCAGGAGATAGGCGTCTTTCATAACAACACTAGTTTCACACAATGGCCTGTTTCAAATCAAAATTATAATGGTATTGATTATACTCAAGGTATCGATCTAACCTGGTGGAAGAATCATCCTAATCCGGTTTCTATATTTATGTGGCAAGCTAAAGAAGGATTTCTTGGCGGATATGATTACGGTAAAAATGCCGGGACGATCCACCTGGGAGATCCTATTGAAAACGCTACTTCAAAACTCTGGCAGTTTGGCCCAGGACAGCAAGGTCAGAATGCCAGAAGAAAACTTACCGACGACGGTAAAGCCTATGTAGAATTAATGACAGGCACCTTCTCCAATAATCAACCAGATTATAGTTGGATACTTCCACACTCGGTAAAAGATGCTAAGAATTATTGGTACCCTATTCGCGATTTGGAAATCGTAAAAAATTCATCTAAAGATGCTTCAATCACGCTCCAGATGCGTAATTCTAATACAATTTTTTACGGGGCTAACACCACAAGGGTTTTTAAAAATGCTCAGTTAATTTTAAAGAATGGAAATGATACTTTGGTAAAAAGATATCTGGAAATTGCCCCGAATATTCCTTTTACAGCCACATTTAGAAGTGAGGAAGAAATAGATGAATTTAAACTTCATCTTGAACTAAAAGATAGTCAGGGTAATATTCTGGTATCCTATTCCCCATATAAACCTCAACAACCCGAATTACCCGAACCACAGGAAAAAATTAAAAAACCTGAAGAATTAAAAACGGTAGAAGAACTCTATCTCACTGGGCGATTTGTAGAACAATTCAAAAGAGCAGGAATAAACCCTGACCATTACTATCTAACCGCATTAAAAATATCACCAAATGATTACAGGGTAAATATTGCTTTAGGAATACGGCGATTGAACCAAACTAGATACCAAGAGGCACTATCCTATTTTCAACGTGCCGCGCACACACTTAAAGTGAAATACTATCAACCAAAAGAAGGAGAGCTCTACTATTATATGGGACTTGCGCAGAAAGCATTAGGACTTGACCAGAAGGCATACGAAAATTTGGGTCGAGCTACCTGGTATTATCAATGGTTGTCTTCTGCTAACTTCGAATTAGCACAACTGGAAACTAAAAAAGGAAACTATCAAAAGGCATTGGAACATATAAAGGCCGCTTATTCAACCAATACCAAAGATGGCAGAATTAATACTCTATATAGTGCCATCCTACGAAAATTAGGAAAACCGGATAAAGCAATGGAATTGATCGATGGCTTATTGGCTTATGATCCACTCGACTTCTCAGCCTTATACGAAAAAAGCATTTTACAGGGTAAGGCTTCGCTTGGTAATTGGCATAAAAATATGCAGGATGTCGAAAATAACTATATAGAAGTCGCCACCCGCTATATGAATGCAGGATTATTTAATGAAGGAATTTCTTTGTTATCTGAAATTGAAAATCCGAAGAATCCATTGATCCCTTATTATCTTTCCTGGTTTTATGCAAAATCTGGAAATATTCAAAAAACTATAAGGATGCAAAAAATGGCCAGAACCGCTTCATTAAAATTTGTATTTCCTTACAGAGCGGAAACTGAAAAAGTACTTAAAAATACGCTGAAAAGAGATAATTCTGATGCTACGGCAAATTACTTATTAGGAAACCTGCTTTATGACAAAAGACCTGAGCAGGCCATGACTTACTGGAAAAAAGCCATTGAATTGAACAGCTCTTTTTCTATGGCCTGGCGTAACCTTGCTTTTGGGACATTTTATCATCAAAAAGATCCTGAGCAGGCCATAAACTATTTAACCAAAGCAATTTCCCGGGATAATTCCCACCCTCTTTGGTTTGATGAATTATCACGATACTATGATGAGTCCAGGCGCGACTATAAGAACATCTTAGCAATTCTCAGAGACAACTTGGATGTGGTAAAAAAGGATGTTGCGGCACCCAAAGCTTATATAAAATTATTAAACCTTAATGGCGACTATGAGGAGGCTATTAACTTTCTGGAAAATTATCACTTTAGAACCTGGGAAGGCGGAAGAGAAACTTACTGGAGCTACGTGAACGCTCATACCCTTCAAGCTATGGAATTGCTGAAGAATAACCAAATCGAAATTGCAATTAATGAATTAAATAAAGCTCTTCTATATCCAGAAAATCTTGAAGTAGGAAAGCCTCTACACGATGAAAAAAATGCGATGATCTATTATTTTATGGGAGAGGCTTATCAGAAAATGGGTGAAAACAAACAGGCTCAAAGAAGTTATGAGAAAAGTATTACATCTCAAAATGGTCCAGGAATGACCGATCTACTTTATTTCCAAGGCAAAGCATTTGAGAAACTTAATCAACCCGAAAAAGCAAAACAGATTTTCGAAAACTTAATCACTAAAGGAAAAAAGCTTAGGGAAGGTGATTCAGATAACAGATCCATCGGAGTTGCACAGGCTACACTGGGAAATAATAAAACAATTTCTTATGCCTACTACCTGGAAGCACTTGGCTATAAAGGCTTAAAAAATTCAGGTAAAGCAAAGCAAGAGTTTAAAACGGCAATAAACATATATCCAAATAACCTATGGGCGAAAATAATGATGAAGCATTAACCATCAAACTATCGAGTCCTAATCATTTGTAAGCGGCATAGATTTCCAATTAGCCTATAAAAACAACAAACTACAAGATTCGAAATATTAATAATAAACTCTACTAACTAAACAATTTTAAAAAACTTATGAGAAAAATTTTAGTCATATGCGTAGCACTTCTATCGGTTCAATTCGATATGCTTGCTCAAACATCTATTGAAGTGACAGGAACGGTCACCGAAGCAGAAACAGGTATTTCCCTTCCCGGAGTCAACATCTTAGAGAAAGATACTGGAAACGGGGTGATGACTGATTTTAATGGAAAATTTTCCATTGAAGTTCCGGAAGATGCTATTCTTATAGTAAGTTATATTGGCTACGCAACAGAACAAATAGAAGTAAATGGCCAGAACCAAATCGATATTGAAATGGATATAGAAACCTCTGCTCTAGAAGATGTGGTGGTAGTTGGATATGGTACTCAGCGGAAAAAAGATCTTACAGGTTCGGTTTCCGTGGTTTCTACCGAAGATTTCGAACAACAACCTGTAACCAGAGTTGACCAAGTACTACAAGGACGTGCAGCTGGAGTACAAGTGACACAAGCAGGTGGTGCTCCCGGAGGAGAATCCCGGGTAAGAATAAGAGGGGCCAATTCTGTATTAGGAAATAATGATCCTCTATATGTTATTGATGGCTACGTTGGAGCCGATTTCAATATGGTAAATCCTAGCGATATTGAATCTATTCAAGTTTTAAAAGACGCGGCATCAACGTCGATTTATGGAAGCAGAGGTGCTAATGGTGTGGTAATTATTACCACAAAAGATGGTACTCCAGGGGAGATACAAGTTTCGTACGAAGGAAATTTTTCAGTATCTGAGGTTATACAGAAATGGGATGTTTTAGGAGCAAGCGAATTTGCTCAGGTAGTTAATCAACGTTCTGAAGCCTTAGGCATTTCACCGGTATTCACTTCTGAAGAAATCTCTGGATATGAATCGAACGGGGGTACAGATTGGCAGGATGTAATATTTAGAACTGCTATAGGACAAGAACATAAAGTGAACGTATCAGGAGGTGGTGAAAAAACCTCCTATTTGGTATCTGGAAATTACATAGATTCAAAAGGTATCATAGAAAATTCCGACTTTAAACGGTATGGGATACGATCCAATATTTCTTCTGAAATAAATGATAATTTGTCTATTGGTGTCAATATTAGCGGCACACGTCTGGAAAACCATAATACAGGATTACAAAGCGGAGCATCTAACCCGGTAGTACAAGCACTGGCCTGGGCCCCTACAACTGCCGTTTATGATGAAAATGGCAATTATATACTTTCAGACCCCGTAGGCTCATTTACCTATAGCCCTGCTGCCCTACTCTATGAAAGAAATAATGATAATCAAAGAAATATTGCCAATATCATAGCTAATGTTAATTATAAACTACCGATAGAGGGGTTATCTTTAGATTTAAATTATGCAGTCAACTACCTTAATTCCCAAGGCCAGAGCTTTGTTGGGAATGCCGCCAGCCAAAATAATCCTAGTGCAAGTCGTTCTTCAGCCGAACAAATTACATTGCAAGCTACAAATGCCTTAAACTATAATAGAACTTTGAATGAGGTTCATAAGATTAACGCGGTAGCTGTATTTGAAACTCAGGAGTTTACTAACAATTATTTTTCTTCAGCAGGAAACACCTTACTATTTCCTTCATTAGGATACTATAATTTACCTCTGGCCGAATCATATACGGTAGGTTCGGGTTTTACTAATTGGAGCTTATTATCCTATTTAGGTAGATTCAATTACACCTATAACGATAAACTATTGGCTTCGGCAGCGATACGAAGAGATGGATCTTCTAAGTTTGCGGAAGGCAATAAATTTAGCACCTTCCCTTCACTTGCATTGGGCTATGTACTTTCGGAAGAAAATTTTATCCAGAAGTTAAATGTATTCGATCAATTAAAAATACGTGGTAGCTGGGGTAAAACCGGTAGTCAGGCTATAAATCCATATGCAACTTTAAGCACTTATAATACAAATACTCCTATGGCCTTTAACAGTGGGGGCGTAAGAAGCGGAATTCAAATAGGTAATCCAGGAAACCCAAATTTAAAATGGGAAACAACCGCTCAGACGGATATTGGCCTAGAAATGCAATTCTTTAATCGAAGACTCTCTGTAGAAGTAGATTATTTTAAGAAAAATACAAAAGATTTACTTTTAAATCAGGCATTGCCCTCCTATGTAGGAGGTGGAACTCAAACCCAAAACGTAGGAGAAATTGAAAATAAAGGATTTGAATTTATTTTAAGTGCTGATATTTTAAACTCAGATTTATTTAGCTGGTCAAGTAATCTAAACGTATCAACAGTAAAAAATAAGGTTGAAAGCCTTGGAGGTATCGCATCAAGAATACCGCAGGGTACCCATGTGGGTGGAGGATTATCTACAACTAATGAATTTATGTTAATGCCTGGTGAGTCTTTAGCCTCCTATTGGGGACTCGAGTACCTGGGAACATGGAAACCAGGACAGGAAGAACAGGCAAGCAGATATAATGCGGTGCCCGGGGATTCAAGATACGAAGATATTAATGGTGACGGTACTATTACTACAGATGATTTTCAAATAATAGGTAAGGGAATTCCCACTACCTCAGCTGGTTGGAACAATACCTTCACCTATAATGGCTTTACTTTAAACTTATTTTTTCAAGGGGTCTTCGGCATAGATAAGCTAAATTATACACGAGGTGCCGCGATGACTGGAAGTGGGGATGCTAGACAATTTATTTTGTCTGACATACAGGATCGATATATCCCTGGTGTAAATGAAACTTCTGATATACCAGCTTTTAGCAATTCAAATATAATGTTTACCCAATCTAGTCGGTTTGTGGAGAAAGGAGATTATGTTCGATTAAAGAACATAAGCCTCGCTTATGATCTACCAGATTCCTTTTTGAAGGATGCAAATTTGAGCTTATATCTCAGCGCAACAAATTTACTCACTTTTACAGAGTACTCAGGTATAGATCCTGAATCCAGCAATATTGGTTCAGCTACAGATACAGCTCAAGGTATAGACTATGGAGCCTACCCTAATTCCAAAACTTATACTGTCGGACTTAATTTAACATTTTAACCAAAAAATCATTAAATGAAAAATTTTAAAATATTATATATAGCATCTTTGATCACTATTCTAACAGGATGTTCAGATTACCTTGATGAGGAAATCAATGGAGCACTAGTAGGAAAATCAGCTTTAAACAGTGAAGAAGGATTGGAGGCAGCCCTTACAGGAGCCTACAAGGGATGGGGAACCACCTGGGGCTCTGGCTTTTTACATTCAACTTCAATAGCGGCTACCATGGGGGCTGATGATGTTACCACCCATAAAGCCAGCAATAAAGCAAGTTTTAGAGAGTTTGATCAATTCAATGTTTCAGAAACCAACCAAAGAACTCAGGCTTTATACACTGGTTGTTATAAAGCTATTCAGGGAGCAAATAATATTATTGCAAATTTTCAAAATGCTACAGGAAATCAAGAGACTATAACCACCATTGCAGGCGAAGCCTATTTTGTACGAGCGGTTTCCTACTTCTGGCTGGTAAGGTTATATGGAGAAATTCCTCTTATTACCCAAGCGGAATATTCTGAAGATCTCTTGACCATAGAAAAATCTTCTCCCGAAGAAGTTTATGCCTTAATAGAGGCTGATTTAAAACTTGCCGAGGAAAAAATTCCCAATACTAAACGAGATGCTGGTCGCCCTAATAAAGGGACGGTTAAAGCTTATCTGGCCCGTGTATATTTAACCGCAGCGGGATGGCCATTAAAACAAACTGACAAGTATGCTCTTGCCGCTGCAAAAGCAAAAGAAGTAATTGATAATAAGGAAATATACGGATTTGAACTGCTCTCTAGCCTTGCCGAAGTTTTTGAAAATGATCCCGAAAAAAATGGTACCAAGGAAACTGTATTTCAGATTTCGACATTTCGAGGTAATGGCACTACAACCAATGGTAATTATGGATCTGCCGCTATGCCGGGGGAAGAATCGGGGTGGGATGATTTTTTCGCCGAATTAAATTTCTTTAATAATTTTCCTGAAGGAGTAAGAAAGGAAATTACATTTCGCACTGAATTTATTACCGGTGATGGAGAGGTGATTCCGTGGCAGGAAAGCCAAACAGAGCACCCTTACTATGAAAAATATTATATCAAGGGAGATGAAAGAACCTGGAGTTCATCAGTTCCCGAATCTATGATGCGCTATGCTCACGTACTGACTATTTACGCCGAAGCACAAGCACGAGCCACAGGCAGTCCTGATGTCTTAGCCTATGAAAGTATAAATGCTATTCGTCACAGAGCAGGCCTGGAAGATTTAAGTGGCTTGACAGGTTCCGAATTCGCAGCGGCAGTTGTGCAGGAACGGGCGTGGGAATTTGCAGCAGAAAGAACACGTTGGTTTGATTTAATTCGATTAGAAATGGTAGAGGAAGCTAATGCCAATAAACACCCGGATGATTTACAAACATTAGGAGAAATAACAAAAGAAGATTACACTTTTCCTTTACCTTTCTCTGATACATCTATAAATGAAAACCTCTAAAAAAAGTGCTATTATGTGCAACAATCATCTTAACGAAACTGGTCTATATAAAAAAGGATCTAGTTCCATTTTAAAAAATGAATGTTTTCTAATTCAATTTTTTAGTAAGAATTGGCACACGAATTTCTTTTTAACACTATTTAAATACTTGAAATGAAAAAAAAATGGATTATCCTATTTTCTACTTTCTTATGCCTTGGATGTTTGGCAAAAAAGAAAATTTCCGAACAACCTAAAACTACAGCAGCAGATTTTCAATTGGTTTGGCAAGATGACTTTAATGGCTCCGTGATTGATACAATTAAATGGAGCAGGATTACAGAAGGAGCCCCGGACTGGAAAAACTATATGACCACGGACGATCAGGTTTATGAAGTTGCAGATGGATACCTTTATCTGAAAGGACTGGTTAACACGGATACTCAAACTGATCCCAGACCTTACCTTACCGGTGGAGTTTGGACTCGAGATAAATTCAATTTTACCTACGGTAAGGTTGAAGTACGTGCTAAAATGGAATCGGCAAAGGGAAGTTGGCCGGCAATCTGGTTACTCGGCCGGAAAAATGATGATAGTTGGCCTGCTAATGGGGAAATAGATATTATGGAACATCTTAATTTTGACAACTTTATCCATTCCACAATTCACAGCAGCATCAAGAGCTCGCCGAGCACTAAAACTGTAAATGTAAATCCTGGTGAATTTAATACCTACGGAGTGGAATGGTATCCCAACAAAATAGTATTTACTATTAATGAAGCTCCCACATTTACATACCATAAAGAAGCAGGTGCTGATTGGCGTCAATGGCCATTCGATCGGGACTTTCACCTTATTTTATCCCAACAATTAGGAGGAGCCTGGGTAGGTAATGTCGATTCCAGTCAGTTACCGGTTGATTTCGTGATTGATTATGTGAAGTACTACGAATATAATCCATCTCGTACTACAGCCTTAGGATCGAACTAAAATATCAATGTAAATTAAAAATGATAGTAGATGCTCATAACTTAATTGCCTGGAGTCTTTTAACCAAAGCCAGTTTAATAAGGAAGTTATGGACTAAATTTTACCCTTCCACCATATGGCAACTTTAATTCTAGAAATTTCGATAGGAATTTAGATTCCAATTTACTTTGGTTTAGGTAGCGAAGCTTTATGAGTTACCAATCTGGCAAATTAATGATTTTAATACTATTTCAATTTGATAATCATCGTACCTATTAAGCCTTAGAAGGGTCGCTATCGACAAAATACCCTCATAGAATAATGAGCTTAATCTGGCAAAGGTTTTTTTATAACTAATTATTAACCAAAATTTAAAAAGATGAGAAAAAAATGGATTATTCTATTTTCTACTATCCTATGTCTTGGATGTGACAGGGATGAAATGGATAGTACCGAACAATTAGCGAGTAAAACTGCTCACTTAACAGCATCAGCAAATTTCCAATTGTTTTGGGAAGATGATTTTGATGGCTCCGTGCTTGATACCACCAAATGGAGCAGGATTACAGAAGGGACTCCCGATTGGAGAAATTATATGACCACAGACGATCAGGTGTATGAAGTATCGGATGGCTATCTTTATCTGAAAGGATTGGTTAACACGGATACTCAAACTGATCCCAGACCATATCTTACCGGTGGAGTTTGGACCAGAGATAAATTCAATTTCACCTACGGCAAGGTGGAAGTACGTGCTAAAATGGAATCAGCCCAGGGAAGTTGGCCAGCAATCTGGTTACTTGGTAGTACAAGTGAATATGGAGGATGGCCTGATTACGGCGAAATAGATATTATGGAACACCTCAATTTTGACAATTTTATCCATTCCACTATTCATAGTAACACCAAGAGCTCGCCGAGCACTAAAACTGTAAATGTAAACCCTGGTGAATTTAATACCTACGGAGTGGAATGGTATCCCAACAAAATAGTGTTTACTATAAACGGAACCCCCACATTTACATACCATAAAGAAGCAGGTGCTGATTGGCGGCAATGGCCATTCGATCGGGACTTTCACCTTATTTTATCTCAACAACTGGGAGGAGCCTGGGTAGGTAATGTCGATTCCAGTCAATTACCGGTCGATTTCGTAATTGATTATGTGAAATACTACGAATACATCCCTGCTCCTAGTCCCCCTTCGGGTTCAGATCAGTATATAAAAATACAGATGAATGGTAGTACTACAAATAACTGGAGTCATTTAACTGAGGTTACCTTAATAAATGATGGTACTCAATATACACTTCCGGCAGGCCATAATGCACCGGCAGTTTTAGGAGATGGGATAGGTGTGAATGGTTCAAATACTAATTATTATGGGTTAGATTCTGATGGCAAATTAATTATAAACCTAGGGCAAGGTTATGAATTTGATGCTGTGAAATTAGGAGTGTATAATGGTGATATTCGTATTTATGAGGACGTAGAAGTATCTGTTTCAGCAGATGGAAACCAATATGAAGATGCGGTAATAAAAGATATCGAAAATTTTAATACTTTCAGTTTTACGGGTTACAAGTATATAAAGATCCAAATGAATGGCAGTACGGTTAATATGTGGAGTCATTTAACAGAGGTTACCCTCATTAATGAAGAAACTGAATTTGTTCTGCCTGCCGGACATAACGCTCCCTCCATATTAGCAGATGGTGTCGGGATAAATGGTGGCAGTTCCGGTTACTATGGATTAGATTCCACAGGAACACTCATTATTGATCTGGGACAGGAAATCTCTTTTGATGCTATAAAATTAGGTGCCTTTAACGGGGATAATCGAACTTATCAAGATGTTGAAGTATCCCTGTCGAATGATGGAGTAACTTATAATTCTATAGGAATGCAAGATGTAAAAGATTATAGAGTGTTCTACTAATTTCTATAATTACTGTATAAAGATCTATTAATTACCATGAAGCTGCCACATTCAAGGCAGCCTCGTGGTTTTTCGAGGGTGTAAAATAAACTCTGTCTGAATTGAATTATTTATTAATTTCATTCATACAGAATTATGACCACAAAAGAACAACAAGAATTCGAGAAGAAGGTACTTGACCAGTTCATGTCTGGCAAGAGCCTTTTTGGTGCAGACGGTGCTTTTGCACCGATGCTAAAGAACGTTATCGAGAAAGCCCTTGAGGCTGAGATGGACTCCCATCTGAATAGCGATGAACGCTCCAAAGGGAATAAGCGTAATGGCAAGGGAAATAAAAAACTCAAAAGTGGATTTGGCTCCTTTGATATTGAAACCCCTGAAGACCGTCAAAGCAGCTTCCAACCGGAACTGGTCAAAAAACGACAGACGATTCTAGCGGATAATCTTTCAGAGAAAATCATCGGTCTTTATGGACTTGGGATGAGCTACCGTGACATCTCCGGGCATATCAAGGAAATGTACGATACCGATATTTCCCATACGGTTTTAAGCCAGATCACTGATCAGATCATTCCTGATATCAAAGCCTGGCAAAGTCGTCCTTTAGAGCCTCTCTACTGTATTGTTTGGCTTGATGCCATGCATTATAAAGTTAAAGTGGATGGGAAGATTACCCATAAAGCACTCTATAATATCCTGGGGATTACAAAAGAAGGAAAAAAGGAAATCCTGGGGATGTACATCTCTGAGAGTGAAGGTGCTAATTTCTGGCTACAGGTTTTAACCGATCTTCAGAACCGTGGATTACAGGATATCCTGATTGCCTGTACGGATAACCTTAAAGGCTTTACGCAGGCCATCTTAAGCGTTTATCCAAAGGCCCAGGTTCAGCTTTGTATTGTACATCAAATCCGTAACTCACTTAAATACGTGGCTTCAAAGGATCAGAAGGAATTTATGAAAGATCTGAAGAAAGTATATAGAGCCGTCACTAAAGATGTAGCCGAAGATGAGCTGTTGAACCTGGAGGAGAAATGGGGTAGTAAATATCCTGTAGTCATTGAAAGCTGGCAGCGTAACTGGGAACAGCTATCCCAGTATTTTGAGTATACAGAACCCATTAGGAAGATCATTTATACCACCAATGCCGTAGAGGGCTTCCATCGTCAGATCAGGAAAGTTACCAAGACCAAAGGTGCTTTCACTAATGATATGTCACTACTCAAGCTGGTCTACCTGGCCACAAGAAACATTGAGAAGAAATGGACCGCTCCTTTGCATAATTGGAGCCTAACGATCCAGCAATTTTATATTAAATTTGGAGACCGGATACCACTGGACATAAACGCCAATTCCTCTGAGGCTAGCCTCAGAGGAATTGAAATATCAGACAGAGTTTAATTTACAGACCCGGTTTTTCTGGTTCTATTCGCTTTCCTGCCTTATCTTTTAAGAAAGTTTGAAGCTCTAGGAATATAGTTAACCTATTTTCTTCCAAATACTTTCTATACTTGTGTATTGCAAGTTGAACGTTAAAATACAAGTACATATCTTTACAGGTCTTTCACTCTGAAGTACATATCTGGAGCAAATTTTGTCATACTTTTTTCACCCTATTATTAGCATTCTTACCACAAAAGAAGCGGACTTCACTATAATTTTGACTTTGGGCATCTCATCATTCGGTCAGGTGAATTAGAGTCCCTTAAGCTTAAAAAAATCTTCAAAAGACATACCTTCTTCTATCTTTAATTTTTTTCTTAGTCTGTGCCGGGCCACTTTAATAGAGTTCAGGGAAATACCAAATAATGTAGCAATTTGTTGAGAAGGAAAATTTAATTTAATCAATGCACACAGACGCAATTCTCTATCAGTAAGAGAAGGGTTCTCCTTTTTTAAGCTGGGTATAAAACTGGGATGTACCTGTTTAAATATGGAGTAGAATTGTTTCCATTCGGTATCGATTGCTAAACTATCGTCTATTTTTCCTACGATTTGATCGAAAAATTTTTTAAGCTCAATATGCTTTTTTCCTTCCGCAATGAAATCTTCTTTTATTTCAACTAGTAGGTTATTTTTATGAACGGTTCTCAAGGTACTATTAGTAAGTTCTTCAGTTTTAAATTTCAATTCATCACTCAACCTTTTTTGCTTGAGTTGCTCATTTTGTCTTTCCGTTTCCAATAATTCCAATTCATTTTTATAGGCCTTATCCTTTTCTTTTTCTACTTCCCGGGTTCTAATAGCAACAATCTTTTTAAAATCATCACGCTGTTTTTTAATATTTCTATTACGCCAGTTGGTAAGAAAAAATATACTCAAGCCTAATAACAATATTGAGATTACTTGCACTTCCCGGCGTTGCCAAAAAGCAGGTAACACCAAAAACTCAATATTTGCCTTATGAATGGAGGGTTCCTCTGTACCCTTTTTAGTTGTCACATGTAAATTATATGCTCCGGGTGCAAGATTGGAAAAAGTTATGGAATTAAGTTTGTTTAAAGCTTGCCACTCATTATTTAAGCCTTCTAACTTATAAAAATACTCTGTGTCCTCAAGATCGAAATAATTGGAACTCGAAAAATTAACGGTGAAAAGGCTAAAATCCGCATGGAGTTTTAAAATATCCGATCCTTGCTTATCCCAAAAACCGGAAGGTTCTATTTCTCTAGAATCTTCTTCTTCAACTATTTTAAAACCCGTAAAAAAAACACGTGGTTGAGATATTTCCTGATGTAGGCTTTCCGGTTCAAAGTATGATAAACCTTCATTTCCCGCGAAATAAATACGACCCGAATTACTTAAACTCGCCTCCCCTCCACGAAAGGGAGTAATCCCATCCTGTATTCCAAAATTACTAATCGTGTCATTATTAATTCGGCTTAACCCCAGGTTGGTACTAAGCCAAATATTTTTTTGATGATCTATTAGAATGCCGCGGACTATTTTTCCGTATAAGCCTTTCTGCACCCCTATTCGTTCAAATTTTTTATCTCTTCGGGAATACCTGTTTAATCCAAAACCATAGGTTCCTACATAAACCGATAAATCCGGGCCTTCCTGAATTGAGAGTATGTGGTTTCCACTTAAGCTTGTATTGTCCTTATTAGAAGTATAAAAACTTTCTAACCACTCACCTTCTGCAGATAGAATATTTAACCCATTTTCAGTACCTACCCAAATTTCCCCTTTTGCATCCTTATAAAGGCTGGTTATTCTATTATTACTTAGACCTTCGCAGGTATGGGTATTGAGTCGTTTTATAATGTTAAGCTGCTCATTGTATATTACAATTCCATTTGTAGTTCCTACCCAAATATGTCCATCTGATCCTTTTTCAATAGCGTAAATACCACTTAAATTCTCTTTTCCTGTGAAACTTATAAATTTTTGCTCTTTGGTATCATAAATATTCAAGCCTTCTCTTAAAGAGCCTATCCAAATACGCTCTTTTTCATCCTCTATGATGGAAAGAATAATATCGCCCGATAGATCCTTGTCGTTATTTTTGTCATCAATAAAAATATCAACCTCACCTGTTTGTGGATTATACTTTCGTAAGCCATTTCTCCCCGCTGTGATCCACAGATTAGCCTGAGAATCTTCAAGAATTCGGGAGCCTTGTTTATCTGTTTCAAAAGCTAATTTATGCGGAGAAACATTATATACACTCATACGATCCTTAAAGTAGCTAATGCCACCGTGAACGGTACCCGCAAATATTACGTTATGCATCCCCCTACCAAAACATAATATAGAATTATCCGACAATCCCCATTCACCATCTTCCTGTTTAAAATAGGTGAATTTATCCTTTATCGGCTCATACAAATTAATCCCACCTCCATCAGTTCCTATAAAAACCCGCTCATTATTACCCTCATATAATCCCAGAACTATATTGTTATTAATACTTTCTCCTCTTTTAGCCTTAGCTGTATAGTGACTTAGTTCTTTGGACTCCAAATTATATCTATAAAGGCCATTACCTAAGCTAGCTATCCATACCTGACTTTGACTATCAACTAAAATATCACTAATGGGATAATAATTTTCTATTTCTTGTAAAGGATGCAGTGCTTTTGATCGTGGATCAAAACTCCAGACTTCACCGTTACTTGTACCCAGCCATATCTTCCCAAACCTATCCTGTGAAAGGGAAATAATATCCGCATTGGGAAAGCTCGGGTTCAACCGGCAGGCATTAAAGCTATAATTCTTTTTACCTTCCTGAATAAAATAAAATTTTCCTGTACTTCCCCCAATCCAGAAATCTTGAGAATTGGAAATGGAAATGCTAAAAATCTTCTGGTTAAAGATAGTGTCAGTGGCTTTCTTATCCACGGGACGATAAAGCTCAAATCGGTCTTTTTCCTTATGATAGTTGTATAAACCTCTATCGGTTCCAACCAAGATATTATTTTCTCCTTTTACCTGTAACTTATAAATAGTAATGCTGTTAGCTAAAGGATACAATCTTACCTTATCTCCGTCGTATCTATTGACACCAAATTTTGTAGCAGCCCAAATAATTCCATGTTGATCCTGCATCACCTGATTTATTCTGTTATCAGAAAAACCATCACTCATATCTAAATGCTCAAACTGCAAAACGGGTTCTTGCCCATAAGTTACTATCGACACAAAAATAAATATGGTTTGAAAAAAAATACTCTTAAAAAAGTGTGAAGTGAAACTATTAAATAACAGAATTTCTAGCCTTGTAAATGGATAAAATAACATATATCTATGATTATCAGTATTTTATTCGTATTCGCTAACTCAAAAGTAATGTTAATGTAACCCAAATGTATACCCACAAAATACAAATTTATTTAACATATCTATAAATTCGTCTCCACATAATATTAACCCGAAAACGATATAGTCTGAAGTTTCTTAAAAACCGAAACTTTTTTAAAATGCAATTTTAACGAAACTTAAATTTTAATCCTTAAAAATTAACACAAACAATATGCAAGCAAAATTACTTAATACTAATTAATTTTCAACAGGTTGAAAAATAAGAGATTTTACTAACTAAATACCAATAAATTTTTATAAGATGAAAAGATTTTTGACTTTTTGCACGATCTTATTATCGTGTCAATCAATTTTAATAGCACAGGAGTCTATTACCGTTTCGGGAAAAGTAACCGAAATGGAATCAGGGATACCGGTACCCAGTGCTAATATTATAGAAAAGGGAACTTCTAACGGGGTTATGACCAACTTCGATGGAGAGTTCAGTATCGAAGTACCATCTAATGCCATTCTAAGTATTTCCTATATTGGTTACGCTACTAAGGAAGTTCCTGTAGATGGAAATGCTACGCTGAACATACAACTGGAAACAGAAGAATCGGCACTTGAAGAAGTTGTAGTGGTTGGATATGGTACGCAGAAAAAAGCGAATCTTACAGGTGCTGTTACTACAGTTGATTCCGAAGTTCTTCAATCCAGACCTGTACCCAATGTTAGTCAAATGCTACAAGGGGTAGTGCCTGGGTTAAATTTTCAAACTTCGGGCCTGGGAGGCGAGCTAAATTCAGGTCTTAACTTTAACATTAGGGGTTCCGGTACTATTGGATCCGGGTCTAACTCAGCTCCCCTGGTTTTAGTAGATGGTATGGAAGCAGACCTTGATGCCATTAACCCCCAAATAATTGAATCCATTACTGTATTAAAAGATGCAGCTGCTTCTGCAGTATATGGTTCCAGAGCTGCATTTGGAGTCATACTGATTACCACCAAAGATGGTAAACCTGGTGCCCCGAGAATCAATTACAACAACAATTTCCGCTTCACCTCACCTCTTCACGTTCCCAATATGATGGACTCACATACCTTTGCCTTATATTGGAATGAAGCCGCTAACAATTCTGGACAAGCACCTCCTTTTTCACAGGAAGTTATTGATAGAATAGTACAGTATCAAAACGGTGAAATAGATTACGGAACTGTACCAAATGCTACTGGAGACAGGTTTCAGTATTACACGGGTTCTAATGCAAATACAGATTGGTTTGACGAGCTTTATAAGGATTTTTCCTTTTCTCAAGAGCATAATATAAGTCTTAGCGGAGGTACCGATAAAACAACATATTACACATCAGCGAGATTTATGGATCAGAATGGTTTATTAGCCTATGGCGAAGATACCTTTGATGATTACGATTTTACAGGAAAACTAAATACAGAAATAACTGATTGGATCAGTTTCAATTATAGCACAAGATTTTCTAGAAAAAGTTATAATAAAGCTACCCAGCAGAGCGGATTATTTTATCACAACATTGCTAGAAGATGGCCTACCGTACCTGTTAGAGATCCAAATGGAAATTTTGGAGATGCCTCTGGAGAGATCGTCCAGCTAGAACAGGGAGGTCGCACGGATAATCTTACAGATAGGTTATTTATGCAGGGACAATTTACAATTACTCCTTTAGAAGGATGGAATATTTATGCCATTGGTAACTATAAACTTACAAACAACAACAATCACGCAAACGTTCTTCCGGCCTATGCTTACGATGTCGCGGGAGATCCTTTCCCCGTATCGGTGGGATACAATTCACCCGGATATAGTTCTGTTTACGAATATCACCGTAAGGAAGATTATTATAGCACAAACCTCTATACTGATTATAGCTTTAATATAAATGACGCTCATAATTTTAAAGTGATGGCCGGCTATAATTCTGAAGTAACCAAGTACAGAACAATTGGTGCTTCCAGAAGTGGTTTAATAACTCCAGACCTCCCCACAATAAATACGGCTACAGATGAAAGTAGAGCGACGGAAGGACAGTATCAGCACTGGGCTGTGGCAGGATATTTCGGGAGGTTAAATTATAATTTTAAAGAGAAATACCTATTAGAACTTAATGCCAGATATGACGGTTCCTCACGATTTATTGATGATAAACGCTGGAATTTATTTCCCTCTATATCCGCAGGATGGAACATAGCCGAAGAAGACTTTTGGAATTTGGATGCTATAAATTTATTTAAATTAAGAGGTTCTTATGGTGAATTGGGGAATCAAAATACGAGTAATTGGTATCCTTTTTATCAATCCATGCCAATTGGTACGGCGAATGGAAACTGGCTCTTAAATGGAGAGAGACCCAACACATCAGGAGCTCCCGGCTTAGTTAGTTCACAACTTACATGGGAAAGAGTAACGAGCTGGAACCTGGGATTGGATTTAGCTTTACTTAAGAATAAATTAAACTTAAGTCTGGAATATTTCAATCGAAAGACCCTGGATATGGTAGGGCCCGCACCGGAACTGCCTGCTATTCTGGGAACAGCAGTACCACGAATTAATAACGCTGATATGGAATCTACTGGGTTTGAAGCGGAAATTAATTGGAGAGATCAAATCGGAGACTTTAATTACAGTATAAGAGGAACTTTTTCAGATTCTCAACAGAAAGTTCTTAATTATCCTAATCCAACTAATAGTATTTCGGATTGGTACGATGGTAGAATGATGGGTGAAATCTGGGGGTATACTACCCTAGGCATTGCCCAAACCGATCAAGAGATGCAGAATCATTTAGAAAACACCAGTCAAAACCAACTTGGGAGTAACTGGGAAGCCGGCGATATTATGTATGCAGACCTCAATGGTGATGGGGAAGTTAATTCCGGAGATGGAACATTGGAGAATACAGGTGATTTATCGGTAATAGGCAATTCTACACCACGATATAGGTTTGGAGTTGACTTAAGTGGTGATTACAAAAACTTTGATTTCCGGATTTTTCTACAAGGTTTTGGAAAAAGAGATTATATGCCAAATGGACCTTATTTCTGGGGAGCCAACGGAGGAATGTGGCAATCTGCCGGATTTGATGAGCACATGGATTTCTTTAGAGACGAGGATTCCCAGATGGTTCAGGCAGGTATCGCAGAGGTGAATCGCGAGGCTTATTATCCCCGCCCTTTATTTGGTAGTGGCAAAAATCAGCAAACACAAACACGATATATTCAAGATGCTTCTTATTTAAGAGTAAAAAATGTGCAGCTGGGTTATTCCTTTAAAGCATTTCAAAAATCGAGAGTTAGGTTCTACATTTCAGGTGAAAACCTACTCACCTTTACGGATATGATAGATATTTTCGACCCCGAATCTATAGGGCTGGGAGGCTGGAATGATGGCAAAACTTATCCCTATTCTCAGGTATTTTCTGTTGGTCTTAATGTTAATTTCTAAAAATTTAAAAATAAATACTTATGAAATCAATAAAATCATTTTTTGTCTGTTTGACATTCTTGCTTCTGGCGGGTTGTGAGGCCGATGAGTTTTTGGATAGAGAACCTCTCTCTGATGTAACTCCGAAGGACTATTTGAATAGAGAAGCAGATCTTGCGGCTTATACTATAGCAAGATATAATTTTCCCACACATGGCGGCTGGAATATAGGGACCTTTGGAATGGATAACCATACAGATAATCAAGCATCATCAGGTCACAGTAATATTTGGGCACCTGGTGAATGGAGGGTTTCACAATCAGGTGGAAGCTGGAGCTTTGGTAATATCCGTCAGTTAAACTATTTTTTAGAAACCGTTATTCCAAGGTGGGAAGCAGGAGATATTGAAGGTAGTCCCCAATATGTTGATCACTACATAGGTGAGGCTTATTTCCTACGAGCTTACGAGTATTTTCAAAAAATTCAGGAATTGGGTGATTTCCCCATAGTGACAAATACCCTTGAAGATGACATGGAGCAATTAATTGCAGAATCTGAGCGAAGACCAAGAAATGAAGTAGCACGTTTTGTACTTTCAGATCTTGAGCATGCGATTGAATTACTTCAAGATGTACCACCAAACGGTAAAAATAGAATTTCAAAATACGCTGCCCTTTTATTAAAATCAAGAGTAGCTCTTCATGAAGGAAGTTGGCTCACCTACCATAAAGGTACCCCTTTTGTACCCGGAGGACCAGATTGGCCGGGTGCGGGAGTTATAAGTGACTTTAATATTGACATTGATACAGAAATTGATTTTTTCCTGACCGAGGCCATGGAAGCATCCGCACAGGTGGCAGATAATATTTCTTTGGCACAAAATATTCCAGGTGAAGATATTGGTTATGATTCGTCGGGCAACCCATACTTTACAATGTTTGGTTCCGAAAATTTAGAATCATATGACGAAGTTTTACTATGGAGAGACTACGACCCAACTCTTGGTATAAGCCATAACGTTAACCACTATATTAACCAGAATGGTGGGAACTCGGGATACACACGCAGTTTTGTTGACAATTTTCTGATGGATAACGGTCTACCTATTTATGCGTCTGGTTCAGGTTATGCAGGTGATGATTTTATTCAAGATGTTAAAGAAAATCGCGACCACAGACTTCAGCTTTTTATGAAAGCTCCGGGAGAATTACGACTTACAGATGCTGTCGATTCTGATGGAAGTCCTCTTCTTATTGGAATACCCGATATTATAGGTTTGCAAGAAACAAAAGACGTGACCGGATATTCTGTAAAAAAAGGTTTTTCTTACCTGGAAAGCAATGTAGAAGGTAATAGTGGCTCAACTGGTAGTATCGTATTTCGTGCCGCTGAAGCCTACCTAAATTATATTGAAGCTTCCTATTTGATGGAGGGAAGTATAAATGAAAAAGCCGGGCAATATTGGAAAGCCATTAGATCCAGAGCAGGGATAGAGCCTGATTACGAAATAACTGTTTCTGCAACTGATATGGCTAAAGAAGCTGAAAATGATTTTGCGGCCTATTCTGCTGGAGAATTACTAAATGATCCAGTATTATACAATATTAGAAGGGAAAGACGAAGCGAATTAATAGCAGAAGGAATGCGACTTTTTGATCTAAAGCGCTGGAGAGCACTGGATCAGTTAAAGAGTGAGCCTCATATTATCGAAGGCTTTAAAGTTTGGGGACCCATGGAGGAGTGGTATGAGGATGAAGACGGAAATTCTTTGTTGATAGAACCCGGCCAGGGGGGTGTACCAAATGTTTCGAGTAGTGAAGAAAGTAATTACTTAATGCCTTATCGAATAAATACTGGTTCCGGTAATCCCGTAAGCGATGGATTCTCCTGGGCTTTTGCACATTATTTGAATCCTATTGCTACAGAACATTTTCTTATCACAGGTCCTGAGGGGTCAACAGATCCTTCCAGCTCTATAATTTATCAAAATCCCGGATGGTCTACACAGGCAGGTACCGGGGCTGAATTCTAATTATTCTTATCCTATTGGATTTAAAAGGATTATGGAGAATGTAGGCAACCAATACGCTAATTCTTAAGCATTATAAAAATCTACTTTTAATCCATTTGGAAAGTACAATTCAGAACAAGTAGAAGATTTTTTGAATAGCCATAAAAGACAGGTTTGAAATAGTAACCTGTCTTTTTATTACCAGTATTATATAAAAAATCTTAAACATATATCACTCAAAATTTATATAAATTGAATGATAGAACTGCAACGTATTTTTAAACTATATAGATGAAAATTTATCTAAAATCTTATATATATCTTTTAATATTTAATTCCCTGGGGCTTATTCCCTTACAAGTGAAAAGCCAAAATATCACCTCTCCCAATATCGTACTAATTTATGCGGATGATCTTGGATACGGAGATATTAGCAGTTATGGAGGGGATATTCCTACTCCGCATATAGACAACTTAGCTAAAAATGGTTTAAAATTCACCAACGCCTATGCAGCTGCAGCAACTTGCACGCCTTCCCGATATGCCATGCTTACCGGGGAATATGCCTGGAGAAAGAAAGGTACCGGAGTGGCGCCAGGCGATGCTACGAGTCTTATATTGCCCGGAAGCACTACTTTACCGGGAGTTTTGCAAAAAGCTGGCTATAAAACTGCCGTAGTAGGAAAATGGCATCTTGGCTTGGGAAAAAAGGCGCCGGTTAATTGGAACAAAGATATTAAACCGGGCCCTTTGGAAATAGGTTTTGATTATGCATACCTCCTACCCGCTACAGGTGATAGGGTACCAACCGTTTTTGTAGAAAACCACCGTGTAGTAAACCGGGACCCTGAAGATCCAATAACTGTAAGCTATCTCAAAAACTTAAATGAGGGTCCTACCGGCAGTAAAAACCCAGAACAATTAAAAATGATGTATTCCCATGGGCACAACCAAAGTATCACCAACGGGATAAGCCGAATTGGTTATATGAGCGGCGGGGAAAAAGCCCTATGGCAGGATGAAGATATCGCCGATGTTCTTATAAATAAATCGGTTGGGTTTATAGAAGAGAACAAAGACTCTCCATTCTTCCTCTATCTGGCCACCCATGATATTCATGTACCTCGTGTACCCCATAAGCGTTTTGCCGGCACTACCGGAAAAGGTGCGCGTGGTGATGTAATTGTGCAATTGGATTATACGGTAAGCGCAGTTCAAAAAAAGCTCAAGGAATTAGGTTTAGAAGAAAACACCCTCTTAATTTTCACCAGTGATAACGGTCCCGTCTTAGACGATGGTTATGTCGATGGCGCTGCAGAAAGATTAGCAGAACACGATCCCTTCGGAAACTTTCGTGGTGGAAAATACAGCACCTTCGAGGCCGGCACAAGAGTCCCCTTTCTAGTGCAATGGAAAGGTAAAGTAAAATCCAATCAGGAATCTACTGCGTTGATGAGCCAAGTAGATTTCTTAAGGTCCTTTGCCACTGTTACAGGACAAAATCTTCCCAAAGATATAGCTATAGACAGTCAAAACCACTGGAACGCTCTAATTGGAAAACAAGCTAAAGGTAGGAAGTCCGTGGTTCAACAAGCGATTAGAAATGTCCTGTCTTATATTGAGGGGAATTATAAATATATTGAACCTCATTCTGGACCTTCAATGGTGCCCTGGGGTGTAGAAATAGAAACAGGTTTTAATCAAGAGCCACAGCTTTATAACCTTAAAAAAGACCCGGGTGAAACAGAAAACCTGGCTTCAAAAATGCCAGAAAAAACAAAAGAAATGGAAGCAGCCCTCAATAAAATTAGAGATTCTAAAGTATTAGGCAAAAGCACAACTGACTGACAACCCGGAAATATAAATCTTACAAAATCCTTGTAACCCATTTCCGAACCTTTATTTCCTAGCATTAAATAAGCGAAAATCTAAATTAAGTTATATGTTAAATTACAAAACATTCCTTTGCTCGCTATGTATAGTAGCAGCTTTATTCTCCTGTAAAAATCAAGAGGAACAGAAAAAGACAGAAAACAAACGGCCAAATATTGTATTTATGATGTCTGACGACCATGCATACCAGGCAATAAGTGCGTATAATGATAAACTTATCAATACACCAAATATTGACAGGCTGGCCAGTGAAGGGGTTCTTTTCAACAATGCTTCTGTAACCAATTCTATTTGCGCCCCATCGCGAGCTGTTATATTAACTGGCAAGCACAGTCATTTAAATGGGAAAATTGACAACCTTAGTAAGTTTGATACTACTAATATAACTTTCCCACAAATCTTACAGGATGCCGGTTACCAAACAGCAATGTTTGGAAAATTACACTTTGGAAACAATCCAAAAGGTTTTGATGAATTTAAAATCCTACCCGGCCAGGGTAGTTATTATAACCCTCGCTTTATAACCAAAGACGGGGATACCGTCATAGATGGTTATGTTACCGATATAATTACAGATCTCACTATTAACTGGCTGGAGGAAAAACGCGATAAAGAAAAACCATTCCTATTAATGTATCTACACAAAGCGCCACACCGGGCCTGGTTACCGGCAGAAAGACATTATAAAGAATTTACTAAAAAAGAATTCCCATTACCCGAAACGCTTTTTGATAATTACACCCGTATCCATCCTGAAGACCTTGAAGCCAGTTCTCCCGATGCAGCATCTAAAAAATACAATTTAGCCCCTCCAAAAAGCCGTAAAAGTACAGCCGCAAAAACGGCTGAAATGAATATTCTTACCCACATGATCCTAACTAATGATAATAAATTGAAGGATACAACAATTCAAAAACTGGGAATAAAAGAGCGTTACCTGGGAGATCCTACCAATAGGATGAATAAAGAGCAAAAAGCTGCATGGGATAGGGTCTACGATCCTATAAATAAAGAGTTTGCTGAGAAATATCCAGAGATGGATGATGAAGATTTAATGAAATGGAAGTATCAACGTTATATGCAGGATTACCTGGGGACTATTGCCTCAGTAGATGAGAATGTAGGTCGGGTGTTGGATTATTTAGATGACAATAACCTATCTGATAACACCATAGTTGTTTATACTTCAGACCAGGGTTTCTATCTGGGAGAGCACGGTTGGTTCGATAAAAGATTTATGTATGAAGAATCTTTTAGAACTCCTTTACTTATAAAATGGCCAAATAAAATAAAAGCAGGTATCACCGAAGGGGAAATGGTGCAGAACCTGGATTTTGCACAAACCTTTTTAGATGCTGCAGGTGTTAATGCTCCAGATGAGATGCAGGGTAAGAGTTTATTACCATTACTAACAGGTGAAAAGCAGGCCTGGGATAGAGATGCTGTTTATTACCATTATTATGAATATCCTGGCGAGCATACTGTAAAAAGACATTATGGTATTGCTACTAAAGATTATAAGATTATCCACTTCTATTATGATGTAGATGAATGGGAGCTTTATGACCGAAAAAATGATCCGCAAGAATTGCACAATGTATTCTACGATCCAGATTATGCCGAAGTAAAAGAAATGATGATGAAAAAGTTAGAAGAAACTCGAAAAAAATATAAAGACTCTGAAGAGTTGGATAAGCAGTTTATTAAGGTCTACGAAGATAAATAAGTAGTAATTATGAAAATCAATTTTAATAACAACTCCCCAAATTTAGCTCCGGAGTTGCTCTCACAAAAAGTGCCGGAAACTACAGTAAAACTAATTCCGCCACCGCAAAGTTTGTGGCTAGAAAAAAGCTTTAGCACTCTAATTCTTTTTCTGTTTATTTTTGGAGTATCTAATTTAATGCAAGCTCAACTTATCCCTGCGCCTTCAAAAATGGAACTTGCAGCAGGGGCATTTGAAGTAGATAAAAATACTTCTCTTCAATTTTCCAAAAAACATGGTTTAGAAGAGATGACTACCTACTTCCAAAAACAGATAAAACGCTTAAGCGGAATTCAGCTCCCTATAAACCAAACTGCAGGCAAGACGATAAAACTGGAAATAGATAAAAATTTAGATCTAAAAAATGAAGGTTATAAATTACAAATATCCACCGACCGTATTGTTATTTCTGCACCTGCTGTGGCCGGTGTGTTTTATGGAGTGCAGAGCGTTCTGCAATATTTTCCAGGCATTCGTACCAACGAAAAAATTACGCTTCCGGCTATGGAAATTACCGATGAACCGGCATTTGCCTGGCGTGGTATGATGCTGGATGTAAGCAGGCATTTTTATTCCGTAGAAACTATTAAGGAGGTATTGGACTTAATGGCTTTTTATAAACTAAATACTTTTCATTGGCATCTAACCGATAATGAAGGCTGGCGATTGGAGATTAAAAAATATCCAAAATTAACCAGTATTGGTGCCTGGCGGGAAGAAATACCGGGTAGTGTTTTTTACAAAAAAGATTCTACTTATGCTGAACCATTAACCGGGAAGCCTTACCGTTATGGCGGGTTTTACACTCAGGAACAAGCCCGGGAAGTGGTTGCTTATGCAGCAAAAAGAAATATTAGGGTAATTCCCGAAATAGAAATGCCGGGACACTCTGCCGCAGCTCTTGCCGCTTATCCAGAATTCTCCTGCGCACAGCCAAAACAGGATCCTCCAGGATCAAACCTCTGGAACGATGTGATAGACACCGAAAATATGGCGTTTAATTATTGTGCCGGGAAAGAAGCTCCATTCCTGTTTTTACAAGATGTATTAGTAGAAGTTATGGATATTTTTCCGTCAGAATATATTCACATGGGAGGAGATGAAGTAGATAAATCTTATTGGAAAAAATGTGAAACCTGCCAGGCAAGAATTAAAGATGAAAACCTGAAAGATGAAAAAGAACTGCAAAGTTATTTTATAAAACGCATGGAGAAATTTCTACAGGCAAACAACCGTAAACTCCTGGGCTGGGATGAAATTCTGGAAGGTGGCCTGGCACCAAACGCGACCGTAATGAGTTGGCAGGGGGAAAAAGGTGGAATTGCTGCTGCAAAATCTGGTCACGATGTAGTTATGAGCCCTAGTGATCCTCTCTATTTTAACCGTTACCAAGCTGATCCCGAACTAGAGCCACAGGCAGCCCCCTACTCTATCAACACCCTAGAACGAGTTTATAATTACAAACCGGTACCAGAAGCTTTAAGTGCAAAAGAGGCTAAATACGTTTTAGGATCACAATTTGCAATTTGGACCGAGTTTATCTCATCGGTAGAACATTTAGAATACATGTTATTACCAAGAATGGCTGCCTTTAGCGAAGCGGTTTGGAGCAATAGGAAAGACAAAAATTTTACGGAATTTACCCGGCGTTTAAATATGGGGCACTACACCAGATGGAAGACTAATGGAGTTAGGTTCCACCCAGAATTTTTTGAACAATCGGAATATTAAAAATATCTTCAAAACCTTTTAAATCAGATGAAACAGATAGTAGTTATATTTTTTGCCTGTCTTTTAGCCGCATGTGGTACAGGAAATATCCAGGATAAACCCGATGGGAAATGGGAACTAATTTGGCAGGATGAGTTTGAAAATGAAGGTAAACCCGATACTGAGAAATGGTCTCACGCACCCAGAAATTCAGCAGATTGGGCACGCTTTTGTACAGACTCAGATGCTACACGCTTCGTTAAAGATGGCAAATTACATTTGCGTGGCATTATAAATACCAATAAAAATGATACGGTAAAATACAATACCGGTTGTATTAGAACCACCGATAAATTTTCTTTTAAATACGGGAAAATTGAGGTGAAAGCTAAACTGGATAAAGGAAAAGGCTCCTGGCCGGCCATATGGATGATGCCACAAGACCCCGAATATGGTAGTTGGCCGCATAGTGGAGAAATAGATATCATGGAGCACCTAAATTATGATACCATTGTTTATCAAACCTTACACACCAATTATATAGATATTCAGGAAAAAAAGGAGTATCCGCCATATTTCACCACGATTCCATTTAAGATAGATACCTATAATGTATATGGCGTGGAATGGTACCCTAATCGCTTAGATTTCTTTGTTAATGGAAAAAAGACATTTTCTTATCCAAAAATTGAAAATGCCGATTCAAAGCAATGGCCTTTCAACCAGGAGTTCTTTATTATTCTAGACCAGGCACTAGGTGGAAACTGGGTTGGCAGCATTAAAGATGAAGATTTGCCAGTTGAAATGCTAGTAGATTGGGTGCGGGTTTATAAATAAAAATAATGTAAATGGTGCAGATTCAGAAATTTAAAAATTTTTATTAAGGAGTGTGTCCCAAGAATAGTGTCTCAAAAAAACATACTTATAAATCAACCTCAAATATTATCTGTAATTAGCATTTTTGCATTAATCTTTGTAATAAACAGGAAACTTTTTCCTTAACTGTAGGCTCAAATAAAGGATCTACCACTAAAATAGCTTCAATAATTTCAATCTTTTTCGAATTATCTAAAATCTCGTTTTCCAGGAATGGAGTTAACAGGTCTAAAACACTAAAATTATTCCGGTTTAATAGCATCCAGCCATTTTACCTCTACCTGAGTCAATAAAACCGTGAACCACTAATAGAAAGTTAGATTAATATGGTTGCACATTAAATGTCTAAAACATCAAAAAAACAGCCTAGGATAAATTACTACAACTCTAAGCGCTTTAATTGTTGTAATAATTCTTCGTTAGTTAAGTATGAAATGATTTGGCAGTTCCTCTACCTTCTCGCAACATAACTGATCCATTACTTGTTTAAATTGTGTTCTTAGCATAGTTATGGTGTGATCTCCTCCTTTATTCCCCAAAGCTGCGGTACCATACATAAAGGATCTTCCCATAAAGGTGAATTTTGCTCCAGCAGCCATAGTACGGGCAATATCTGGTCCAGACCTAAGACCACTATCCATCATTATTTCAATTTTATCACCATATCTATTAGCGATATTGGGTAAAGTTGAAATAGTTGATTGCGCTGCATCCAACTGCCTCCCGCCGTGATTAGATAAAATTACCCCATCAAATCCCATTTTTATAGCATCTTCCACATCACGTGGTGCAGAAACTCCTTTAAGAACTAACTTGCCTTTCCACTTATCCCGTATAGGTTTAATTTTTTCAGCATTTAATTTTCCGGAGAAGGTTTTATCCATAAATTTCCCTAGCTGTTTAAGGTTTAAACCTTCGGGAGTATAGGGTTTTAAGGTTTCAAAAGTTGGCACTCCATGTTTTAAAGTATTTAATGCCCAACTTGGTTTTCCTAAAACTTGAAAGATATTTTTCGCCGACATTTTTGGTGGTAATGCCAGCCCGTTTCTAATATCCCTGGGTCTGTAACCAAAAGTAGGCACATCACATAAAAGTACTAAAACGGGACACTCTGCTACTTCCGCCCTTTTTAAGATATCATTTCTAACCTCATCTTCTACCGGATTATACAGCTGAAACCAGGCGTTACCCTGTGTAAGTTCACTGGCACGCTCAATACTCATAGTAGTAACCGTACTTAAAATAAAGGGAATATTATGTTCAAAAGCCGCTTTGGCGAGTATTTCAGGCGAATTAGGCCACATTAGTCCTTGTAAACCTACGGGTGAAATTCCAAAAGGTGCACTATACTCTTTTCCAAATAATTTTGTAGTCGTATCTGCTTCTTTATAATTTTGAAGATATCGCGGTTCTAACTGAATTTTACGAATATCAGATGTATTTATATTCAAATTTACATCTTCATTGCATCCACCATCCAGGTATTCAAATGCGAAATCAGGTATTCTTTTTTTAGCTTTTGCTCGAAGATCTTCTATAGAAGGATATTGAGAATTGAAATTATTAGCCATGTTTTCTAGGTGTTTTTTAGATCAAATATTTTATCCATGGGTGTCCATTTCTCACCATTTTTTGCCGAAGGAATAGCCTGCTGATATTGCTGCATTAAACTTTCCCATTCCTGAACTTTAGGGTTTTCTTTATCGGCTTTCGCTTTCATTTCAAAAGAAAAATCTGGTTGTGTATCTATAATCATAACCAGGCGGTTACCCGTTCTAAAAATTTCCATATTTAAAATACCTACCTCCAGTATACTTTTAATAATCTCTGGCCAGACTTCACGGTGATACTCTTCATATTTTTTAATTAGTTCAACCTCATCCTTTAAATCACAAGCCAATACATACTTCTTAGTTTTCATGCTTTGTTTCTTTTAAAAATATAACACCCATAAATACTAACAACTATAAAACATAACACCGGTAAAAAGAACGAGAAGTTTATTTCTGGTACACCTAATATTGTAGTATCTGTATAACCGGAACCTCCAATATCTAATACCATACCTTGTAAAGTTGGCATTAGTGCCCCGCCTACAATTGCCATTACTAAAAAAGCAGCTCCAAATTTTGCATCGTTACCCTGGCCTTCGAGCGCAATTCCATATATGGTTGGAAACATTATTGACATAAAAAATGAAACACTTACCAAGGCGTATAAACCAATCAATCCCTGACTAAAAATACAAAGCAGACAGGTTAAGATCGCACCGAATGCAAATAACATCAACAATTTACCTGAACTTATATAACGGAGCAGGTAGGTACCTAACCAACGTCCTATAAGAAATACCAACAAAGCGGCAATTCCATAATTTACCGCACTTTTATTATCAATACCAATAGATTCGGCATATTGATAAAGATAAGTCCAACACATAATCTGCGCCCCCACGTAAAAAGCCTGGGTTATCACCCCACCCACAAATTTATTATTGCTAAAGAGTCTTTTTATAGCTGGTATTACGGCTACCCGGGCTTCTTTCTTTTTGTTTTCAGGCATTCTAACTAAAAGTATAACCAGGAAAAATACTATAACTACCAATCCCAATAACACATAAGGAGTACTTATTACCTCTAAATCGGCATCTCTTATGGTAGCCTTAGCATTTTTAGAAAGTGTACTATAAATAGGGTTCCCATTCACGTCTATATCATCAGATTCCAAGGCTCCCAGAATAAAATGTTGTGCTACAATTAGGCCACCTAATGCTCCCATGGGATTAAATGCCTGGGCTAGATTTAAACGCCTGGTAGCAGTTGCTTCGGTTCCCATAGCTAGGATATAAGGGTTGGCAGTAGTCTCTAAAAAAGCAAGGCCAAATGTTAGAATATATAAGGCTAACAAAAAGAAGATATATTCCTGGTAAATTGCAGCAGGGTAAAACAATAAGGCTCCCAAAGCATACAATGCCAATCCCATAAGTACTCCTTTTTTATAGGAAAATTTATTGACAAAGAGCGCGGCTGGCAAGGCCATAGTAAAATAGCCTCCATAAAAAGCAAGCTGAACTAAGGAAGCCTGAAAATTATTTAGTTCCAAAACTTTTTTGAACGCCGAGACCATAGGATTGGTAATATCATTGGCAAACCCCCATAAAGCAAATAAGGCCGTTATTAAAATAAACGGAACGACAGCTTTCTTTGAAACTAAAGAATCTTGAGACATAGATTTTAGGTTAAGGATCGGTCTAAGTGCACATAACCACCATCGGGAGAAAACCACTCTGCGGTAGTATGTCCAGATTTTTTAGATAGGATAAATGCTGCCAAATCGGCTATCTCAGTATCAAGAGTCATTCGATTTCCCATTGGAATATTACGGGTGATTTTATTTAATTTTTGTTCGGGCTTGTCAAAAGAATTCAACCAAGTTTTATATAGAGGCGTCATAACCTCCCCTGGTAAAATTGCGTTCACCCTGATATTATATGGCAGTAATTCTGCAGCCCATTCACGAGTTAGCGCTAACTGCGCACCTTTTGATGCTGCATAACCCGATGTACCTCCCTGACCTACCAGGGCTACCTTAGAGCTAATATTTAGAATATTCCCTTTTGATTTTTTAAGCGCTGGAAGGCAAAAATGCGCCATCTCATAATAATGATTCAAATTATTATAGACTGAATTTGCAAACTTCTTTGGGTTACCGGTTTCTAGACCAATAGTATCATTCACTCCAGCATTATTTACCAGTGCGTCAATTTTTCCGAAGATCTCTAAAACTTCATCAACAATTCTTTTGCATTGGCCATCTTCATTTAAATTGGCTTGTATAAAATGAGCATTAACTCCACTGGTTTTAAAGGTTTCAAGCATTTCCTTACCTCTTGCTTCCTCACGGCCAACAAACACTGGAATTGCATTTTCCCGGGCAACCGCTTTGCTAATAGCTCCGCCTATCCCTTTAGTACCGCCAGTTATTAAAACTACTTTATCTTTTAATCCTAAATCCATATGAGGAATTTTTCTTTAAATCTATATTCTTATTCTAATTTTTGAAAATCTTATCATTCTGTAATTACTCCTATTTCAGCAATTCCCAGAACTTCTGTATCATCAGCACTTCGTTGTCCTATGAATTTAAAATATCGTGCCTTTGTAGTTTTAAATTCAATAAGCTGTTCTATAGGATTATTTTTAATATTTGAAAATTCACCTTCACTTACTTGCTTCCATTGTTTTCCATTTTCGCTAAGCATAAATTCATAATCTGCAATTACACCTTGTGGCCATCTACTTTGTTGGGGTAAATAAGTAAATCCTTTTAAATTATAGGTTTTACCGAGGTCTACTATTACCTCCTGCGGAAGTTTCCCTTGTTTTGTCCATACTGAATTTTCATCGGCATCAATAATTTTTCCTGCATCATCATTTTCATTCAATACTTTCCAATCCTTCTTGGGTATATCCAGCCTAATGTTGGAAACTTCACTATATGAATTAGTTCCGGGGTTATATGCTACCGCTATTACACGGGTAGGATCCTGCAGTAAAAATTCTTCAGAATATCGTTTAGAATCCTTGTTAGGCTCTTCTGCATTTAAGGTATAATAAAGCTCCAGGTTTTTATCATAGCTTTCAATGCTAATCAAACCATCTTTATGCTGTACAATTTCTGGAGCTTCCATCATTAAAGGTGCCTTATAAGCCTCAATATTTGAAATTAAAGGTCGTGCTTTAGCATCTGTAATATTCAAACGCAATGCAGAAACTTCTACAGGATCAAACCTTAATATTCGCTTATAGCCTATGGTAGTCTCAGATGCTATTTCCTTCCATTCTCCATTAATCTTCCCTTCTAAAGTAAAAGACTTCACACGCTGTCCTAAAGCAATATATTCCTGAACTACAAACCGGTTAACTTCCTGCAGCTCATCGAACTCAATCGTTATGTTTGACTTTATGGTTTCCTTTTGTGGCATCCAATAAGCCTTAGTATCCCCATTAATAGTCTTTTGAGCACTATAATGAGAGCCTGCCTCTGAGGAAGCTACTACGTTGGCATCTTCAACTAAATTCTCTGCAAAATCTTTATCTAACTGCTTCCGCAACTTCATCAACTGTTCTACATCATTTTCGTGCACCAAACCACGGGTATCCACAGGCAAATTCAATAAAAGTGAGGCATTTCTACCAACCGATTTATAATAGATATCCAACAAATGTGGCAATGTTTTTACCTGGTGGTCCTCCCTGGCGTGATAATACCAACCCGGCCTAATGGAAACATCAGCTTCTGCGGGAATCCAATGTGTCCCGTCATCATCTCCATTTTGGAGATTTCCACTCCCTGGGGTAAATGGGCTCCAATTTGTTTCAGCTGCAAAGCCATGTTCGTTGCCAACCCAACGCACATCTGGATTCCCACCACTAAAAATTACTGCTTCAGGCTGAAGCTCCCTAACTATTTTGGTTACTTTATCCCACTCATAATAGGTTGCGTCGTCAATTTTGCGGTTTTCATTAGCACCTCCATAATAACCGGTCCCGCCATTCGCTCCATCAAACCATACCTCGAATACAGGTCCATAGTTTGTTAAAAGCTCCTCCAATTGTTTATGAAAAACTTTCACATATTCTTCCCTGGCGTACTCAGGATGATTACGATCCCATGGTGATAAGTAAACGCCAAATTTTAGTCCGAATTCCTTACAGGCTTCTGCCAGTTCTTTCACTACATCTCCTTCGCCATTTTTCCAGGGAGAATTTTTAACTGAATGCTCCGTGGTTTCTGTTGGCCAAAGACAAAATCCGTCGTGATGTTTTGCCGTTAAGATTATTCCTTTCATCCCGGCATCTTTAGCGGTTTTTGCCCATTGCCTTGTATCGAGGTTCGTAGGGTTAAAATTCTTTGGAGATTCGCCGCCTTCGCCCCACTCCATATCGGTAAACGTATTCATATTAAAATGAACAAAACCGTAGTATTCCAAATCCTGCCAGGCTAATTGCCTTTGTGATGGAACAGGTCCTACCGCTTCCGGTTCAGTTACTTTTTCTTTGCAAGAAATCAAGCTGATTAATACTAATAACAGCAGTAAAAAAATTGGTTTTTTCATTATTTAAATATTTTAATAGGTAGTTCTACTTTCTTATTGGTTCTTTTATCTAAAGGCATTTGCCCATCAACCGATTCTAGATACAAACTCAAAATTGTAGCTAATTCCTTTGTTTTTTTAGTATGAGTTTCTGAAATATTGGAGGTTTCCCCAATGTCTTTTCTAATATTGAATAATTCAAAACGGCGATCTTTATGGTAATAAATAAGTTTATAATCTCCCTTTCTAATTGCACTAAATGTGGCAATTCCAGGACCACTACCACCCCATTTATTAGGGTAATGCCAGAATAATGGACGTTGATTACGAGATTGATTATTTTCTTCAATTAATGACACAAAACTTTGGCCATCCACTTTTTGTTTTAAAGCAGGTATATGGCTTTTGGTCATTTCCAGGATACTGGGAAAAAAGTCTTCAATTATAACATAATCATCAATACTGGATGCAGGTTTGGTTTTTTCAGGCCAGTAGACCAACATAGGCACCCTAATTCCTCCTTCATAGGCAGAACCCTTACCACTGTTTAAAGGGGTATTATGCGTATGTGGTTCTCCTCCACGAGCATGTGCACTTAACCCGCCATTGTCTGACATAAAAAGAATAATCGTATTTTCTTCTAAATTATTTTCTTCCAGATAATCCATAATATCCCCCAAACTCTTATCCATTCCTTCAACCATAGAAGCGTATTTAGCTTCAGTCTTATCCAGACCTGTATCAAGATATTTCTGATAAAAACGCTCATCAGCCATAATAGGTACGTGCACGGCATAATGTGACATATGTAAAAAGAAAGGCTTTTTACCAACCACCTCATCTAAACTTTGCAATGCTTCACGCGTAATAGCTTCGGTTAAAAAAATATCTTTACCGTGATACTCTTCCAAACCGGGTACGGCCCACTCTGACTTGCCGGCTTTTCCATTCCCAAAATTTTCTGTTCCTAAAAAACTCTCCGGTGCCCCGGCGGCGTGACCCGTAATATTTACGTCAAAACCTAAATTTAAAGGATTTTCACCCGGTGTATTTTTAGCTCCTAAATGCGCTTTCCCTGCGTGAATAGTATAGTAACCGTTCATTTTTAAAAGCTCAGGTAAAGTATTTGCCACAAAAGAATTAGGAATATCTTCGTTATTGGAAATTCCATTCATATTCCATCTTGGAAACTCAAGGTGTTCATCGGCAGCATCTTTAGACTCGTTTTTATCTAAAGTCCAATTTGTAACTCGATGCCTTGCTGCATTGGCTCCTGTTAAAATACTTACTCTTGAAGGAGAACAAATAGGAGTTGCATAGGCCTGGGTGAATTTAGTTCCCTTCTTTGCCAGACGTTCCATATTTGGAGTATGATAAAGTTTATTAAATGCTGTTTCTTCTGTCCAAAATGGAACCGAAGTATCTTGCCAGCCCATATCATCTACAAGAAACAAAACCACATTCGGTTTTTGTTCCTGAGCATTTAAAGTCGAAAAAATGATAAATAGAATGTAAAAAAATATAAAATAGAGGTTTTTCATAAATCACGGATTATTTTTAATTCTGAATTCAATATTACTTCTTGATTATTACTGGGAAGTTTAATTTTGATTTCTTCCTGGCCATATTTTACTTTAACCTGTTGTTTTTTGTTTGTTCTTAAAGTAAGTTGCTTTAATCTACCCAGTTCCCAATGTATATCGACACCTATATCACCTCTTGCTTTTAAACCTTTAATATGTCCTTGCTCCCAGGCCTCCGGTAAAGCTGGTAATATTCGTAGAAAACCTTCATGAGATTGTAATAGCATCTCAGCAATACCAGCGGTATAGCCAAAATTTCCATCAATTTGGAAAGGAGGATGTAAATCGAATAAATTATCTGCCAGGGAAATTTCAAAAAACTTATGAATGTTTTCCCTTGCAGCTTCAGCATCAAATAATCGCGCATTAAAGTTTATCATCCAGGCCCTACTCCAACCGGTTCCTGCACCCCCATGTTTTAATCTATAATCAATAGATTTTTGAGCACCTACAAATAAATTGGAATCGGCCTCAGTAATTCCTGAACCAGGATGAAGCGCGTATAAATGTGAAAGGTGTCTATGTCCCTTTTCAGGTTCCTCGTAAGGCTCAGTCCATTCTAAGATCCTACCGTCAGGTCCTAATTTTAACCCTGGGGTTAATTTGTTTCTTTTTTCTTCTATTTCTCCTAAAATAGCATCTTCTATATCTAGAATTTCTGCAGCTTTTAAGGTGTTATCAAATACTTCGGCGATTATTTGATGCCCCATAGCACTACCATAAGAAAGTGCAACTCTTTCTCCCTGCTCATTGATGTAAGAATTTTCGGGAGAAGTTTCCGGGAAAGAAACAAAACTTCCAGTTTTTTCATCTTTAACCAACCAGCCGGCATAAAATGTAGCAAACTCCTTTAGAACGGGATAAGCGGTAGTTTTAAGAAACTCTTTATCCTGAGTGAATAGGTAATGTTGCCAAAAGTGTTGTGCAAGCCATCCGCCGCCGTGAATCCAACTGCCCCAATAAGCTTCACGAGCCTGCATATAAGGTGCGCCCCATAGATCTGAAGCATTATGAAGCACCGCTCCTTCTAAACCATATTGTTCTCTCGCCGTGTTTTTTCCCCGCTCAACCAAACCTTTAGTATAGTCAAATAAAGGCTCGTGAAGTTCACTTAGGTTGGTGACTTCTGCTGGCCAGTAATTCATTTGTAAATTTACATTTAAGTGATAATCGGCATTCCAGGGGGCGGCAATATTTTGGTTCCATAACCCCTGTAAATTGGCCGGGTTTGTGCCGGGCCTGGAAGAAGAGATTAGCAAATACCTACCATACTGGAACAAGTCGGTAATTAGTGCCCGGTCTTCCTTTCCTTTCTTAAAAGCCTCCAGTCGTTTATTGGTAGGTACGCTGTCATTAACTGCTGCTTCAAGGGAAAAGTCTACTCGTGTAAATAATTCCTGGTAATCTTTTTTGTGCGATTCTAATAATTCCTCAACAGTTTTTTTACTAAGCTTCTCTAATGCCAGTCTATTTTTCTGCTGAAAATCTTCAGTATAAAAGGAAGTATTAGCTACCAAATACAAGGTAACTTCTTTAGCACCTTCTATTTTTAAGCCGGAAGCATCTGAATAAACCTTTCCGGAATCTGTTTCAGCCTGGAGTAAAGTTTCAAATTTAACCCCATAATCCAATGGTTTTGGTTTTGAATTTTTTACGGCACCCATCTGGGTAATTTCACCTAACATGGAAATTTGGTTCTCGGCAGGGTGACTTACTTCCACTGTTCTATGCCCTTCATCTTCTGGTCGGTCTAAGTTCACACTAAAATTTAATCCTGCTTCTGCCGTTGTACTTAATTGAATTATAATGGCATCATCTGCTGCGGTTGCAAAAATTTTACGATGATATTGCTCGCCGTCTATAGTATAGCTCACCTCTGCCAAAGCATCATTCAAGCTAAGGCTTCGTTTATAATTCTCAATGTCTCCGGCATGTTCAAAATCCAAATAAACATCTCCCATAGTTTGATGGGATTTCACAATATCTTTATTCGAAAACCTATCTATAATTTCTTTATCGGCCTTACTGGTCTTTCCAGTTAAAATTAACTGCCTTATTTCCTCTAAATCTTCCGGGCTTCCTTTTGAATCGCCCCAATCAGGGCCACCAGGCCAAAGCGAATCTTCATTTAATTGAATTCGCTCATTCTTCGAGTTCCCAAAAATCATTGCTCCCACCCTACCATTCCCTATGGGCAGTGCCTCCATCCAGTCTGATGCAGGCTGCGCATACCATAATACATGTTCGTTTACTTCTTCCTTATCTTCTTTTTTCTCTTTAGGAGCCGAACATCCAAGCCCGAGTACCAGAATTAAAAGCAATGATTTTTTGATCATAATTGGTAAAAATTAATTGCGTTAAGCCCCATTATTTTTTCTAAAACGATTTCGTTTCTAGTTTTAAGAAAATCCTCAGTAATATTAACAGTATCAGAATATTGTCCGGCTGCCAAAGAAACCGGCCAATCAGATCCAAACATTAATCTATCGGGTCCAAAAACCTCCAAAGCAAAGTCAAAAAAAGGATAAAAATCTTCGGGTTTCCAATTAAAACTCTCAGTTTCGGTTAATAGACCGGAAAGCTTACAAGACACATTCTTTTTATCTGCCAGTTTTGTTATTAATTCTTTCCAGTTTTTAGAAATTCCCTTTGAAACATTAGGTTTAGCGAGGTGATTTAAAACAAACTTTTGGTTTGGAAAATTAGAAACCAATTCAATAGTATTGGCCAACTGATTTTCCAAAACCAAAAGATCGTAGGTTAGGTTGAAATTCCCAAAAACTTCCATTCCCTTCAAAAATTTGGGTTGAAGCATATAACTAGCCGGTTTAGCCTGTAATAAATGCCGAACTCCTTTAAATTTAGGGTCTTTTGAAAAATGTGCGAGGCGTTCCTCAAGATTATCGCCAGTAAAATCAACCCAACCTACAACTCCTTTTATAAACTCATATTCTTTAGCCAGATTCAGCAAAAATTTGGTCTCATTTTCAGTGGGAGCAGCTTGCACCGCCACACAACCATCCACCTTATTTCTTTCCAGAATAGGCTTTAGGTTTTCAGGAAAAAAATCTTTCCTAATTACCGACATCTCATCGGGAATCCAGGCATCTTTCTCCTTCCCAAACTTCCAAAAATGCTGATGGCTATCTATTCTCATTGCCTATTCTCTATAAGCTTTTGCCACTTGTTTAGAAGTCCCAAGACCTTCTATACCCAATTCTACTACATCCCCGGGTTTAAGGTAGCGCTGTGGTTTTAAACCCATACCTACCCCAAATGGAGTTCCGGTAGAAATAATATCTCCAGGCAATAAACTCATAAACTGACTTACATAGCTAATTACCTGAGGTATGTTAAAAACAAAATCTGAAGTGTTGCTTTGCTGCTTAATCTCACCATTTAGTTTTAGCCATAAATTAAGGTTATGCGGATTTGGAATTTCATCTTTAGTAGCCAAAAATGGTCCTAAGGGTGCAAACGTATCACAGCTTTTTCCCTTAACCCATTGCCCTAAACGCTCTAATTGAAATTCACGCTCGCTATAATCATTATGCAAAACATAGCCGGCCACATAATCCATGGCTTCCTCTTCAGAAACATAACTGGCCTTTTTACCAATTACAACCCCCAATTCTACTTCCCAGTCGGTCTTTTGGCTGTCTTTAGGAATAATTACATCGTCATTAGGCCCTACAATAGCGCTACTTGCTTTAAAAAATATAACGGGCTCTGATGGCACCTCCATACCGCTTTCTTCGGCGTGTTTTGCATAGTTTAAACCAATACAAACCAATTTGGAAGGACGTTTAACCGGTGCTCCCAAACGTTCTTGTAAATCTATTTCAGGGCAATTATCTTTATTTTCTGCTAGCCAGTTTTTAAGATCTTCCAGACCGTTTTCGGCAAAAAAATCTTCGGTATAATCTTTTCCAAATGCCGAAACATCTATTCTTTTTCCTGTTTCTAATTCAATTCCCGGTTTTTCCTGTCCGGGAGCTCCAAATCGTATTAATTTCATAATCTATTTTTTACTGAATTTTAAAAGTCCAGGCATCGTGACCGGGTAATTCGCCATATTTAATACCTGATGTATCTATAATTAATGTATTGTTGCTGTATGTCCAGGGTAATTCCCTATCTAAGCCCAACAAATGAACTTTTGTACCCTTAGCAGGTTTGTCTATTTCCAACGCCAACTCATCATCTGGCCATTCATAACTTATAGCATATAAAGCATCGTTATTCTTTGTATAACTTAAATAGGTTTTTAAAGAAATGAATTGCGCTTGTAAACCTTTTTCCTGCCCATTTTTATCAATAAAAAATGCCTTAGAAGGAACTAGCTCCTTTTCAGTGTTAGCCGTGCTCCAAAACAATTTAATCTTGGCGTTTTGCTTTTTCTCGCGGTAATTAATTTTAATTGGAGTGCGCTCGTTGGCCTTTAAACGAATTGTGCCTTTATCTGAAGTCCCGGTATTGGCTCCCATAACCTCAGCTTCATTATCGGGTGCTGTATAATTACTATTAATAATGGTTTTGCCATCAATTTGCACCATAGCCTCATCATCTACTTCAATTTCAAAAGTATATTTCCCTGTTTTTGGCGCTACAATAAAGCCTTCCCAGGTTGCCTGAAAATCGTCTTCACGTATTCCTTTTAAAGGTGAATTTCTTACCCAGTTAAAGTTAATTACACTATCTACTTTTTGTAAACTAACTTCTTTTTCTTCTCCGGTTATTGTATGGGCTTCAGCACCATAAATAGCTTCTCCATTAATATCCAACCAGGTTCCCAACTGTTTTAAACGTTCCTGTTGAATCATAGGAATTTGCCCATCGGCCCTTGGGCCAACATTCAAGATCATTCCACCACCATTGGCAACGGTTTGCACAAACCGTTCAATGAGTTCTTTTCCGGTTCCGTAGGCTTCTAAATTTTCACTTCGGTTTAAGCCAAAACTACGGCCAATTCCTCTTACCTCTGCCCAGGGTCTTTCGGTTTCTACAATTCCTGAACTATATTCCGGGGTTAAAAAACCAACATCAAGGCCATGGCCCCAACGATTATTCACTATGGCATCTTTTCCTACTGTTTCATAATACCAATTTATAAGCTGTGGAGCTTGCCATTGCTCGGCTGTATTGTACCATTCACCATCAGAAAAAATCAATGTAGGTTTATATTCCTTTACCAATTCTTTAAACTGCGGCACCATATATTCTTCAACATATCGTCCAATACTATCGTGCGGATCTGTATACCAGCGGTGTAAAGGGTGGTTCCATTCGGCTAGAGAGTAATATAACCCCATTTTAAGGTCCTCGTCCCTAACGGCTTCTGTTAATTCTCCTACAATATCACGTTTTGGGCCGGTATCGACACTATTCCAGTTTCGGTTAAATTTACTTGGCCATAGGGTATAGCCATCGTGATGTTTAGAAACCAACACCACATATTTAGCACCGGCTTCTTTAAAAATTTCAGCCCATTCTTGGGGATCAAAGAGTTCTGCTTTAAACTCACCTGCAAAATCTTTATAAGTGAAGTTAGTTCCGTAATGCTCATCTACAAAAGCGTTACGTAAACTATCATTGGTTTGCATTCCTCTCAAGAACCATTCGGCATAAGACTCTTTACCCCCATAAGCCGGTACTGAATACAAGCCCCAATGAATAAAAATACCGAGTTTTGCTTCCTTAAACCATTCTGGATAGCCATGCTCATTTATAGCTTTTTCTTCGGGAGATTGTGTATATCCCTGCAAGCCGATTAAAATACTAAGAGCTATTAATACTTTTTTCATATCTACAATATATTATCCTTGTAATTTTATAAAACCTCCGTCTATTGGAAAGTTGGTTCCTGTTGTAAATGCTGCATCATCTGAAGCCAGGTAAAGGGCAAGATTTGCCACTTCTTTAGTACTTCCCATACGGCCTATAGGTTGAGTTTTGGAGAGTTTTTCAAACATCTCTTGTTCTTGCCCAGGGTAGTTTTTAGTAATAAAACCATCTACAAACGGGGTATGTACCCTGGCGGGCGCAATACTATTACAGCGTATACCATAATCTATATAATCTTTTGCTATAGAGTAAGTCATGGTAAGTACAGCACCTTTAGACATGGAATAGGCAAAACGATCCTGAATTCCAACTACAGAAGCGATACTCGCCATATTGATAATACAGCCTTTCCTGGCTGATTTCATATAGGGAATAACCGATTTTAAACAGTTAAAAACACCCTTGATATTAACCTCATAAATTCTATCTAAATCCTCTTCGTTAGTATTCTCTACATTACCTACGTGGGCAATACCTGCGTTATTTACCAGAATATCAATTGATGATTCAGCGGCAATCTCAACCATTATTTTATCAACCTGTTCTTTTTTGGTTACATCACAACCAAAAAATCTTGCCTTACCACCGGCCAAAGTAATTTCTTCTACCGTATTTTTTGCTGTCTCTTCATTATAATCCAAAATAAAAACATTGGCACCGGCACTCGCAAATTCCATTGAAATTGCTTTGCCTATACCGCTTCCTCCACCTGTAATCACGCTCGACTTTCCTTTTAACTTATGACCCATATTATTTTACTTAATCTTTTTCTATTTTATAACTCACCAATGTTGCTATGCCATTTTTCTTAGCCTCCGGGATTTCTATAAAAGTTCCGAATTTTGTCTTTTGAAAATTTATTGTGGATCCATCCTTCCAATGAACCATTGTTTTTGTTTTGGGAAAAAAGTCTTCAATAAAATACGTATCATTATCGCCCAAAAGCCATAAAAACACTTCATTATCTTTAAGGGTAGACACCATATTCTCCCTGGGTGCTAACGGCCCCTGCCTGGTTCCATAAATTGCCTCTCCATAGGTTTCCAGCCAATCTCCAATTTCCAGAAACGATTCCTGATGTTCTTTTTGAATTTCGCCATTGGGCATAGGCCCAACGTTAAGCAGCAAATTACTACCAAATCCTGCAGATTTAATTAAATAACGAACTAGTTCTTTTTGAGATTTATGCTTAGAATCCTGCAGATTAAACCCCCAGGAACCATTAATTGTTTCACAAATTTCCTTAGGTAGTTCTCCTATATTTTCTTTGGCTGTTCCAAAACCTGTGGTATTATAACCAGGCAAATCCCTTTCAAACATTTGGAAATCTTCTCCCATTATTGGTGCTATATGATGATTGTTTCCTATTAAAGCTTGTGGTTGAAGCTCATGGATCAATTCATAGATTTCATCATAATGCCAATTGGTATTTTTCTTATCCCAATGCCCATCAAACCAAATACCTCCAATTTCACCATAATTTGTAAGTAACTCGGTTAATTGCTGTTTCATAAATGCTATGTAATCTTTCCAGTTACCAGTGGTATTTTTATCCGCAATTCCATTGCCTGTTCTTCCCAGTGGGTAATAATCTTTATGGTACCAGTCTAACAGGGAATAGTAGAAAAACAGTTTAATATCGTTTGCTCTACAGGCTTCAGCAAGCTCTTTTATCACATCCCGGCCAAATGGCGTAGCATCTACAATATTATAAGATGAAGCCTCGGTGTTAAACATAGAAAAGCCATCGTGATGACGTGTGGTCACTGTAATATATTTCACACCTGAATTCTTAGCCATCTTCACCCATTCTGTGGCATCGAAATTTATAGGATTGAAAAAACCAGGCAATTTCTCATAATTTTCTTTAGAGATATTCTGATTATTCATCACCCATTCTCCATCTCCCAGAACACTATATACTCCCCAATGGATAAACATTCCAAATTTGGCATGCTGGAACCATTCTCGCGCTTCTAAATTTTCTTTTGCCGGAATATAATCCTCATCCCCCTGTGCAAAAACCACAAAATGAATCAGCATTAAAATAAATAAAATTGGCTTTTTCATAAGTTGATTAAATTTTATAGTGAAACCCCTCTTTTCCACGGAATAAAATCGTCCTGTCCCAATTTTTGCGCACAGGTTGCTGTTTTTCCACTTGCTATTTCAACAATTAGATTTAAGAGATCTTCTGATAAATTTTCTAGATCTGCCTCTTCTGAAATTAACTTACCGGCATCAAAATCTATAATGTCCGTCATCCTCTTTGGCAATTCAGAATTTGATGATATTTTAATGACCGGGCAAACCGGGTTCCCTGTTGGTGTTCCCAACCCAGTTGAAAATAGGATTAAGTTTGCTCCAGAACCGGCCAATCCGGTGGTAGATTCTACATCATTTCCGGGAGTACATAGCAAATGTAAGCCACTTTTTACGGGATATTCTGTATAATCAAGTATTCCGCTTATTGGTGCCCTACCCGCCTTGGTCGCTGCACCTGCCGATTTAATTGCATCGGTTATTAAGCCATCTTTTATATTGCCCGGGGAAGGGTTCATATCAAAGCCGGAACCTACTTTTTTTGCCTCGGCGTTATAAGTCTCCATTAATTTTATAAACTTATCTGCCATTTCTTCGGTTTCGCAACGATTTATTAAATCTTGCTCTACCCCGCATAGCTCCGGAAACTCAGAGAGCATTGCACGGCCACCTACCGCAGTAATTTTATCGGCTATATAGCCAATTAATGGATTGGCGGTAATGCCCGAAAATCCATCAGATCCGCCACATTCTAAACCGATATTGAGTTTATCCAAACCTGCAGGTTTTCTTTCTATGCTGTTAGCTTTTTCCAGCTCGGGATAGGTTTTGGAAACTATTTTCTGTAGCATATCTTTTTCCGAAGAAAACTGCTGTTGTTCAAAATAAAGAACCGGTTTCTGCGGGTTCAATTTAGCCAGTGCTTCTTCCAGCAAACTCATTTGGGCGTGTTGGCAACCTAAGCTCAATACCGTTGCACCTGCTACATTGGGGTTTTTAATATATCCCGCAAGTAAATTCACCAATGCCTGAGCATCATCCCGTGTACCACCACAACCACCTTCATGAGCCAGGAATCTAATCCCGTCAATATTTTTAAAGACCTGTTCATTAATGACTTCAGAACTAGCTGCTGCATCAGAGTCTCCAGAGAGCATTTGCCTCAATTGTAATTTATATGGATTCTCCTGCTTATAACCCAACTCGGTTTCAAAGGCTTCTTTTAAAACTTTTAAATTCCTGTTTTGACAAAAAACCAGGGGCACAAATAGCCAGTAATTAGCAGTACCAACCTGGCCATCCTCTCTATGATACCCCATAAAAGTTTTGTTCTGAAGAGAGGTAATATCTGGCGAATTATAATTGTAAGTTCTGTCCTCATATTTATAATCGGCAGCACGATGTTTTATATTTTCAGTAGTCAAAGCATCCCCACAACCAATGGACAACACCACTTCCCCTACAGGGACGCCATACATTATAATAATATCACCGGGACTAAAATGCTGCAGGGCAATTTTATGTTTAATCGCTATATTTTGGGATACCTCTATTTGTGTTCCCGAAAGTTCTATAATTTCACCCGCCATTAAATTGCACAAGGCCACACCAACGTTATCCTGTTCGCTTATTTTTAAAATTTTATTCAAATTTTTAGCTTTTGTGTTGTTTATCTATCTTTCAGGTAGTTTACTCTTTCCATATCACATCGTATTCTTCAATATTCCAGGAATTATCAAAAAAGCCGGCAGCTTCTATTCCCTGAACCCCTTCATGTATCATCGTGTCTTTAAAAATCATAAAGTCCGGATAAAACGTACCGTTTAACAAATAATCGTTGCCCCAGGCAGCTTCCATTCCTTTTTCTCCGGTAGCGGTAATTACCCCAACACTTGCAAAATCACTATCTTTTCTAGGGTAAATAAAATACGCTCCTAGATTATTTCCTTTCAAAGTTTTCGTATCAACAGTCATTTTCCCTTTAGAAACCTTAATAGGGGAATCTTTGAGCAAAGTTTTCCAACTTGCATGATTATCGCTGTTTCCGTATAAGATTATATTTTGATCTGGGTAATTTTCCGGATTGAACTCTGCATCGGCTACCAGGGTTAGGTCTCCATTGGCACGGTAATAAAATTTCTCGGCATCAAATTTTGCACGATGATAATACCATTTGTTTTCCCTGTCACTTCCCTGGGTTGCATAAACCAAAACAGGTTTATTTTTAAAGGCATCTTTAAAGCCGCCATACCTATGCGGGCCTTTTTCCTGGTATCCAGGCTTTTTACTCACTTCCCAATAAGATTTCATTTTTTTCATCACCAAAGACTCCAGCTCTTTATTTACGGCAATGCGAACCTCATCTATAGCTATAGAATCTGGTTTTACAGAAAACTCTGAAAAGTCAACTTGAATAGTTTTTACGTTTTCCGTAGAAATCTGGAGTAAAATACTATCCTTTTCTACCGCTATATCACTAATTTCAAAAGGACGCTCTTGCTGAAGGATATTTATGTAATGTGCTTTTTCTGAAACCCCAGGGGAAGCCGATTTAAATGAAAAATCATTTTGGTTCTCGTCGGTTTTTTTATCGTGCGCCTTAAAAAAGTCAAATATTAACGGCCAATCCATACTGTGATTACCATACCAATGAGTACCCTTGGGATATTCATAATAAACAAAATCGTTATGAAAAGTACCCAAACGCTCGCGCATATCTCTCGCTATAAATGTTGGAACAACTGAATCTACCTCGCCGTGCAGCACATAGATACCAAAGTTTAGATAATTCTCTATTAATTTTAAAGTACGGCTGGTGTTACCGGCCCTTTTAATTATTGCACTTAGGTCTTCCTCTTTTTTTGAATTTAATTGAACGGCAGTTCTTTTATTAAATTCCTCTACCCCCATTTTAAACCTTTCCTGAAGCAGCTCAGGATTATCGGTAATTCGCCGTTTAAAGCTTTCACGATACAACAGTAAATCAGGATAGCCGGCTGCAGGCGCAATGGCCGCAAATTTATCGGGGTAAGTTGCGCCTAAATACCAGGTACCGTGACCTCCCATAGAGTGACCGGTCAAATAAGTGTGTGCAGCATCGGTTTTCCATTCATTTTCTGAATGAGCAAGAACTTCAAGAGCATCTAAACGTCCCCAATCTTCCCAGGCAAAACCAAACGGTCGTCTATTGGTAGGCGCAACAATATGCCCCCAATCTTTTTGCTGATAAGCATTAGCCTGATTAACAGCTTCTACCGAAGCTCCGTGCAAAGAAAAGAACATAGCCTGGTTTTCACTAACAGTATCTAAAGAAGGTGCCATACTATAATATTGTACACTACCATCAATGTCGCTCACAAAGGTTTTTTTATGGTGCTCGTACTTTGATTTTACCGGAAGCAATAAAGTATCAGTATCTAACTTTTTACCATTAGAATCAAGCATCTCCAGTACAACCTCTACCTCTTTTTTATCTTTATAATTTTCTGCAAAAGGAATTTCAAAAGGTACTTTTCTAACATATAAAGCTGGTATTTCTGTTATAGCCGTTTCAGCAACAGCATTGGCTACACGGGCTACTAATTTTAGATTTTCTATATTTTGCTCGCTTGCATTTGCTATTCTAATTGCTGCAGGGAAATTTTCTTTTTGCTCTATTAAGATTTCGGGCAAAGTCATATCGCGCTGCGTAAATTGAAGCTCCTTTTTTGGCTTTATAAGCCTTGCACGCATTCGGGAAAAACGACCGGAAGAAAGAATAAACTCATTCTTTCCTTTCTTTAATTTAAGAGGAATTAGATTCCAACCAAAATCATAATAATCCCCTTCGTGAGGAAAACCATTAATCAACACACTGGTATGACCCGATGCGTCTAATAAGACTATTTCTTCTGCAGCAGCATCGTACTCAAGATACAAATATCCATCTCTCAAACCGGGATCCTGAAATTCATTATTTTCATTTACTTCTATTTCTTCCCAGCTTATGGCTTGTCCGCGATAATTTTTACCGGCTGACTTCCCCTTTTTTATTCCGCTTTTAGCTTTACCTATAAATTTCGCGAAAAGAGGATCATATTCTACTGCCTCGGTGTCCTTTGGAAGTTGTTGTTTTTTATAAATAAGGGCTTCGGTAAAAACGTGCAGCACTTTTCCTTCGTGCACATCTTCCACCTTTTCTTTTCCAAAATACTCTACAATGTTCCCCTCCCTCTCCTGGGCAGTAAGGCCTACAGAGGTAAAAAACAAAAACAATGATAAAATTCTATTCATAATAAATTTTAAATAATAACACAGACACTCGTATTGCTCCAAATTTATAAGCTATAATTAATCAACATCACCTCACCACTAAAGACCTAAAGACCAGAATCTTGAAGAAATCTTCCTTTTAAAAAGAGTCCAGGGCTTGATAAGGGTTAATTCACTTCTATTGAAGCTACAAGCAGCTTTTCATTAAATTCAAAGAAATACTCTACCAAAATTATACTTCTTCCAGCTCATTTCTTTCACATTAATTTGCATTCTATTGTACAATATTTGCTCATTTGAAGCAATTATTTAATAAATTTGAAAATTACCGTATAGTTTTTTCTTAAACTTTAAAAAAAAAATGAAACTTCATTTTCTTCATAAAAATTTAAAAAGCAACTTCGAATTTAGCCATCATAAAGAGCGGCAGTTTCTACGCTTATGGCATTATCATCCCGAAATTGAACTGGTATATATAAAACAGGGAAAAGGAACCCTTTTTGCAGGAGATTTTATTGGGACCTTTGAAGAAGGAAACCTATTTTTAATAGGAAAAAATATTCCACATATGTTCCAAAGCTCTTCTAAAAATTTTTCTGAAGCCTATGTCCTTCATTTAAATCAGTTATTTTTTGAGGCCATTGAAAGTAGCAAAGAGGAATTTCAATATATAAGACTTATTCATAACTTAAGCGAAAGAGGGGCCACTTTTCACAGTTTTAAAAAGAATAAAATTGAAAATCTACTTTTTCAATTGCGAGAGCTGCCGGTGCCATTACAAGCAATAAACATACTTCAGGTTTTTTATTCGCTTTCTGTTCATTCTAACAACACTTATTTAGGAAGTGTAAACTGGTTAAATCATCATCAGGTATCAGATCAACGTTTAAGCGAGGTCATGGAGTTTTTAATGTTGAATTTTAAAGAAGATATTAGTCTTGAAAAAATTGCAGGCATAGCGGGTATGAATAAAACAGCATTTTGCAGATTTTTTAAGCAACATACCGGAAAATCTTTTATCACCTATCTTAACGAGCTACGAATAAATTATTCCTGTAAATTATTAAAAGAAGTACATAGCAACTATTCAATTTCCAAATCTTGTTTTGCATCTGGGTTTAACAGTTTATCTTATTATAATAGGATTTTTAAAAAAAGTACGGGTTTAACCCCGTCTGAATACCTAAAAAATAATATTTAAGTTGCTGAATTTTATAAGAGACCCAATTTCTTAATAATCCTATCTAAATAAAATATCAGTTTTAAAAAATTAGGCTGATTCAAAAATTTAGATAAATAAGTCGGATATAATTTAAAATCAGAATTTATGTTAAAAAGGATCATTCTCAAAAGTTGTGTGTGAATTGAAATATTATTTTGATTTTTGTTTTCTAAACAGAAAGCATTGGATCCATATATAGACCTACTCAAGATATTATTACCAGAATTATTAATCACCCATTTTGATCTTACCGGACATCAAACAGAAGGAGATATACTACACCTGCATTTTGAAGAGAAGCCGGAAATTCCTAAAGAGTTTTCTTCCAACCTGGTCATAGCACACGGGTTCCATAAAGAAATAACAATTCAGGATTTTCCTGTGCGTGGTAAAAAGGTTTTCCTGCATATAAAACGCCGTCGCTGGCTCAATAAACAAAGCAAACAGGTTATTCAGCGTGACTGGAACTTAGTAGCACAGGGAACCCGTATGACCGTCGAGTTCGCTGCTTTTTTAAAAGTACTTAGTCAGTACTAAAGCCTCCGACTGTCATACCATCGGTGGATTTTACGGGGTAAATGGAAAGAAGCTCCAGCGCCAGTACAAAGATTATTTAAGTGATTTTAAAGAGTGGGATCAAAAACCACATTCCAAAGAATGGCTCATCTTCCCCGAGAATATCAGCTCAAAGCTCTCTATAGATGAGACAGCACTCTCCAAAGGGGAGCTCTATACCATTATTACCAATAAAAAAGCTAAGGGTAAAAAGGGCAGTATCGTAGCAATTTTCTCAGGAACAAAGGTAGAACCCATTATAGAACAACTGCTTAAAATACCCGCTTCAAAATGAGCACGAGTCAAGGAAATCACCTTAGATATGGCCAATTCTATGAAAACCATTGCCAGGAAATGCTTCCCTAAGGCCGTACAGGTCACCGACCGCTTCCATGTGCAGAAACTCACCTTTGAAGCCCTGCAGGATATTAGGATCAAGCACCGATGGGAAGCTATAGATCTGGAGAACGAACAAATTAAACAAGCCAGGTTAAAACAGAAAAGTTTTAGTCCAGAAACCTTTGCTAATGGAGATACCAGAAAACAATTATTGGCCCGCAGCCGATACCTGCTCTATAAAGCACCTTCGAATTGGACAGAGAACCAGCACGAGCGCAGCAAAATACTCTTCGAGCAATACGCGGATATAAAGTTGGCCTTTAAGCTTACACAAAGGCTTAGAAATATATTTAACCATGCGAAATCAAAAGAAGGGGCTTATACAAAACTAGCTCACTGGTACAAGGATGTAGAGGATACGGGTTTAAGGCTTTTAATACCATAGCCAACACCATCACCCTTAATTACAGGTCTATTCTCAATTACTTTATCAATAGAAGTACGAATGCTTCAGCAGAATCCTTTAATGCAAAGATAAAAGCCTTTAGGGCTCAGTTTAGAGGAGTGAAAAATGTTGAATTCTTCTTATATAGATTAACCACAATTTTTGCTTAAACACAACAATTAGGCTTGATCCGTTAAAAATTAATATTTGGCTAAAATTTGCCTTTTTGTGTTACCTCTGTGTTACCCAAATAATCAAGTAGGGTGAAGATAATAAATATTTGAGCATTTATTATCTTCATCCCTCTTCCAGAACCGTGCATACGGGTCTCGTACACGGCTCATGTTAAATCTTATTCAGTACTGTTTGATAGTACTGATGCAAAGTGTTCCCTTCAACTGTGTCCATTGCGTACAACCCTAATTCTGAGAAGTACTTATTGGGCAGGGCATAGTGTATTAAATTGGTGGAGGAGTTTCTCCATCGGGTTACCGATATCTTAAGAAAATTCCCCTTATAGCCCATACGCCTTAGTTGTCGGTGAAGAGGTTTCCAGCTTTT
>NZ_FOOH01000027.1 GCF_900113135.1 Salegentibacter agarivorans | reverse complement strand
AGCTGGATCAGGAGAAGGTTACGAATGATGGTGATGAAAAGCTGGAAAAGCTGGAAACCTCTTCACCGACAACTAAGGCGTATGGGTTATAAGGGGAATTTTCTGAAGATATCGGTAACCCGATGGAGAAACTCCTCCACCAATTTAATACACTATGCCCTGCCAAATAAGTACTTCTCAGAATTAGGGTTGTACGCAATGGACACAGTTGAAGGGAACACTTTGCATCAGTACTATCAAACAGTACTGAATAAGATTTAACATGAGCCGTGTACGAGACCCGTATGCACGGTTCTGGAAGAGGGATGAAGATAATAAATGCTCAAATATTTATTATCTTCACCCTACTTGATTATAGCTTAGATTTACCGGTAATTTAATTCAGGTGAACAAGAATAAATTGTTTATCAGTAAATGAAAATCAAACCCATAATTGTCTACCGCTCTAAATAATGAACATCAGGGAGTTCCTGTAAATTATGAGCTGCCTGTTCTGCGGTAATATCTCTTTGTGGGCCGGCAAACATTTCGTAACCTACCATGAATTTCTTAACCGTAGCCGATCTTAATAGTGGAGGATAAAAACTCATATGAAAATGCCATTCCGGATACTCTTTACCATCAGTTGGAGCCTGATGAATTCCTGAAGAATAAGGAAAAGAAGTTTCAAAAAGGTTATCGTATTTTATAGTGAGCTTTTTAATAATTTCAGCAAAAGCTTTTTCTTCTTCAGCATTCAACTGCCCAATATGTTGATGTTGTTTTTTGGGAATAATCATCGCCTCGTAGGGCCAAACTGCCCAGTATGGAATAAGCACAACAAAATGTTCATTTTTTGCTAAAATACGCTCATTTAATTCCAGTTCTTGCTTTAAATAATCGCCCAATAAACTGCTCTTATTTTTATTCCAGTAATCTTTAAAATGTTGCGATTTCTTTAAAATTTCTGTAGGAATAGATCTTTGAGACCAAATTTGGCCGTGAGGATGCGGATTGCTGCAACCCATCATGGCGCCTTTATTTTCAAAGATTTGAACATAATTTATATTCTCTTTGCTACCCAGTTCTTCAAATTCTTTCTTCCATAAGCCCACCACTTTTGTGATATCTTCTACCTCCATTAATGGGAGAGTGAGGGAGTGATCTGGAGAAAAGCATACCACTTTGCAAATTCCGGTTTCACTTTCTGCTTTTAAAAGTCCGTTTTCAAAATCATCAGTGGGGCCGCTGGGGAGAAGTGCGGGAAAATCATTTTCAAAAGAATGAACACCTTTATAATCGGGATTGGTTTCTCCACCCATTCTTGAATTTCCAGGACATAAATAGCAGGATGCATCGTAACTTTCCCGTTTTTCCTGGTTATTTTTTTCGGTTTTTCCCTGCCAGGGGCGCTTGGTTCGGTGGGGTGATACCAAAATCCATTCCCCGGTTAAAATATTATATCTTCTATGCGGGTGCTTGTTTAGTTCTGTGTTCATTTTTCGCTATTTAAACTTTAGTAATTTGGGTCCCTTCATCAGGTACCACCGTTATTGGCGTTGGAGTAATATTAAATTTCTCCTGGTAAGCTTTTGTTACTTCGGTGATATATTCATCAATTTTATCACTTTCAATTAAATTTATGGTACACCCGCCAAAACCACCGCCCATCATTCGGGAGCCGTAAATAAAACTTTTATCTTCAGAAAAATCAACCAGAAAATCCAGCTCGGGGCAGCTTACTTCATATTGATGTTGCAAACCGCGGTGGGAAGCATACATTAATTTCCCCAACTCTTTTAAGTTTCCGCTACTTAACGCTTTCTCGGTTTTCATAACACGTGCATTTTCTTTCAGTACGTAGCGGCAGCGTTTTAAACTTACAGGACCAATTTTTTCTTTAAATTCTTCTAGCATTTCAAAACTTACGTGCCTTAAAGCTTTTACTTTCGGATATTTTTGCTGAATAATCTGCACTGCATTTTCACATTGCTGCCGGCGGGAATTGTATTCGCTATCGGCCAGGTTATGGGACACATTGGTATTTAAAAGTAGCAATTTACAATTCTTGATTTCTGCCGGAATAAATTCTGCTTCCAAAGATTCGCAATCCAGTTTGATAAAATGATTCTTTTTGCTCATTACTGAAGCAAATTGGTCCATAATTCCGCAGTTACTGCCCACAAAATTATTTTCTGCCCGTTGGGAAAGTTTTACAATTTCCATTTGCGGCAGGTTTAAACTGAATAATGAATTTAAACCGCCTGCAAAACCACATTCTAACGCTGCTGAAGAGCTAATCCCTGCACCAATGGGTAATTCGCTCTTTAAAATACAGTCAAAACCTTTAAGAGTTTTCCCCAGTTTCTGAATTTCATCAATTACACCAAGCAAATAATTCTCCCAGGAATTTTTACTTTTTAAAATTTTATCCAGGTTAAATTCTACATAGGTTTCAAAGGTTTCACTATAAATTCGGCATAGATTATCATTATTATTTTTCCTGAATTTAAAATAGATTTTCTTGTCTATGGCCGAGGGCATAACAAAGCCCTGGTTATAATCGGTATGTTCGCCAATTAAATTAATTCTCCCAGGGGAGGCGACTTTTACTTCGGTTTTAAAATTCCTAAAATCTTCTGGAATAGTATGATTATTCTCTACTGGTTTCAATTGCAATTGCTTTTTAGAATTCAAAGATAATAAATGTAAAATTTACGTTCATTTAAAATTGAATGAAATTTACAAGTCTTAAAAGCGGTTTTTATTTATCCAAATTCATTTTCTATCTTTCATTAATTAATTTCCCGGGTTTTTTAGAGGAATTTTTCCATTCAATATTTTGTTTATGAGGTTTTTAGGTTTGGTGTTGGTTATTGCCGGATTCTTGTTTTTTGGTTCCTGTACTGACGAACCAGAGCAGGATGAATTCCAGATTGGTTTTGTACAGGCAATGACTACCGATAATTGGCGGAAAGAAATGAACAGAGCGATGGAGGTAGAAGCTTCTATGCACCCCGGTTATAAACTTCACATTAAAGATGCTCAAAATGATGTCTCAAGACAAATTAAGCAAATAGAAGAGTTTATTTCTACTGAAGTAGATGTTTTAATCGTCTCTCCCATTCAATCGGTTCCTATCACCCCGGTAATAGAAAAAGCCATGAATGCCGGGATTCCAACCATAGTGATAGACCGTAAAATTGAAGGAAGCAACTATACCGCATATGTGGGAGCAAATAATGTTGAAATAGGTAAAAATGCAGCAAATTATATTGTTTCCAATTCAAAGCCTAATCAAAACTTAGAGCTGATTGAAATAACCGGACTTCAAACTTCTTCCCCGGCTTTTGAACGTAGCCAGGGATTTAATGAAGTCGTGACCAATCAGGAGAACGTGGATATTGTGGCGTCCATTGCAGGGGATTGGGAAAAAACTTCAGTAGGTGATAATTTGAAATCTATTTTAGATTCAGTGGGAAGTATAGATTATATTTTTGCGCATAACGACCGTATGGCAATGGGTGCCTGGGAAGTGGCACGTAGCAAAAATCTTGAAGATAGCATCCAAATAATTGGAGTAGACGGGCTTTTTGGCCCTAGCGGAGGAATACAACTTGTAAAAGAAGATGTTCTCGCAGCTACCGTGCTTTACCCCACTGGTGGTGCTGAAGCCATTAAGCTTGCTGTTAAACTACTTGAGGGAGACCAGATTGACAAAAATAATATTCTGAGTACTGTAGTTATAGATAAGGTGAATGTGGAAATCATGCAGAATCAGTTCAATAAAATGAACCAGCAGCAAAATGATATCGAACAGCAACAAAGAATAATCACAGAACAGGTAGCTACTTATAACTCACAGTTCAACCTTTTAAAAATTATGGTTGGCCTAATTGTTTTACTCTTATTGCTTGGATTTTGGGCAGTTTATTTGGTATTTAAGTTAAGGAAGCGAAAACGCAGACTGGAACTAAACAATGAGAAAATAATTACCCAACGCAATCAAATAGAAAAATTTGCAGAACAATTAAAGGTCTCAAATGAAGTAAAGATCAATTTCTTTACAGCTCTTTCTCACGAATTTAAAACTCCGCTAACATTAATTACCAGCGCGATAGAAAGTATATCACAAAATCCTTATAAACAGCTTAAAGATTTTGCTTATGAAACTAACCTTATAAGCAAAAATTCGGGTAGGTTGCTTAGGCTTATCAATGAACTTCTAGATTTTAGAAAACTGGAAAGCGGGAGCTTTAGGCTTAAGCCATTAAAAACTAATTTATACGAATTTATAAGTAATATATATGAAGATTTTGAAACCGAAGCGCTAAGAAAGTCTATTGATCTTCGTCTGGAGACCAACAATAAGGAGATTATGATTTATATGGATAGAGATATGATGGACAAGGTGTTTTTTAATATGCTTTCCAACGCTTTTAAATTCACTCCTAAAAATGGACAGATTAGTATTAAGGTAGAAGAGAGAGGCGAAGATAAAGTTGAAGTGCGTTTTAAAGATTCTGGGATAGGAATTCCAAAAGAAGATTTTCAAAAAATATTTGATCCATTTAGACAGGCCGGTAATAACACCAAACCCAGTTCCGGTCTCGGACTTTATATTACCCGACAATTTGTTGAACTACATAAAGGTAATATTTCGGTTTCATCGCATCAGGGTGCGGAATTTAAAATTGAATTATTAAAGGGTAAAAATCATCTTTCTGAATATGAATTTTCAGAAGATACTTCAGAAATTAAGAAAGAAGAGTCAGAAAAGGCATTAAAAAGTACTTTTATTCCGGAAGAGCTTTCGCAGTCCTTAAATGGAAATGCTGAAACTATTTTAATTATTGAAGATAATGAAGATCTATCTTATCTCTTGAAGAAAAGATTGCTGGGAGATTACCGGGTAGAACTTTCTGATGGAACAGACGCTATTGAAAAAGCATTGGAAATTATTCCGGATGTAATTATTTGTGATATCAACCTTCCAGAAAAAAGCGGTTTTGAGATCTGCCAGGAACTTAAGAGGGATTTGCGAACTTCCCACATTCCAACTTTGATTCTTACAGCATTAGGCGATGAAGAATCTCGCATAAAGGCCTTGAAAGCGGGAGCCGACTCTTATATCACCAAACCCTTTAATTTTGAAATTTTAAAGGAATCATTACGTTCAGCGTTGTTTAACAGGGAAAAATTGCGGTATTATTATACCAACAAGATAGATCAGGTAAAAGACAATAAATTTGAAGATTCTGAACAGAACTTTCTTAAAGATCTGAATCAAATTATTGAAAAGAATTTAAAGCACGCTAATTTTAATGTAGAAGATTTAGCGCAACAAATGGGAATCTCGCGGGTGCAACTTTATCGAAAGGTAAAAGCGATAATGGGAATTAGCATAAGCGATTATATAAATTCACAAAGATTGAGTAAAGCTAAGAGTCTTCTACAGGAAACTAATTTAAATATCTCTGAAATTGCCTATGAAGTAGGTTATGCTTCTCCGGGCTATTTTTCCACCTCCTTTAAGAATAAATATGGAACTACTCCAAAAAAGTTCAGAAACTAGCTTGAATAAACTATATCGATTTCGAATAGTATTTTTATTTAGGTATCAAAATTAAACTTTTTGTATCATATGTTAAACTATAACGGTTTCGTAAATTTTTATGAATTCCTGTAAGGCCCTGTATATAAAGTACTTTACAATTTATTTCGATTTAATTAACATTTTTGTAATCATTTTAAGGATTCCTAAAATACAGGCAGGAGTTTTAAACATAGCTTAGTTTCTCACTTAGAAATTACGATATGAGTAAAATTTTTGCCTGGTCAATTAGTGCTGCATTAGCAGGTTTTCTTTTCGGATTTGACACCGTAGTTATTTCCGGAGCCGATAAACAGCTACAGGAATTATGGGGAACCTCAGATGCTTTTCACGGCTCTATCGTTATGGCGATGGCGCTTTGGGGAACTGTAGTGGGTGCTATTTTTGGAGGAATCCCCACAAATAAGTTCGGAAGAAAAAATACCCTTATAATAATAGGAGTACTATATCTCCTTTCGGCCCTGGGTTCAGCCTTCGCTAATGATCCTATTACCTTTGCTATTTTCCGGTTTCTGGGAGGATTAGGCGTTGGTGCTTCAACAATTGCCGCACCTACTTATGTTTCCGAGATCGCACCGCCTAAAGATAGAGGTAGGCTAGTATCCCTTTATCAATTCAATATCGTTTTAGGGATTTTAATCGCTTACCTTTCTAATTATTTACTTCGTGACACCGGAGCTCAACCCTGGCGATGGATGGTAGGTGTAGAAGCGATTCCTGCATTTATTTATATCCTTTTTGTGGTATTTATTCCCAGAAGTCCGCGTTGGCTTATCTCTAAATCCAGAAACGAAGAGGCAGCTAAAATACTTCAGGATATTAATCCAGAGGCCGATCTGGAAAAAAGAATGATAGAAATTAAAAAGCAATCTGAAAGTCAGATTACCGGCGAGAATATTTTTATGAAAAAGTATCGCTTTCCATTAATCCTGGCGTTCCTGGTTGCGTTTTTTAATCAGCTTTCCGGTATAAATGCTTTTCTCTATTACGCTCCGCGGATTTTTGAATCGGCCGGCTTAGAAGCCAACACAGCCTTATTAAGTAGTATTGGAATAGGCGTGGTAAATCTACTTTTCACCCTTCTTGGAGTTTTTCTAATCGATAAAGTAGGGAGGAAAAAACTTATGTTTGCGGGCTCTATAGGCTATATCATCTCCTTATCCCTGGTAGCTGCAGCATTCTTTCTAAATTGGGGCGGACTTTGGGTGCCTATTTTTCTATTCCTGTTTATCGCGGCGCACGCCATAGGACAGGGAGCGGTAATTTGGGTATTTATTTCTGAAATATTCCCGAACCACTTAAGAGCCTCGGGCCAGGCATTTGGTTCTTCTACACATTGGGTCCTGGCGGCAATCGTACCGTCTTTAGTACCTGTGCTTTTTGCTACGATAGGTCCCGGTTACGTATTTGCATTTTTTGCCTTTATGATGGTGCTACAGCTAATCTTTGTGATTTTTATGATGCCCGAAACCAAAGGAAAAACTCTCGAGGAATTAGGTGAAGAATTATCCCCCGAGTACTAACAATCAAGCTTTTCAACAATAAAATAATCTATTATGAAAAATAAATTTATATTTCTTTCTTCCTGTCTGTTAAGCGCGATGCTGATGTTTTCGTGTAAGGATAACATTAAAGAGACTAATGAGGAAACGCCGGAAGTTACCGCTCAAAACGATACCGACTTTAGACCGGCTTTTCATTTTACTCCCAATGAAAACTGGATGAACGATCCTAACGGGATGTTTTTCCTTAACGGAACTTACCATTTATTCTTTCAATATTATCCTGAAGGAAATACCTGGGGCCCTATGCATTGGGGTCACGCTACCAGTAAAGATATGATTAAGTGGGAAGAACAGCCCATAGCACTGAAGCCCGATGAACAAGGCTATATTTTCTCAGGAAGCGCGGTAGTAGATACTGAAAACACATCTGGCTTTGGGGATGGAGAAACCGCGCCGGTAATTGCGATGTTTACCTATCACGATCCTAAAGGAGAAGAAGAAGGCCGGGAAGACTACCAAACCCAGGCCATTGCTTATAGCCTGGATGAAGGAAAAACTTTTACGAAATATGAAGGAAATCCAGTAATTGAAAATCCCGGGATTCGTGATTTTCGCGATCCAAAAATAACCCGCGATGAAGTACACGATCAATGGGTTATGGTACTTTCTGCGGATGATATAACGATGTTTTATACTTCTCAAAATTTGAAGGATTGGGAATTAGCTTCTGAATTCGGCAAGGGGATAGGTGCCCATGGAGGAGTTTGGGAATGCCCCGATTTTATACAGATGAAAGTGGAAGGATCTGAAGAGAAAAAGTGGGTTTTGATCCAAAGCTTAAATCCGGGTGGTTTCAATGGAGGCTCCGGGACTCAATATTTTGTGGGTGACTTTGATGGAAAGACCTTCACTTTAGATGATTCTATGCAGGATTTGGGTGAAGATCATCATTACTGGTTGGATTTTGGAAAAGATAATTATGCCGGGGTAACCTGGGCCAATATTCCAGAAGAAGATGGCCGGCATTTGTTTATTGGCTGGATGTCTAACTGGCAATATGCAAACGAAGTTCCCACCGAAACCTGGAGAAGCGCCATGACTATTGCCAGGGAAATTAAACTTAACAAAACAGGAGATACTTACCGTATAGTTTCCACTCCTGCAGCGGAACTTCAAAATTATAAGGGTGAAAAATTCACTAAAAGTACTGTTTCAGTTGAAGGGAAAACGCAAATAGCAACTTCAGAAGAAATAGATATTTCAAATTCAGTGATCTCCTTTGAAATACAGGATTTAAAAGATCAGGAATATCATTTTAGCCTTTCCAGTGAGGGAGATGATGTTTTGAAATTTGGCTACGATCATAGTACAGAAGAATTTTATTTAGATCGAAGCAATTCTGGTCTGACCGATTTCAATGAGAATTTTGGTGATAAAGTTTCAACAGCACCACGACTTTCAAAAGATTCAAATTTAAAAGTAAAAGCGATAGTAGATAATATGTCTATAGAACTCTTTTTCGACGATGGTGAAACCGTGATGACTGAAATTTTCTTTCCGGAGCAGCCTATTAGAAACTTTAGTGCTGAAGGAAATGAATTCAATTTAAAGAATCTAAAAATTAATCAAGTAAACCTCAACTAACCCATAACCTATGAATTCCAAATTATTAATACTATTTCTTTTACCCCTTTCTATGTGGGCACAGGGAATAGACGTATCAGGAAATGTGATTTCTGATGATGATCAAATGCCATTACCCGGAGTTTCTATTCAAGTGGAAGGAACAAATGAAGGTGTGATTACAGATTTTGATGGAAACTATATAATTGAAAACATTGATCCCCAGGCTACTTTAGTCTATAGTTATTTAGGTTTTCAAACTAAAAGAGTAGCTGTAAATAATCAAATAAATATTGATGTTTCGCTAATTGTGGATGATCAGCAACTAGATGATGTGGTGGTAACGGGATACACCTCTCAAAGGAGAACAGACATTACAGGAGCAGTATCTGTAGTAGACATGGATGAATTAAATAAACAGCCCGAACCAAATCCTATTAGAGGATTACAGGGGAGGCTTCCTGGAGTTCAAATAACTTCAGATGGTTCTCCCAGTGGTGCAAATACTCAGGTAGTAATACGTGGAGTTGGTACTCTTAACAATACAGACCCTTTATATGTGATTGATGGAGTTCCTACAAAGGCCGGCATGCATGAATTGAATCCGAACGACATTGAATCTATACAAGTATTAAAAGATGCTTCTTCTGCAAGTATTTACGGTTCCAGGGCTTCCAACGGGGTAATTATTGTGACTACCAAAAAAGGTAAAGAAGGTAGAATGCAGGTTAACCTTAATACTTATGTTTCAGCCTCGAATTATGCTAACAGACAGGATGTGCTTAATGCAGAGCAATATGGTCGTGTTCTATGGCAGGCACAGGTTAATGACGGTATTGATCCTAATTCTAATAACCTGAGATACCAATTTGATTGGAATAATAATGAAAATGGTGGGGCGGTTCTAAACAATATTATTGTACCTGAATATCTAGATGAGGAACAAACTTTACTATCAGCGGATACGGATTGGTTTGACGAAATTTCTCAAACAGGCTTCGCACAATCTTATGATTTATCTGTCTCGAATGGAACAGAAAAAGGGAACTATCTTTTTTCCCTTGGATATTATGATAACCAGGGAATTGTAAAAACTACTGAATTTAACAGGATTTCCGCGAGGATGAATAGTAGCTATAAATTATTTAATGACCGACTGGAAATAGGGGAAAACTTCACCTTTAATAAAACTAATGAGATCGAAAATCCAGGAGTTTTGGACCTGGCATTGAAAGCATCTCCTATTATTCCTGTTCGAACCGCAGATGGAAAAGGATGGGGAGGACCAGTTGGCGGGATGAACGATAGGCAGAATCCTGTACGTTTGTTGGAATACAATAAGGATAACGGTTATGAATATCACCGAATATTCGGGAATGCCTACGCCGATCTTGAAATTATTGAAAATTTGCATGTAAGAACAAACCTGGGAATTGATTACAGCAACTTTTATCGTCGTTCACTTCAGAGAAGTTATAAATCGGGTTATTTGCAAAACGATGAAACTGCAGTGAATATCGAAGATTGGAAAAGCTTAAAATGGACCTGGACTAACACGGCTACTTACGAGTTAGATATGGAGAAGCATAACTTGAATTTGCTCGCCGGAACAGAGATGTTTAGAGACGACTATAAAAATATAAATTTAAGAAGAGAAGGTTTTATTCTTGAAACTCCAGAATATATGTATCCAGATGCGGGAAGTGGAGAAGCCTATAATGGTGGTTCTGCCACTTCATACAGTTTACTTTCTTTCTTCGGGAAAATAGATTACACTTTTGATAGAAAATATCTGCTTTCGGGTACCATACGTCGGGATGGCTCTTCAAGATTTGGGGAAAACAATCGTTTTGGAACTTTTCCCGCTTTTTCTGCCGGTTGGCGTATTAGTGAGGAAGATTTCATTCCGGATAACTATTCATTCCTATCAGATTTAAAACTTCGTCTTGGATGGGGACAAACAGGGAATCAGGAAATAGATAACAACGCTATTTACTCATTATATGTTTCAGATTATGCCGGAGGTGATCCCACCTGGGGAACTTCTTATGGAACTGCTTACGATCTCTCTGGAGCCGGTTCTGGTTTATTGCGTTCAGGTTTCAGAGGAATTCAGTTAGGAAATGACAATTTGAAATGGGAAACTACTACCCAAACCAATGTTGGGCTTGATTTCGGCTTCTTCGGGTATAAATTATTTGGAAACATTGATTACTACTTCAAAGAAACTGAAGATATCCTGGTATTACCTCCATATCTTGGGACAATAGGTGAAGGTGGAAATAGATGGGTGAACGGAGCTTCTATGGAGAATGAAGGCTGGGAATTTGCACTAACTTATCGTGATAAAACCGAGGGAGATTTCAGCTATGAGATTTCTGCTAACATTGCTACTAATAGAAATGAAATAACTTATCTGCCAGAGGAAGTACAGAACAATTATGGCGGAGATGGTGGTGAAGATAATATTCTCGGGAGACCTATTAACTCAATGTATGGTTATGTTACTGATGGTTTGTTCACTTCTGAGGAAGAAGTAATGAACTCTGCGGAACAGGCAGGGAAAGGTCTTGGCCGTATCCGTTACAGAGATTTGGATGGCGATGGTGTGATTACCGATGATGACCGTACCTGGATAGGAATACCACATCCAGACTTTAGTTATGGATTTAATATTACACTTGGATACAAAAATTTCGATTTTACATCTTTCTGGCAAGGGGTTGGAAATGTAGATGTGATCAATAACCGAAAATTTCAAACAGATTTTTGGAGTGTGGATGACGTAGGATCGAATAAAGGAACCCGGCTTCTTAACGCATGGTCTCCAGAAAACGTGAACTCTTCTGTTCCGGCTCTAACAACTATTGATGATAACGCCGAATCGAGATTTTCAACTTATTATGTTGAGAATGGAAGATATCTGAAATTGAGAAACTTACAAGTTGGATATAGTCTATCGGAAGAACTTCTGGAAAGAATGAATTTCACCAATGCAAGATTATACGTGAGTGGCCAGAATTTACTAATGATAACTTCTTCAGATTTTACCGGAGTTGATCCTGAAAACGCAGGATGGGGTTATCCTCAACCACTTACACTAACTCTTGGCTTAAACCTATCACTTTAATAACATCAAACTCTTTATTATGAAGAAAATAAAATATTTACTAGGCATAGTTCTTCTAACTATTTCTACTGCCTGTTCAGATTTTCTAGAGGAAGAACCTTATGGAGTATTATCTGAAGAACAATTAACAACTCCAGAAAATGTAGATGGTTTTGTGACCTCAGCTTATGCTGCATTGGGTAATGATCATTATGACATACCCTTTAGTCTTTGGCCTTATGGAAATGTCCGCTCTGATGATGCTTACAAGGGGGGAAGTGGTACAAATGATATACAGGTTTTTCATTTTTTTGAAGTATCAGAGAACATAAGAACAGATTTTGGTGAACTGGATGCTTTCTGGTATAACAGTTTTATTGCTATTTCCAGGGTAAACAAAGCTTTGGCTGCATTAAATCAAATCGACGAGGTAGAATTTCCTGAGAAATCCACAAGAATCGCAGAAATGAAGTTTTTAAGAGGACATTTCTATTTTATGTTAAAAATAATGTACAAATATGTTCCATATGTGACAGAAGATATCCCAGTGGAAGAATATGGAACAATCTCTAACCGGGCTCTTAGTAATGACGACTTATGGAGTGCTATTGCAGGTGATTTTGAGGCCGCAGCACAGGTTCTTCCTTCTTCTCAGCCTCAAGTTGGGCGTGCAGATAAAACAGCAGCATATGCATATTTGGCAAAAACACGACTTTATCAGGCTTATGAACAGGATGAAAACCATAATGTAGTAAATATTAACCAGGAAAGATTGCAGCAGGTTTTAGATGCAACAGAGCAGGTAATGGGAATGCACCAACTTGAAGAAGATTTTGCCTATAATTTTCTTCCCGGTAGTTTTGAAAATGGGCAGGAAGCAGTTTTCTCCATTCAGTTCTCCAATAACGATGGTACCCTACATGGAAGACTAAATTATTCTGATGTGCTTGCTACTCCACAGGGAATTGGATGTTGCGATTTCCATAAACCAAGCCAGAACCTTGTAAATGCCTACAAGGTTGATGAACAGGGATTACCTCTTTTTTCAAATTATAACCAATCTAACCTTGACTTCAACAGTCTGGAGAATTACAGGGTTGACCCTCGATTATACCACACTGTAGCAATACCTGGTCTACCCTGGAAATACGATCAGGAAAATATTTACCAGGAAAACTGGGTTAGGTCTCCTAGTACGTATGGCTATACAGCCTCCTTAAAAGAGAATGTAACTGAAGATTCGGAATACCTTGTGAATATTGATCCTTTTTATGGAAATTCTAAAAACAGGATTGAGATTCGATATGCTGATGTATTGTTGATGAGGGCGGAAGCTTTAATTGAACTTGGAAGACAAAATGAAGCTCTTCCTCTGATTAATGAAGTTCGGGAAAGAGCTAATCAAAGTACGACTTTAATATCTTCATATGCTACTAATACTGGGATAAGTCCTTATTTAGACGGAGAAAACATCAACTGGACTCAGGATGTAGCCCGTGAAGCCTTACGTTGGGAACGCAGGTTAGAACTTGCCATGGAAGGAAACCGTTTCTTTGACCTTGTAAGATGGGGTATTGCAGAAGAAACTTTAAATAAATATTATAGTGAAGAAGCAGAAGAGGCTACGTACTACGAAGGCGCCTCTTTTGATGAAGGTCGGGAAGAATATTTACCCATCCCACAGGCCCAAATAAACTTTAGTCAGGACGTATATGTACAAAACACAGGCTACTAAAACATTATAATTATGATGCACTTTAATAAAATAAAAGCTACATCATAATTTATTCAGTAGAAAACCGGCGAGTAAAACTGGTGGGGCATACTGCAGTGGTTGGTAGGGATAATCTTTTCTACGTAGTTTGTATACCAATAATATTGATGGGCTACCGGGGCCAAAGAATTAAGTCTGGACTTTATAGTCCTTTTCAGAAAAAAATAAGTTTAATAAGATGGTAAATAGAAAAGCCGTTTGCTTCGGCGAAATATTATACGATGTATTCCCAGACCGGGAGAGAATTGGCGGTGCACCGCTTAATGTGGCTTCAAGGTTATCGGGATTAGGAATTTTAACAGAAATGATTAGTAAAGTGGGAGACGATGAAAAAGGCGAAAAGCTAATCTCTTATCTGGAATCAAAGAATATTAAAACTGAAAATATCTCCAAAGATCCTAATTTCACTACCGGTGTTGTAAACGTAAAACTTTCAGAAAGCGGTTCGGCTACTTACGAGATTGCACATCCTGTGGCCTGGGATAAAATTGAAATTTCAGAAGCGATAAAAAATTCGGTGAAAAATGCTGATGCTTTTATCTTCGGAAGTTTAATTTGCCGCGATGAGGTTAGTCGTAAAACACTTTTTGAACTTCTGCCGGAAGCAAAGTACAGAATATTTGATATTAATTTACGTCCGCCGTATTATGAAAAGGAAGTTTTGGAAAAACTAATGGAGCAGGCAGATTTTATAAAATTCAATGACGACGAATTATTTGAAATTGCTGAAATGATGGGTTCTAAGCACAATTCGTTAGAACAAAACCTGCATTTTATTTCTGAAAAAACCAATACCAAAACTATTTGTGTAACTAAAGGTAGACACGGTGCAGTTTTGCTAAAGGATGGGGTGCGCTATTATAATAGTGGTTTTAAGGTTAAGGTAAAAGACACGGTAGGCGCGGGAGATTCATTTCTTGCCAGTTTAATCGCCGGATTATTAAAAGAAGAAGAATCGCAAAACACCCTGGATTTTGCCTGTGCAGTAGGTGCTCTGGTAGCTGGGAAGGAAGGTGCGAATCCCGAAATTTCCGGGGATATTATTAAAAAATTTATGTTTCCTTAAAAACAGTCGTATTTGATTTTTAAAGAGATGGCCAAAAATTAATTTCGAAATTCTTAACGGTTCCTGCCTTTTAAAAAAAATACTATCTTGAGTTTCTTTTTAAAAGAATATGCAGCAATTTGCCGATATTTTTATGCCCCTCTCTATCGCTCTAATTATGTTTGGGATAGGCCTGGAATTATGTTTAAAAGATTTTAGAAGGGTTTTTGCTCATCCCAGAGCTATTATTACCGGTCTTGTTTCCCAAATATTTTTATTGCCGCTTATTGCTTTTCTATTAATTTTTTTCTGGCCCATAGATCCTATATATAAAATTGGAATTATGTTGCTTGCCGGCTGTCCCGGGGGTACCGCTTCAAATCTCGTGACAAAAATGCTGAAAGGAAGAGTGGCACTTTCGGTTTCACTTACGGCTTTTAATAGTTTGATTATATTGTTTAGTATTCCGCTGGTAATTGAGTTGAGTTATGCGGTGTTTGGAAATAATGGAGCTAAAGTCCAACTGAGTTTTGGGCAAACCATGGGAGACGTTCTCTTAACTGTAGTTTTACCTGTAATGAGCGGGATTCTAATAAACGAATTATACGGGCATAAGTTCGGAGAAAGTTTTCATAAGGCTTTACGCTATATTTTACCGGGGATAATGCTACTCGCTTTTATTGTAGTTATTTTCTTTGACGAAAATCAAAAAGGGGTGGAATATCTAAAACATTTAAACCTTCTAATTCCCCTAATTATTTTGAATTTCGCAACAATTATAGCCGGTTATTTCGCAGCCAGGCGTATGAAATTAAAACATAGCGCTGCTTACACAATTGCGGTAGAAATGGGCTTGCAAAATAGTGTGTTGGCGCTATTTATAGCCAATCAGTTATTAAAGGATCAGGATATTAGCCTGGTGGCTATTTTATATGGTAGTTTTTCGCTAATTATAACTTTCCTGGGAGGATGGATTCTTAAACATTACTTTGGAAAAGAGAACATTGAGAAAATTTAAATAAAAATGCCGGCCACATAAAGCTCAAACAGACCCTACTCAGTTTTATGCTTTTGCAGCCGACATGTTTTAATTGCCAAATTAAAATAAGTTCAAATACAGATCTATTTGTACTTATGTGTCCCGAATTTAGAGCTTTTGTTACTTAGTATTTTACGGATTTCCGTAATTACAAGTTAACCTTCTGAGAGTGAGAAGTATAAAAATTTATTTTTTCTGAAGTAAATATTTCGATTTCATTTGATTCCCTTAAGCTGAATGAAAATTAAAATGAAATTTGAAGGAATTTTATACGGAATATGGTTTTTTATTTCTTCGGTTTCTCTTACTTCTTAAGCAAGTTTTAAATACTCCGCGGTGCGCTATTTTTAATTGAAAGATCTTTCCTGTATTTAAATTTAACTGCGTTTTCAGAATATTTCAGCAGAAAAAACTTAAGTTGTATCTATGGTAAGACCATACTAACTAAACTGAAAATTTACTCATGAATAAGCTTTTTGATGACGATAATATTAAACTCAATTTGCCGGTAAAAATTAGCTACCGGGTTTTAGAAGATGTACTTCAGGAAAAATTAGTGGGAGAGCAAATAGGAATGGAAGATTCTAAAGGCACGGTAAAAAATTATGCCGAGGTATTGGGCGCCAATCTAGGTAAAAGTCAGGAACCCAATTTTGATCTTTCCCTCACTTTAAGACTGAAAACACTCACCACACTTTTTAAAAATAAGGAGGTTACTTTGTTAGTCCATTTAAGACTGGGATTTGATGAAGTAGAGCAGGTGGTAGATGTAGAAGAGTACGAACTGGAAGGTCAAAGTAAAAGTTGGCTTATGGATAATTCTCTTGAAACCCTGGCCAATACTTTAATTTATAAAAAGATTAAAAATAAAATGAAGCTGGATCTCAAGCCACATATTAATGAACATTTGGGAAAAGCAAATAGAAAGCTGGGAGACGAAATGGAAGCTGCCCCGGGAGTATTCCTCTCAGGAAATGTAAACACGCTAAAAGTTGCCGAAATAATCCCCGGAGATAGTTTGTTATTAATCCTTTTGGAAATTAGTGCCTATGGTTTTGTGAACGTAAAAGAGATTAAGCTTTAGGTTCAAAAACTTCAAGAATTTCTTCTAGCGCCATAGATCTGGATCCTTTTACTAAGATGCTGCAATTCTTTAATTCAGCCAGTTGTAGGTGCTTTTTAATATTTTCGGTATTCTCAAATTTTATAATGTTTGGCCTATTGGTAGTCGTTTTTTTGAACTGTTTACCCACAAGGTAGATTTCAGAAATATCAGCATTTTCAAGGTAATTTACCACAACCTGGTGTTCGGTTTCTGAAGCCGCACCAAGTTCTCCCATATCACCCAAAACAGCAATTTTAGTAGTATTGGTTTTTGAATAATTAAAGTGCTGTAATGCTGCCATCATACTGGTAGGATTAGCATTGTAAGCATCTAAATAGATCTTATTTGAATTTCGTTCTATTAATTGCGAACGGTTGTTGGAAGGAACATAATTTTCTATTGCCTCTTTTATCTCGTTAAAGGGAACTTTAAAATATAGACCAACACAGAGCGCAGCCGCCATATTCTTTGCGTTGTAACTTCCGCTTAATTGACTTTTAAACTTAGTATCGTTAAAGATTAACTCAGCAGAATCAGAGGTGTCGGGATAATCTACTTTTACCTGGGCTTTTCTATTATTTCCGAAGCTAAAAGTATGTTTATAATTTATTTCTAACCTTTGCACTTCATCGTCAAGGTTTAAAAATATCAGTTTTTTGTTATCTTTTAGGTGTCGGTATAATTCGGTTTTTGCCTGTATCACACCAGCTAAGCTTCCAAAACCTTCAAGATGTGCTTTTCCAAAGTTGGTGATAAGTCCATAATCTGGCATCGCAATATTTGAGAGAAATTCTATTTCGCCGGGATGGTTAGCCCCCATTTCAATTAATCCAATCTCCGTTTCTTCATCCATTGCCAGTAGACTAAGTGGCACTCCAATATGATTATTTAAATTCCCCTGGGTTGCGGTAACAGCATATTTTTTTGAAAGCACATTATATATAAGTTCTTTGGTGGTAGTTTTTCCGTTACTTCCCGTAATACCTATAATTGGAATACTTAAAAATTTTCGGTGAAATTTAGCGAGGTTTTGGAGCGCTTCCAGAGTATTTTTTACAACGATGTACTCTTTATCATTTAGCGCGGCTTCCTTATTATCTACAATGGCGCAAATAGCTCCTTTAGCAATTGCCTGTGCTGCAAATTCGTTGCCGTTAAAATTTGCTCCTTTTAAAGCGAAGAAAATGCTTCCTGGTTCAATATTTCGGGTATCGGTAGAAATTCCTGTACTTACCAGGAATCTTTGATGAATTAATGCTGTTTTCATATTTAGCGTTTTCTAAGTCTGAAATTAAGTTATTCCAGGGCTTTAAAATTAAAGCTATAAAAAAAGCCCTAAACAAATAGGGCTTTTATCATAATTTTTAGAAGATTAGAATTTCTAATTTCTTGCTTTTTTATTGTCATCTAAAGATTTTGAACCAACTCTGGACATTGCATTTCTAAATCCAATATAGTCGGTTGCCATATCTTGTGGGAAATATCTACGTTGTGCCGGGTCTAGCCAGTAAGCACGATCTCTCCATGAACCACCTTTGTAAACTCTAACTTCGTCACTAATAAGGGTAGTTCTGTCTGCAGTGTCATATCCACGTCTTGTTCCCGTAGTATCTGTAGTATTTGCTACATTATAAGTTGGGGAGTTATACATACGTTCCGATTCTTCGTCTGCTTGCTGAAATGATTGATAATAACGGCTAGAGCTCTTATCACCATCTCTAAAGTTGCGTTGATCACTATCGGTGTAGTTGGTACGCATATAAGTATCTTCTTCGGTAACTGGTATTTGAGCAATGTCTCCCGGGTAAGATCTGGCAACCAGTCTACCGGTGGCGAGAGTATCAAATTCAATTTCATCTACACCAACTACTTTTACAGAACCGTCTTCGTTAATAGCGTGTTTTGTATAAACATTCCCTCTATAGTAGTTGAAATCGTTAAATTCATCATCAACTATTGGTCGGTATACATCGGCAACCCATTCGGCTACGTTACCGGCCATATCATAAAGACCAAAATCGTTAGGCTCGTAAGATTTTACTTCAGCGGTAATATCGGCGCCATCATCACTCCAACCTGCAATTCCTCCGTAATCTCCGGCACCTTGCTTAAAGTTAGCTAATTGGTCTCCCTGTCTTTTTACATCACCAGAACGAGTATATTGACCATCCCACGGATATTTTTTTCTTCCTCTGTAAACATTATAATCTCTAATTCCTACTAAAGCAGAGGCGGCATATTCCCACTCAACTTCAGTTGGTAATCGATACTCGGGAAGTAGAATTCCGTCTTTACGTTGTACATAAGTTTGCCCACCAAGAGCATTTCCTTCTGCATCAGTATTTTGATTATCTATCATGTCCTGAGATGCGTCTCCTCCCTGGCTTATTTCGGTATTTCCACCGTATGCCTGGCTTGGTGCGTTTAAGTAGGTTTCGGTATTAAATGTAGTACCGGCTTGAACATCGGTATAACGGGCTCCTTCTTTAGTGTAGCCGGCTTCCTCCAGTAATAATTCGTTTACCCTATCGGTTCTCCATTTACTAAATTCAACAGCTTGTACCCAACTTACTCCAACTACAGGATAATTTCCATAAGCAGGATGACGTAAATAGTTGTTTACCATTGTTTCGTTGAATCCTAATCTATTTCTCCAAACAAGGGTATCTGGTACTGCACCATTATAAATATTTCTGAAATTTTCCTGGGTAGGAGGGAAAACTTTTTTCAACCAGTCCAGGTATTCCATATACATCATATTGGTAACCTCTGTCTCATCCATATAGAAGGACTGTACATGTTGCTGGGTAGGAGTATTGTTCCAATCGTGCATAACATCGTCCTGCACCTGCCCCATAGTAAAGGTTCCTCCTTCAACAAAAACCAGCCCCGGGCCGGCTTCCTGTTCCTTATAATCTGTGTTATATTGAAATCCGCCTTCATCTGAATTAATGTCCCATCCAGTAGCTCTGGAGTTGTCTTCATAGTCCCGGGAATTATTACAGCTTAGTAAACCAACGCCAAGAACGAGGGTTAAAAAGGCTCTAAAAGCAATATTGATTCTCATATTCATCATCTCTTTTGGTAGAAATATTAGGCTTTGCAATATAGTAATTAACGCTAAAAGTACAAGTTTATTTTATGTTCTCTCAAAGGCTTTGGTTTTCTTTAAAACCCTGATGTCCTTAGCACTTAGGCTAGACAAAGCTCTTTTTGATTTCCTGTGTACCGTTAATTTTTGCTCCCGGTAAAGCAGGAAGCAGCAAAATTAATTGTTTTTTATTTAACTGAAGGTTACTGTACTTAAAAAAGTAGCTAAAATTCAAAACGTACAATATTACACCTATTTTAAAGTTGTGATAGACCTACTCTATTTACTTTTATAAGTTTTATTATTCCAGATAAACTTCTGGCCTTGTTTTAATCTGCCTTTAGAATTATTTAAACTTAAGGTCTTTTCTTAACAAGATTATTAGTATATATTTGTTAATCATTAATTAATATGATGAAAAAAATTACAATCTTATTGCTCGGGTTAATTTTAAGCTCTCAATTTAAAATGACAGCCCAAGAAGAAAGGGATAGAGTTATAACAACCGCAGTCCCTTTTTTACTAGTAGCTGCTGATGCACGGGCAGCTGGAATGGGAGACCAGGGAGTAGCAACATCGGCTGATGTTTTTTCCCAGCAATGGAACCCAGCGAAATATGCTTTCGCTACCAGTGAACACGGGATAGGGGTTTCTTATACACCATACTTAAGTGATATTGTTAGTGATATCTTTCTTGGGAATATTAGTTATTACCATAGAATTAATGAAAGGAGTGCCGTTGCTTCAAGCTTAAGATATTTTAGCCTGGGTAGTATAGAACGTAGGGCAAGTTTTGAACAGGCTCCTTTAGTGGTTAATCCAAATGAACTTACCTTTGATGTTTCTTATTCTTTGCGCCTAAGTGATAATATTTCTATGGCAGTAGCCGGGCGTTACTTGCATTCAGATCTTGGCTTGCAGGACGAAGAAGATTTAGGTGCGGCCAATAGCTTTGGGGTAGATGTGGCAGCATACTACCAGAGTAATCAAATGGTTTTTTCAAATTTTAACGGAGTTTGGAAAGCTGGCGCAAATATTTCTAATATTGGCCCTAAGATGAAATATGAAGATGCAGGGCAGGAAAATTTTATCCCAACAAATTTTAAAGTAGGAACTGGTTTCGACTTTATTTTTGATATAGAAAATCGTTTAGGTGCTTATGTTGAATTCAATAAACTTTTAGTACCAACGCCAAGAGATTTTAATGATGATGGAGAAATTGATGCTGAAGATGATGCCGAATATAATGATATTGGTGCTATAGAAGGAATTTTCACTTCCTGGGGAGATGCGCCGGGTGGTTTTGGAGAGGAACTTCGTGAAGTAACCTGGGCGCTTGGCGCCGAATATATGTATCGCGAGGCTTTTGCATTTAGAGCCGGGTATTTTAGTGAAAGTCTTACCAAAGGTTCCAGGAGATTTGCTTCTTTTGGCGCAGGTTTTAAATATGAGCAGGTAAACATAGATATTTCTTATTTATTCTCTACCTCGCCGGTACCAAGTCCGTTGGAGGGAACCCTTCGTTTTGGTTTAACTTTTAATTTTGGAGGCCAATTCCCTGTTTATTAAATTATATTTCAGTTAATTTAATATTTGCAGCTTAGCAGGTTTCTATTATCTTTCCCTTCCAATAATTTTTATATGAAGCCATTAAAAGTTACCTCAAACTTTGAGGTCTATGATTCTGTTGAAGAACTTCCGCAGGCCATTCAGAGTTTGATGAAAACCGCCGTAGAAGCCCGGGGTAAAGCCTATGCGCCTTATTCGCAATTTAAGGTAGGCGCTGCTATAGCATTAAATAATAATGAAGTTGTTACCGGAAGCAACCAGGAAAATGCTTCGTATCCTTCAGGTTTATGTGCCGAACGTACCGCAATTTACTACTCAGGTGCCGCGTTTCCCAAAGCTCAAATTCAAAACATTGCCATTTCAGCTAAATCTATGAAGCACTTGGTAGAAGCTCCTGTGCCACCTTGCGGGGCTTGCAGGCAGGCGCTGGTAGAATATGAAGTTAAACAGGAAACCGATATTGCGGTCTATTTTATGGGTGAGACCGGTAAGGTGATGAAAGCAAATTCTATAAAAGATTTACTACCTTTAATCTTTGAGAATTCGGTCTTATAACGTTTTCGTTATTTTTGCTTAAAAACTGTTTTCCATTCTTATTGAAAATAGTATTTTTGTTATCCGCTTGGCAAACCCATCTGTCTGGCCTAAAATTAATAAGTTAAATGAAGAAAGTAACAAAAGCCACGTATTTAAAGTGGTACGAGGATATGCTGTTTTGGCGTAAATTTGAAGATAAACTTGCGCAGGTTTACATTCAGCAGAAAGTAAGAGGTTTTTTGCATTTGTATAATGGGCAGGAAGCTATCCTGGCTGGTGCCCTTCATGTAATGGACCTGGAAAAGGATAAAATGATTACCGCTTATCGTAACCACGTGCAGCCAATTGGTTTGGGAGTAGATCCTAAACGAGTAATGGCGGAACTTTACGGAAAAGCTACAGGAACTTCTCAAGGTCTTGGTGGTTCTATGCATATTTTCTCTAAAGAACATAACTTTTATGGAGGTCACGGTATTGTTGGAGGTCAAATTCCACTTGGTGCCGGTCTTGCATTTGCAGATAAATACTTTAAGCGTGATGCAGTAACTCTTACCTTTTTAGGAGATGGTGCTGCAAGACAGGGGTCTCTTCATGAAACTTTAAATATGGCCGTAAAATGGAATTTACCGGTTGTATTTTGTGTAGAGAATAACGGGTATGCAATGGGGACTTCTGTAGCCAGAACTTCTAAGGGAACAGATATCTGGAAGCTTGGTAATGGTTACGAAATGCCTTGTGGACCTGTAGATGCTATGGATCCTGTTAAGGTTGCAGAAGCTTTAGACGAAGCAATAAAAAGAGCTAGAAAAGGTGACGGACCAACATTTTTAGAAATGAAAACTTACCGTTACCGTGGTCACTCTATGAGTGATGCTCAAAAATATAGAACAAAAGAAGAAGTTGCAGAATATCAGGAATTAGATCCAATCACTACGGTGTTGAATATAATTAAAGATAAAAAGTATGCTTCGGAAGATGAAATAAAAAAGATCAACAAACGCGTTAAAGATAAAGTGTCTGAATGTGAGAAATTTGCTGAAGAGTCAGATTTCCCAGAAAAGAACGTGATGTATGATGTTGTTTACGAACAGAAAGATTATCCGTTTTTAGCACATAAACCTCAGTAAATTATGGCAGAAGTAATTAATATGCCGCGTTTGAGCGATACCATGGAAGAAGGTGTTGTTGCGAAGTGGCTAAAACAAAAAGGTGATAAAGTTGAAGAAGGAGATATCCTTGCAGAGATAGAAACCGATAAAGCTACCATGGAGTTTGAATCTTTTTACGAAGGGACCCTGCTTCATATTGGTATCGAAGAGGGCGAAACTGCACCTGTAGATACTTTGCTTGCTATTATTGGTGAGGAAGGTGAAGATATTTCTGATTTACTAAAAGGTGACGGAGATTCTAAAAAGGACGAGAAAAAAGATAAAGAAGAAGATAAGTCAGATTCTGATGAAGATGAAGACGAGGGCGAAGACGAAGCTGAAAGTGATGGCGATAGCGATGACGGGGGGATTCCTGAAGGTGTAGAAATTATTACTATGCCTCGTTTAAGCGATACCATGGAAGAAGGTACTGTTGCTTCCTGGTTGAAAAAGGAAGGCGATAAAGTAGAAGAAGGAGATATTCTTGCCGAAATCGAAACCGATAAGGCTACCATGGAATTCGAATCTTTTTACGAAGGAACTTTGCTTAAAATAGGTCTTGAAGAAGGCGAAACAGCAAAAGTAGATAGTCTTCTTGCTATTATAGGACCAGAAGGAACAGATGTTTCTAATGTTTCAGTAGACGGGAAGTCTAAAAAGAAATCTTCAGGAAAATCAGAGAAGAAAGAAGATAAATCTGAAGAAAAAGAAGAAATCAAATCTTCTGAAAAGAAATCTTCAGATTCTACAAAAGACGGTGGAAGAATTTTTGCTTCTCCATTGGCCAAAAAAATGGCAGAAGATAAAGGTATAGATCTTTCAGATGTCAAAGGTAGCGGCGGCAATGGTCGTATCGTGAAAAAAGACATTGAGGATTACAAACCTTCAGACAAACCTGCTGCTGCAAAAGAAAAAAGTAAAGGAGACGCAGCTGCTGCACCACAACCTTATGTGCCTGCAGGAGAAGAAAGCTTTGAAGAGATTAAAAACTCTCAAATGCGTAAAACCATTGCCAAACGACTTGGGGAATCTAAGTTTAACGCACCGCATTACTATCTAACTATAGAGGTAGATATGAGTAATGCAATGGCTTCACGTAAGCAAATTAATGAAATGCCAGATGTTAAAGTATCTTTTAACGATATGGTAATTAAGGCAAGTGCGATGGCACTTCGTAAGCACCCACAGGTAAATAGCCAATGGACAGGAGAATCTATGAAAATTGCTAAGCACATTCATATGGGTGTTGCAGTGGCCGTAGAAGAAGGTCTTGTGGTTCCTGTTTTAAAATTTGCCGATCAAATGTCTATGACCCAAATTGGGAATAATGTAAAAGACGTTGCCGGTAAAGCCAGAAACAAGAAATTACAGCCAAAAGATATGGAAGGTAGTACCTTTACCGTGTCTAACCTGGGAATGTTTGGGATAGTTGAATTCACCAGTATTATTAACCAACCAAACTCGGCAATCCTTTCTGTAGGAACTATTGTTGAAAAACCGGTGGTTAAAAATGGTGAAATTGTAGTAGGAAATACTATGAAATTAACCCTTGCCTGCGATCATAGAACAGTAGACGGTGCAACCGGTGCTGCTTTCTTAAAAACGCTTAAAACTTATATGGAAAACCCGGTAACTATGTTAGCATAATCCCGGTTTTTTAAAAATAACTAATTATTAAAATCCCGCAGCTTTGCGGGATTTTTTTATCTTTAACAGTATGAGAAAAATTACACTTAGTTTCACTTTGTTAGCCGCAATTCTGCTAATTTCTTCCTGCGGAAATTCACAATCTGCTACAACTTCAAAAAAAGTAAAAACCAGTTTAAATACTAATGTTCAACAAGCTGAAGTTGAAGAATTACTAAAATATTTATCTTCAAATGAATTAAAAGGAAGGGAAACCGGGACAGAAGGAATTGAACTGGCCGCGCAAAAAATTGAAAGCATTTTTGAAGAAAATGGGATTCAAAAATATTTCGACACATATCGGCACAATTTTGAAATAAAGGGTGTTGAAGGATTTAATGTGGTTGGAATGTTGGAAGGAAACGATCCTAAGCTTAAAGATCAATTTATTATTCTGGGAGCACATTACGATCATATAGGGATCCAGGAATCCGTAGAAGGAGATTCTATAGCTAATGGCGCCAACGATAATGCTGCAGGGACCGTTGCGGTTGTAGAGTTGGCTAAGAAATTTGCCAAAATAGATGATAATAAGCGAAGCATTATGTTCGTATTATTTTCTGCGGAAGAAATGGGGCTTGTAGGAGCAAGAAAAATAGCGCAACAACTTAAGGAAGATAAGCTTGATCTTTATACTTTATTCAATTTTGAAATGATTGGTATACCTATGCACAATAAAGATTATATAGGTTATCTCACCGGTTACGAAAACTCTAATTTTGCCGAAAAATTCAATGAATATTCTGGCAAAAAAGTTCTTGGATTTCTCCCACAGGCCAAAGAATATAATTTATTTAAACGAAGCGATAATTATCCGTTTTTTGAGGAATTTAATGTTCCTGCGCAAACAATTTCAACTTTCGATTTTACCAATTACAATTACTATCATCACGTAGCCGATGAAGCAGAAAAGCTTGATGTAGTACATATGACCAATGTAATTGAAAGCGTAATTCCCGGAATTTTGAAAATGGCGAATACGCCTCAAAAAGAAATAAAACTATTAAAAAAATGAAACATATTGTCATAACAGGAACCAGCCGGGGAATGGGCTACGAAATGGTAAAATTTTTTGCCGAAAAAGGGCATAAAATACTGGCACTTTCCCGAAACGACAAGCCGGTTTCTGAATTAAATCTGGACAACGTAACTACTTTTTCCTGCGATATTTCAAAGCCGGAAGATATTGAAAAAGTTTCAGCATTTATCGATGCAAAATGGGAAAAAGTTGACGTTGTTATTAACAACGCGGGGGCGCTTATCAATAAACCTTTTGAAGAAATTTCAGCAGAAGAATTTCAGAAAATATATAGTACAAATGTTTTTGGGGTTGTCGGTTTAACTCAAAAATTATTGACCTTTATGAAGAAAGATTCGCACGTGGTAAATATTAGTACCATGGGTGGCGTACAGGGCAGTGTTAAATTTCCGGGGCTTTCAGCTTATAGTTCCAGTAAAGCCGCAATAATTACTTTAACCGAGCTTTTAGCTGAAGAATATAAAGAAAACGGACCTTCTTTTAATGTTTTAGCATTAGGAGCTGTACAAACCGAAATGCTGGAAGAGGCATTTCCCGGGTTGGAAGTTCCACTTTCAGCCAGAGATATGGCAGAATACATTGCCAATTTTAGCCTCACCGGGCATAAATATTATAATGGTAAATTGCTCCAGGTATCTAACAGTACTCCGTAGCCAATGAGAGAAATTCTTGAAAGATATATTCCTGAACGAGCGGTTCCCCCGGTTTTTGAAATGATTAAAGCCAATAATGTTCATTTAAAAATTGTAAATGAACGTAAAACAAGGCACGGCGATTACCGCAGAATGCCCAATGGTGCTCCGCAAATTACGGTAAATGCCAATTTAAATAAATACCGGTTTTTAATCACTTTGGTTCATGAAATTGCCCATTTACTGGCTTTTGAGAAATTTGGCAGACAAATAAAACCACACGGGCAGGAATGGAAATTTACTTTCAGGGAGTTAATGTTGCCATTTATAAGACCGGAAATTTTCCCGTCAGGATTGCTTCCGGTAATTGCGCAGCATTTTAGAAATCCTAAAGCCAGTAGTGATACCGATGCAAAATTATCGGTAGCGCTTAAAAGTTTTGATCCTGAGAACGATAAAAACTATATTTTTGAAATTCCGTTTGGAGGAATTTTCCGAATATATAACGGGAAAACTTTTAAAAAAGGGGAAAGAAGAATAAAACGCTACGAATGTCTGGAAGTAGATACGGGTAAAGTTTATTTGTTTCAGCCCAATGCAGAAGTGGAGTTGCTAAAAAATTAATTCCTTTTTTATGAAAAACACAAATCACTACGCAATATTAATGGCCGGCGGGATTGGTTCCCGTTTCTGGCCGGTAAGTACTTCCAAATACCCTAAACAATTTCAGGATATTTTAGGTGTTGGTTCAACGCTTATTCAAACTACTTTTCATCGTTTAGTGAAGCTTATGCCTGTAGAGAATATAATTATTCTAACGCATAAGGAATATAAAGATGTTGTAAAAGAACAGTTGCCACGAGTTAAAGAAGAGCAAATTGTTCTGGAGCCAAAGATGAGAAATACAGCTCCAAGTATTTTACTTGGTGCTTTAAAAATTAAAAAGAAGAATAAAGATGCGCTGATTTTGGTTGCGCCCAGTGATCACTGGATTCAGGGTGATTTAGAGTTTCAGGAAAATATAGAAGAAGCTTTTCAAATTGTTGCTGAGAATGATAAATTAATAACACTGGGAATTGAGCCTACTTTCCCTAATACCGGTTACGGTTATATTAAGTATAACGAGGAAGAAGGAAATGGCGCTAAACCGGTTTTAAAGTTTACCGAAAAGCCTACTTTTAAAAAGGCTGAAACATTTCTCAAAGAAGGAAATTACGCCTGGAATGCCGGCATTTTTATATGGAGCGCCGAATTTATTTTAAAAAGTTTTAAAGAACATCAACCAGAAACTTTTAGGCTTTTTGAGGCGGGGAACGATGTTTATAACACTAATGAAGAGCAGAAGTTTTTGGATGAAAATTATCACAAAGCACAAAATGTTTCTATAGATTACGCTATTATGGAGAAATCTGATAGCGTATTTGTGATTCCTGCCAAATTTAAATGGAACGATTTAGGCACCTGGAAATCCCTGGAAGATGAATTACCGCAAGATGAGTATAATAATACCATTGTGAACGGCCGACTATTACCATTTGAGTCCACCGGAAATATTATTAAAACTCAGAATAATAAGGCAGTAGTTTTGGAAGGCCTTAATGACTATGTGGTGGTAGAAAATGATGCCGTTTTATTAATCTTCCCAAAGGAAAAAATACAGGATATTAAGGAAATTAGAGAAAAGGCTATAGAGAAATTTGGAGAAGATTTAGGTTAAGTATATATGGAGAATAATCAGAAACCTGAAAATAATCAAAACCTTGCTTCACAGGAAAACTCTGAAGATTTGGGTAAAAGTGCCAAGGGGATTTGGCAAAATATAAAAGCGCTTGTAAAAGAACTTCTTGAAATTCGGCACGATACCGATAGGGAATCTACTGTTGAAGCGGTAAAAAAAGATATTTCTTTTAAAGGTCACAATGCCTGGATTCTTATATTTTCAATATTTGTGGCTTCTGTAGGCCTTAATGTAAGTAGTACGGCGGTTGTTATTGGAGCGATGCTTATCTCTCCTCTAATGGGTCCTATTGTGGGCGTGGGAATGTCTGTAGCCATAAACGATGTACTTACCCTTAGAAAATCTTTTATCAACCTTGGTTTAATGGTTGGCTTAAGTGTACTTACCGCCTATATTTATTTTCTTGTTTCTCCCGTTAAAACCGAGACTCCTGAACTTATTGCGAGAACTTACCCTACAATTCTGGACGTCCTGGTGGCAATCTTTGGTGGTTTGGCGTTAATTGTAGCTAAAACCAAAAAAGGAACTATTGCAAGTGTAATTCTAGGGGTTGCTATAGCCACAGCACTTATGCCGCCACTTTGCACCGTAGGTTATGGGTTGGCTATTGGTAACTGGTCTTATGCCGGTGGTGCTTTGTACCTATTCTCAATTAACGCGGTATTTATTGCGCTTTCCACCTTTGTAGTAACTAAAGTGCTTGGTTTTCCTTTAGTAAAATATGTAAATAGTAAAAAACGCCGAAGAACGGCGCAAATAGCTTCTACTATTGCTGTAATTGTTATGATTCCCAGTGTGATTTTGTTTGTTTTCTTACTTCAGGAACAATTATTTGAAACCAAAGCTAAAGAGTTTATCGCTACTGTTATGAGATATGATGGTACTGAAACTATTAAATCTTCGTACGATTATAATGAAAAAAGTATTGAAGTTTATCTTATTGGAAACCGGGTGCCGCAGGCTACAATTTCTACCTGGCAGCAGCAAATAGACGATATTGAGGCTTTAAAAGAAACTGAATTAATAGTACACCAGGGAGCAGATCCCACTGGTAATATAGATCAGCTTTCTACTCAGGTTAGGAGCGGAATCCTGGAAGATCTTTATATTAAAAACCAGGAGTTAATTGAAGATAAAGATGAAAAAATAGCACTTTTAGAAAAAGAAATTTCCAGGTATCGGGGCGACGGATTTTCATTTAGTGATTTAAGTCAGGAAGCAAAAATAAATTATGACGGAATAGACGAGTTAGGCTATTCTAATTTGATTACTACTAATTTTGCAAAAACCGATACAATTCCCACTTTTACAGTAGGCTGGAAAGATAATTTAAATAACCGACAAATCACCGAGCAAAAGCAACGTTTTGAAAAGTGGTTAAAAGTGCGTTTAAAACTGGATACGCTGCAGGTAAAATCTGTTAATTAAAGGCCTTGTTGTTGTGCTTCTCTTACCTTCTGAAAAAGGTTAGAAGAATAAACAAAATCGGTGACGGTTTCATCATCGGTTTTAAATATTTGAGATTTATCACCTTTCCAGGCTAAAACCCCATCTTTTAGAAAGGCAATTTTTTCGCCTATTTCTAAAACCGAATTCATATCGTGAGTAATAATTATAGTGGTGATATTATATTCGTGCGTAATTTCCTGAATAAGATTATCTATTACCGTAGCAGTTTTGGGATCCAGCCCAGAGTTTGGTTCATCACAGAATAAATATTTTGGTCGGTTTACAATGGCCCGGGCAATAGAAACCCTTTTTTGCATTCCTCCACTAATTTCTGAAGGCATTTTTTTCTCAGACCCATCTAAATTTACACGTTTTAAAACCTCTCTTACACGCTCCAGGTTTTCTTTCTTTTTCTTTTTAGTAAACATTCTCAGCGGAAACATTACATTTTCTTCAACCGTCATAGAATCAAATAGTGCCCCGCCTTGAAAAACCATTCCTATTTGCTTACTAAGGTCTTTCTTTTCGTCTTCAGTAAATTCAGTATAAGGTTTCCCGTCGTATTTAATCACTCCTTTTTCAGGTGTAAATAAGCCTAGCATACATTTTAGAAGTACACTTTTTCCTGATCCAGATTCACCAATTATAAGGTTTGTTTTACTTTTATCGAAAGTAAAGTCTATCCCTTTTAAAACTTCCTCGCCATCAAATGCTTTATGTAAATTTTCAACTTCTATCATTAACTTAGTAATAATTGGGTTACTGCGTAATTTGTGATAATTATAACTACACTTGTCCACACAAAAGATGTGGTACTGGCTTCGCCAACTTCCAGCGCGCCACCTTTCATATAATAGCCATGATAAGCGGGAACTGTTGCCAAAATAAAGGCAAATAAGAATGTTTTAATAAATGCATACACCAGGTGAAACGGAATAAAGTCTTCCTGAAGTCCCTGTACAAACTGATCTGGTGGTACAAAACCACCAAAAACCGCTGCCGCATAAGCTCCAAAAACTCCTAAGAACATGGAAATAGCGATTACAAAAGGGTAAAAAAGCATTGCTATTATCTTAGGGAAAATAAGATAGTTTAAAGAATTAATACCCATTACTTCCAACGCATCAATTTGTTCGGTAACGTTCATAGAACCTATACTGGATGTAATATAAGAACCCACTTTCCCCGCCATAATTATAGAAATAAAGGTAGGTGCGAATTCCAGGATTATAGATTGCCTGGCCGCGTAGGCAATAAGCGTTTTGGGAATTAAAGGATTATTTAGATTTAAAGCAGTTTGCAAAGCAACTACAGCTCCAATAAAAAAGGATAAAAAGGCTACAATTCCCATGGAGCCAATAATCAGGTCATCTAATTCTTTAAGGATTAAACCTCTTAAAACCGAACCTTTTGTCATTCGGTGAAAAGTTCCTTTCAGCATTAAAAAATATTCCCCAATGGAGTGTAGATAGTTCATTAAGCAATTTTTGTAAAGCTAAAATACTAAAAAATTACTCCAAAGTATTTAACGTAGAATTAATCTTTAGCCTAATAAGTTTAGTATTTTTGGGCTACTTCTATAAAACAAAATATGATGAAGCGATTTACATTTTTATTATTGGCCACATTTTTGGCATTTCAGGGTTTTTCCCAGGAAAATGAAGAAGAAAAACCTAAACTGGTTGTAGGAATTGTGGTAGACCAAATGCGCTACGATTATCTTACGAGATTTTGGGACAGGTTTGGTGAAGACGGTTTCAAAAAGTTGATAAATGGCGGTTATAATTTTAAGAATAATCATTTTAATTATGTGCCTACCTATACCGGGCCGGGACACGCTTCGGTTTATACTGGTACCAGCCCTATGAATCACGGCATTATTGGTAACGGCTGGTATGATAAATTTATACACGAATCGGTTTATTGCGCAGGAGACGATTCTGTAGAGCCGGTTGGAACTAAAGATGATGCCGGGAAAATGTCTCCGCATAGAATGAAAACCACTACGGTAGCCGATGAAAACCGCTTGCATACTCAAATGCGCGGAAAAACAATTGGGGTTTCTATTAAAGATAGAGGGTCTATTCTTCCGGCAGGTCATACTGCGAATGCAGCATACTGGTTTCACGGTGACGACGAAGGGAAATGGATTACCAGTTCATTTTATATGGAAGAATTACCACAATGGGTTAAAGATTTTAATGATTCAGATAAAGTAGAAGCTTATCTAAAGCCGTGGACTACTTTATATGATATTGAAAGCTATAACGAAAGCGGAAGTGATAAGAATAATTTTGAAGGTGGTTTTAGAGGAAAAGAAGATGCTACTTTTCCATACGACCTTGAAGAGTTGAGTAAGGAAAATGGTGGGTTTGATATCATTGAAAATTCAGCTTATGGAAATGATATTACCCTGGAATTTGCTTTGGCGGCAATTGAAGCTGAAGAGTTGGGACAGGATGTAGATACCGATTTCCTTACGTTAAGCTTCTCCAGTACCGATAAGGTAGGTCATAATTTTGGAGTGAATTCTAAAGAAGTTCAGGATACTTATCTTCGGCTTGATAAAAATATAGCTCAACTTTTAAAAGAATTAGACGCGAAAGTTGGCGAAGGTAATTACACTATTTTTTTAACGGCAGATCACGGTGGAGTTGACGTCCCTTCTTATCTTGAATCTGTAAATATTCCGGCCGGGTATTTCGAGTCTGATGAATTTAGAGAAAAGATTGAAGAATTTGTTTCAGAAGAATTTGATGAAGATAAGCTAATAGAAAGCGTTTATAACAGTCAGATTTTCTTTAATTATGAAGTGATGGAAGAAGCGGGAATCAGCTCTTCAGACTTACAATCAAAATTGGCACATTATATTCTTCAATTAGATCAAATAGATAAAGTATACACCCGAGATCAGCTTAGCAGCGGTAGTTTTGTATCTGGTGCAGGCGCAGCTATTCAAAATGGATTTAATCAAAAAAGGAGTGGAGATTTGGTGTATGTTTTAGATCCTGCAACTATTGTATATTCTGAAACTGGTTCTACCCACGGTAGCGGATTGATGTATGATACCCATGCGCCTTTAATTTTCTATGGAAACGGAGTGAAAAAAGGCAGTACCACCCAAAGAACAGAAATTGTAGATATCGCACCAACGGTCTCAGCACTTTTAGGAATCTCATTTCCTAACGGAACTACCGGAAAACCACTATATATGATGCTGGATGCTGAAGAAACCGAAATTTCAGAATAGTTTCTCCTGTATTTTTTTCCAGCGTAAATTCTTTATAAAACGACCTTCATCTTTATTTACAAGATAAGGTCGTTTTTCATTTTTAGCATATAAGAATCCGGTGATACAGTTTAGGAAAAAGCCCAAATCTTTCTTTTTAAGGGCGAGTTTAGCTGAAGCTATAAAAGTGATCACAAAGCCATATCTCAAGCTGTAAAAAGCTTCTCCCTGCTTATATTTTGAAGTTTTAGTATAATTTTTCCCGGTAGGTTTAAGATGTTTTACCCTTAGGTTTTCATCGGTTTTTATTTCCCAACCGTGATACTGTGCAAGTAGTTCATCTGCGGTATCCCAACCCATAGCCGGTTTAAGACCACCAATATCCTTAAAACAGGCCTTTCGATAGGCTTTTAACGCACCGCGAATATGATCTTTCCCCGTTAGATTTTCCAGGATCCAGTCTCCATTTTTTTGAATTTCACAAAATCCACCGACCATACCGATTTTAGAGTTTTCCTTAAAATGAAGGCTAATTTTCTCTAAATAATTCTTCGGAAAAATTAGATCGGCATCAAATTTACAAACGATATCAAAATCTTCGTCAAGTGTTTTAAAACCTAAATTAAAAGCTTTCACTACTTTGCTGCCGGGCAAATGCTTGCCTTTTGAAAAATTCTTTATCAGCGAGATTTCAGGATGTTTTTCAATAAATTCTGAAACGATTTCTGGAGTATTGTCGGTAGAGCCGTCATCTACCACTACAATTTTATCAGCCGGTTGACTTTGGTCGATTAAAGCCTGAAGAGTTTCGCTAATAAATTCAGCTTCATTATATGCCGGAATAATAATATAGGTCCTCAAGTGGCGAAATTTAAAGGTTCTGCAAAGATTAATTTCGCTTAAATCCTTTCGGCATAAACCGCGTAATATCTAGGCGTGAAATATCTTAAAATTGGTCTAATTCCCAATTTGTTGACAGGATTGGTCCACTTTTTTCTGCTAATAATTTTCCAACCTGCTTTTTCTAAAAGCCAATCAAATTGCCAGTCTTCAAACTCGTGGTAATGCCGGTCGCGCATATCTGTTTTGCTGCGATATGCGCTGGAAAACCACAATTTAAGCGGAACGGTGGCTACTAGTTTATCGGCTTTAATATTTGATAAAACGTTATAAGGAGAAACCAGGTGCTCAAAAATTTCGAAAGCGGTTACCACATTATAAGCGGTAGTTTCTACGGCTGTAGTGTTTATGTCCAGATCTTCCCCTTCAGTATTTTGCACCTTGTAATTATGTTTTTCCATAATTTCTGAAAAAGGGTTTTTTACACCTAAATCAAGAATTTTTTCAGGGGCGGGTACATTTGCTTCTAAAAACTCTAAAGTTTCCTTATATCGTTTATTGGGGAAGCTATTTTCGTACATCTAGTATTGGTAAACTATCGCATTCACATTCATCCCAGCACCAACGCTAGCGAACATCACCACATCTCCTTTTTTAAGTTGTTGATCTGCGATTTTATTTTTTACCACAAGATCATAAAGTGTAGGGACTGTAGCAACACTGCTGTTGCCTAACTCCTGAATGGTCATAGGCATTACCTTATCTGGCACTTCTTGTTTATGAAGTTTGTAAAAGCGTTTTATAATCGCTTCGTCCATCTTTTCGTTAGCCTGGTGAATAAAGATCTTTTTAAGGTCTTTAATATCTTTTCCGCTATTTTCCAGGCATGTTTTCATCGCCCCGGGAACGTGCATCAGTGCAAATTCGTAGATTTTACGGCCGTTCATTTTAATATATCGTAAATCGTCTGGTGCTTCCGTTCGGTTAGATTTTCCAAAGTAAATATAGTTAGCTTCGTTAAAAGCATAAGTACCAGATTCGTGCGCGAGGATTCCACCTTCTTCTTCGGTTTCTTCTAAAACCACTGCCCCAGCACCATCAGAAAAAATCATAGAGTCACGGTCGTGTTTATCTACAACTCGAGATAGGGCTTCGGCACCAATAACAAGGCATTTTTTTGCCATTCCGGCTTTCATAAATGCCTGTGCCTGTATCAATCCTTCAATCCAGCCGGGACATCCAAAAAGTACATCGTAGCCAACACATTTTGGATTTTTAATTCGTAAATGATATTTCACGCGAGTAGCCATACTTGGTACGGTATCGCTCTGAATGCTTTCGTGTTTAACATCGCCATAATTATGGGCAACAATAATATAATCTAAGGTTTCGGGATCTGTATTAGAAGTTTCTAAAGCTTGCTGAGCCGCGATAACTGCCATATCTGAAGTGTTCAAATTCTCTTCAAGATACCGCCGTTCTTCAATTCCCGTTATGGCTTTAAATTTGGCAATTGTTGTTTTATTGTCTTGTGGAAATCCTGTTCCATCAAGATTGAAAAATTCATGATTGTCAAAGTCAGCATTTGCGGTTATAACTTTAGGGATATAACTACCTGTGCCGGTAATTTTAATATTCATCTGACTTTTAATTAAGATTAAACTCCGAATGTACTAATTACAAATATAGTGAGCTTTAAAGAAAAAGGAAAAATATACTAAAATGTGATGAAAGTCACAAAATAAAAAATGCCTGAAAATAGTGTCGGAATTATTTCCGAAGAAAATTTTCAGGCATTTTTAAAAACTTATGCATCCATATACTCCTCAATAGGAGGGCAGGTGCACATTAGATTTCTGTCTCCAAATGCTTCGTCTACACGTCTTACGCTCGGCCAGAATTTATTTTCTGACACATAATTTAACGGGTAAGCCGCCTTTTCTCTTGAATAAGAGAATTTCCATTCATCTGAAGTTAGCATAGTAATAGTATGCGGTGCGTTTTTAAGCACGTTATCTTCTTCGCTATCCAACTCTTCAATTTCCTGCCTAATAGAAATTAATGCATCACAGAATCTATCCAGTTCAGCTTTGCTTTCACTTTCGGTAGGTTCTATCATCATTGTTCCTGCCACAGGAAAAGAAACAGTAGGAGCGTGGAACCCATAATCTATCAATCGCTTGGCGATATCCACTACTTCAATTCCATTCTCTTTAAATGGTCGGCAATCTAAGATCATCTCGTGAGCTGCGCGGCCACGTTCTCCAGAATATAATGTTTTGTAATGTTCGTTTAAACGCTCTTTTACGTAATTGGCATTAAGAATTGCATATTCTGTAGCTTTTTGAAGTCCTTTGCTGCCTAACATGGTTATGTAACCATAAGAAATAAGGCATACTAAAGAAGAACCCCATGGTGCTGAAGAAATTGCGCCAATAGCATTTTCTCCACCAGTTTTTATTACTGGGTTTCCTGGTAAAAATGGTTTTAATTGTTCTGCGACGCAAATTGGTCCAACTCCCGGGCCACCGCCTCCGTGAGGAATTGCAAAAGTTTTATGTAGGTTTAAGTGACAAACATCGGCACCAATTACGCCAGGATTGGTTAAACCAACCTGGGCATTCATATTTGCACCATCCATATAAACCTGCCCGCCATTATTGTGAATAATTTGCGTGATTTCTTTAATAGCCGATTCAAAAACCCCGTGGGTAGAAGGATAGGTTACCATTAAAGCAGCAAGATTATCTTTATGTTTTATCGCTTTTTCGCGAAGATCGTCTACATCTATATTTCCGTTTTCTGAAGCTTTAGTTACCACCACTTTCATTCCCGCCATTACTGCAGAAGCTGGGTTGGTACCGTGAGCTGAAGAAGGAATTAAACATATATTTCTATGACCTTCCCCTTTAGATTCATGGTAAGCTCTAATAGTCATCAAGCCGGCATATTCACCCTGCGCACCAGAATTTGGCTGAAGTGAAGTTGCAGAAAATCCGGTGATCTCGGTTAATTGATCTTCCAGTCTTTTTAATACGATCTGGTAGCCTTCAGCTTGTTCTACCGGTACAAATGGGTGAATATTCCCCCATTGAGGATTGCTTAAAGGAAGCATTTCTGAAGCTGCGTTTAATTTCATGGTACAGCTTCCAAGCGAAATCATAGACTGGTTCAAAGAAAGATCTTTGCGTTCCAGTTTTTTAATGTAACGCATCAATTCAGTTTCTGAATGGTAAAGGTTGAAAACTTTATGCGTTAAAAAATCGGTTTTTCTCTGTAATGCTGAAGGAATTGCAGATGCCTCTTTTAAGCTTTCAATTTCAGTAGATTTTTCACCTGAAACTTTAGCGAAAACCTTCAAAATATTATTGATGTCTTCCTGGGTTGTAGTTTCATTTAAAGAAATACAAACCGTTTCAGCATCTGGGTAATAGAAATTGATTTCGTTCTTTTCGGCTTCAGCTTTAATTTTTTGAGCATCAGCTTTCACCTGAAGCGTATCAAAATAAGCTGAATTAAGCTGCTTAACACCCATTTTATCAAGTTCTTCAGCTAAAGTAACTGTAGAAAAATGAACGGTATCAGCAATATATTTTAGACCATCAGGTCCATGATAAACTGCATACATTCCCGCCATCACAGCCAGTAAAACCTGCGCGGTACAAATGTTAGAAGTAGCGCGGTCACGTTTAATATGCTGCTCGCGGGTTTGGAGTGCCATTCTTAAGGCGTGGTTCCCATCAAGATCTTTGGTTACCCCAATAATTCTTCCGGGAAGATTTCTTTTATATTCTTCTTTAGTAGCAAAATAAGCAGCGTGAGGACCACCATATCCTAATGGAATTCCAAAACGCTGAGTGGTGCCAACAACCACATCTACACCAAGTTCTCCCGGTGCCTGTAGTTTAACCAAACTCAAAATATCGGCAGCAACAGCTACTTTTATATCAGCATCTTTACATTTTGATACAAAATCGGCATAGTCAAAAACCTGTCCGTATTTCCCTGGATATTGTACTAAAGCTCCAAAGAATTTATCACTAAAATCAAATTCTTCGTGATTACCAACCACTAGCTCTATGCCCATAAAATCTGCACGCGTTTTAATAAGATCTATGGTTTGTGGTAAGGCCTGTTCAGAAACAAAGAATTTATTTACTTCGTTTTTCTTCTGCTTACGATCGCGAACAGCGAATAAAAGTCCCATAGCTTCTGCCGCAGCAGTAGATTCATCTAAAAGCGAGGCATTGGCAATTTCCATTCCGGTAAGATCGCTTACCATAGTTTGGAAATTTAATAAAGCTTCCAGTCTTCCCTGGGCAATTTCTGCCTGGTAAGGCGTGTAGGCTGTGTACCAACCCGGGTTTTCCAAAATATTTCGCTGTATCACAGCCGGTAATATTCCCTGGTGGTAACCAAGACCTATATAAGTCTTAAAAACCTTGTTTTTTGCAGCTAGTTTGCCAATATGCTCGGTATATTGATTTTCGCTAAGTGCAGCAGGTAAATTTAAGGGTGATTTTAAACGAATATCGTCGGGGATGGTTTCGTATATTAACTGTTCTAACGAATCTACACCAATGGTGTCCAACATTGCCTGGAGATTACTTTCTCTGGGGCCAATATGGCGTAGGGCAAAAGAATCTGTTCTCATTAAAATAAAGTTGTGTTTTGTGCTGCAAAAGTACATATTTTAAACGTAATTTTTTAGTGATTAGACGTATACACTTGTTAAGATTTATGACGTCAGTTTTGGTTGCGAGAAGAATGATTAATTTAGCAGGATGCAGTGTTTTAAAAATATATTAGATTTCTATATAAATAGCAGTCTGCACGTGGCTTTGGCCGTGGTTTCATTAAGCTTACTAAGCTTCCTGGAATTCAATATTGAAATTAATAAAAACCTGCTGTTTTTTATTTTCTTCGGAAGCATTACCGGCTATAATTTTGTGAAGTATGCCGGCATCGCTAAACTGCATCACGCCAGCCTTGCCCGAAACCTAAAACTTATACAGATTTTCTCCTTTTTTTGCTTCGTGGCTTTGCTGTATTTTGCTTTTCAGCAGGAATTAAAAATACTTTTAGCTTCTGCTATTTTGGGAGTTTTTACTTTACTGTATGCTATTCCTCTAGGTAAAAACAGGCAAAATCTTAGAAATATTGGTGGGATTAAAATTTTTATTATTGCCGTGGTTTGGGCCGGAGTGACTGTTATTTTACCCTTGATGGATCAGGTTAATTTAAAGGAAATCGGTCTCACTTTTTTTCAGCGTTTTTTCTTTGTTATTGCTATAACGCTTCCGTTTGAGATAAGGGACTTGAAGTTTGATTCTGGGAATTTAAATACAATTCCGCAGCAAATAGGAATAGCGAATACTAAGAAAATCGGTTATATATTATTAGGAATTATACTGTTCCTGGAGTTTCTGAAATCTTATTTTTCTGTAATCAACTTAATTGCTTTAAGTCTTATCTTATTGGTTTCGGCGTATTTTATAAAAGCAGCGCGGATAGATCAGGGAAGTTATTATTCGGCTTTTTGGGTGGAAGGAATTCCGGTGTTTTGGCTTTTAGTTTGGCTGCTAGCTAAGATTCTCCTTTAGCCATTTCTTTTTCAATGCTGTTTTTCCAGGCTTTTTTTTCTTTTTCAGAACAAGTTTTAAGTTTAGATTTTTTTATTAAATGGGTGAGTTTAGTGTTTTTGGAGGTGTACTTGCGGCAGGGTTTGCATAAAAGCAAATGCATAAGCATTGATAGTTTTTCGCGTGTTCCAGCCTCGTTATATTGGCTTTTGTCGCAGCAATTTTCTGCTTTTGAACAGTCAAAAATGAAAAATTTTCTTTTCGGCATAATTTAGAACCAGTTTTTTTCAAGGCATGCGGCCAATGCGGTGCGCGCCCTGTGAATGATTACCCAAAGGTTAGACGGACTAATATTGAATTCTTTACATACGGCCTCAGTATCAGCCTCATCAATGGTTTTCATCTTAAAGATGGCGGCGTGTTTTTCGTTGATTTGATCGAGACACTCTAAAATAGCCATTCCCAATTCGTTGTTTTCCATCTCATCCTCGGCAGTGCGATCAAAAGCATCGGCTACCTGTTCCTCCATCCAATCGCCATTATTTTCAGAATCTGAATAATTGATGCGAACTTCAGCCTGACCTTTTATGGAGTTTATCTTTCGGTAATAATCTATGATTTTTCGCTTCAGAATAGAAATAAGCCATGTGCGTTCTGTGGCCCTTCCTTCAAAGTTATCTTTAGAATTTAGGCCTGCAAGAAAGGTTTCAGAAATTAAATCGTTTGCCACCTCGCGATCGTTCACCCTAACAATTGCGTAGTTAAATAGGTAATCGGAATATTTATCCACCCATTTTGTAGGATCGAGTTTATGAGTTGGCATAGGCTTGCTTCAAGGTCGAATCAAAATTAGCAAAAGTATTTGACATTATAAGTTATAGATCTTATAAGGTTTTTAAGGTGGAAATTGGATTAGTAAAGAAAAGAGGTTGTTGAAAAAGTCTAATTTCATCAAGCTGAACTTGTTTCAGCTTCTAACACGTTTTACTTACCAAAGTCTTAGATTCTGAAATAAATTGAGAATGACTATTTGAAAATTTTTCAGACAGCCTCTTTAGTTTAATCATTTCTCAATTAATCCGGCACGTTTTAATAAAGCATCGGGTTTTGGTTCTTTTCCGCGGAATTTCTTATAAAGCGTCATTGGGTGATCTGTGCCACCTTGTGAGAGGATATTTGTTTTAAATTTATTGGCGACTTCCCGGCTAAATATCCCGTTCTGCTGAAAATATTCAAAGGTATCGGCATCTAATACTTCTGCCCATTTATAGGAATAATAACCTGCAGAATATCCGCCCTGGAAAATATGAGAAAAAGCAGTACTCATGCAGTTTTCAGCAACATTTGGAAATAATTTTGTACGTTCAAAAGCTTTGTCTTCGTTTGCTTTAACGTTAGTAATTGCTGAAGGATCTACACCGTGCCAGCTTAGGTCTAACATCCCGAAGCTTAATTGTCTTACCGTGGCCATTCCTTCCTGGAAATTAGCAGATTCTTTTATTTTCTGAATCAACTCCATAGGAATTACTTCTCCGGTTTCGTAATGCTTCGCGAACAACTGAAGCGCTTCCTTTTCATAACACCAGTTTTCTAATAACTGACTTGGAAGTTCTACAAAATCCCAATAGACATTTGCACCAGAAAGACTTGGATATTCAGTATCGCCCAACATCCCGTGAAGCGCGTGGCCAAATTCGTGGAAAAGCGTTGTGACCTCGTTAAAAGTTAATAATGAAGGTTGTTTTTTAGAAGGTTTTGTGAAGTTGCAAACAATAGAAATATGTGGGCGTTCTTCCTCGCCATCTTTCTTGTATTGTGATTTGTAACCCGTCATCCAGGCGCCATCTCTTTTTCCCGGCCTTGGGTGGAAATCGGCATAAAACAGGGCCATCTCTTTGTTGTTCTCATCAAGTACCTGGTAGGTTTTTACATCTTCATGATATTTATCTACATCAAAAACTTCTTTAAAACTAAGGCCATAAAGTTTTTGGGCTACCGTGAAAACTCCGTCTATTACATTCTCAAGTTTGAAATAAGGTTTCAGTTTTTCGTCATCGAGATTGAATAATTTCTGTTTTAGTTTTTCGCTGTAAAAAGCGGCATCCCATTTTTGTAACTGGTCAATTCCATCCAGATCTTTTGCGAAATTTTCTAATTCTTTGAATTCGCGCTCAGCAGCAGGTTTTGCTTTTTCAAGAATTTCGTCTAAAAAACTATTCACTTTTTCGGGAGTTTCAGCCATACGCTCTTCCAATACAAAATGTGCGTGCGTTTTATAACCTAGAAGCTGAGCGCGCTGGTATCTTAACTTAGCAATTTGCAGCACATTCTCCTGATTGTCTAACTCATCACAATGAAATCCTTTAGAGCCAAAAGCAAGTGCCATTTTCTTGCGCAGTTCCCTGTTTTCAGCATATTTCATAAAAGGAAGGTAGCTTGGATATTCAAGGGTGAAGATCCAGCCTTCTTTTTCTTTAGAAGCTGCTGCTTGTGCAGCTTCTTCATTAAAACTTTCCGGTAGGCCTTTTAGATCATTTTCATCAGTAAGATGTAATTCAAATTTATTGGTTTCGGCAAGTACATTTTGGCCAAAATCAAGGCTTAATTTTGAAAGTTTCTTGTCTATATCTCTAAGTTCGTTTTGCTTTTCTATTGGCAAATTGGCTCCGTTTCGCGAAAAAGCCTTGTATTTTCGGTCTAAAAGCGTTTTTTGCTCCGTATTCAGGTCAAGCTGGTCTTTCTTATTATAAACCGATTTCACTTTTTCAAAAAGTGCTTTATTTAGAATAATATCATTTCTGAATTCTGATAAAAGTGGGGAAACTTCCTGTGCGATTTGCTGAATATCTTCATTGGTTTCCGCAGAATTAAGATTGAAAAATATGCTGGTTACTCTATCTAATTTTTCTCCTGAAAATTCTAAAGTTTCAATGGTATTTGGAAAAGTAGCTTCATCGGCATTTGTTGCAATCGCATTAATTTCTTCCCGAGCCATTTCTATGGCTTTTATTATGGCGGGTTTAAAATGCTTATTCTCAATTTTTGAAAATGGAGCGTGATCAAATTCCTGTAAAAGTGGATTATTTTGAGTCGTCATTATCTCTTTTCTTTTAATTATAATTTCAAATTTATCTATTAAACATTTCCTGAGCTATACAGGTAATGTACTTAACCTAAATTTGACGTTTTTAGTAACTTTTTTTAACACAAAACGTTGTTTTTCTTTAAAAAACTGTATATTTCGGCTTTAAAATATTGAACGTTTTAAAATTGTAGTAGCTTTTAAAGTTTTTTCTGGTTTAAATATTTAGAATGGTTAATAAATAATTTGTACAGATTTAGGTGAGTTTACTACAAAGAAAGCCACGTCGCAAGACGTGGCTTTTGTTATTTTTTCACCTTTTTGGCGCCTTCAATAACTTTCTCTTTGAGTCCTTCTTTATAGACTAATATCTTATCTAAAGTACATTTATCTGAAGTTCCAATAATTTGAGCGGCAAGGATTCCTGCGTTTTTTGCTCCGTTTAATGCTACGGTGGCAACCGGAACTCCGCCTGGCATTTGTAAAATAGATAAAACCGAATCCCACCCATCTATAGAATTGCTGGATTTTACCGGCACACCAATTACTGGAAGGGGGGAGAGCGATGCTATCATTCCCGGCAGGTGAGCTGCGCCTCCGGCACCGGCTATAATTACTTTAATTCCACGTTCGTGTGCGGTTTTTCCGTATTCAAATAATTTTTCCGGGGTGCGGTGAGCAGAAACAATATCTACTTCTACTTCCAGGTCAAAACCTTCCAGGATATCTATTGCATCTTGCATTACCGGTAAATCGCTGGTACTTCCCATTATTACTGCTACTTTGCTCATAATTTTATGTTCAAAAACTTCGAAAAGTTTATTATTTGGAAATAACTTTAATTGAATTCTTAACCTGTTCGGCTATTTTTCTTGCTTCCGCCAGGTCTTTATTTACTATAGTTACGTGGCCCATTTTTCTAAAAGGACGGGTGATTTTTTTACCGTAAATATGCGGTGTCACGCCCGGCATTTTCATTATCTTCTCAATATTCTCATAAACCACTTCACCTTCGTGAGCTGCATCACCCACTAAATTTACCATAATTCCGCCCACTTTACTATCGGTATTTCCTAAAGGCAAATCTAAAATTGCGCGAATATGTTGTTCAAATTGGTTGGTGTAACTAGCTTCAATACTGTAATGCCCGCTGTTGTGAGGTCTTGGAGCGACTTCGTTTACCAGGATTTCATCATTATCTGTCTGGAACATTTCTACCGCCAGTAAGCCTACGTGCTCAAATGCTTCGGAAACTTTAACCGCCAGTTCCCTGGCTTTTTGCGCGACGGAATCTTCAATTCTGGCCGGGCAGATTACATATTCTACCTGGTTTGCCGTAGGGTGAAATTCCATCTCAACTACCGGATAGGTTTTTACTTCTCCTGAAGCCGATCTCGCCACGATCACCGCTAATTCATTTTTAAAAGGAACGAGGTTTTCGGCAATACATTCAGCATCGGGAAGATCGTTTAAAGCTTTTTTATTTTTTATAACCGAAACTCCTTTGCCATCATAACCGCCAGTAGTACTTTTCCAAACAAATGGAAGATTAATTTTACTGTTTTCAAGCGCAGAAATTAATTCCTTTTTATTTGAAAAAACTTTAAAATCAGCGGTTGGGATTTCATGTTTTTTATAGAAATTCTTCTGAATTCCTTTATTCTGTATTTTCTCTAAAGTTTCAGCTGAAGGATAGGTTTTTACGCCTTCTTTTTGCAATTGTTTTAAAGCTTCAACATTTACGCCTTCAATTTCAAACGTGAGCACGTCAACTTTTCTTCCAAAGTTAACCACAGTATCAAAATTCATAAGATCGCCGGTTTCAAAATAATCACAGGCAATTTTACAGGGTGCTTCAGGATTTGGGTCTACAACGTTGGTTTGGATATCGTATTTGCGGGTTTCGTAAAGCATCATTTTACCCAACTGGCCCCCGCCGAGAATTCCCAGTTTAAAATCTGAAGAAAAATAATTGATCATACCTTAAAAGTTTCAGCAAAAATAATTTTTTAGGGTAAGCTGTGCTATTATTCTTATGGAAATCTGGCAGTTTGGGTTGTTAAGAATCCTTATCTTTGCCCTTTAAAATTTTTGAGATTTGATAAAACTGCACGATTTAGAGTTTGAGCCTTATATTTCAGAAGAAGAAATCAATGCCGCTATAGATAAAGTGGCCAATAAGCTTAATGAAGATTATAGGGATGCCAATCCCATATTTTTAGGAGTACTTAACGGTTCCTTTATGTTTGCAAGTGAAGTTATAAAGAGATTTAATGCAGATTGCGAGGTTAGTTTTGTAAAACTTGGTTCTTACGAGGGCACCAAAACAACCGGAAATGTAAAAACGCTTCTGGGATTAAACCAATCTTTAAAAGACCGGCATGTAATTTTACTGGAGGATATTGTAGATACCGGTAATACGTTAGAAGAAATCAATAAAATTCTTTTAAAAGAGGAAGTGGCGAACTATGAGGTGGCAACTTTATTTTACAAACCTGAAGCTTATAAAAAGGAATTCAATATTAAATATAGGGGAATTGAAATTCCCAATAAATTTATTGTAGGTTATGGCCTGGACTATGACGGTTTAGGTAGAAATCTTACTCAAATCTATAAACTTAAAGAAAACAACATGACAAATTTAGTTTTGTTTGGCCCTCCCGGCGCCGGCAAAGGAACACAGGCAGACATTCTAAAGGAAAAATATAAACTAATTCACATTTCTACGGGAGATGTTTTTAGACATAATATTAAAGGCGAAACCGAATTAGGCTTGCACGCTAAATCTTTTATGGATAAAGGGCAGTTAGTTCCAGATGAGGTTACAATAAAAATGTTGAATGCTGAAGTTGATAAGAACGAAGGCGCTAATGGTTTTATCTTTGACGGTTTTCCAAGAACTGCAGCCCAGGCTGATGCTTTAGCTGAATTGCTGAAGTTGAAAAATACCGAAGTAACCGCAATGATTGCTTTAGAGGTAGATGATGAGGTTTTGGTTAATAGACTATTGGAACGAGGAAAAACTTCGGGAAGAAAAGACGATGCCGACGAAGCTGTGATAAGAAATAGGATTAAGGTTTACTATGACGAAACAGCAATCTTAAAGGAATATTATAAAAAACAAGACAAATATTACGGAGTGGACGGAGTTGGTTCTATTGAAGAAATCACCCAACGTCTTAGCGCCGTAATTGATAAGCTACAAGCTTAATACCTCTTAGAGGCTTGTTACGATTTAAACCTTCTGGGCTTTTCTAGAGGTTTTTGATTTAATTTTTAAACTATGACTGAAGGGAATTTTGTTGATTATGTAAAGATTCACGTAGCTTCCGGAAAAGGAGGTAGCGGATCTTCACACCTGCACCGCGAAAAATACGTAGCGAAAGGCGGACCCGATGGTGGTGATGGTGGCCGTGGTGGCCATGTGATTGTGAAGGGAAACAAAAACCTTTGGACGCTTTATCATTTAAAGTTTAAAAGGCATATTCGTGCCGAACACGGTAGCAATGGTAGTAAACAACGCAGTACTGGGGCAGAAGGAGCCGATGAGTACATTGAAGTGCCTTTAGGAACTGTAATTCGCGACACCGAAACCCAAAAAATTATTCACGAAATTACCGAAGACGGCAAAGAATATCTGGTTGCCGAAGGTGGTATGGGTGGCCGCGGAAACTGGCATTTTAAAAGTTCTACGAACCAAACGCCAAGATATTCACAACCGGGAATTGATGGTACGGAGGTAGATATTACGCTAGAGTTAAAAATTCTTGCCGATGTTGGATTGGTTGGATTTCCAAATGCAGGGAAATCTACTTTACTTTCTGTAATTACAGCAGCAAAACCTAAGATTGCCGATTACGAATTTACTACTTTAAAACCTAATTTGGGTATTGTAGAATATCGTGATTTTAAAACTTTTATAGTTGCTGATATTCCTGGGATTATTGAAGGTGCCGCGGAAGGAAAAGGAATTGGCCATAGATTTCTAAGGCATATAGAGCGAAATTCTACGCTCTTATTTTTAATTCCGGCAGATGCTCCCAATATTTCTGAACAATATGAAATTCTCTTAGATGAATTGCGAAGGTATAATCCAGAGATGTTGGATAAAGATCGCCTTATTGCAATTTCAAAAAGTGATATGCTGGATGCCGAATTAAAACTGGAGATGAAGCACGAATTAGATAAAAATTTAGGTGCGCCTTATTTGTTTATTTCTTCAGTAGCTCAACAGGGATTAACCGAGCTAAAGGACAGGTTATGGGAAATGCTAAATAAGGAGACTTCTTAAATCATAAAGTTGAAACACGTAGAGATATCTTGGATTTGTGTTAATCTTTAGATCTTCTGAACGGTTTTTGATTAAATTTAAGCAGCGTGGATTAATTTCAACGCTGCATTTTTTTGTAAAAAAGTCAAAAATTGATTCTTATGAAATTTATAAAGTTACTATTTGTTTGTGCCTTTGTTTCATCCTGTAATACTCCAAAGGCGGTTTATGATTATGATGACACGGTAAGTTTTAATAATTACAAAACCTATCAGCTTTTCCCCGATTTTCAGTCTGGACTTTCGCAATTGGACGAGACCAGGTTAATTAACAGTTTAAGAAACAAGATGGAGAAAGAGGGTTTTTCAACTTCTGAAGAACCTGGCATATATGTAAATGCTTATTCCCGGGAATTTATGGACCGGAACCGAAGCAGTATTGGCGTTGGTATTGGTGGAGGTGGCAGAAGCGGGGGAGTAGGAGTTTCGGGAGGAATTCCTATTGAGAATAATTCTGTAATTCTTGAAGTTACTATAGACTTTATAGATGTAACCGAAGATTCTTTAATTTGGCAGGCGGTTGTAGAATCTAAATTCAATGCAAATGCTTCTCCAGAGCAACGCAGGGCGATGTTTGATAAGATCGTGGATAAGGCTTTAGAAGGTTATCCTCCAAATGATTAATTGTTATTTATTAAATCAATTTCCTGAATTTTGATCAATAAAAAAGCCCCGGAATTTTCCGGGGCTTTTCACATTTGGTTGGTTAGTTACTAGTTAACTATAAACTTTCGTCAGTATTTAATTCATAATAGTGAATTCACTACGACGGTTTTTAGCATACTGCTCGTTTGTACATCCTGTTGGTTCAGTACAATCGTTAAGCGGCATGCTTTCTCCATAACCTTTAGAAGTTAATCTGCTGCGGTCTATGCCGTTTTCAACAAGATACTCTAAAGTAGAGGCTGCACGTCTTTCAGATAAGCCCATATTGTATTTATCAGATCCTCTTGCATCAGCGTGAGAACCAATTTCAATTTTAAGCTCAGGATATTTGTTCATAATATTTACCACCTTATCTAAAGTTGGTTTAGACTCAGCTTTGATAGTTGCTTTATCAAAATCGAAATAAATATTTCCAACATCTCTTAATTGCTGTCTTCCTGTTTCAAGGTTTGTTTCTCTATCATCGTAATCAACTACAGGAGGAACATAATTTTCCCTGGTGAATACATAAAGGTTATCTGATCCTCTTCTGTTAGAAGCAAGATATCCTTTTTGATTTTCTTCATTTATAATGAATGCGAAATCGTCGTGACCACTGTTTACCGTGTTACCAAGATTTTGAACTTCAGCGAAATCTCCTTCAGCTCTAAAAACATCTAAGTTACCAAATCCCTGGTGACCATCTGAAGCGAAGTAAAGTACTCCCTCTTCACTAATGTAAGGAAATTGCTCACGGTGAGGCGTGTTAACCCCAGTACCAAGATTTTCTGGTTCACCGTAAGTACCATCTTCATTTACATCTACAACATAAATGTCAAAAGAACCTTCAGTACCTGGCATATCGCTGGCAAAATAAAGTTTGCTGCCATCTGCGCTTAAGCTTGGATGCTCAGTAGAGTATTCGTCACTTGTAAAAGGTAGAGCTTCAATATTGTCCCATTTACCATCTACCATTTCTGCACGGAAGATTTTAATGTGACCAACTCTAATTCCCTCTTCATTCTTCACTCTTTTCTCGCTGTTACGATCAAAGTACATTACCTGACCATCTTCACTGAAAGTAGCTGAACTTTCGTGCTCATCGGTATTAATTTCATCAGAAAATAAAACGATGTCACTTAGTTCACCGTCTTCAGACATTTCAGCAGAATAAAGATCTAAGGTTGGTTTTTTGTTCCAGGGATAAACCGGACGCTCCTGATTTCTTGTGGAAGCAAAAGTAATTCGGTCTCCATAAAACGCGATACCAAAGTCAGCTGAAGCACTATTGTTCATGATTTGGTTCGTAGTATAAACGTGAGGAGCAATGGTGTCTAATTCACGCGAAAATTCCTCGTAGCTTATATCCTCACCGGTATAATCACTCATATTCTTATCGGCTTCTTCCTGTTCTCCAATAGCACGTAAAGAATGTGCAAATCGGAATTTGTACTCAGGTTCAGTGATATCTTCATGTCTAAGGAAAAGTGTGCGGTAAACTTCCGCAGCACTTTCCATTTGGTTTGTGTAGAAATAAGCATCTCCAAGGTTTTGTAGCACCTCCTGATTTTTATCTACAACTTTTTCATAAGCTTCTGCAGCATCAATGTAGGCTCTTTGAGCAAACAATTTATCTGCTTTCTTTATTTCGGCGTTTTGCCCAAAAGCGGCAAGGCCTATAAAAAGAATAAAAAGGGTACTATATAAATTTTTCATATTATTCGTTTTTTAGAAGAATCTAGGTGATTTGTCATATCCTTTGGTAAGGCCAAACAGGTCAAGATCAAACAACAACATTACCTCGTGAGTTCCACCTAAATTGTAATTAGCGAATTCTGAAGTAAAGTGATCGTAAGCATACCCTACACGTAGTGAAGGAGTGATCTTGAAGTTTACAAGTCCTGTGATAGTTTCATTAAACCTGTAACCAACACCGGCTTCTAACCTATCGTATAACAAAACGTTTGCAGTAACATCTACTGCCAACGGCGCACCTTGAACACCTCTTGCCATAAAAGCAGGCTTCAATTTAAGATCTGGGTTTAGTTGAAAAACGTATCCACCGGTTAAATAGTAGTGGATTTCTTCTTCTCCTAATGCTGCGATCTCTTGTTCGTTCTCAATGTATTTTGAAGTAAACAGGTTAGGAGCCGAAGCACCCAAATAGTAGTTATCTCCAAACCAAAAAGCACCAACTCCAAATACCGGGAAAACTTCATTTACATTTTCCAAAGCAGGATCTCCCGGTTGATTTACTTGCAATCCTGAAAGGTTTGCATCAAAAGTGGTAAGACCACCTTTAAGACCAAAAGAGATTTTACTGTTTTCTCCTGCTGGAAGTACATAAGCGAAATCGGCAGTAATATTGTTTTCTTTTACAATACCACCAATTTCATCATGAACTACGGTTAAACCAAGTTCTACCCTTTCACTTATAGGAGTATGGGCAAAGAAGTTGGCGGTGCTTGGAGCACCGTCAACATTCTGCCATTGAGATCTGTATATACCCCCCAGGTTAAGCATACCAGGATCATCGGTAGCGTAGGCCGGGTTTATTACACTCATATTATACATATACTGAGTGAACAGCGGGTCCTGCTGAGCCATTCCCTTTACTGAGAAAAGGATAACGACTGCGAATATTAAATATTTTGTGATTGTTTTTTTCATTTCTTTCTAATGTTTATCCTTTTATATTATCTGTTCAAGTATACTTTACCCTGACGAGGCTCTGTGCTTCCGTCGTTAAAGTCTATCACATAGAAATATACACCAACAGGCAATACATCGTCTCCAAGACTGCCGGATTGGTTAGAAGTTCCATCCCATTCAGGAGTAGAAGCGTTTCCTTTATATACTGCATTACCCCATCTATTAAATATTGTTACATTAAAGTTAGGATAATCATTCTCTAGGAAACCTATAGAAAATGTGTCATTTTTATTATCATCATTTGGTGTGATCGCTTCTGGAATAATAGCACACTGTTCTAAAGTAACTGTAACAGCTAATCTTTCTGAACTTTCACAACCATTATCGGAAATAAGAGTAGCATAGTAAGTAGTTCCATCAGTTAAAGTAGCATTGTTGCTTAAAGCAGTCATACTATCTGCTGAATCATACCAGGTTACTTCTCCACTTTCATTGATTTCTGCGGTAAGGGCTGCAATTGTTGGATTGTCAAACTCACATAGTTCGTAATTAGAACTAATAGTAGGAGCAGGAGAATCTACAATATTAACAGTAAGCACTGCGGCTTCAGATTCGCATCCTTCATCTGATGATTGGGTTACATAGTAATCTCCATCTACCAACAGGTCTTCTTCGCTAACCATCATAGTTAGGTCTGCGTCAGAATACCAGGTTAAGTTAGTTCCATCTGCCTCAAGTCTTGCTGCAGTTTCACCGTCTATTGCACAGAATGCAATCGCTTCACCAGTTGTTGGAGCTTCTGGAGCTTCACCAAGAGTAATAGTGATTGTAGACATATCGTCTTCACCACACTCATCACCTTCAGCTATTACCGTGTAGATAACTTCATATGTTCCAACTTCAAAAGCAGCTGGGTCCATAATTCCGTCTGCTATAACTTCACCATCTAAAGTGAATTCACCATCCGTATCTGCATCTGCAGAAATTAATGATAAAAGATCTTGTTGACCGTCGTTACTACAAACTGTTACAGCCATATCTTCACCTGCGTTAGCACCTTGTTCTACTGTAATAGTAAAGGTAGTGCTAGCTTCTCCTTCAACACAAGGAGCATCTTCGTTAACGGTATAGGTTACATCGTAACTTCCAGCACCCATCATAGAAGGGCTAAAGATTCCGTCATCATAACCTTCGAAAGTACCACCTGTAGTAGTATCATCTGTTAAGTAAGAGAAAAGGTCTATATCTTCATCACTTGAACAAACTGTTTGAGGTGCTATTTCGCCTACTTCGGCTTCGATTGCATCAGTAACTACTACTGTTAGTTCAACAGAATCTGCACAGGTTCCATTTCCTACAGTATAGGTTGAGGTGAAAGTTCCAATTTGTTCGGCAGTATAAGCTTCACGAATTTCTTCCATTCTAGGAGAGAAAGTTCCGTTTTGAGGAATACCGTTTTCAAGTAAGTTTAGAAAGTAATTCCTAACTTCAGTAAGTGTTGGTGTAGGGTCTTACCCAACCGAACAAACGGTAAAAGTAACATCGTCACCTGCATCAAAAGTTTCTGAAGTAACATTGATTGTAAAATCAGTTGTAGCACTTCCTTCAATACACTCTGAATCTTCTGAGCTCACAGTATAAGTGAACGAATATTCACCAGTTTCTACTGAAGTTGCGTCAAAAGTGTTTCCATTGAACTCTTCTCCATCAAGAAAGAAAGTACCACCTGGGGTGCTATCATCTGAAAGAGCATCGTTTAAGTTATAAGAAGTTTCACTAGAACAAACATCGATTTCCTGATTAGTTGCTTCTGCAGTTGCTTCTTGTGCATCTATCACATTTATTGTGAAGCTTTTCGATGCTTCTCCAAGAACACATTCTGAAGTTTCTTCACTAATAGAATAAGTGATTTCGAATTCTCCAATTCCAGCGGTTGTGGCATCAAATATATTAGCGTCAATGAATTCTGAACCTGTGAAAATTCCCCCTTCAGGTGTGTTTTCACTTAATAAGGTATTTAAATTAAATTCATTCTCGGTGATACAAATAATCGGATTTTCATCATTAACTTCCACAATAGCTTGTTCGGGAGCAAGTACTTCTACAGAAAGTTCTACAGAATCTTGACATTCTCCAGATCCAACAGTATAAGTTGTGGAAAAGATGCCAATCTCAGCCTCGTTGTTGTACCAGTTTACGATTTCGTTAATAGTAGGTTCGAAAGTTCCGTTTCTACTTACACCTT
>NZ_FOOH01000013.1 GCF_900113135.1 Salegentibacter agarivorans | reverse complement strand
ATCCTTGTCTCTCGACTTGTTTCTGCTTAGCCTGGAAAGGCGAATAATCAGGCTTCCCCCGTTAAGCAAACATTCCTGTTAGTGAAGCCATCCGTTTTAACATATATTGCTATTCGGATTTTGGGCATCGGCACTTTTTGCAACCTTACCCCCAATATATGCCAGAATCGGTTCGATTTCTCTATGTTCCACTAACTTGCTAGGTCTTCCTTCACACCCCACCGTTGCCAGTGACGCACTTGACTTTACATTGCTCTTCCCTCCGATCAGGTGAGCGGGCTTTCTTTCAAGTCTCGGAATTGTTTGCATGCAGGGCAAACAAAAAACCACCGCGAAAAACGGTGGTTTTGTGGAGAATATCGGAGTCGAACCGATGACCTCCTGCGTGCAAGGCAGGCGCTCTAGCCAGCTGAGCTAATCCCCCAATTGGAAGGCAAATGTAATAATTTTCTGTAAATTCCAACAAAGAACTTTTATTTATTATTGTTGATTAAAAAATGATTAGAAAAGCTAACCTAAACGATCTCAGGGAGATCAAGAAACTAACCGAAGCCTGTGCAAAAGCGCTTCAGCAGCAAAATATCTTTCAATGGAATGAACGTTATCCTTCCCTGGAAAAGCTTAAAAAAGATATTGAGAAGCAAGAATTATACATTTTTGAGGAAGAGAATATGATTATCTCCATTATTGTACTCACCTCAAAAATGGATGATGTATATCGTAATATAAACTGGCTTAGCAAAACCGGCAATAATCTTTATGTTCACAGGCTGGCCACGCACCCAGAATTCTGGGGAAAAGGATACGCCAGGAAAATGATGGATTTTGCTGAAGAATTCGCTAAAAACAAGAATTTTACTTCCATAAGATTAGATACATTCAGTAAAAATATTCGCAATCAAAAATTCTATGAAGCCCGTGCATACACAAAACTTGGTGATGTCTATTTTCCGCATAAAAATGAGTATCCTTTTCATTGCTACGAAAAACTTTTAGCAAATTCTTTCAACGCAAATTGAGAAAATCTTAAGAAATTAGTCTTGCGATGAGGCTTTACAATAAAGCATTCTATATTTGCTGCTGAAAATAACCGCTGTTGGAATCTTCTGTTAGTTTTAAAAATATAAACCGAATTGCCATTCCCGCAATTATCGCCGGGATTGCCGAGCCGTTGATCTCGCTTACAGATATTGCGGTAATTGGAAATGTAGAAAAAAACTCGGTTGAAGCGCTGGCTGCGGCAGGAATTGTAGGCTCATTTCTTTCAGCAATTATTTGGATCGTAGCTCAAACCAAAACCGCCATTTCTGCCATTGTTTCCCAGCATTTGGGCGCAAACCGAATTCATGCAGTAAAAACGCTTATTCCGCAGGCTATATATTTCAATTTTGCTTTTAGCTTAGTGATCTATGCTACTACCGCCTTTTTCGCCGAATCAATCTTTAGCGCCTATAACGCCGAAGGTTTGATCTTACAATATTCTGAAGATTATTATCAAATCCGCGCGTTAGGATATCCATTAACTTTGGTGACTTTTGCTATTTTCGGAGTATTTCGCGGACTTCAGAACACACTTTGGGCAATGAAGTGTAGTCTTGCCGGTGCCGCGGTGAATGTAGGATTGGATTTTCTGTTGGTTTATGGAATCGACGGTTTTATTCCTGCGATGCATCTTAAAGGCGCTGCATATGCCAGTCTTGCTGCACAAGGAACAATGCTGGTAATGGCACTATGGTTTTTCTTCAAAAAAACACCTTTTCACTTAAAACTGAGTTTAAATATAAATCCGCGTTTAAAAGGCCTTTTACTTATGGCCGCCAACCTTTTTGTTAGAACGGCCGCCTTAAATTTCGCTATTTACCTGGCCAATGCCTACGCCACAGATTACGGGAAAAACTATATCGCTGCTCAAAGTATTTTAATGAATATCTGGCTTTTCTTTAGCTTTTTTATAGATGGTTATGCGAACGCCGGGAATGCGATTGGCGGGAAATTACTCGGCGCCAGGGATTACAGAAATTTATGGGAACTCAGTAAAAAAATAAGCAAATATGCGGTTTTGATCGCTTTTATGTTAATGGCCATCTGCGGACTGTTTTACAACCAAATTGGGTTAGTTTTTAATAAAGATATGGCCGTGCTGGCCATATTCTCATCGGTTTTTTGGATCGTATTATTAATGCAACCGGTAAATGCCATTGCTTTTATGTTCGACGGAATCTTTAAAGGTTTGGGCGAGGCAAAGTATCTGCGTAATTTACTTTTAGTAGCCACATTTTTGGGCTTCACTCCTGCCCTTTTAATTTCAGATTATTACGGTTTAAAACTCTACGGAATCTGGATCGCGTTTTTTGTCTGGATGCTTATTCGAAGCGCCGGTTTGGTCATTAAATTCAGAAGAAAATATTTACAAAAGGAAGTTTGATTCTCAGTGGCCAGGGAGCAGTTAAAAACAATTAAACCAAAACCGTATTTTTCAAAATTAATCTTTCTAAATTTGGGTATTCAGCTAACTGAAAAATCAAATTTATGTCTACCACACGTGAAAACGGAAGTTTATATACCAATATTAAAAACGGAATTGCCCATTTAGAATTTGGCCATCCTGCCAGTAATTCTTTCCCTTCAGTGTTATTAGATCGACTTGAGAAAGAGTTTCAGAAATTATCTGAAGACGACAACGTAAAAGTGATTCTATTAAAATCTGAAGGAGAAAAAGCCTTTTGTGCAGGAGCTTCTTTTGACGAACTTGTAGCAATTGAAACTATGCAGGCCGGGAAATTATTCTTTTCAGGTTTTGCCAAAGTTTTAAATGCGATGCGCAACTGTAAAAAACTCATTGTTGGCCGAATCCAGGGAAAAACCGTTGGCGGTGGTGTGGGACTGGTTGCTGCTTGCGATTACGCTATGGCTATTGATGCTGCTGCAGTAAAACTTTCAGAAATTAGCATAGGTATTGGTCCGTTTGTAATTGCCCCGGCCGTAGAACGTAAAATTGGCGTGGGTGCCCTTTCCGAATTAAGCCTGGCTGCCCACGAATGGAAAAACGCCTATTGGGCCAAAGATAAAGGCTTATATGCCCGTGTATTTGAAAGCTTAAAAGATTTAGATAAAGAAATTGATATTTTTACCGAAAAACTGGCTTCTTACAACCCAGAAGCACTCTATGAGATGAAACAAATGTTTTGGAAAAACACTTCTCACTGGGACGAATTACTGGCTGAAAGAGCTGCCATTTCTGGAGAATTGGTGCTTTCAGATTTTACCAAAAACGCTTTAGCTAAATATAAAAAATAAAACATGTATTTACTTTACTTTGACCAAACCGGAGATAAGGCACATAGTATTGGATATTCTATAGGTTATTTTATAGGTGACAATCTTCTTTTTATATTACTTGGTCTTATAATAATTGCCGGGCTTTTTGGGTTTTTTCTCTACAAGATGATTAAAAACAATAAACGACAGATTAAAAATTAGTTCGGGTTTTTAATCTTAAACATATATTGGTTTCAATTTGGGAAATTAGCATCCCTATAACAGATTTCTTATTTTAAAAAGCTTAATTTCAACCTTAGAAACTAATTTATGAGTTTGCCACAGCAACATTTACCAAAAGACCGAGATGCCACCCGGGAAGAGGAATGGGGTTTTACCATTTGGGAATTTATAGCCGATAATTGGCTCTACCTGTTGGGTATTCTAATAATTCTTGCCATTTTCTTCTATGCGCGTTACAACTGGAGGAGAAGACAGGAGAAAAACCAAATGAATTAATGGGAGAAGATACCTGGGAATTTCTAAGCTTTTTAAGTGGAATGGGCTTCTGGTTAATTTTAGCCTTAGTTTTAATTGTGGTAGTACTTTATAAAAGGTTCAAGAAATAACTTGCCCCGGGCCAATTTCTTTCTAGATAGAAAAAGTGTTTCTTTATTTCGAGACAAATTTAGGTTAAGCTAATCTCGATTATCGAGTTTTTAACCAACCTGTAATACTTAATCTTGCAGTTTGTACCGGTTTCACCTCATGCTCCAGCACCTGACTTTCAAAAATTACAACACGACCTGGCATTGGATAAATAGCTTTTGAAACCTCAACCCCATTTTCTTCGGAATAAATTACCAATTCCCCTCCATTTTCCGGCTTCCAGTCTTCTTCGTTTAAATAACAAACCATAGAAAGTTTTCTTCTCCCGTCATTCTGAAATGTGTCCAGATGTCGCTGATAAAAAGTACCTTCAGGATAAAGAGCATAATGGAATTCTTTAGTTAAAATTCCCAGGAAACAGGTTTTATTTAAATAGGATACTAACGAATTGATTTTGTTGAAAAACAGGTTTTCGGCTTTTCCCGCTTCAGCTTCGTTAAGCCATAAAATAAAATCCCCGCGAATAGATTTCGCAACAATTTCATTGTTTTTATTACCAATCGCCGCCTTTTTGAATTGCGCTTCTTCAAATTTCGATTTTAAAGAATTGCGAAGCATTGCAACTTCTTCAGCATTAAAAAAATCGTCTACAGTACAGTATTGATTTTCAACTAAATCGGTAATAATGTTTTCGTAAAAAGGATTTTCTATAAAATCCAGTTGTTCAAAAAGTTCGGGAGCAGTTTCTGTTATCATTTTTCATTAAAAAAACAGGCAAATATACAACAGAAACATAATTGCAGGACCAAAAAAATATAACGCTAAAAAACCCTTAACTTTGCCAAAAATAACGCGAGATGAGCAAGATTAGAATTACCAAGCAGTTCTCTTTTGAAACCGGCCACGCTCTTTATGGCTACGACGGAAAATGCCGAAACGTACACGGCCACAGCTATAAACTTAGTGTTTGTGTGATTGGAGAACCTATTACCGATAAAGATAATGTGAAGTTTGGGATGGTAATAGATTTTGGAGATTTGAAAAAGATCGTAAAATCTGAAATTGTAGATAAGTTTGACCATGCCACGGTTTTTAACAAGAATACGCCTCACGTAGAGCTTGCTGAAGAATTAAAAAATCGAGGACATCACGTTATTCTGGTAGAATACCAACCCACCAGCGAAAATATGGTGGTAAATTTTGCTGAAAAGATTCAAAAACATTTACCGGAGCATATAAAACTACACTCGCTAAAACTCCAGGAAACCGAATCCAGTTTTGCGGAATGGTTTGCAAACGATCAATAAGCCCCCCATCCCCCGAAGGGGGAGTGAAACCCGTGAGCTCTTTTTCTAAAATATTATATTTACAGCTTAGAATTATCATAAATGACTATTCCCGAAGGCAAAAAAGTTTATTTCTCCAGTGATAATCACCTTGGTGCACCTACTCAAGAAGAAAGTAGACCAAGGGAAATTAGATTTGTAAAATGGCTGGATGAAATTAAAGAAGACGCTGCTGCTATTTTTCTTCTCGGTGATCTTTTTGACTTCTGGTTTGAGTATAAACACGCCGTGCCTAAAGGTTTTGTAAGGGTTCTAGGGAAACTTGCAGAAATTAAAGACAGCGGAATCCCGATCTATTTTTTTGTAGGGAATCACGATTTGTGGATGGAAAGTTATTTTCAAGACGAACTTAGTATCCCCGTATTTCGTAAGCCTAAAGAATTTGAATTCAATAATAAAACCTTTCTTGTGGGCCACGGAGACGGCCTGGGACCCGGAGACCACGGTTATAAACGAATGAAAAAGGTTTTTACCAATCCGTTTTCAAAATGGCTTTATCGTTGGTTGCATCCAGATTTAGGCATTCCTCTGGCGCAGTATTTTTCAGTAAAAAATAAAGCGATCTCGGGAGACCAGGAGCAAAAATTTTTAGGAGAAGAAAAGGAATGGCTTATTCAATATTGTAGGCGAAAATTAGAAGAAAAGCATTACGATTACTTTCTTTTTGGCCACCGGCATTTACCCCTGGAAATCGACCTAAACGGAAAATCGACCTATATCAACACCGGCGACTGGATTGACTTTTACACCTACGCAGTTTTTGATGGTGAGAAGACGGTTTTAAAGAAATTAGAATTTTAATTCCTCCCACAGCCATTTAGATAATCTTCCAGGTTTAATTTAAATAAAGTTCCCTCTATTAAATCTGAAATTTGTTCCAGCTCTATGGCACTTACCGCAAAATCCATTTTTTCAAGTGGAGATCTTAACAGAATATTTCTACAGGATTTTTCAGTGGTACAATTACCACAATTATAATATTTAGCAGCTTGTATATTATTGGAAAAATGCTGAATTCTTCAGGTAACAAATAGAAGCCCATATCCTTAAAAACCATCTGTACTCTCGCTGGGTCAGCATTTGGTAAGTTATTTTTCCACCGAAAAGCAATTCCTAATTTGTTGTGATAAATTAATGCAACATCCTCCATTTTAAAACACTTTACTCGATAATCGAGATTTAAAAATTCCAAAGCCTACCTCGAAATTTCATCATCATTTTATACCTCTTGCTATTGCTTCGAGATAAGTTACCCAAATATAAAATTATTATTTAAAATGAATCTAAATAGAAAAGATTTATTCGCTGATATCTTTTAATTTTAACTGAATAGAAACATTCCCGTTCCATTCATTTTCATCTAAGGAATACACTGCTTTAAAAGTTTTCTTTTCTGAAATCGTCTCGAATTTTTCTCCCAGTCCAAAACCAATCATATCAAACATTGCCGATTTTCCCTGCTGTACAACCTTGCATTTTAGATGTGCTTCATCTGCACCCACACATTTCCCGTAACCGGTATCGGTAAGATTTCGTGTCATAAAAACCGGACTCATATTTCCTGGTCCAAAAGGAGCAAATTGCTTTAGAATTCTAAAAAATTTCGGGGTTATTTCATCCAGATCAATTTCGGCATCTACTGCAATTTCAGGAGTTAGTAATCTTCTATCTATAGTTTCAGAAACCACCGACTCGAATTTCGCTTTAAAATTCTCGTATTCTGAAGCTTCTAAAGTCAATCCTGCCGCATATTTATGTCCGCCAAATTGCTCGATATGCTCCTTACAGGCTTCCAAAGCATTATAGACATCAAACCCCTTCACAGAGCGTGCTGAAGCCGCCAATTTCTCACCGCTTTTTGTAAAAACCAGGGTTGGGCGGTAATAGGTTTCGGTTAAACGTGAAGCTACAATACCAATCACGCCTTTATGCCAGCCTTCGTGATAAACCACGGTACTATAACGTTCCTGTTCCTGTAGTTCTTCAATTTGCCCAAGAGCTTCAACCGTAATCGCTTTATCGGTAGTTTTCCTTTCGGCGTTAAAATTCTCTATTTCAGCAGCGAATTCCATAGCGGTTGCTTCGTCTTCTTCCGTCAATAAATTCACTGCGTGCAAGCCGTGCTTCATTCTTCCGGCTGCATTTATACGAGGCGCAATTATAAAAACTACATCAGTTATCGTGAGTTTATCCTTTTTGACCTGTGCCAATATTGCTTTAAAACCCATTCTGGGGGCAACATTGATCACATTTAAACCGTGATAGGCCAAAATTCGGTTTTCACCGGTAATAGGCACGATATCGGCTCCAATGGCGGTCGCAACCAAATCCAGATAAGGCAGTAAAACCTCGGGTGTTCCTAATCTTTTAGTATTTATAGCCTGGATCAATTTAAAACCAACCCCGCAACCACAAAGTTCTTTATACGGGTATTCACAATCCTCGCGCTTGGGATCCAGCACCGCAACGGCCTCAGGGATAGTTTCTCCCGGGCGGTGGTGATCACAAATAATAAAATCTATTCCTTTTTCAGCAGCATAAGCTACTTTATCAATGGCTTTTATTCCACAATCCAGGGCAATAATCAGCGAAATTCCGTTATCGGCCGCAAAATCAATTCCCTGGTAAGAAATCCCGTAACCTTCAGTATACCTGTTGGGAATATAAGTCGCGATATTTGGAGTAAGGGTTTTTAAGTAAGAAGACATCAAAGCCACACTGGTAGTCCCGTCTACATCATAATCGCCATAAACCATAATATTTTCTTCGGAAGCGATTGCCTGCTGAATTCGGTTTACAGCCACATCCATGTCTTTCATCAAGTAGGGATCGTGCAGCTCTTCCAAACTGGGCCTGAAAAACTTTTTTGCAGCTTCAAAAGTCATTATTCCGCGCTGCGCCAAGAGTGCAGCCACAGGCGTTTCCACCCCTAATTCTTCGGCAAGTTTACTAACAACTAAAGAATCGGGTTTAGGTTTTAAAGTCCAGCGCATCGTAAGTTTTTTTCAAAAATACATATAGTATTTCAATACCAATAAGGGGGAATTCACTAAAACAGAATAATAGAAATTTTTCAGCAATTAATAATAATCCCTAATTTCACGCTTTAGGATTTACAGAAAAAATATGATCAAAATTATACAGGGCCAGCTCGTAGATATTAAAAACAGGAAGATTTTTCCTGCGGAAATCAGCATCGAGAATGGAAAGATTACAAAGATTGAAGAAAAAAAGCACGAAGTAAAGAGCTTTTTGCTTCCTGGGTTTATAGATGCACATATACACATTGAAAGTTCTATGCTGGTGCCTACCGAGTTTGCCCGTTTAGCTGGAATTCACGGTACGGTAGCCACCGTTTCAGATCCTCATGAGATTGCCAATGTCTTGGGAAAAGAAGGCGTTAAGTTTATGATTGAAAACGGAAAGAAAAGTCCGTTGAAATTTAATTTTGGTGCGCCTTCCTGTGTTCCGGCTACCAATTTTGAAACTTCGGGAGCTGTGATTAATGCTGAAGATATTAAAGATCTATTAGCACTTCCTGAAATAAAATATCTCGCGGAAATGATGAATTATCCCGGCGTTATCTTCGAAGATGAAGAAGTGATGAAGAAAATCGCGTGGGCTAGACATTTTAATAAACCTACCGATGGCCATGCACCCGGGTTGCGCGGAGAAGACGCTAAAAAATATGCTGAAGCCGGTATTTCTACAGATCACGAATGTTATACCGCTGAAGAAGCCGAGGAAAAGCTTGGCCTTGGTATGAAAATACTTATTCGCGAAGGTAGCGCCGCTAAAAACTTTGAAGCGCTTGTAGATTTGCTGGCGGAACATTATAAAAATATGATGTTTTGCTCTGATGATAAACATCCAGACGACCTGGTTTTAGGGCATATTAACCAGCTTTGTGCACGGGCGGTGGCTAAAGGTATAGATGTTTTTAAAGTGCTGGAAGTCGCTTGTATCAATCCCATAAATCACTATAATTTAGAAGTCGGACAATTAAAAGTAGGCGACCCCGCCGACTTTATTGCTGTAAAAGACCTGACCAATTTTGAAGTTTTACAAACTTATATTGACGGAGAATTAGTTGCTGAAAATGGTAAATCTCATATCAAATCTTCTCCATTCGAAAAGCCGAATAATTTTCATACTTCATCCAAAACGCATGAAGATTTTAAAGTAAAAGCAGCCGGTAATACTATTAAAGTTATTGAAGCGCTGGATGGGGAACTTATTACTAATGAAATTCAGCAGAAAGCTTTAGAAAAGGACGGGGAACTAATTTCTGATATTGAAAATGATATTTTAAAAATCACGGTGGTTAACCGGTATGAGGACAAAGCTCCTGCTGTCGCATTTATAAAGAATTTCGGATTAAAAAATGGAGCGATTGCCAGCTCGGTAGCACACGATTCTCATAATATTATCGCAGTTGGGACATCAGACGAAGAGATTTGTAACGCAGTAAACCTCATCATCAAGCATAAAGGAGGAATTTGTAGCGTGAATGGAAATGAGCAAAAAGCACTTCCACTACCAATTGCCGGGATAATTAGCGATAAGGATGGTTGGGAAACCGGTAGATTATACGAGGAAATAGATAAAATGGCCAAAGATTTAGGCAGTACCTTAAAAGCTCCTTTTATGACACTTTCCTTTATGGCGCTCCTAGTAATTCCCGATCTAAAACTTTCGGATAAAGGTTTGTTCAGTGGAAGAAAGTTTAATTTTGTTGATATGATAGATAAAAACTAATCTATAATTTTATGAATCCTGGTTTGTAATTTAGGTACCACCTCTTCTTCGAACCAGGGATTTTTACTTCGCCAGAAACGGTTCACCGGTGAAGGGTGCGGTAAACACCAATAATCAGGTAAAAATTTCTGATAAGAACTTACTTTTTCAGTAAGATTTAATTTCCCGGGCAGGTAATAATTTACTGCGTAAGCTCCAATTAGAATGGTGAGTTCAATATTTTTTAATGCTGAAAGAATAGTATCGTGCCACATGGGTGCACATTCTTTACGAGGCGGTGCATCACCCGTTTTGGCTTTCCCCGGATAACAAAATCCCATAGGAAGAATTGCAAAATTATTGGTATTGTAGAAAGTATTTTCATCTACTCCCAGCCATTCCCTAAGCTTTTTTCCGCTTTGGTCATTCCAGGCAATTCCTGTTTGATGCACTATTTTTCCCGGCGCCTGACTTATTAAAACTATTTTAGATTTTTTAGTGGCTTCTACTATAGGTTTTGCTCCAAGCGGCAGATGCTTTGCACAAAATTTGCAGGCCCTGGCTTCTTTTAACAATTCCTGCATCAAGATTTTCCTTTTACCACAATTACAATTTCCCCTTTAGGTGTTTTTTTGGTGTAATGTTGAAGAACCTCAGCTGCCGTTCCGCGAATAGTTTCTTCGTGAAGTTTGGTAATTTCCCGGGAAACCGAAACAGGCCTGTCTTCGCCAAAATACTCTGAAAAATGTTTTAAGGTTTTCAGCAATTTATGAGGCGATTCGTAAAAAATCATAGTTCGGGTTTCTTCGGCAAGTAAATTCAAGCGCGTTTGTCTGCCTTTTTTTACCGGTAAAAAACCTTCAAAAATAAATTTATCATTTGGAAATCCACTGTTTACCAGCGCCGGAACAAAAGCTGTAGCGCCAGGCAAACAATCTACTTCTATGCCTGCTTCAACACAAGCGCGCGTTAATAAAAACCCGGGATCTGAAATTGCGGGAGTTCCGGCATCACTTATCAGCGCAATATTTTCGCCGCTTTTAATCCGTTCAACAATGTGATCTACTGTTTTATGCTCGTTGTGCATATGGTGACTTTGCATATGCGTACCAATATCAAAATGCTTTAAGAGTTTCCCGCTATTTCGGGTGTCTTCGGCAAGAATTGTATCTACTTCTTTTAGCACTTTTACCGCCCTAAAAGTCATATCGTCCAAATTTCCTATTGGCGTTGGAACCAGGAATAATTTTCCCATTAAAGCGAATTTAATTACTGAATTTGTTCTCTATTTTGGCCATAAATCGCTCTTCATAATCTTCTTTTCCTTCCCAGTGGTTGTAATCTGGCTTTACTACCAACTGGATAAATTTTTGGGCTTCATCTAAAGAACTAAAAGTATTTAACTGGGAAAGTACCCGATTATAATCTGAAGAATTTCCGTCAAATAGATTTTTTATAAATGAAAGTCGTTCGTTAAGCCCAATATTTATTCCTTTCTTCAACCTGTCGTTTACAGACTTTGGTCTTTGGTCCTTTTGCCTGTTATTTAACGGTTCAAAATCAGGAAGGTTATCATAATCTACCCCAATATTTCTAAAATCGTTTTTAGGCGCTTCTGTTTTTGGCTTTGGTGGCTCTTCTTCCATTTGAAGAGATTGCTGTTGCGCAGGTGGAGCCTGTGGTTTAGGATTTGCCTGTTCTATAAGCTCATCTACACGCTCAGATTCTGCAGGCATTTGAGCTACAATATCTTTAATTTTTTCGGTATTAGGTTCGGTAATTGCATCGGCATCTTCCCGGTATTCGGTACCATCTGGAGCATAATCGTCACGTTCGTGCTGTACTGGTGCTTTAGCCTGAACTTTCTTCTCTATCTTAGGCGTTGGAGTGGCTTCAGGAGCTTCAAATGCCTCAAGATTCTTTTCGGTGAAATTCAATATAGAAAGTTGCTCATATAAGGTTGCCGCTTTTAATTTAAGGGCTTTGGTATCCAGATTTTCTTTTTCAGAAATTATTTCTTCGGCAAGTTTTACTAACTCTTTTTTAAGTCTGTTTTTCATTTTTCAGCAATATTTATGAACCCACTTTTTATTTAAAGTCTCTCTCAAGTTTCAATATAACACTTACAAAAAAAGTGCCTTAATCTGGTTTAATAACTTTAGTGGTTACCAACCGCTAATGGCTTGTATTTTTAATAAATTTGTTCCACCTTTATCAAAAAGGGCAAGTTCCCATTTCGATTTGAAAATTACAAAATGTTTCTCGAAAATACAGTAAATCACGAAGAGCAATTTGGCTGGATTGAAGTTATTTGCGGCAGTATGTTCTCTGGCAAGACCGAAGAACTAATTCGCCGTTTAAAAAGAGCCCAGTTCGCCAAACAAACCGTAGAAATCTTTAAACCCGCCATAGACACGCGCTATGACGAGGAAATGGTGGTTTCTCATGATTCTAATGAAATTAGGTCTACTCCCGTTCCTTCGGCTTCCAATATCAGGATTCTTGCCGATGGTTGTGATGTGGTAGGAATAGACGAGGCCCAGTTTTTTGATGATGAAATTGTAACGGTTTGCAACGATCTCGCAAATAGAGGAATTCGGGTAATTGTGGCCGGGTTGGATATGGATTTTAAAGGAAATCCTTTTGGGCCTATGCCCTATCTTATGGCTACTGCAGAATATGTAACCAAAGTTCATGCAGTTTGCACCCGCACCGGAAACCTGGCACAATTTAGTTATAGAAAAGCTATTAATGACGATCTGGTTTTTCTAGGGGAAAACGAGGAATACGAACCTTTAAGCCGTGGTGCATATTACAAAGCTATGCTTAGGGAAAGGGTTAAGAAATTAGATGTGAAAGATGCCGAAGAATTGCAACCTAACCTAAAGAAAAAGAATGCCTAAAGCCGAAGAAACCGTTCTGGAAATAGACCTTAACGCCTTAGCTCATAATTTTAAAACCATAAAATCGCAGTTAAAACCCGGCGTTAAATTTATGTCGGTTATTAAAGCTTATGCCTACGGAAATGATTCTGTAGCAATGGCTCATAAATTAGAAGAACTGGACACCGATTATTTTGCGGTTGCTTATACCGAAGAAGGCATAAGACTGCGGGAAGCGGGAATTAGCAAACCTATTTTAATTCTGCACCCACAACCCGTAAATTATCCTGAAATAATTGAAAATTGCCTGGAGCCTAATTTATACAGTGCAAGAACGCTTCAGCTTTTTATAGAGCTCGCTGAAAAGCAAAAACAGAAAAATTATCCGGTGCATCTAAAATTTAATACGGGAATGAACCGTCTTGGATTTACTGAAGCCGATTATCAGCATATTCCGGAGAAATTAAAGAAGACTAAATCGGTAAAAATAGCTTCTGCCTTTTCCCATTTAGCAGCCAGCGAAGACTGGAAAGAGCGGGAATTCACCCTTTCACAAATCTATAAATTCAAAGATCTGGCGGGTAAACTTTTGGATGATATTGGTTACGAACCGCTTTTGCATCTTTGTAATACTTCAGCGATTTTTAATTATCCTTCTGCCACTTTTTCTATGGTAAGAAGCGGCCTGGGACTTTATGGTTTCGCCAATGACGATAACCTCAACAAGAAACTAAAACCGGTTGGCACTTTAAAATCGGTTATTTCGCAAATTCAAAATTTAGAAGAAGGAGATACGGTAGGTTATGGCCGTGCTTTTAAAGCCGAAAAAACTACAAGAATAGCTACGCTTCCTGTTGGCCATGCCGATGGTATAAAACGTATATACGGCCACGGAAAAGCCGGCGTTTTTATTAATGGGGATTACGCTCCCATTGTTGGTAATGTTTGTATGGATATTATTATGATAAACGTTACCCACATTGATTGTAAGGAAGGTGATGAAGTAATAATTTTTGGTGGTCCCCAAAATGTACCCGAATTTTCAGCCAAAGGAGGAACCGTTTCTTACGAGCTTATCACCGGAATTTCACAAAGAGTAAAACGGATAATTATTCAATAGTTAAATGAATTTTTCTAGCGAATTATTGTGTAATTTGGTTAGCTACTAATCCAATCAGAATTTATCATGAGTTTTATTCAAGATTTTAAAAAGTTTATGCTCAAGGGTGATATTATAGCCCTTGCTACTGCGGTGGTGATAGGTGCCGCTTTTAACAAAATCATCGCTTCTGTAGTGGCCGATGTTATTATGCCTATTATTGGTTTAATTACCGGAGGAACAGATTTTTCACAGAAATTTATCTCGTTAGATGGCGTTTCCTACGAAACATTAGAAGCTGCAAAAGAAGCTGAAGCCGCTGTAATTACCTACGGAAATTTAATTGATACTATTATTCATTTTATAATCGTTGCGTTTTTTATATTTTTGGTATTACGTGCTTACGAAAAGACCAAAAAAGAAAAAGAAGCCCCAAAATTGGTGGAACCAAAAGGCCCAACCCAGGAAGATTTGCTTACCCAAATTAGGGATGAGCTAAAAAAACAGAATAGTACGACTTAAAATTCTTAAAGATACGAGCACCGCTATACTGCTCATTTTAAATAAATCGTAATTTAATCAAACCCCACAGGAAACTGTGGGGTCTTTTTTTAACGAAAAACACGAATTAGTTTAAAAACAATAATTCTTTTCAATTTTAAGGGCTGGGGCTATGTAAGTTAAGTTGGGGATAATAAATTTGCGGCTTGTTTTAAGAACATTTAGTAACAAAAAGAAATTACCCAAATAAGATTTCCGCTTTAGCCGGAATGACTAAAATAAATAGTTTTCCGCCTACGCGGAAAAAGACAAAAGTTTAAAATTATGAGAATAGCAGTTGTAGGCGCTACCGGGATGGTAGGCGAGATCATGTTAAAAGTTTTAGCCGAAAGAAATTTTCCGATTACCGAATTATATTTGGTGGCTTCAGAACGTTCTGTAGGTAAAAAGATCAATTTTAAAGGAAAAGACTATGAAGTAATTGGCTTGCAAACGGCGGTAGATCTTAAACCGGATATTGCTCTATTTTCAGCTGGCGGAGAAACTTCTTTGGAATGGGCTCCAAAATTTGCCGAAAATGGAACAACGGTAGTGGATAATTCTTCGGCCTGGAGAATGGATGAAACCAAAAAACTGGTGATTCCAGAAATTAATGCTTCAGAGTTAACCAAAGAAGACAAGATCATTGCCAACCCAAACTGTTCTACCATCCAGTTGTTGATGGCTTTAAAACCGCTGCACGATGCTTTCAAAATTAAGCGTGTTATCGTTTCTACTTACCAGTCTATCACCGGTACCGGCGTAAAAGCGGTGGAACAACTGGAAAATGAGTACAAAGGTGAAAAAGGCGAAATGGCCTATCCTTATCCTATTCATAAGAATGCACTTCCGCATTGCGATGTGTTCCAGGAAAACGGGTATACCAAAGAAGAGATGAAACTTACCAAAGAAACCAAAAAGATCCTAGGAGATGAATCGGTCTTGGTGAGTGCTACCGCGATTAGAATTCCCGTTGTTGGCGGACATTCAGAATCTGTGAATATTGAATTTGAAAATGAATTTGATGAAGCTGAAGTAAGAAAAATTCTAAGTCAGTTTCCAGGGGTAACCGTACAGGACAATCCTGATACCAACACTTACCCTATGCCTATTTATGCTGAAGGAAAAGATGATGTTTTTGTTGGAAGAATCCGTAGGGATTATTCACAACCTAAAAGTTTAAATATGTGGGTGGTGGCCGATAATCTTAGAAAAGGCGCAGCTACCAATACCATACAAATTGCCGAATACCTGATTAAAAATAAGTTAGTGTAAACGGTAGCAAACAAAAAATTAACTAATGCCTGTAAAATTGTAACTTACAGGCATTTTTTAGTACTAACTGTTTGTATCAAAACATAATTTATGAAAAAAACATTACCCGGAATTTTTGCACTCGCCGTCCTGGCTTCCTGCAACGATTCTAAATCAGAAAAAGAAATCAGTTTGAATTATCCTGAAACCAAAAAAGTAGATACGGTAACCGATTATTTTGGCACCGAAGTAAAAGATCCATATAGATGGCTGGAAGACGATCGTAGCGAAGAAACCGAAGGATGGGTAAAAGCCCAAAATGAGGTGACTTTCGATTATCTAAACAGCATTCCGTATAAAAAAGAGCTTGAAGAAAGACTCTCTGAAATATGGAATTATGAAAAAATAAGTGCTCCTTTTGAAGAAGGCGATTACACCTATTTCTATAAAAACGATGGTTTACAAAATCAATACGTGGTTTATAGAAAAAAAGGTGAAGATGGTAAAACAGAAGTTTTCCTGGATCCTAATAAATTCAGTGAAGACGGGACTACTTCCCTTGCCGGCTTAAGTTTCTCTAAAGATGGCAGCAAAGCCGCTTACGCTATTTCTGAAGGTGGTAGCGACTGGAGAAAAATAATCATTATAGATGCCGAAAATAAAGAACGTATAGAAGATACCATTCAAAATGTAAAATTCAGTGGAATTTCGTGGAAAGGAAACGAAGGCTTTTACTATTCAAGCTACGAAAAACCTGAAGGTAGCGAGCTTTCAGCAAAAACAGATCAGCATAGGTTATTTTACCATAAACTGGGAACTCCACAGAGCGAAGACAAAGTAATCTTTGGAGATTCTGAAGAGCAAAAACATCGTTATGTTGGTGGTGGCGTTTCAGAAGATGACCGGTTTTTATTTATTTCTGCAAGGAATTCAACCTCTGGAGGAAAACTTTTTATGATGGATCTTTCTAAAGAAAATTCTGAACTGGTTACTATTTTGGACCATGAAAACACCGATAGCTACGTAATTACTAACGAAGACAGTAAATTGTTTATCGTTACCAATATGGATGCGCCAAATCGTAAGGTTGTGACTGTAGATGCTGCAAATCCTTCTCCTGAAAACTGGGAGGATTTTATTCCTGAAACCGAAAACGTATTAAGCCCTTCTACAGGCGGTGGCTATTTCTTTGCCGAATATATGGTAGACGCGGTTTCTGAAGTAAAACAATACGATTATGAAGGAGAGTTAGTTCGTGAAGTTGAACTTCCGGGAATTGGTTCTGCAGGCGGATTTGGTGCTAAAAAGGAAAAAGAAGAATTGTATTATTCTTTCACAAATTATGTGACTCCGGGTACTATTTACAAATACAATATTGAAGAAGGAACTTCTGAGGTTTATAACAAACCGAACATAAAATTCAATCCAGAAGATTACGAAAGCAAGCAGGTTTTTTATACCTCAAAAGATGGGACAAAGGTTCCTATGATCATTACCCACAAAAAAGGTCTTGAGCTTAACGGTAAGAACCCAACCATGCTTTATGGTTATGGAGGATTCAATGTTAGTTTAACGCCTTCTTTTAGCACCGCAAATGCGGTCTGGATGGAACAAGGCGGAGTTTACGCCGTACCAAACCTTAGAGGTGGTGGTGAATATGGAAAAGAATGGCATGATGCCGGTATAAAACTTAAAAAACAAAACGTTTTTGACGATTTTATCGCTGCTGCGGAATACTTAATTGAAGAGAATTATACTTCCAGCGATTACCTGGCCATTCGTGGTGGTTCTAACGGCGGGCTTTTAGTTGGAGCTACAATGACCCAGCGTCCAGATCTTATGAAGGTGGCTCTTCCAGCCGTTGGCGTAATGGATATGTTACGTTATCATACTTTCACCGCAGGTGCAGGTTGGGCTTACGATTATGGAACTGCAGAAGATAGTGAAGAAATGTTTAAATACCTTCTTGAATATTCCCCGGTGCACAACCTGGAAGAAGGAACCGAATATCCAGCTACTTTGGTAACCACAGGAGATCACGACGATCGTGTGGTGCCTGCGCATTCTTTTAAATTTGCCGCTGAATTACAGGATAAGCAAGCCGGAGATAATCCAGCTTTAATCAGAATTGAAACCAAAGCCGGTCACGGTGCAGGAAAACCTACAAAAATGATTATTGAAGAATATGCCGATATTTTTGGTTTCACCCTTTATAATATGGGCTTTGACACGTTACCTAATAAAACGGAAGAAGAAGTAAAAGGATAATTTTTTTATTATCTCAAAGAGGCTGTCTGAAATGTCTAGTTTCGTAAAGCTGAATCTGTTTCAGCTTCTAAGATGTTTTGATTATCAATATTTTAGATCCTGAAATAAATTCAGGATGACGATATTAAGAACTTTTCAGGCAGTCTCTTTTTTATTTTTTTCTATTCTGCACCAATTTCAATTCTCCCTCTTCAAGTAAATAGCCTTTTTCAGCTTTATACAGAATTTCCTCATCATCGTCTGAGTAGGCCTCTAGTAGCCTGTACTCTCCATTCATTTCAGCTTCGAGGCGTTTTACCTTTTCGGCATCATTACAGGTTTTTCCTATTATCTTATAATCTTCATTTTCATATTTTGTGAGAGTACCAATCACTTTTAAAGGCAAAAGTTCTTCCAAATATTTTGTGTAGACCTCGAATCCGCCGGTAACTATATACACTTTTATACCAGCTTTATCTTTTTCTTTAATATCGGTGAGCATATCCTCTCTAAAATGTTCGGGAAATTCAATATTCCAAAATTGCTTAGCGTACTTTTTTACCTTTTCAGGTGAAAGCTTATTCAAATAATCATAGAAATTTTCTTTAAAATAAGTTTTACTGGTTATATGAAGCTTTCCCAACACATGCAGCCAGCCAATTTGAAAGAGATGCAATAACTTATAGCCTTTTTTATAGCAAATGAATTTAAAAAATTCATCTTTAGACGATTTTTTATACAAAGTTTGATTAAGGTCGTAAACTATAATTTCCTGCATTTTCGTAATGTTAGACTTCTAAAGAAAGATACTAAGAATCATCTTTCTACCACGAATTTTATCATTTTCTAAACAAGAAATTAACCAGATATGTAAAAGGCAATCTTTAAAGAAGTACTTCCTGAATCTTTTTTAATACAGTTTGTGGGGAAATAGTTCTAATAGCGTTCTCATAGCCTTCTGGAAACTTATTCCCGTAAACGGAAGTCGGTATTTTAGGGTATTGCGTAAGATTGGGAAGTAAGCTATTTTCCGTCGGCTGGTTAAAAGGTCTAAAACCGGCATAAGGATGCGTAACACCCCAAATACTTATTACCGGGATGCCAAACATCGCGGCCATATGTCCATTCCCACTGTCCATAGAAAGCATGACATCCAGGTTTGAGATAAGTGCGAGTTCTTCGGCTAAAGTGAGTTTTCCGGCAATACTAAGAGTATTTTTAAATCTGGCCGCCCAGGTTTCCAGTTGTTGTTTTTCTTTATTTCCACCGCCAAAAAGCAAAATTTTAATCTTTGAATTTTCACTTAATCTCCCTAAAACTTCTTCCATTAAATCTGCTGGATAGGCTTTAGAATTGTGCTGGGCAAAGGGTGCAATGCCAAGCCATTTTTTAGGTTCGGTGCCAACCAGTGTTCTTATCTTTTCTGAAATTTTTTCTTTTTCAGGAAATTTGTGGGTTTTGAGGTCTAACGGATAACCTAAAGCCTCAAAAACATCGGCATAGCGCTGTACGGTGGATTTTAATTGTTTAAAAACCTTATTGTTTTCAGTGGTTAAGGCCTTCTTTTCACTTCGGCCTTTATCAATTTGTTTTACTGAAATCCCAAACATATAGAACACCGATTTCAAGATATTGCTTCGCAAAACATCGTGAAGATCGGCTACTTTATCAATTCCCAGATCCCTTAAATCTTTTGCGAGTCGGCAGAGACCAAATACGCCGCTATGCACTCCGTTAACATCGGCTTCATAAACAGAAACCCGCGGAATTCCTTTAAACATTGGTTCAAAAAACCCGCGGGTTAAAACCGTAACTTTTAAATGTGGATAAGTGGCGCTAAGCACCCGTAATACCGGTACCGTCATCGCCACATCGCCCATCGCCGATAAGCGAATAACCAAAATATGAGAAGCCCCCTCAGCCTGTGGAATCTCTCCTGAAAGGGGAGAATTTCTTTTATTAAAAGAGGTCTTCTTCTTCATTTTCAAACAATTTTAAGCGCTATTTTTTTCTTAAAACAGGATTTAACTCATCGTCATTATACATCTTCATTTGCCTGTAAACTTTCATATACTTATTCCCGGCAGCAATATCTTCTAACAGCTGGTTTATCGCGGTAGAAAGGTCTACGCGTTGCTCCAGCAAAACATCAAGTTTAGCCTTACATTTCATTTGGTGCTCCTGTGAGGCATCTTCCCTATTAGCCTCCTCTTCCATATGATAAATCTTTAACGCTAAAATTGAAAGCCTGTCTATAGCCCAGGCCGGGCTTTCAGAATTTATTGTAGCATCTTCATTTGGCTTAACATCTTTAAATTTTTCCAAAAAATAACTATCAATATATTCCACTGTGTCCGTTCGGTCCTGATTTGACGCATCTATTTGGCGTTTTAGCGCCAGTGCATCTACAGGATCTATGTGCTTATCGCGAATAATATCTTCATAATGCCACTGCACTGTATCTATCCAGCATTTCCTGTATAATAAATGCTCAATCAACTCATTTTCGCTGTCGTACGGATTGGTAAATGGCTGTTCTACCGTATCTTTTTCGTGATATTTTTCTATTACTTCCTGAAAAATCTTATTTGCTTTATCTGAAAACATAAATTATTTTTTTTCTAAAATGTGTAAATATTCTGTTGTATTTATGGCCGTATGGTTTCGGTTTTCGGTTTTATCGGCCTTAAAACGCTGGTAATTTCTGGTTACCAGGTCGTAATTTCCAAAACGACTCATTATTTTTTTTATTTCTGTTGAAGGCATTAAACCCTCGTTATTATAGCTGAAGAAAATATATTTGAAATTTGCATTTTCCAGTAAATCTTTAAAAGAATTTTCAACTCTTGTCCTGCTACAATAATTTGATCGATAATATTCTCGCAAACCGGTTTTACCTTGTGGTGCAAAGGTATCATATTTTGCGATGGTATTTAAAATATGGTAGTTCGCGCCATACTGGCGTGCATTGTAGGGCGGATCTAAGTATAAAATATCCCCTTCAATTTCCTTAATTAATTGATTGGCATCTTTTTGGAAAACCCGGTGGGAATGTTCTGTAAAATCAAAGTTTGCTGGTCTTAATACTAATTCTTTTTGGGCCGAAAGTTTTACCTTTTTTAAAAATGCGCCATAGACTGAAGCGGTATTTGCCACTTTATCGGCACTTTCTAATAATGAAGCTAAAAGGAAAAAATACTGGTTTTTCCCTATTTCATTATTCAATTTCCAATTTTCAATTTGCTGCCTAACCGCGTCAATTTTCTTTCCATTTGCTTCAGAAAAATAAAGTCGGTTAGATTTTCCGTTTTCGCTGTATTCTTCAAAGATAAAACCCGGTTTTCCTTCCAGCTTATTTAATTTAACGAGGAGGTCTTCAGAATCTAATTTCTGATGATTTTCAATATAATTTTTGAGTAAAACATAACTGTAATATTCTACATCGTTAGCAAGAACCGATTTTACCGAAGTTTTAAAATTCCTGCCCACACTGCCTGTACCGGCAAAAAGATCGCAAAAAACCATTTGAGACAGATCTTCGCCAACCACTTCTTTTACCGTAGATTTTATAAAATTACCAAGCTTATGTTTAGAACCTATATAATTCATTTTACTGCCCAGATCACGTCAGCAAAAGTGGTTTTTCCTTGCTGAAATTGGAATTCTTTTAGTTGTGAATTTTCAAAAATAGCAACATATTTTTCAATCACCTGCTTCAAAAAAGAAATTTCAGCCTTTATCTTCCAATGCTGTCCATCTTCAGCATAAACTATTAAGAATAATCGATTTTCAAGATGAAAACGGCTTTGTTTGCTTTGGTTTTTATATAACCAGGAAATCAGAGTTTCAGGATTATTTTTTGCAAATTCAAGGGAACGACTAAACGCTTTTGGGAAAACACTTGTTTTTAAATCGAAATCATTTCCTAAGAAATTAAAATCAATTTTTCGATTTTTTGGGTTTTTATTGGGAATAACTTCTTTCATTTCGGCAAATATATGCTCCACGGCCATGGCACTCCAGAAGTTGTAAGATTACTGCAATACTGGAAAAATTGCTTTTCGTCTAACTTTTCAGTAGCGATAATTAAGGCAATTTGCTCGTTTAATTTATCCCAATTTGAAGTAGAATAAACAAAGGAAGACAGCCTGTCCCACGAATTAATTTGCTTACGAAACCAGCGATACTGGTATTTGCAGCGCTTTTTTAATTCGGTCTAAATTGCCGGTAAATTCATTTAAAAAATAAAAGGAATACACAAAGGCATTAAGATAAGCAAAACCAGCAAAACTTCCCGAAAGACTTTGTCTTCTCTTTGATCAAAATAAATAGAAGTGATTATACTAAGCGGTACAAAAAAGAAAATAAGTTCGCTACCATCTTTGGTAGGCGCAAAAATAGCAACCGCCACCGCGGTGAGAAAACTTAGCAAAACCAGGTTTAGGGAAGGCTTCATGGAGACGCTTGCCTTGCTCACCACTGCAAAAAACTGGACAAGTGTCCAAAGTGCCAAAGTCAAAATAATACTTACGGGAATAAGAATTTCGAGGTTTTGATAATTGGAATAATCAAAATTACTCCATTCAAACCACTGCGAAAATGTATAAAACTGGTCGTAAGCAATAATATGAAAACCAAGCGTTAAGAGCGCAACCGCTAAAGCTGCAATTGGGGGAATTAACCAGTTTTTAGGTTTTGGAAGATAATATAAGATCCCAGCATACACCACCACCAGGAATAAAATAGACCAAAAATAAAAAAGTGATGCGATAAAAATCCAAAAGGTAGCATCAAAAACCTTTTTCTGCATTACTTTTTTAGATTTTAAGCTAATAATTCTTCTAAAAGCCAGTAGTACCAATAAATTGGCAAATATCACCTGGTGATTTCTTAAAAGTGCAAAAAATGAAGCTGTGAAAATTACAAAAAACAAGATTTTATAGGCACTACGCTGGGTAAGTTCATTTTTCTTGGCAATAAAATTAAGGGTAAAAACACTTAAAATAAGTGATAATAAAACCGCCAGTTTTTCAAGAAAAAATAATAGGTTAAAATCTAAAAACCACTCCCTAAAATTAGCGATAATAAAAAATATAATGAGAAAAACGGTGATCGCAACCCCATTTACCGGTTTTGATTTGCCAAAAAAGCTTGTTAGCATTGTGGTTTTTTATATTTTTGTAATCTTAAATACACCAAAGTTAGTTATTGAACGCCTTCAAAGGTAATTTAATATCGCTTTGAAATAATTTGAACTTAAAATACACTAAAAATGTTAAGAGATATATTTGAAGGTATCGCCTATTTATTCGAGGAAATATTATTTGTTCCTTTAGATGCTTTAAGATCGCTGGAGCTTGATTCCTGGTGGGCTGCAAACGCCTTAAACTTCATCTTTATTTTAGTTGGTTTGGCTGCTTTTGCTTATTGGATGAAGCAATTAAAGCACTACAACGAAGTGAATGATGAAGATCGTGATCCTACAGCACACTCGTTTTTAGGATAAATCAAAGCCAAGATCTTTTCTATAATACATCTTATCGAAATGTAGCTTTTCTACATTTTGATAAGATTTTTTTAGTGCTTCTTTGTAATCTTTCCCAAAAGAAGTAACCGCAATCACCCTTCCACCACTGGTTACTACTTTATCGCATTCAAATTTGGTTCCCGCGTGGAAAACTATGGAATCTTCAACTTTATCAAACCCTGTGATTTCTTTAGATTTTTCGTAAGCTTCAGGATAACCGCCAGATACCAACATTACCGTTGTGGCTGCACGTTCATCTATTTCTAAAGAAATTTCATTTAATTTTTCTTCAGAAACTTTTTCAAAAATCTCTACTAAATCTGATTTAATTCGGGGCAGTACAACCTCAGTTTCCGGGTCGCCCATGCGCACATTATATTCTATAACATAAGGTTCGTTTTTCACCATAATTAAACCGATAAAAACAAAACCTTTATAGTCTATATCTTCTTCCTGCAAACCATTAACCGTTGGTTTTACGATGCGTTCTTCAATTTTTTGCATCAATTCATCATCTACAAATGGAACGGGAGAAATAGCGCCCATTCCGCCTGTATTTAGGCCGGTGTCTCCTTCTCCTATTCGTTTGTAATCTTTGGCGGTTGGTAAGATTTTGTAATTTTTCCCATCAGTAAGTACAAAAACGCTTAATTCAATTCCGTCTAAAAATTCTTCAATGACCACTTTGGCGCTGGCCGCCCCAAATTTCTTTTCGGCCAGCATATTTTGAAGTTCCTGTTTAGCCTCTTCCAGATCGTTAATAATTAAAACTCCTTTTCCAGCTGCGAGTCCATCGGCTTTTAAAACATACGGCGGATTTAAAGTTTCCAAAAATTCCTTTCCGGCTTCAAGGCTTTTTTCGGTAAAACTCTCGTAGGTCGCGGTTGGAATTTTATGCATCGCCATAAACTCTTTTGCACGCTCTTTACTTCCTTCTAAAAGCGCCCCTCGTTTAGATGGGCCAATAACTTTTACGCTGTTTAGCGCATCATCTTCCGCAAAGAAATCGGTGATTCCTTCTACCAAAGGATCTTCGGGACCTACTACCAGCATTTCAATTTTTTCCTTCAGCACAAAATCTTTAATCGCTTTAAAATCGGTTACTTTTAGATCAATGTTTTCTGCAATTTCAGCGGTTCCCGCGTTACCCGGTGCCACAAAAAGTTGAGAACATTTTGGGCTTTGAGCCAGTTTGTAAGCAAATGTATGTTCGCGTCCGCCGGCGCCGAGAATTAAAATTTTCATCCTGAAGTCATTTTAGTTATGCACCAAAAATAATTGTTTGTAAATTGAAGCACCAATTATTTCTTATAAAAAAGCTTTTTCGCCCTTGGACTGGTTTAAACTTTCGTTGCAGCTTAATAAATTTCCCATAAACCGGGCGCAAAAAGTACTACAGGAAATACAGAAAATTCCCGCAGAAAATTATGAATATTACCTTAGTGAAAAACGCTGGGAAATTGTTGAATATCACTTAAATAATAATCATTTTTATAAAAATTTCTTCGGAAAGAGTTCATTTTCTAATTGGAACGAAGTGCCGGTAATGGCCAAAACCGATCTACAGCAAAAACTTGAAAACCGCCTGAGCAAAGGTTTTTCTAAATCCACTGCTTATATCGGAAAAACTTCGGGCAGCAGCGGTACGCCCTTTATTTTCGCCAAAGATAAATTTGCCCACGCACTAAGCTGGGCAGGATTTCAGGATCGTTACCAATGGCACGATATTGATCTCAACAAATCTTTACAGGCCAGGTTTTATGGAATTCCACTAGATTTCTACGGAAATATCCAGGAACGAATTAAAGACCGAATTAGTCTACGGCGAAGATTCCCCATTTTTGACCTGAGCGAGAAGAAAATGGAAAAATTTCTGAAGCGTTTTCAAAAATCAAACTTTAGCTATATAAACGGGTACACCAGCGCAGTTTTGCTTTTCGCAAAATTTCTTAAAAACAAAAACCTAATTTTAAAAGAAGTTTGCCCCAATTTAAAACTTTCTATAGTCACTTCTGAAAGGTTATTTGAAGAAGATAAAAAACTGATGAAAGCAGTTTTTGGAGTTCCTGTAGTGAACGAATATGGCGCCAGTGAAGTTGGCCTTATAGCCTTTGAAAATAAGGAAAATGAATGGATAGTAAATTCAGAAGATCTTTTTGTTGAAATTCTTGATAAGAATAACAATCCTGTACCAAATGGCACTGAAGGACGAATTGTAATTACTTCATTGTATAATAAAGCCCATTCAATGATTAGGTACGATATTGGAGATACCGGCGTACTTTCAAAAAAAAGCACCTTGAAAAAGCCAATTCTTGAGAAATTAATTGGGCGAACAAATGATATCGCCACCCTTCCCGATGGGAAAGTGGTGCCGGGACTTACTTTTTATTATGTAACCAAAAGCATTATTGAAGATAATGGCAGTATCAAGGAGTTTGTGATTAATCAAAATACCCAGGATTCTTTTAAAATTGAGTATGTGAGTCAAATTGATTTTTCTGAAAACCAAAAGCAAAAAATTTTAATGGCCATTGAAACCTACGTGGGTAAAAATCTAAAGGTGATTTTTGAAAGAAAGGATAAACTTACCCGTAGTAAAAGCGGGAAATTAAAGCAGTTTACTTCAGATTTGTAGCATTTCCTGGTAAAAACTCCCCCGGTTTTTCGGCCACGAATTCACGAATATATTTATAAAAAGCTCCCCTACTTATAAAGGAGGGAATGAATTTAACGAAGCTGAAGAAAAGGGTGGTTGGCCAAAACATAAATCCTGAAATAAATTCAGGATGACGTAAATTATTCTAAATCTTTTTTACCTGTTTAGGCTTAACAAAGAAATGTTCCTTTAGAAAAACCAGCATATAACTAAGGCTTTTAGGGAAACTAAAACCTAAAAACTTGTGATAAATGTTGAAATTAAATTTAAGCATCTCAACTTTATTTCTTGAAATAGAGCCTTTTCTCACCCGGTATTTTGCTAAACACTTTTGAATTCCTATCGCCGGCCCACCTTTTTCAACGGCTTCCAGCCAAAGTGCCCAATCCTGCCTTTTCCTTAATTCAGGGGCGTAGATCTTTCCTAGTCTTTTAGTATTGTAAATCCCCGTGAGGTTGCCGAGGTAGTTTGATTTAAGCAATTTTTGATAAGTTAAAACGGGCAGTGCTTCTATAATTTCGTTTCTGGTATTTCCATTTTCATCTATTTGTAAATAACTGGAGAAACAAACCGCAACATCCTGCTGCTGCATCAATTTAAGCTGAATTTCCAGCTTTCCCGGTTTCCATTGGTCATCTGCATCCAAAAAAGCTATAAAATCGCCCTGAGCGGCTTTAATTCCTTTATTTCGACTTATTCCTGTGCCGAAATTATTTTGATTTTGAAGTATTTTAATTCGGAAATCTTGCTTTGCAAATTTTTCAGCTTTAGAAAGCGTAGTATCTGTTGAGGCATCATCGATAATAAACAATTCCCAGTTGGAGTAAGTTTGAACAATTACAGAATTTACCGCAGCTTCAATAAAATTTTCCGCATTAAAAGCGGGCATAATTACTGAAACCAGGAGATTCTCCATAACTTGATTATCGCCTTATATGATTGGAAAAATCTTTGTGCTCGCTTTTCTCTAATTCTTCGGGACTTAGATTTTTGAAATAATTGTAAGTAATTTTCATTCCTTCACTACGGGAAACATTAGGCTCCCAGCCTAAAACCTCTTTTGCCCGACTAATATCTGGCTGTCTTTTTAAAGGATCGTCTTCCGGAAGTTCTTTATAAACCACTTTTTGCTCGGTTCCGGTAAGTTTTAAAATTTCTTCGGCGAAATCTTTAATAGTGATTTCATCTGGATTTCCAATATTCACAGGATCTGGATAATCGCTTAATAATAAACGATAAATTCCCTCAATTTGATCGTCTACATAACAAAACGAGCGCGTTTGCAAGCCATTACCAAAAATGGTGAGGTTTTCACCCCGCAAGGCCTGACCAATAAACGCAGGAATTACCCGACCATCGTTTAATCGCATCCTGGGACCGTAAGTATTAAAAATACGCGCAATCCTGGTTTCTAAACCGTGAAATCTGTGATAAGCCATTGTTATAGATTCCTGAAATCGCTTGGCCTCATCATAAACTCCGCGTGGTCCAATTGTATTTACATTTCCGTAATATTCCTCATTTTGTGGATGAACCTGAGGATCCCCATAAACTTCAGAGGTAGAAGCGATCAAAATCCTGGCATTCTTTTCTTTTGCCAAACCTAGGCAATGTAAAGTCCCCACCGAACCTACTTTTAAGGTTTGAATGGGAATTTTTAAATAATCTATGGGACTTGCAGGAGAAGCAAAATGAAGAATATAATCTAACTCACCGGGAACGTGAATAAATTTGGTGATATCGTGATGAAAAAACTCGAAATTATCCAGTTTAAAAAGATGCTCGATATTCTTTAAATCTCCGGTAATAAGGTTATCCATTGCAATAACTTCATAACCTTCTTTAATAAACCTATCACATAAATGAGAGCCTAAAAAGCCGGCAGCCCCGGTAATGAGTATTCTTTTTGCCATTCCTGAAGTTTGTGTGAAAATTACTCAAATTTTATGAGATTTACGAAAGGATGAGTGCTTTAAGGCTTGCCTTCCATTCCGGAATTTTCTTATGAAATTTCTCCTGAACTTTATTTTTATCTAACACGCTATATTCCGGTCTTGCGGCAATAGTTTTAAAATTGTTGCTTTCGTTTAACCGAATTTCTTCTGAATTTCCCGTAAATTCTAAAATTGCTTTTGCAAAACCATACCAGGTAGCTTCGCCCAAATTGCTGAAATGATACAAGCCAAAATCATTATTTTCTGAAGCGATTATTTCCAAAACAAATTTAGCCAGATCATTAGCATTTGTTGGTGTTCCGGTTTGAGAAGTGGTGATATTTAATTCAGCTTTTTCGTCTATTTTTCGAAGGATAGTTTTATAAAAATTATGACCAAATTCTGAATACAGCCACGAAGTCCTTAAAATAAAATGTTCTTTTAAAACCTCAGCGATTAACTGTTCTCCCTTTAATTTTGAAGCGCCATAGACGTTAATAGGATTTGTCTTATCGGTTTCTATATAAGGTTTTTCAGCTTTCCCGTCGAAAACATAATCGGTGGAAAAATGAACTAATTTCGCCTGATTTTCATTACAAAGCTCAGCGAGATGTTTGGCAGCTTCAGCATTAATTTTAAAGGCTTTCTCTTCTTCAGATTCGGCTTTTTCAACATTCGTGTAAGCTGCGCAGTTAATAACCCAATCAAAATTCCCCTCAGCAAAAAGTCTCTGTAATTTCGATTTATTGGTAATATCAGCTTCTGCAGAAGATTTAAAAACGAAATGAAAATTAGGATAATTCCCCGAAATCTTTTTAAAACAAGCTCCTAATTGTCCATTGGCACCGGTAACGAGAATATTTTTCATTTAAAAATCTCTTTTAATCGCGGTTGTTTTAAATCTTTATCTGAGATTATCATATCTTCTTCAGGAAAGCCCCAGTCTATTGCCAAATCGGGGTCGTTAAAAATAACACCTGCTTCGTAACCCGGATAGTAATATTCGTCGCATTTATAAGCAAAAACCGAAGTTTCAGACAGGGTTACAAAGCCGTGCCCAAATCCTTTTGGAATATAGAGCTGATATAAATTCTCATCGTCAAGAATTATTTTGAAACTTTGTTTAAAAGTTGGCGATTCTGGCCGTAAATCTACCACCACATCCAGCACTTTGCCATAAATAGCACGTACCAACTTGGTTTGTGCCAATTCCCCGGTTTGATAATGCAACCCACGTAAAACCCCTTTTTTGGAAATAGATTGATTATCCTGAACAAATTCCTTTTCTATCCCGGTTAATTCTATAAATTTTTTCTTGTGATAGCTCTCCAGAAAAAGGCCCCTTTTATCCCGAAAAATATCGGGTTTTATAATAAAACAGTCTTTTAATGGTGATTCTTCAACTTTCATAAACTAAGATTTAAAGATTTGTTCCAGGATTTTTTCAGTAATTAAATAAGTGGGTTTTACCCCGGTAGTTCCAAGTCCTCCTGATGCCAGGGTGCTACCGGTTTCCAGCGGATTATCTGAGGCGTAATAGGCATATCTAACTTTAACTTCGCTATCTATGCTTCCGCGTAATTTGGAAGCCGCCTGTATGGCTTTTTGGTAATGTGCGCCCTCCATCTCAAGCCCGCTAACATTCCAGGTAGAATCGTGGAAAAATTTAAGAATATCCCGGTTTTGAAGCGAAGTTCCCAAAACAGTGATCATAGCACCGTCTACAATATCAATTCCGCTACCTTCAAGATCGGCCGGACTAAGTTCATTTTTAAACGGATAATTATCTGCGGTGCCTTCAAATAAATGTGCAGAAGGAATCATAATATCTCCTTTTCCTCCTTCCAGGATACCGGCTTTTCCCATAATGGAGATAGATTCTACATTCATTTTTATCTCATTTCCTTCAAAATTGTATGGTTTCAGCAGTTCATCCATAGTTTCATAAGCCTGCTCACCAAAAGCATAATCCATCACGATAATTACCGGAGCTTCTTCTTCGGTTTTAATATCCCAGCTTCCGTATTTACCGTTTAGTTTAGCTGTATCAAAGATTTGCACATCTATATTGGTTCCGCTTTTATCATCTAAAAACGTCATCCCATTATCTAAAGCCGATTTCATTACTTTGCTGCGTAAATCGCCGTTGGCAGTATTACTAAGCAATTCGTAAATCTCCAGTGGTTTTTTCTTTTTAAGTTCGGTTTTTAAGGCTGAAGGAGTATAAAGCGTGTTCATTACACTATGCATATTCGCACTAATAATGTGTAAAGGGCGGTGCATTAAATTCTCTTTTATGAGATGTTGCTTAATGTTATCGGCCCAAATTTCACCGTGAATATGGTGCCCTAAGCGTTCTCTTAAAACGGGACTAAAAGTAATAATCCTTTTATCGTTATTTATGGTTTCTGCAATAGCGAGTTTCCCTAACCAGTAGATTATATTTAAGAAACGTTCTGGATTTCCCGGTAATGAGAATTTTGGATAAATATCCTGAACTTCAAAGAAAGTTCGGCCTAAAATATTGGCGGTGTGAGTTAAAGCAATTTCGCGTTGTGCCTGGTCTAAAGGTTCTTCCTGCAAAACAGCTTTTTCCAGTTTCTGCCAATCTCTGGTAACGCTACCTTCTTCATCTATAATTACGCGACGCATTATTTTATGAGATTCTACGAACAGAAAAGTAAGGTGTGTAAGAATATCATAGATTTCAGAACGGCCACGGGTTATTTCAATATTCATTTGCTCATCGTCTATCCTATAGCAGTTTCGCCGGCGCTTTGGCGGAACAATAGGCTTAAAATGCGAATTCCCATAGCCTTCATCACTGGTAAGATTTATAAACCTGCATTCTTCAATTCCTTTTGGTAAACGGTCTATAACATAAAGTAATCCGCTTAATTCAGCTTTATCATCGGCTATAGAGCCGTAAATTTCGGGGCGAAGTATAAGTAAAGCTTCCCTTAAGGTCTCTCCCGAAACGCCCATAGGTTTATAAAAACCACGATTAAAAAGGTGGCGCATTGTAATATACATACGCTCTATCGCGTGGGTACTCTCTTGGGCGCGGGTACGGCCTAGTAATTTTAGGTTTATCATTTTTTTGTTATGCTTTTATAATTTTTTCCAGGACTTCAGCAATTTTACGATCGTTGGCCAGGCGCGGCAACTTATTTTGTCCGCCCAGTTTTCCAATAGATTTCATATACTGCTGAAAACCATTTTCCGGAACTTTTGATATTTTTAATGGCTGAAGAATTTTTCCTTTAATAAGATCAAAATAGTAAGAATTTTGCTGCTGAAGACTTTTATCCAGAATTTTACTGAATTTAGATAAATCTTCAGGCTCTTTTTCAAATTCTACAAACCATTCGTGGTAAGGTAATTCTTCATTTTCTGGGGTAATTTGCGGTGCCACGGTAAACTCGCTAATTCTTGCATTTGTAGCTGCAGTGGCTTCCTGAATAGCTTCTTCTACCTCCTTGGCAATAACGTGCTCTCCAAAGGCCGAAATAAAATGTTTTATCCTGCCTGAAACAATTACCCGGTAAGGCTTTGTGCTTGTAAACTGCACCGTATCGCCAATATTATATGCCCAAAGACCGGCATTTGAAGAAACCAATATTACATAATTTACACCGGTTTCTACCTCGCCAATAGTAAGCCGTTTCGCATTTTCTTCATAAAATTCATCGGCTTTTACAAATTCATAAAACATACCGGAATCGAGTTGCAGTAACATTCCTTTTTCGGTTTGTTTATCCTGAAAAGCGAAAAATCCTTCTGAAGCCGGGTAAAGTTCAATGCTATCTACTTTTCTACCAATTAGGTTTTCAAATTTTGAACGGTAAGGTTCATAATTTACGCCGCCATAAATAAACAAATCGAAATTAGGAAAAAGCTCACCAACCTTCTTCCCGGTTTTTTGCTGAAGTCTTTCAAAATACATTTGCACCCAGGATGGAATACCGCTAATAACGCTCATATTTTCGTTTCGGGTTTCTTCTACAATGGCATCTACCTTGGTTTCCCAATCTTCAATACAATTGGTTTCCCAGCTGGGCATTCTATTTTTCTGAAGATAGGAAGGCACGTAATGCGCCACGATCCCTGATAAGCGACCTAATTTTACTCCATTTTTCTCTTCCATCTCCGGACTTCCCTGGAGGAAGATCATTTTTCCATCTACAAATTTTGCATTTCCGGTTTCAGCGATATAACATAAAATCGCATTTCGGGCCGCGTTAATGTGCGAAGGCATAGAATCTTTTGTAAGTGGAATATACTTGGCACCACTTGTAGTACCAGAAGTTTTTGCGTAGTATAAAGGTTTACCCGGCCATAACATATCTTCTTCGCCAGCTACCATTTTATCTATATAAAAGCGCAATTCTTCGTAATCGCGAATTGGTACATTTTGGATGAAATCTTTATAAGTTTTGATGTTTTTAAAATCGTGATCTTTGCCAAACTGCGTGTCTTTGCCTTTTTCAATAAGCTCCCTGAATACTTTGTGCTGAGTGGCTTCAGGTTGGGAAGCCCATTTATCTATTTTTTTGCGTATATAATTGGCAAAAATCTTTGCTCCAAACGACTTTAAAGACATAGGTTTATTGAATTAATTGGTATTTTAAATTTCAGAAATACCTTTGGTGCTACAAAGGTCGTGATTTATTAATCAAAATCAATATAATCTGTAGGGTCTACAGGCACGGCTTCGTTCCAAAGTTCAAAATGCAAATGTGGGCCGGTGGTGTATTCTCCGGTAGATCCTGCAGTGGCAATTACCTCTCCCCTTCTTACATTCTCCCCCTGTTCTTTGGCTATAGATGCGTTATGTTTGTAAACCGACAATAAGCCATATTCGTGCTTAATAATTATTACATAACCGGTTTCTGTAGTCCATTCTGCAAAAATTACACGCCCATCGGCCACCGATTTAACCGGAGTGTTTTTTGCAACTACAATATCTACTGCGTAATGTTTTTCTTTAGCATCATAAGCTTCAGAAATTGAACCTTTTACCGGCGGAAATAGAGAAAAGTCAATATTATCTGTAGCCGAGGGTAAAACATTGTATTTGTCTTCCTGCGCTACTTCTTCTCGTAACAGGGAGTCTGCCCGGGAAGGTTCTATAGCTTCAATTTCCTGGCCCATTATAGGGTTTTCTACCATAGAATCTCTACTTAAACTGGAGGTATCTGCTTTCCCGGTAAGTACATTTTTAATTGAACTTAAATATTGATTATTCAGCTTTAAAACCTGCTGAAGGGAATCTGACTTATAAGCCAGCTCAGAAGCCTGTCTTTTTAACTGGGCCGAAGAATAGCCGGGTATGTACTCTTTAAGCGGAGTAAAAGCAATTATAAAAGTAGTGGCTGCAATTAAAATTATTGCACTTAGCGTGATCGTTACAAAAACATTGAGGCGGGTTAATTTAAAAGAAAGCTTTTCCTCAAAAGTATCTTCATTCAAAACTACCATTCGGTATTTATGAAGTAACTTTTTGGTGAATTTTTTTCTCTCTTTTTTATTTTCTGCCATATTACATTTACAAAGTTAAATTAAAATTTTCGGCTGTTTAGTGAAGTTCTCAAACTTAGGTCCAAATTGGATCTTTTAGAGAGAAAAAATAAGATTTTCAATAAAATTGCCTTCCCGTTTTATAATACCCCACAACTAAAACTTAAATTTAAGCCATATTAACGTTGTAATTATTTAATTCTTGTTAAGTTTGTAATATCAAAATTATACGTTATGAATGCACTTATTTTACCATTAGCTATTGGTGCCCCGCAAATTATCTTAATTGTTGTGGTAATATTGCTACTATTTGGAGGTCGAAAAATTCCTGAATTGATGAGAGGTTTAGGTAGTGGAATTAAAGAATTTAAAGACGCTTCTAAAGACGAAAACGGCGAAAAGCCAGTTACTTCTGATGATAAGAACTTTTCAGAAGAAAAGAAATAGACAATAACTACCTTATAAAAAAAGCCCGAATTTTAAAGTTCGGGCTTTTTATTTGTATTTTAATTTGTGCTATTTAATATCTGCAGACTGCAGGATAGCATCTATTTCAAACATATTATCACGTTTGCCTCTTGAGGGAGAAAAAACAAAACCTTCTACTACCAAATAGCGATTATTGGCTTCATCTTTAATTGCATAATTTAAGAACGGTCCCGCCATAAAAGCGCCTTTTACTTCCCAGGTTCCACGGGTTTCATACGCGAATTTACCATCAATTTCTGTCTCAAAAAGATAAGGAGCGTAAGCTTCTTCGGTAATCATATGAGTTCCTTCAGTAGGGCCGGGAATATGAGCTTTTCCAATAGAATCGCGCATTTTTATAATATTTCCAATAGTATTGGTGTCGGCTTCAATTTGACTGATGGGTACCTCATAAATAAGAATTTCCATATTTCCTTTTGGAATTTCCTTTCTAATCCAAACAAAATCTTCTTCTTCTAAGGCGTATCTATAAGCCGATGGAAAATCTAAGGATAAACCGAATTTTTCTTCCAGCTTTCCATCTTTTTTAAGCGATTTTTTCATTCGGCGTTGCTTCTCCTTCATTTCAGTTTCTTTAAAGGCAGAAACCATTTTCTCTGAACTTTCATTAATTATATGAATTAGTTCTTCTTCGCTTTCTCCAGAGATTATTGCACCGGTTTGTGGCCGGGCATAAAGATCTTTAATAATTCTGGCTTCAGCCTCTTTCCCTTCCTGAACGGAAATAAAAGAACGATTTTTTCTAACAAATCCGCTAAAGGTTTCTGGCGGTATCTGGCTTAAAGAAAACAATGGTTCTTCCTGGGGCAATCCTTCTACCATAGCTGCAAAATTATCTCTAATGGCTTCGCCTACCGGGCCTTCCCATAATTCGTTCTCAATAATTAGGGTGATTTGATTAATATTTCCGGAAGAGTCTGAAAGGATACGTTCTTCTGTTTTATCGCCGTTTTCGTTACATGAAACGAGAAAAACTAAACTGAATAGAAGGAATAATGTTTTTTTCATTTTTATTAGTTTGGTTTGAAATGATTAACCCTTGGAAAGTTTAAGTTCCATCCCGGGTTTTAGGCTGTTATTACCCATATCATTCCAAGCCCTCAAATTCTGTACCGTAACTCCCGGAAACTTACGGGAAATACTCCAAAGCGAATCTCCTTTCTTCACGGTATAGGTTTTTTCTTTATTGTTTTGGCTACTTGCCGTAGATGTATTTTGAGCTTCTGTACCGAGCTTTCGCGGATAAATAGTAATATATTGCCCTATTCTTAAATTATTACCTCTTAAATTATTCCATCGCTTAATACTGCTTACTCCAACCCCGTAACGTTCTGCAATTTTTCCTAAATAATCACCGCTTTTTACACGATACCTTATTTGTTCATCTGCTTTTACAAACTCAGGAAAAGCTGCTGCTTTATTTTTAATATCTTCTTCGGCAAAATTATAAATAGCAGCTTCATTACTTACAAAAGCACCGCTTACGGTGGCCGGAAGCCTTAGCATATAATTTTCATCTTCTACAAATGGAATAACATCCAGTTTGTAACTAGGATTTAAAAACTGAAGCATTTCTTTTTCTACCCCGGTAACCTTAGAAATTTGATCGAAGGTGATCAACTTTTTTACTTTTATTGTGTCGGTTTCAAAAAAGGCAATGTCCGGCCCTTGCGGCTGGAAGTTGTGTTCATCGGCATACTCAAAAAGGTAAAGTGTGGCTAGGAAAGCAGGAACGTATCCTGCAGTTTCTCGTGGTAAAAATCGTCTTAACTCCCAATAATTGTTCGAGCCACCACTACGTCTAATTGCTTTTGAAACATTTCCCGGACCAGAATTATAAGAAGCCAAAACCAAATCCCAGTCTTCAAAAGATTTATAGAGGTTTGCCAGGTATTTTGCAGCGGCTTCCGTAGACATTTGCGGATCCATACGGTCATCAACATAGCTGCTTACATCAAGTCCGTGAGCTTTTCCTGTTCTGTACATAAATTGCCAAAGGCCCGTAGCGCCCACCCAGGATTTTGCTCTTGGGTTTAAAGCCGATTCTACAATGGCCAGGTACTTTATCTCCAGCGGAATATCATAACGATCCAGCTGTTGCTCAAACATTGGGAAGTAGTATTCACTTAACGCCATAAGACGCTCCATAGCCTTCTTATTGCGTTTTAAATAGGAATTAATAACACTTTCCAGTACGGGATGGTATTCTACGTTAAACGGCGTGCGGGCATTTAATTTCGCTAACCTGGCTTTTAAAGTATCGGTGGGAAGCTCTTTGTTTACTTCATCTTCATAATCCTGTTCCCTGATGCTTTTATACATCTCATCAAAAAGATCTGAATTGGTTAGCTGTGCTTTCCAAACAGAATCAATTTTGGCTGCGCGGGGAAGATCTTCTAACGAAACCGCAGAAGAATCCCTGATCACAGCCGAAATTGGTAACTTATTTTTGAACTCCGGGTCGGGATGAGCAAGAATAATTTCATTGCTATCTACCTTCTGGAAGATCTGCACCCTAAAATTAGCTTTCTCTACCTGCTTCCCCTTCTCCTCTTCCTGCGCCTGAAGGCTAATCCCAAAAAGGAATACAAGAGATAAAATTATATACCTGCCCATAATTATTCAATATTTAAAAAAGAACGTAAAATCTTAGATTTTAGTACGTTTTATTTCCCTATTGCCTCAATACCGGGCAATGATTTTCCTTCTAACATTTCTAACATAGCACCACCGCCTGTAGAAACATAGCTTACTTTATCTTCAAAACCGAATTTTTTAACCGCGGCTACAGAATCTCCACCTCCTACTAAAGAGAAAGCACCATTTTGGGTAGCTTCAGCAATAGAATTTCCTAAAGCAATAGTTCCTTTTGAGAATTTATCCATTTCAAATACACCAAGCGGCCCATTCCAAAGAATAATTCTTGATTCCTGGATTACTGCATCAAAATTTTGGATACTTTCTGGCCCGGCATCAAGTCCCATCCAACCATCGGGAATTTCATTGATTTTAGCGGTATCTGTAGAAGCCTGTTCAGAAAAACTATCGGAAATTATAGAATCTACGGGAAGATGAACCTGTACATTCTTGGCTTCGGCTTTTTTAAGAATCTCCAGAGCTAATTCCTGTTTATCTTCTTCTACAAGAGAATTTCCTATTTTACCTCCCTTGGCAAGGATAAAAGTATAGGCCATTCCCCCACCAATAATTAAATGATCTACTTTATCAAGAATATTTTCAATTACGGTGATTTTAGATGAAACTTTAGCGCCACCTAAAACCGCAGTTACCGGCTTTTCTTTACTGTGAAGTACCTTATCAAGGTTTTTAATTTCTTTTTCCAATAAATATCCAAAGCATTTATCGTCAAAATATTTGGCAACAATAGTAGTAGATGCGTGAGCACGGTGTGCGGTACCAAAGGCATCGTTTACATAAATATCTCCAAGTTGCGAGAGTTGTTTTGCAAAATCTTCGTCCCCACCTTTTTCTTCCTTATGAAATCTAAGGTTTTCCAGTAATAAAATTTCACCTGGATGTAAATTATCGGCTGCAGTTTTAACTTCATCTCCAACACAATCGTTCACAAATTTGGGTTCTACCCCAATAACCTCTGCGACTTTTTTCACAATATGTTTTAAAGAATATTTTTCTTCTCTGCCTTCTGGCCTGCCAAGATGCGACATTAAAACAACGCTCCCACCATCTTCCAAAATTTTAAGAATAGTAGGCTTTGCAGCTTCAATTCTATTAGCATCAGTTACTTCCTGATCTTTATTTAATGGAACATTAAAATCTACTCTTATTAATGCCTGTTTGTCTTTAAAATTAAAATCGTTTAAAGTCTTCATTTTTCATTTCATTTTTTAGAACCAAAAATATGGTTTGGTTGATTAAGATTAAGCCCAATCGGCTTTTATTCAGCATACGCTATTTACAAATATAAATTTTTCCGAAGACATTAAAGTGTATATAAATTTTATATTTGCTTATGCTTTTTGAAGAAATAATAGGTTTACAGCATTTAAAGAAACATCTTACCACAGCGGTAGAGAATGGCCGGGTTCCCCACGCACAGTTGTTTGTAGGAAAAAGTGGTAGTGGTACTTTACCTCTGGCTATTGCTTACGCGCAATACATACTTTGCAAAAATAAGGAAGGAGAAAACAATTCTGGAAACAGCAATTGTAATGAACGATTTAAAAAATTGGCGCATCCCGATCTTCATTTTGCATTTCCAGTTGCTGCCAATCAAAAAATAAAAAAACATCCTGTTTCTTCCTACTTTTTAGAAGAATGGCGGGAATTTGTAAAAACCAATCCCTACGGAAGTTTATTTGAATGGTACCAAAAACTTGGAATAGAAAATAAACAAGGTCAAATTGGTGTAGATGAAGCCCAGGAAGTAGTTAAATCTCTTTCCTTAAAAGCTTATGAAGGCGGATTTAAAATTATGATTATTTGGATGGCCGAAAAGATGAATACCGCGGCTGCCAATAAATTGCTGAAATTAATAGAAGAACCACCAAACAATACGCTGTTTCTTTTAGTTACCGAAGATGAAGAGCAAATTATACAAACCATAAGGTCTCGTTGCCAGAAATTACACTTCCCTCCTTTACCGGAAGATCAAATTGCCGCATTTTTAGAAAAAAATGAAAATTGTAGTAAGCCCGAGGCTTTAAAAATTGCCCACCAGGCCAACGGTAGTTATACCCGCGCTTTGCATTTATTGCAAAAAGATAGCGGAGATCAGCAATTTGAAACCTGGTTTATCAATTGGGTGCGTAGTGCATTTAAAGCTAAAGGAAATCGATCTACAGTTCTTGAACTTATCGCCTGGAGCGAAGAAATTGCAGGAATGGGCAGGGAATCTCAAAAGAGCTTTTTATTGTATTGTATAGACTTTTTCCGCCAGGCCCTAATGCTGAATTATAAAGCCGAAAAACTGGTATATCTTGAACCGGCGACGCCTGGATTTAAACTGGAGAAATTTGCGCCTTTTGTTCACGGAAATAATATAAAAGATATTATAGAAGCTCTTGAAGAAGCCATTTATCATATTGAAAGAAACGGAAATGCAAAAATTATACTCACCGATCTTTCTATAAGACTAACCCGATATTTACATAAAAAAGCCGCTTAAAATTATGGAGAACCTTTACGCAAATATTACCGAAATCCTTATTCTATTATTTATTCTAATTACATTTTTGCAATCTGGGATAGATAAAGCTGCAGACTGGAAAGGAAATACCGGCTGGTTAAAAGATCATTTTTCAGGAACATTTCTTGCCGGGCAGGTGCCGCTTATGGTGGGAATAATTATGATAATTGAAATCATTACAGGTTTTGCCACTATCCTGGGAATAATTTGGCTAATCGCTTATAATGATCCTACAATAGCGCTTTACTCTTGCGTCCTGGCTGCTATCACGCTTTTAATGTTATTATTCGGACAAAGAATTGCTAAAGATTACGCTGGTGCTTTTACTTTAACCGGCTACTTTATCGTAGTGATCTTTGGAGTTTACTTAATGTCTTAAAATAGAAAGAGGTCTGAGAAGTTTTCTAAACCCGTCATCCTAAATTTATTTCAGGATCTAGGTTAAAATTAACTTAGAAGCTGAAACAAGTTCAGCTTGACGAAAAGAATTACTTTTCAGACCTTTTTTAAAAACTCAGAACTTAAGCCTAGTTCTTGTTATAAGTCTCATTCAAATTATCAAGGATTTCCTGGGTTAGATCTTTCCCATCTTTCGCATACATAATGTTGGCAGACTCGTTAGAACCAAAAATGTAGGTGTAGCCATTCTCTTCGCCGTAATCTGCTACATATTCCTTTACTTTATCTACAATAGAATCTATAACAGCATCGCTCTGCTCTCTAAGACGATTGCCTTGCATTTGCTGTTGCTGTTGGATTCTTTGCTGCTTCTGCATTAATTCCTGCTCTTTTTCCTGGCGTTGCGCCTGGGACATAGAATTCATTTCCTGTTGATAAGCCTGAACTTCCTGCTGAAACCCTCTGGCAATAGAATCTAATTGTTTTTTTACCGAATCTGATTTAGAAGTAAAGTCAGCTTCAACATCTTTCATTTCTTTGTACTCCTGGATAAGTTTTGTGGTATCTACATAAGCCGTTTTTTCCTGGTCACAGGAAGTAAGCAAAACAGCAACTACCAAAATCATTAAAAGTTTTTTCATCATTAATTGAATTTGTTTGCCGCAAATGTATGAAAGTTAAATTTTCGATTTAAATCAAAACTGACTTATGAAGTATGTATAAGAAATTCTTATATATAAAATTATAATAATAAATTTAATAGATAAAAAATGAATTAAATAGCTTAGAAATAAACTTGTTTCTCAAAATAAACCTGATTGTATATGATAATGAAGCCGAAACAGGCTTAAATGAGCTTAAAATGCGTTTTTTAGCTTTTCTGGAAGAAATAAACAAGAGAAGAATACTCTGAAGTGCGTTGTGCTCTTAAATTTGATTCCAAACCAGTTTTAAAAGCTTTTAGCATATTTGATTTTCCTGTTTTGTTTTTTTCTGAAAGTAAACTCACATAGAAAGAATCAAAAAGAAGAGGTTTGGTTTTAATCTTTTCAAAATTATGTTTTTCGAACAACCAGGTAATTCCAGTTTGAGAAAAATGCCAAAGATGTCTGGGCACATCGTAAGCCGCCCAAAATTCTTTGTAGTATTCGGCATCAAAACTTTTAAAATTCGGAACCGCAATAACCGCTACCCCATTTGGTTTTAATAAGCGATACAATTCTTTTACCTGAAAATCGAAATTTGGAACGTGCTCTAAAACGTGCCACATAGAAATTATATCAAAAGAATTTTCATCAAAGAAAGATAATTCTTGCTGAAGCTCAATCCCTTTTTCAGCCGCTAACTTTCTTGCCTGTGCATTTGGTTCAATGCCTTCAATATTCCATTTCTTTCTTTTGGCAGTTTGTAAAAAATCTCCGGTTCCGGCACCGATATCTAATAAGTTATTTCCTTTAGCAACTTTATTGACCCATTTCAATTTTTGCAGCAGCATAAAATTCTTAACCGCCTGGTAAATTTTATCGGTAAGACTTTTACTTGAATCTGTATGAGAAATATAATTTTCACTTTCGTAGTAAGCCGAAAGATTTTCGGGTTTTGGAATCGTTTCTAATATTTCAAAATCACTTCTCTTTTGTAATTGAAATTCTTCCCCAGAAACTAAATGATCTTTACAGGTTAAATGAAAATTTTTATCGCTCATTAAAAGGAATTTGGCAAAGTATAATTACTAAAAAAATTAAAAGCTTTCTCGAATTATTTTAAAATCTGATAGCGATTTAATTGATAAAAAGAAAATTGTTCCACGTGGAACTTTTAAAATTATCTTCCCATATAAACCAATAAAACGGAAATATCATTAGGACTTACCCCGCTTATTCTTGATGCCTGTGAAATTGATGTTGGTTGAATTTTATTTAGTTTTTCCCGTGCCTCAAAAGACATAGATTTGATCTTAGAATAATCAAAACTATTAGGGATTTTTACATCTTCCAGCCTATTCAATTTATCGGCATTGTTCTTTTCCTTTTCAATATATCCAGAATATTTTACTTGAATTTCGGTCTGTTCCAAAATCTCGGTATTCAAATTATTCTCCTGAATATATTCCTCTACTCCGGGGAAATTTCGAACATCCTCCATCGTAATATTTGGACGAGAAAATATTTTAAAGATCTTATCACTCTGCTTCATTGGAGAGGAATTATTCTCTTCTAAAATAGGATTTGCATCCTCGTGAGAAACACTTTTATTCTTAAGGAAATTCACAAAATCAGAAGACTTTTCTTTCTTCTCTTCCATTTTTCGCATACGTTCTTCAGAAGCCAAACCTAATTTATAAGAGCGTTCGGTCAATCTAAAATCGGCGTTATCCTGACGTAATAAAGTTCTGTATTCAGCACGGGAAGTAAACATTCTATAAGGCTCTTCTGTACCTTTTGTAATAAGATCATCTATAAGAACACCTATGTATGCTTCATTTCTCTTAATGATAAATTCCTCCTTTTCTTGAACTTTTAGAGCCGCATTTATTCCAGCCATTAATCCCTGGCAAGCGGCTTCTTCGTAACCTGTAGTTCCATTAATTTGACCCGCGAAATACAGTCCCTCAACCAACTTGGTTTCCAATGTATGTTTCAACTGTGTTGGTGGAAAATAATCGTATTCTATAGCGTAACCAGGTCTGAAAAATTTCACATTTTCAAATCCGGCTACAGATTTTAAAGCTTTAAATTGAACATCTTCGGGAAGCGAAGTAGAAAAGCCATTTACATAAACTTCTACCGTATTCCATCCTTCGGGTTCCACAAAAAGTTGATGCCTGTCCTTATCTGCAAATCTGTTTATTTTATCTTCTATACTTGGGCAATATCTAGGTCCAATACTTTGAATACGTCCATTAAACATTGGCGATCTTTCAAAGCCATCTTTAAGAATTTCATGTACCTCTGGAGAGGTGTAAGTCATATAACAGGAACGCTGTTTTTTTAATGGTTGGGTTTCATCTAAAAAAGAAAATTTAGAAGGAACATCATCCCCTGGCTGTTCCACCATTTTAGAATAATCTAAAGATCTGCCATCTACTCTAGGAGGTGTTCCGGTTTTCATTCTACCAGATTCAAAACCTGCATCCACAAGATCTTTTGTGATTCCAGTAGCAGCTTTTTCTCCCGCTCTACCACCACCAAAATTTTTATCTCCAATATGAATTAATCCATTTAAAAAGGTACCGTTGGTAAGCACCACAGATTTAGCACGAATTTCCAACCCTAAAGAAGTTCTTACACCTTTAAGTTCGTTGCCTTCTAAAATCAGACCAGCAACCATTTCCTGATAAAAATCTAGATTAGGTGTTTGCTCCAATCTAAGTCTCCAATGCTCGGCAAACATCATTCTGTCGCTTTGCACTCTTGGACTCCACATCGCAGGCCCTTTAGATTTGTTAAGCATTTTAAACTGAATGGCACTGGTGTCACTAACCAATCCGCTGTAACCACCCATCGCATCAATTTCACGCAAAATTTGACCTTTTGCAATCCCACCCATCGCAGGATTACAACTCATTTGCGCAATATTCTGCAGGTTCATCGTCACCAACAAGGTTTTAGAACCCATATTGGCGGCTGCGGCCGCGGCTTCACTTCCAGCGTGACCGGCACCTACTACAATAACATCATATTCACTTTCGAACATAAAAATTCTTCTTTCTAAATTTATTGTTCCACGTGGAACAATGCAATCTTTTCGTCTTCCTTCTGTCGCATTAAAGCGGCTTCACTTTCAGTTTTATCTGGATAACCACAGAGATGCAAAATCCCGTGAATCACAACCCTTTTAAGTTCTTCAGAAAAATCAACATTATACTCCTTTGCATTTTCAGTAACACGATCTGTACTAATAAAAATATCACCGTTCAATTCATCTCCTTCAGAATTATCAAAAGAGATAATATCGGTATAAGTATCGTGGTCCAAAAATTTGAGATTAATCTTATACAAATAATGATCGTCACAAAAAATATAGTTTATCTCGCCAAGCTGTTTCTCTTCTGATGAGATTACTTTTCTAATCCAGGTATCAAAAGATTTTTCCTCCTGAAACTCGAAATCATTTTCCGAATAAAAATTAATTATCTGTTCGCTCAAAATAGGTTCTTACTTTCTGTTTATAAATTTCGCGCAAAGGTAAGCTTTGTCTATTTAAAATTTCTATAGAATTAAAATATTCTTTAGCCTTAATACTTTGATCTTTAGTCGTGTTATCAAACTGCTGAAGATTGGTTTCAGACTCTCGCTTATTATTTTCTCCCTGTTGCAAACGCGCGTCTTCATATTCCATCAATTCGTGTTCCAATTGCTGCAATTTCTGAAGGTTTTCAGGATCAAAACCTTTGTCCAAAAGTTGTTCCTCGGCATCTTTCATTTGCTCTTCAATTTGCTTTCCCTGTTGCGAACCTTCTTTCTCATTTAATTCTTGTAAGCTTTCCCGCAGTTCCTGCTGAGCCTTATAAATCTCAAACAAGCCTTCCATATCCCCTTCTCCCATTCCTTCTCCGGGTGTCTTCCCTTCATTCTGCTTTCCTTTTTGCTGTTTTCCCTGTTCCTGAAATTCTTTATTAATTTCCTGCTGCTTCTTAATAATATCCTGAAGCTGAAATTCCGAATTCTCCCCCTGCCCTTTTCCTAACTGCGGATTGGCCTGTTGTTGCATCATCAACAGAATTTCACTTAGCATATAAGCCAAATCATTTGCGCCGGTTACCACATATTGCTGGCTCGCGGTTCCCTGGGGTAATTGATTCTCGGAAAGCCGCTCAAGAGATTTATCGATATCAAATTCAATATCGGTTAAGCTTTTAGTAATTTTTTCGGTGATCATAGGATTGCTAAGCGCAAGGGTATATAAACTATCATCAATATGGCTAAAGTTTTCCCTGAGATCGTTTTGTCTTCTAAGCCTGGCAGCATATCCCGGATTATTGATATCTATTTTACTGAAATCCTCCAAAAGCTCCTCCTGCTGAAATGAAAATGTTACCAAATTATCTAATATTTGTCGAAGGGTTTCAATATCGGCCTTTAGTTCTTCTCCACTTTGCTGCATAGCACGCTGTTGCATTTTTTGGCTCATTTCCTTCATTTGCTGCGCAGCATTCTTCTGTTTTTCTTTTGCCTTTTCCCTGTCTCCTTTATCTAAATTTTCCTCGGCATCATTCAAATATTTTTCTATACTTTCTTCATCAACTTCCTCACGCGGTAAATCTGTCGGCTTTTGTAGATCATTATTATCATCTTCCAGTTGATCCATTTCTTGCTGAAATTTTTCAAATTCCTCAGAAATTTTCTTTTGTTCTACTAAAGATTCTGCATCAGAATTTTCTGACAATTGGTTTTGCTTTTCAGAAAGTTTGTCCAAATCTCTCGCCAATTTTTGAAGCTTTTCTTCTATATAATAGCGTTTGGTTAATTCTAAAAGCTGCTCTAAACTTCTTTCTTCACTCTGATTTCTTTTAGAAAGTTCTTCCAGTTTTTCTCCCAACTCTTCCCGGTTAATCTTATCGGCTATTTCTTGCAACTCTTTCAATAGCGATTCATTCTCCTGAAGGCGTTTTTCATTTCTATCCAACCGTTTTTTGAGTTCATCTTTTTCAGGAGAATCTGAATTTAATTCCTGCTCATTTTCTTCAAAACTATTTTTAAGTTTTTCAGAATAATTACGCATCATTTCAGATTGTTGCTTTTGTCGTTGAATAAAGTTTTGAAGCTTTTTACGCTGATTATAATCCAGGTTTTCATTTTCCTTTTGCAAGCGGTTTAGTTCATTTAATTCTTCTTCTGAAGATTTAATGTTTTTTAAACTTTCACTCAAATTATTTATAGACTCACCTTGTTGTCTTAACTTCTCCTCTTCTATTTCTTCACTTGTTTTCTTTCTAAAACTAAAGGTTGAAGTTTTTGTATTTTTACTTCCATTCACCGCATCATTATCCCAAAGCTGAAAGTAGAAATTGTAGGTTTCTCCGGGTTCCAAATCCAAATTTCCGGGAAATGTGTAATGAAAATCATCAAAAGCGGCTTTGGAGATCGAAACCTCATCTTTTCGAAGGCTATCTTCTTTATTTTCAATGTAATAAACCAAATTCAACCTATTTAAACCGTAATCGTCAGAAAGTTTTCCATAGAAATATTGTGTACTATTATCTATACTATCCAGTTTCTGTTGAATTTCAATTACCGGATTTTCATCCTTGTTCACGTTTATGGAATAATCTAAACCCTCAAAGTTTTTAATAGCCTTATTTGAAGTGCTAACACTATAATCCAAGCGGGAATAAACCGCCTGGGAATATTGGAAATCTGAGTTTTCAGTAGAAAGTTTTACTAAAGAATCTTCAGTCTTAAAATTGAGAATTTCGGTATTTCTTGTATTAAAATTCCAGGTGATTTTTGTGCCTTCCGGTACATTTACATTCCCTGAACCACTTAAACTATCGTTAAGCTTTCCTATGTAATTAGGATATTCAAACTTCATTTTAAAATCTAAAAGTTTAGGTACTTTTAGGGTTTCAAGGGTAAATTCTTTAGAATTTATGCCGTTGGCACTCAACCTAAAATTCACACTATTCTGAAGTCTTTTAAAAGTATATTCAAAACTTCCCGGGGCAACTTGCTTTAAAAAATAGGTTTGTCCGTTATAAGAAATTTCAGGCTTTTCGGGAGTGATATTTCCTTCTGTTTTTACTATTATTTTATATTCTGAATTCTCCCTGGCTTTCAAAGAATCGTTTAAAATTATAAACCGGAAAGGCGCCGGTGCTTCAAATTCGGTATTATATTTTGCGAGCCTATCTAATGGCGAAGCAATCAACTTAATATTTCCGGTTACTAAAAGTCCTAAAATTAATATTACTGGAAATAAGGCGTATTTTAAGTATTTCCGGTTCTCCTTATAATCTACAGCGCGGGTAAATGGAACTTTATTTAGTTCGGCCGACTTTTGTTCAATCCCCGCTAATAATAATTCAGATTGTTGCGAATATTTTTTAAGCTGAAGAATATTCAGCAATTTATCGTTTACTTCAGGAAAATGCGCGCCGATAATTCTTGAAGAATCTTCATCATTTATTCCGCTGGAAAATTTAAAAAGTTTCGTCAACGGAATTATAATAAAATATCCCAACAGCATTATCTCAACTCCAACAAAAATCCAGAATAAAAAGGTTCTTGCTGAAGGTTCTAACCATAGAAAATGTTCTATCGCCAAGACGCTTAGGAAATAAAGCAAGCCAATGGCCAGAAATAAGATAATTCCTTTCAGCAATTTATTCAGGTAAAACTTCCTGATAAAGGCCGCCAGTTTTCTTTTTATTTGATTGTAATTTTCCATAATTGAAGCTTAAAAATACAACAATTTTGGCGGAGTGATTTCCGGAGTATTGATGCGACTCTCATTAGGTTTCGTTTAATAAGGTTGTATCTTTGTGGTTAAAAACAAAACTAGATATGTCTGCTAAAGTTCGCGTGCGTTTTGCGCCAAGTCCAACCGGCCCTTTGCATATTGGCGGGGTAAGAACAGCTTTATATAATTATTTATTTGCCAAAAAACACAAGGGAGATTTTGTGTTGCGTATAGAAGATACCGATCAAAACCGATACGTTGAAGGTGCCGAAGATTATATTGTTGAATCTCTTAATTGGTGCGGAATTCCTTTTGATGAAGGTCCCGGAAAAGAAGGTGATTACGGCCCATACCGCCAGAGTGAACGCAAAGATATTTATAGAAAATATGCCGAAGAACTCCTGAAAAAAGACCAGGCTTATTATGCTTTTGATACCGCTGAAGAATTAGACGCACATAGAAAAGACCACGAAGAGAAAGGCAAAACCTTTATCTACAACTGGCATAATAGAATGAAATTGCAAAATTCCCTTGCACTTTCTGAAGACGAGGTTAGAGAAAAATTAGATGCCGATGAGAATTACGTGATCAGGTTTAAATCTCCTGAAGACGAAAATCTTCATATTAAAGATGAAATTCGTGGTGAAATGGAAATTGACACAAGCACTTTAGATGATAAGGTTTTATTTAAAAGTGATGGAATGCCAACTTACCACCTGGCCAATATTGTTGACGATCATTTAATGGAAATCTCCCACGTTATACGTGGGGAAGAGTGGTTGCCTTCGCTGGCGCTTCACTTTATGTTATACAGAGCTTTTGGATGGGACGCTCCTAAATTTGCGCATTTACCGCTCATTTTGAAGCCGCAGGGAAAAGGAAAATTAAGCAAGAGAGATGGAGATAAATTAGGTTTTCCAGTATTTCCGCTGGAATGGAAAGATCCTAATTCCGGAGAAATTTCTGCAGGTTATAGAGAAGATGGATATTTCCCCGAAGCCGTTACCAATATGCTGGCCTTTTTAGGTTGGAACCCGGGAACAGAACAGGAATTCTTTAAACTGAACGAACTGGTTGAAGCTTTTGAAATAGACCGTGTGCATAAAGGCGGAGCTAAATTTGATCCTGAAAAAACCAAGTGGTTTCAGCAACATTATATGCACGAGGCAGATGAAAAAGTAGTCGCTGAAAAGCTGGAAAAAATAATTGAGAAAAAAGAAGTTAAAGTTTCTTCAGACTACGTTCTAAAGGTAGTTAGTTTGATGAAAGAACGCGCTGTTTTCGTAAACGATATTTGGGACCAGGGTTATTTTTTCTTCCTCGCCCCTACTTCTTACGATCCTAAAAATGCAAAAAAAGCATGGAAGGATGATACAGCCGATCTAATGCAGGAATTAATTCAGGTTTTACAAAAACAGGAAGATTTTAAGGCTGAAAACGTTCAGGCCGAAGTAAAAGCCTGGATCCAACAAAAAGAAGTTGGTTTTGGAAAAGTAATGCAACCTTTTAGATTAGCCTTAGTTGGGGCTATGCAAGGCCCAGACCTTTACGAAATCGCGGAAATGATTGGAAAAGAAGAAACCATTTCCCGTCTGGAAAAAGCGATAAAAACTTTAGGTTAAAATAATTTAGGTATACTTATAAAAGTAGGCTGTTTGAGGGGTTACAAAACTTCGTCAAGCTGAACTTGTTTCAGCTTCTAATATGTTTCAAATTATAACATGTTAGATCCTGAAACAAGTTCAGGATGACGTCTTAATATATTTTTTAAACAGCCTTTTTTGTTATCACCTCTTCAGTATACCTAAGCAAACTTTCACTATCTTGGGAGAATCAACTTATATCTCCTAAAAATTATGCTTAGCTACGTCTTCATCCCCATTATTATTGTTTTATTTCTGGTGATTCTTTTCAGCGGAATTTTCACTGTGCGCCAGCAAAAAGCTGCGATCCTTGAACGATTTGGAAAATTTAAAAGCATTAAAAATTCCGGTCTTCATTTAAAGATTCCTGTAATAGATCAAATTGCCGGTAGAATCAATTTAAAAGTACAACAGCTGGATGTTCTGGTAGAAACCAAAACCAAGGATAACGTGTTTGTTAAGCTGAAAATATCGGTGCAATTCCAGGTAATTAGAACTAATATTTACGACGCTTTCTATAAACTTGAAAGTCCGTCAGACCAGATCACGTCTTATGTTTTTGATGTGGTGCGGGCTGAAGTTCCTAAAATGATCTTAGATGATGTTTTTGAACGAAAAGACGATATCGCCATCGCTGTTAATAGAGAACTCAACGAATCTATGCAGGATTATGGTTACGACATCATTAAAACGCTTGTAACAGACATTGACCCAGATGAGCAGGTAAAACATGCTATGAACAGAATAAACTCGGCAGAACGCGAGAAAGTGGCTGCAGAATATGAAGGAGAGGCCGAAAGAATACGAATTGTTGCTAAAGCACGCGCTGAAGCAGAAAGTAAACGTTTACAGGGACAGGGAATTGCCGATCAAAGAAGGGAAATTGCCCGCGGACTTGAAGAAAGCGTGGATGTGCTGAATAATGTAGGGATAAACTCCCAGGAAGCTTCGGCTTTAATTGTGGTGACGCAGCATTACGATACACTGCAAGCCATTGGTGAAGAAACCAACAGTAACCTTATTTTATTACCGAATTCGCCCCAGGCCGGTAGCGATATGCTAAATAATATGGTGGCTTCTTTTACGGCTTCTAATCAGATCGGGGAAGCTATGCGTAAGAAAAACGAAGAAATTGAACAGGAGAAAAAGAATCAGGATGATTCGAGAAGGTAATAATTAAAACCTCTTCCTGCCTAAATAAAAAAGGTTTGAAAGTTTGTTTTTGAATCCTACGTCATTCTAAATTTATTTCAGAATCTAACATTTTAGAACCTGAAACAAGTTCTGGTTGACGGGAATAATAAACAAACTTTCAAACCCTTATAATATCTATAAGAAGTTTTCTAACCTTTTACTTTAGCAGTTACCTTTTTTAGCCCTGTAAGCTTTGTTACAGCTTTAAGGATAAAGGCTTTTTGCAAAATAGATCCTGCCATACTTCCCATAAGAGATAAGGGAGACATAGCACTTTTAGTACGCTCTATATTCAATTTGATCTCCTCCTGGTCTATTTTGGTTTGAAGTTTCAGAATTTTTAAATCCCGATCTATTTCTTTGAATGAACTATATTCCTTCATAGTGCTTAATCGTTAAAAAATTTTCTTGAAACTTTTACTAACAGAATCTTCTCAATTGGTTTTCTTCCGAAGAATAATATTCCCAGGAATAATAGAAAATAGAATCCGCCTACAATAAAGTAACCGGAACTTGGTGTACCAATAGCCTCACTAATAAGTATAGCGACAGCTACTGAGAGTAAAATTAAGGCAAAGATGAAAAAAATACCCAACAAAAGCCCCTGAACAAGACCAATGGCCCCTTTCATGGCTTGTTTAAAGAATTCAAGTTTATAATATTCAGCATTGCTGTGGGCAAATGCCTTCAAATTATAATTTAGCTCGTCAATACTTCTGGATAGTTTTTCAAATGCCATAAAATTATTTCTATACTACTGCTTTATTTGGTTTGTCTTTAGAATCGCCTCCTTTACCATCTTTCTGTAATTTGGCGTTTTGCTTTCTAAGCTCTTCTAATTTAGTTTCCATTGCAGTTAGAATATCATCTGCTTTATGACTTGCCGAAGAAAGAGTTTCTTCTAATCTTGCTTCAAAGTCTACACGAGCCTGCTTAGCTTTTTCGGTTAGATTAGAAGAAGTCTCTGTGTACTTTTTATTTAATCTATCCTGAGCTTTCTTAGACTCGTCTTTTAATTTTTTACGGGTTTTTTCACCGCTATCTGGAGCATATAATAAACCTACTCCTGCTCCAATTGCAGCTCCGGTAATTAATGCTAATAGTGTACTTCCTGTATTTGCCATAATAGTTTTTAGTTAAGTTAATACTAAACCCAAAGATACAAGATGGGTTAAGGCTATGCTGTTAATAACCGGTTAATATGTTAAAATGCTTTACTAAAATATTCTTAAAAAGCCACTTAACCAAATGGATTACAGCTTATTTAATTTTTGCCCACGAATCTCTTAGGCCAACGGTGCGATTAAATATTGGTTCCCCTTCTTTTGAATCTTTATCTACACAAAAATATCCTATACGTTGAAATTGAAATTTATCCTGAATTCCTGCCGATTTTAAACTAGGTTCTACAAAACCTTTAATTACTTCCAGTGAATCTGGATTTACAAATTCCATATAATCTTTTTCCTTATCGCCATCGGGATTTTCTACGCTGAATAAGCGGTCGTAAAGCCTTATTTCAGTTTCTAATGCGTGCTTAGCAGAAACCCAATGCAAGGTTCCTTTTACTTTTCGCTTAGATTCTTCGGTGCCACTACCACTTTTACTTTTAGGATCGTAAGTACAATGAATTTCGGTAATATTTCCTTCGGAATCTTTTACCACTTCCTCACCTTTAATAATATAAGCGTTCTTTAATCGCACCTCTTTCCCAAGGGTTAACCTGAAAAATTTTCGATTTGCGCTTTCTTTAAAATCTTCTTTTTCAATATAAAGTTCTCTTGAAAATGGAATTTCCCTGCTTCCGGCCGACTCATCTTCCGGGTTGTTTTCTGCTTCTAACCATTCTTCTTTTCCTTCTTCATAATTGGTAATCACCAATTTTACAGGATCTAAAACACCCATAACTCTTGGTGCTGTTTTATTAAGGTCTTCCCGCGCACAAAATTCTAAATGTGCAACATCAATCATATTTTCACGCTTTCCAACCCCAATAGAATCGGCAAACTTCCTGATTGAATTTGGTGTATAACCTCGTCTTCTTAAACCCGAAATTGTTGGCATTCTGGGATCGTCCCAGGAGTTAACCACGCCTTGCTCTACCAATTGCATCAGTTTACGTTTACTAACAACTGTATGGCTTAGGTTTCTGCGAGCAAATTCTCTTTGTTTCGGTTTTAATTCGCCTTCCTTACTTACTTTTTCAACAAACCAGTTATATAATTCGCGGTGCGGTAAAAATTCCAGCGTACAAAAAGAGTGCGAAATATTTTCTATAAAATCACTTTCGCCGTGTGCCCAATCGTACATTGGGTAAATTTTCCAGGTATCATTAGTACGATGATGATTTTTATGCAAACAGCGATACATTACAGGATCGCGCATTAACATATTTGGGGAAGTCATATCTATTTTTGCACGTAAAACGTGACCTCGCTCTGGAGTTTCCCCGTTTTTCATTTTCTCAAATAGGTCCAGGTTTTCTTCTACAGAACGATTTCTATATTGACTTTCCTTCCCTGGATCGGTTGGAGTCCCTTTTTGAAGCGCAATTTCTTCTGATGTCTGGCTATCTACATAAGCATCTCCATTTTTTATCATTTCTACAGCCCAATCATACAACTGCTGAAAATAATCTGAAGCATAACATTCTTTTTCCCATTTAAAGCCAAGCCACAAAACATCTTCTTTTATAGCATCTACAAACTCCTGCTCTTCCTTAATAGGATTTGTATCATCAAATCTAAGGTTTACGGGCGCATTGTATTTTTCTCCTAAACCAAAATTTAAGCAAATAGAAGACGCGTGCCCAATATGAAGATAACCATTGGGTTCAGGCGGAAACCTGAATTTTAGTTCTTCTTTTTTGTGGGTATTTTGAAGATCTTCTTCTATAATTTGCTCAATAAAATTGAGCGATCTTTTTTCTTCAGCCATAATTTATTAAAATCAAAAACCTCGTAAAAGAGGTTAAAATCAGACATTTATTTTTAGATTCGATCCGGGTTCAAAATATTAAACCCTACATGGTATAAGCCACAAAGTTACCAAAAAATAGGTCGCCGCACCCAAGCTTTGCCAGACAAGAAATAATATATTTTGATTAAGTAGAACTCAAATTCAAATCTTTGAGGAAAATAATAAAATCCAGGGCAATAAAATTGAATTAAAGCACCTACCCGCTTATCTTTGTAAACTCCATCGCGCAAGCTGAGGATCCCTGAATTTCAGGAATAATTTAAATAAGATAATCTCTATAATTGAGTAAAAAATAATCTTTTGGGAAGTATAAAATTAAAAAACATCAGGGTTTTTGCCTATCACGGTTGTCTTGATGAAGAAGGAAAAATAGGAAGTGATTATCGGGTAGATCTTAAGGTGAAAGGCGATTTATCTCATTCTGCCAAGACCGATTCTCTTGGAGATACCATAGACTATGTACATTTAAACAAAATTGTTAAAGAAGAAATGGCAATTAGGTCTAAACTTCTGGAAAACGTAGCCGAACGTATTTTAAAAAGAGTTTTAGATGAAATAATTTTAGTACAAAAAGCAAAGGTTGAAGTTTCAAAAATAAATCCGCCTATTGGTGGGAATGTGGCAATGGTTAGTGTAATTAGAAGTAAATCACGCTAATTTTTTGGTTTTCAATATTTAGAAAAGATTATTTTAAGAACTAAATTTTATTAATTTTAGTTTACTAAATCTTCCTGAATAGCACTGATTAGTTTTATTTTTTAAACTATAAATTTTTATTACATTTGCCAACCCTTAAATAAACAGGGCATCGTGGCCGAGTGGCTAGGCAGAGGTCTGCAAAACCTTGTACAGCGGTTCGAATCCGCTCGATGCCTCAAAAAAAGCTCCTTTTCTAAGGGGCTTTTTTTATACGCAAAATTCAAGGTTTATACTTAATTCTTAATGGTATCGTTTGGAGTAATCGTTTCAATTTGATCTTTAATTCCATTAACCTGGTTAGGAAAGAGTCCCTGGAAAATAAGCATTCCGCCAAAAACGATAAGCATTATACTAATCCCCTTTTTCATAAGATAGATTCGGTTTGGGGTTAATTTTCGGTTTAACTTTTTGGCGAGTAAAATTTTAAAAACATCTAAAACGAGATAAGTTCCTAAAACACTTCCGAAGAAAACCATTATACGATCCTGTTCCATATCCAGTTTTGGCCCAAAAACGATAATTAATCCTAACCAAAAACCCAGGACACCAATATTGATGAAATTCAACAGAAATCCTTTTACTGCTAAACCCATATAATCGCTTTTACTGAGTTTTCTTATCTCTGGGGTATCATCTTCTTGCCTAAGTACTTTTTTGGTCTGTACAAAGCTCATTACCCCGTAAGTGGCTAGAATCATACCACCAAAGATAAACAGTGCAGGATCATCTTTTATGCTGGCGAGTAGTTTGGTAGTACTTAAATAGGCGACAAAAAGGAATACAATATCGGCTAAAATAACACCTAAGTCAAATGCAAAAGCGGCTCTAAAGCCTTTAATAGCAGCAGTTTCCAGTAACACAAAGAATACCGGACCAAGTAAAAATGCCAAAAAAAGACCTAAGGGTAGGGCTGCTAATACATCCTGAAACATACAATTGTATTATTTTACAAATGTAGACTTTTTAGTTTTTTCTAATTATTTTGCCGCCAAACAGGGTATTTTGATCTAAAGTTTTAGGATTACCATATACGTTTACGGTACCTCCCGCCCTTACCTTTGCTTCTACATTTCCGCTGGCAGTAATATCTGCAACACCACCGGCTTTGATACTAATTTTGGTATTTACAGACTTTAAATTTTTTGCGAAGAATTTTCCACCGGTATTAATAGCTATTTCCTGATCTTCGGTTTTACCTTCAACCTCAATTTCACCTCCAGTATTTGAATCAACATATAGTTTATTAAGCTTTACATCAGCAAAAATATCGGCCCCTTCTGAAGCATTTAAATGAAGAAGATCCTGTTTTAATTTAGAATCAACTTTTATGGAAGCATTCTGGCGGGCATCAATTTTATCAAGTTTTTTAAACTGAATTGTGATCTGAGTATTATCATTATCTAATATTTCATCAATACTCATTCGCACTTTTAAAACGCCATTATCAATTTTGAATTTTACATCGGTGCGGTTTTCACCGGTTATGGTGGCTTTATTCTGGTTTGCTTCTTTTAAAATCACATCCAAACCATTATAGACTTTAATTTCATTAAAATCTTCTAAATCCTGGGTGAGTTCCTGGGCGCTTAGCATACCAACACTCATTAAAAACAGTATAAAAAGATATTTTTTCATCTTTAAAAAATTTTATAGTTAAGTCTGCCCGAAGGTCTTTTCCTTTATCCTGAATTTATTTTTAAATTCTAAGATGTTCGTCAACTTAGATCCTAAAATAATCCGAAACTTTGGGACAGGATAAGGTTCTATTTTTTCTGAAATTTATTTACTCTTCATTTTTTCCGATAAGTGTAAAATCTAAGTGTCTTTTTACTAAATCGGCATTTTTCACTTTTACTATTACTTCATCTCCCAATTGGTAAGACTTTTTGGTTTTTCTACCTACAATAGCGTAATTATCGGCATCAAAATCATAATGATCGCCTTTTATATCGCGAAGACGAATCATTCCTTCGCATTTATTTTCTATAATTTCCACAAATATCCCGAAGTCGGTTACTCCAGAAATTACACCCACAAATTCTTTATCCTGGTGATCTATCATAAATTTCACCTGCATATATTTAATAGAATCCCTTTCGGCATTAGAAGAAAGGTTCTCCATTTCACTACTGTGATGACATTTTTCATCATATTCTTCTTCTTTTGCTGAAGGTTGCCCATCTAAATAACGCTGCAATAAACGATGCACCATCACATCTGGATATCTTCTAATTGGCGAAGTAAAATGCGAGTAATAATCGAAAGCTAAACCATAATGACCAATATTCTCGGTGCCATAATAGGCTTTACTCATTGTTCTAATGGCCAGTGTATCTACTAAGTTTTGCTCCTTTTTACCCTGAACATCCTGTAGCAATTGATTTAATGAAGAAGAAACAGTTTTCCTGTTTTTAAGGTTTAATCCGTGACCAAACCTGGAAACCAGGCTATTTAAAGAAACAAGTTTTTCTTCGTCGGGTTCGTCGTGACAACGATAAATAAAGGTTTTCTTTTGTTCTCGTTTTCCAATGAATTCAGCCACTTTTCGGTTGGCTAAAAGCATAAATTCTTCAATAAGTTTATTGGCATCTTTGGCTGTTTTAAAATAAACACCTACAGGTTCATTTTCTTCGTCTAATTGAAATTTAACTTCCACTTTATCAAAAGAAATTGCACCCTGACGCATTCTTGCGGAACGCATCTTTTTAGCCATTGAATTCATAGTTAAAACAGCATCAACAATTTCATCTTTCACCGTATAAGCTTTATCCTGGATAGAAATATCTTCAGAAATTTCTCCTTTTTCCGTTTCTATGATCTGTTGAGCTTCTTCGTAAGCAAACCGTGCATCAGAATATGTTACGGTTCTCCCGAACCACTCATTCACCACTTTTGTACTCTTATCGATTTCAAAAACTGCCGAAAAAGTATATTTTTCTTCGTTTGGCCTTAAAGAACAGGCGTTGTTTGAAAGTACTTCAGGCAGCATTGGTACCACGCGATCTACTAAATACACCGATGTTGCACGTTCGTAAGCTTCGTCGTCCAAAATGGTTCCCGGTTGTACGTAATGCGAAACATCGGCAATATGAATTCCTATTTCCACATTTCCATTATCCAGTTTTTTAAAACTCAGGGCATCATCAAAATCTTTTGCATCTGCAGGATCTATGGTAAACGTCAAAACATCGCGCATATCGCGACGTTTTTTAATTTCTTCGGGTTGAATTGAAGTATCAATTTCATCGGCAAAATCTTCTATTTCTTTCGGAAATTCGTGAGGCAAACCGTATTGTGCCAGGATTGAATGTATCTCGGTATGATGTTCACCGGGAGTACCTAAAACCTGAATAATTTTACCAAAAGGAGAGTCGGCTTTCTCTGGCCATTCTTCAATTTCCACAACTACTTTATCGCCGTTTTTAGCATCGCCCACTTTGTTTTTCTGCACAAAAACATCTGTATACATTTTTGGATCGCCAATAACAACAAAACCAAAATCTTTTTGCATATCAAGCACACCAACAAATTCGGTTCTTTTACGCTTTAAAATTTGGGTTACTTCTCCTTCAGATTTTTTATTTCGCTTTCTGTTATAAATATATATTTCTACTTCATCACCGTTAAAAGCCGTATTAAGATCTTTGGGAGAGATAAAAACATCATCTTCTAACTCATCTACCAGGGCATAGGCATAACCCTTTGTGGTCATATCTATCACGGCGTTGTAATAATCGTTACTTTTCTTACTTATTTTAAACTTTCCACGTTCCTCTTCTTCAATCTGTTTTTTTGCAGTTAACTGGGCTAATTTTTTAATAATATTATTTCTACTTGTAGCATCATTCACTCCAAGTTTAGCGGCAATTTGCTTATGATTAAAGGTTTTTCCAGGTTCCTTTCTAAGGATATCTATTATACTTTTGGCAAGGTCACCCTGGTGTTGGGATTTATTTTTATTCTTTTTACTCATTTCAATATTTAAAGTATAAAATTACGGCTTCTGCATTACATGACATCTATTTGCGATTAAAGTTTTGTTAAGCGCTCTGAAAATTATTCTATTACAAAATATTTTTACATTTCCTTAACATAAATTTCGTACTGGGTAAAATCCCCCGTTTTTTGATACTTCAAATAAATTACATATCTCAAATCTTAATTTTTTCTTAATTTTAATTTAAAGTTGCTGCAATACATATTCGATATATTTGCAACATTTGGTAATCAAGTTGCTATGAAAAAAGCCCATAAAATATCGTTCCTTTTCGTTTTAATCTTCCTACTTGGATTAATAGGTTTTATAGCTTCTATAAACCTCACCTTAAATAAAAAAAGCCAGGTAGATATTAAATCTGCCAAGCTCTATACGGATGAAAAAATAAGTTTTTCAGTAGAAACTATATCCTATACAAAATACATTTAAATAACTGATTTTTAGTTTTTTAAGCTTTTTTATTTTAAAAGTTATAATTCCCAATTTAACTCATTTCCAGAGGCTTATATTTTATAAGGTTAAACTTTAAAATTCCAAACTCAAATTTCAATTTTTACAGATAGCATTCAATGTTATCAACATTATATATTATTATTCTTTTTTCTTCTTTTTATAAAAATTAAAACTAATGATTATTATAGTCTGTTAACTTGTAGAATAATTTTTTTGAGGTTTATTTGGTTTTTAAGTTAGCTTATTTTGATAACAACTTATTAACATACTTCTAAAGTTCTAAAAGACTGGAAATCTTACTATTTTAATATTTACTTAACAAAAGTTGATAACCAAATCTTAATATCTAATCGGGATAAATTGAAATGAATTTAGTGTTCACAACCTGTTTTTATATGCTGATAACTTTGCTAAAAATAACAGACTTATAATTTGATTTACTCGTAGATATTTTGCTATTGAAATTTAATTTGAATACCGCAAATAAGTTTCTCAGTTTCTCATCAATGCTTATCCACAATGCTATGTCAATACTAAACCCTTGATACTAAAGGATATTTAAAAAGTAATTAACAATTGAAAATAACCTTGTTACTAAGAGGTTTTTTTACCTTTGTGACAGCTAAAAACTTAATTATGAAAATTGCAATAGGAAACGATCACGCCGGTACCGGATACAAGAAAAGAGTTGTTGATTACCTGAAAAACAAGGGTATAGAAGTTATTAACTATGGTACTAACAGTGATGATAGTGTAGATTATCCAGATTTTGTACATCCCGTAGCCGATGATGTTGAAACCAATAAGGTAGATTTTGGAATTATTATTTGTGGTAGTGGTAATGGTGCAAATATGACTGCTAATAAACACCAGGGTGTGCGTTCTGCTTTGTGCTGGACGGGTGAGATCACTAAACTGGCCAGAGAACATAATAATGCTAATATCTTGAGTATTCCCGCTCGTTTTGTTTCAGAACACCAGGCAGTAGATATGGTTCAAATCTTTTTGGAAACTTCTTTTGAAGGTGGAAGACATCAAAAACGAGTGGATAAGATTCCGGTTGAAAAATAGATATATTATTGTATGTATAGAAAAGACTGTTTAAAACTGTTTAAACAGTCTTTTCTTTTATTATTTCTGAATAAAATATTCATTAGAAACATATGGAGATTCTTATTAAAAATTTCAACGAACTTAGTCTTGAAGAGCTTTACCAGATATTACAAATTCGGTCTGAAGTTTTTGTAGTAGAACAGGACTGTGTTTACCAGGATATAGATGGTAAAGATCAAAATGCATTACACATTTTAGGAGTTAAGAATGGAAAAGTAATTGCCTATACTCGCTGTTTTGATAAAGGATTTTATTTTGAAGAAGCCGCTATCGGCCGGGTTCTGGTTAAAGAATCGGAACGTAGAAATGCTTATGGGCATCTTATTCTAAAAGCTTCTGTAGAAGCTATTAAAGAGCGTTTTAAAACCGATAATATCAAACTTTCTGCGCAACAATATTTAACCGATTTCTACGAAAGCCATGGTTTTATACAAATAGGCGAAGGCTATCTTGAAGATGGAATTCCACATATCGCGATGGTAAAATAATTATTGCAAAATTTCTGAATAACGCTGGTTATTGTTTAAAATAGATTTAGCTTCCAGGATCTCAGGATTGTGATCTACATAATACTCATACAAGCCTTCTTTATAGAAATAGCGCTTTATAATCTCATCGGTTAAAATACTTACTATTTCGTGTTTCTTCTCGTCTAATTCTTTCTTCTTCTGAGCTTCAATTTCAGTAGAAATACTTTTATAATGACCTAAAATATCCTGTTCATAACCTTCTTTGGAAGCAATGGCAAGTAGTTCTTCAAGTTCCTGTTCTGTAGCGGTTTTATAGTCGAAATTAGAGGTTTTCAAGAAGGATTTAAAATTGTTGAAATCTGCATCGGTGAACTCGAATGATTCAGGATCTTTCAAGTCATTTTTATAATAATATTCGGTAGCAAAATTAAAAATGGCATTCTGTGCTAGCAGTGCATTGGTAATATTACTGTATTCTGAGGTTTCCAGTTTAACATCGGGAGAAATTCCGCCGCCATCAAAAACGCTGCGTCCATTACGGGTTTTAAACTCGTTATAATCTTCTACAGCTCTTTTTATCGCTTTCCCCTCTTCATCTCTTTCAGCATAATTTAAAGCCTGTATACACCTTCCGCTAGGCGTATAATAACGGGAAATAGTAATTTTAAGCTGGGTACCGTAAGCGAGTTCTTTAGGGCGCTGCACTAGGCCTTTTCCAAAACTTCTGGCACCTACAACCACTCCTCTATCCAGATCCTGAATAGCGCCAGCAACAATTTCGCTAGCGGAAGCACTACGTCCGTTCACTAAAACCACCAACGGAATTTGCGTATCTATAGGTTCTTTTTGGGTTTGGTAAGCTTTGTTATATTTTTCTATAACCGATTTGGTGGTGGTGATCAATTCACCTTTTGGTAGGAAAATATTACTCACGTTTATAGCTTCAGTTAATAAGCCTCCGGGATTTCCTCTAAGATCCAGGATAATTTCTTCTGCACCCTGGTTTTTTAGATCTTTTAAAGCCCTTATTGTTTCTGAAGAAGCTTTGGCGTTAAAGCGGGAAAGTACTATATACCCGGTTTTTTCGTCCAAAAGTTCATAAAAAGGCACTGCTTTTAAGTTAATGGCACTCCGGGTAAGCTCGGTTGACTTTATTTCTCCCTGTCTACGATATTTGATATTAATTTGCGAATCTGGAGAGCCATTGAGTAATTCTCCAACATCATCGGTATAATCGGCTACTTTTATTCCCTCAATTTCAATAATTTCGTCCCCGGCTTTTAAACCGGCTTCATCGGCGGGATAACCTCTGTAAGGTTCCATAATCAATAAAGCATCTTCTATTACCTGTACTGTGGCTCCAATACCGCTGTATTCACCAGAATTATTGATTCTTGCGGCTTCTACATCCTGCTCGTTCCAGTAATTGGTATAAGGATCCAAATCTGCCAGCATCGCTTTAATCGCGGTATCCATTAAAGCAGCGGGATTGGTTTCTTCAACATAGTTCATGTTGATTTCCTTAAAAAGCGTGGTAAAAATTTCAATCTGTTTGGCGATCTCAAAGAAATCAGATTTAAAACCAAAACTGCTGAAAATTAATGTAGCACCCATCGTAACTACCGCAATTTTTTTGGCGAGTTTCTTTTTCATTTTTCAATATTTTTTACTCGATAATCGAGATTAAATTTCCTGAGGTGATTTAAGCCGATTTATAGAAATTCAGCTTATTTTATTTTCCGATTCATTAAACTTCTCCATTACTTTTATCATTGCTTTATTTAGGTCTTCCAGACTAATTTCGTCCCTGGAAATATAAATAAACATCAAAGCATAAGGTTGTGTGAAGTTGCTGGTTACAAGATACTTATTTTTTCTGAAAGCTTCCCGCATCAAACGTTTAATACGGTTGCGGCCAACAGCAGTTTTTACCAGCTTTTTAGGTACTGAAACCCCGGTTTTAAAATGTTTAATTTCAGGATTGGTAATGGGAAGATAGATGAGTTTTAAAGGATATTTTTTAACCGATTTCCCTTCCTGAAATAATATATCTATGAGCTTTATGCTCTTTAATTTTTCGTCTTTTCCAAAACTTTCATCCATAATTCAAAAGTAAGGATAGTTTTAAGTTCTCTATGATGAAATGAAGAATTTAAGCGGAAATAAATAGAATTCAGAGCCTATTTAGTTATAGTTATTTTCTACGTCAACCTGAACTTGTTTCAGAGCCTGCTCCGAAATTTGTTCGGAGTTCTAACAGGCTTAGATTCTGAAATAATCCCGAAGCCTCGGGACAGAAGGACGATTGGAAAACTGATATAAAAAAAGACCTCACAGTTTTATACCTGTGAGGTCTAAATATTAATTTAAATATTTCGAAAAACTACTCCTGTTCTTCTTCTTCTGAAGTTTCTTCGGCAGTATAAAGGTTATTATCTCTGTTTACATCGGCCATTCGTTGAGATTCGTCTATTTCTATACTTTCAATCTCACTAAGTGGTTTATCTATGTTCAATTCGTAAGTTGGATAGGCCCAGGCCCAATCTTTTGCTACGGTCCAGTTTTCGTGTTCTGCATATTTTTCCCAACGCATTATTTGCAACGGGATATAGATCATTTCCTCTTCGCCAGTGGTATAACGAACGGTAAGATCTATAGGCATAGGCATTAATTTTTTTCTTTCTAAAGTTACTTTAGTCGAATTCTCATCTGTTTCGGTAACTTCTTTAATTCCATAATCTATAGTATTAGTAGTACGCGTCCAGTCGTTTAAATACCAGTCTAACTCTGCTCCTGAAACTTTCTCGGCAATTCTTATAAAATCGTTTGGCGTTGGATGTTTAAATTTCCATTCGTCATAGTAACGTTTTAGGGTTTTATCAAGGTTATCCTCTCCAATAACATAACCTAATTGCGCTAAAAATACAGCGCCTTTAGAATAAGCTGATGCTCCATAAGCGGCGTTTAGTGCATAACGATCTGCCTGGGTGGTTTGTGGTTGCTCCATCCCGGAATTTGCTAATCCCATATAGCTGCGGTAAGAACCGGTATGTGGGTTTTCAGCATAAGTTTCCATAACCTGGTTCATTCCGCGGCTGGAAATATAGCTGGTAAAACCTTCGTCCATCCACTCGTGTTTGCTTTCATTTGTAGCCATTAAATGTTGAAACCAGGCGTGTGCAAGTTCGTGAGCAGTTACACCTACCAGACTTCCAAAGTTACGTTCTCCTGTAATTAAGGTTAACATGGCATATTCCATTCCCCCATCGCCACCTTGTGCTACGGTATATTGATCCCACGGATAAGGGCCTATATTTTCATTGAAAAATATTAGTAAATCTTCGGTTTTCTCCTGAAGATTTTTCCAGTTTTCCTTTATTTCATCATTGTCTTTATAGAAAAAATGAAGTACAGTTCCGTCTTCAGCAGTTCTTTTATCGTGAATATAATCAGGATCTGCGGCCCAGGTAAAATCGTGCACTTTTGGTGCTACAAAATGCCAGGTATGCGTGTCACCTTTTGCTTCTATTTCTTCATCTGAATAGCCGTGACCAATTTCATCTGGATTTTGAAGATATCCTGAAGCAGCTACAGTATAGTCTTTATCAATCGTAAGTTTTACGTCAAAATCGCCCCAAACTCCGTGAAATTCACGGCCAATGTAAGGCGCTGCGTGCCAGCCTTCAAAATCATATTCTGCCATTTTTGGAAACCACTGGCTCATAGAAAGCGCTACACCTTCTAAGCTATTTCTACCGGAACGGCGAATTTGCTCGGGCACCTGGCCTTTAAATTCCATATTAAAAGTAGCTTTTTCTCCCGGTAAAATAGGTTCGTCCAGTTCTACTTCCAAAATAGTTCCAACTTCTTCATAGGAAAGCTCATTTCCATCCTGGTTAAGGCTGGAAACTCTTAAATAACCCTGTTGATCTTCGGTTAATTTAGAAATACGGTCTCCTACCCTTCTATCTGGATCTTGTATGCTTGTAGAGCGCACATCCATTTCACTTCCGGGTTGAAAAGCATTGAAATATAAATGATAAAAAACGCGATCTAAAGTATCAGGTGAGTTATTGGTGTATTCCAATTCCTGTGTACCGGTATATTGAAAGTTTTCAACATTCATGTTAACCTCCATTTTATAATCTACGTGCTGTTGCCAGTAGCTGGTGTTGTTTTGGGCGCTGGCCAGGGAGGTTGCAACAAAGGCCAGACTTAATAATAATTTCTTCATTTAATTGTGGTTTTTATGATCAAAATATTACTCGATAATCGAGATTTAAATGCTCCGAGGCTTGCCTCGAAATTAAAATATTTTTTCCTATTTATGCCTCTGGCTTGCACAGAGGTAGTTTACTTGAATTCTAATTTGTTTGTGAAGCTAAAATAAGGGCATTATAAAGATTTACCATTTTACCTGATGTAGATAATTCTTTAAAATCCTTAGTATTGCTTCTATCGCCACCTACAATTACATTGGCATTAGTGGTTAAACCACTGTCCATAATAATTTGTTTAACCTGCGCAGCGCTTAATTTTGGATAAAATGAACGAATAATTGCAGCTACCCCGGCCACGGCTGGTGAAGCCATAGAGGTACCCTGTAAATATTCGTATTCATTATTTGGCGTTGTAGACCAGATCTTAGTTCCCGGAGCAAAAACATCAATATTTGTTTTTCCGTAGTTAGAAAAATCGGCTACCAGTTGAGAACCGTAGTCAAAATTAAGAGCACCAACCGTTAAGAAATTATCGGAAATTTCCTGGGGTGCTTCAGGGGTTTGATCGTTGGGATAAACGGTGTTTTCGTCTAAATTAAGACCTTCATTTCCTCCGGCATTTACTATTAAAACATCGTTTTCTGCAGCATATTGAATGGCTTCTGTAACCCACTCTGGATTAGGTGAAAAATACTTTCCAAAACTAGTATTAATCACTTTTGCGCCATTATCTACGGCATAACGAATTGCCAGGGCAATATCCTTATCGTATTCATCACCATCTGGTACGGCACGTAAAACCATAATTTCAGCATTATTGGCTACACCGTTAATACCCATATTATTATTTCTTTCTGCAGCGATAATTCCCGCAACGTGGGTGCCGTGCTTAAGATCTTCTTTATCTTGTGAAGGTCCCATAACATTGGCGTTCCCATAGTTTGTATCGGTAATATCATATGGATCGTCACCTACCGGCGCGCGGCCATCTAATTCTAAGTTAAAATGAGTATCTAAACGACCGGCATAATAGTCAATACCTTCATCCAATTCATCTAAGGCTTCAGGAATATTTTCGTTTACATTATTTTGAATTTGCTGCAACATGGCTTTATACTGTGCCAATTGCCCGGTAGCTTCCATTTCATTAAGCTCTTTTTTAGTATAATCTTCTTTACCAAGTTGCGAAGAAACAGCCTGGTGGGCTGCTACCAATTGCTTTTTAATTTGCTCGTACTGGTTTTTGCTCTGTACCGTTTCAGCGTATTCTTTCTCGTATTCTTCTTTAGCTTCCTGGTAGTATATATACTCGGCACGATCTGCTGTACTTATAGAACTAGCCGATTTACCTTCATATTTTGGCTTTAAACGCTTATAAATACGGGTGTATTCCATATTTTCTTTTACAGCATCACCAAGAAAGTTCCAGCCGTGCATATCATCTATATAGCCATTATTATCGTCGTCTTTTCCATTACCGGGAATTTCATCGGTATTGGTCCAGATTACACCATCAAGATCTTCGTGCTCAATATCAACGCCGCTGTCTATAACGGCAACGATAGTTTTTTGTCCTTTGTTATTTTTAATAATTTCTGAATAAGCTTTATCAACGCTCATTCCCGGAATAGTATCATTTACAAGATCGGCCCCGCCCCAACCCTGGAGTTGAGTATCAGTAAGATCTGTAATTTTAAGCGGAATAGAATCTATATTCGCAATTGGGGTAGAAACAATTTTTGGGGAGCCGCTTCCGCAGGAAGCTAAAATAAGGGCGCTTCCCATTATTAATGCTGGTTTTAAAAAGGGTATTTTCATTTATTCTATTGAATTTAATTTATCTGAAAAATTAATTTGATTTTATACAGAATTCAACTTAATTAAAAAGTTCATTAAAAGTAAAGGTTTTGTCTAACCTAACTCCTTTTTCGGTGTTTTTTAAAGTGATAATTTCGTTGTGAGCATCGTGCTCCAGGAACAAATAATAACCTTTATTTGCCGCTTGTTTTAAAATTGTCTCTTTTTCGGTTAAAGTTAGTAACGGCCGGGTATCAAATCCCATAACGTATGGTAAAGGAATATGTCCGGCTGTGGGCAATAAATCTGCCATGAAAACAAGGGTTTTATCTTTATACTGAATATGCGGAATCATTTGTTTATCGGTATGTCCATCAACAAACAGCACGCCAAAATCAAATTCCTGAGATTGTATGAAATTTTTGTTCTCAGTTCGATCTAAAAAATGTAGCTGACCGCTTTCTTCCATAGGGAGGATATTTTCAGGAAGAAACGAAGCTTTTTCCCTGGCATTAGGTTCTGTTGCCCATTCCCAGTGATCTTTATTACTCCAGAATTTCGCATTTTTAAAAGCCGGTTCATACCCGGTTTTGTCTTTATTCCATTTTATGGCGCCTCCAACGTGGTCAAAATGAAGGTGTGTTAGGAAAACATCGGTAATATCATCACGGTGCAATCCGTACTTTTTAAGCGACTTATCTAAAGAATGATCACCCCAGGGATAATAAAAACCAAAGAATTTATCGCTTTGTTTATCGCCCATTCCGGTGTCTATAAGACTTAATTTATCCCCGTCTTCTATAAGCAGGCAACGGGCTGCCATATCTATCATATTATTAGAATCAGCAGGATTTGTTCTGCTCCACAGGCTTTTTGGGACTACACCAAACATAGCACCACCATCTAATTTAAAATTACCAGATTCTATAGGGTATAATTTCATAATATTCAGTTTAGGTTCTGCAAATTACTAAAAGCAAAAAACATGCGCTGCTAAATTTCTATTAGCAGGCATGTTTCAAAAATTTAAGAGGTTAAAATTTATGCTATTCCAGGTAAATTATTTTTTCTCCTTCATCTATAGTATCGTTATAATGGAAAGGTCTTTTAATTCCTTCGGTATTAACAATAAAAAATGGAAGAATAGAGTTTTTATCGTCTTTATGCTGTTTTACCCACTCACGAGTAGAAATTTCTTCTTCTACCGTGTATGTTTTCTCTTCAAAATTACCATTGCTAATTTTTGCTGCCCAGGGTTTTAATTCAGTTTTATTGGCAAAAAGGGATGTAGCATTAATTTTATCAAGCATATCTACATCGGTGCCGCTTTCACTTGGGGAAACCAATACAATTTTATTTGGGATATAAAATGCATCGTCTGCCAGTTGTGCGGCCAGGAAGTTTATTTCGCTATTGCCGGTAAGTCCTATAAAAGTGCCTTTTTCTATGGCTTTGGCATCTTCCAGGGTTTCTTCTTTTAAAATGTTACCGTACATACTATTAAAGCCCTGTTTTTTAGCTTCGGCAACCATTTCGCGGTTGGCATCTATAATAATCACATCATCATCTTTTTGCTGAAGTTGTTTCGCCATATACAAACCAAGCGGATTGGCACCTAAAATTATGTAACCTGATCTTGATTCCTGATGTACTAATTCGTTTCTATTTCTTAGCCAGGTTGTAGTCCAGGTTAAGAAAAGTGGGACTGTAAGGGTGGTGAAAATGGCCATAAAAACGAGTATAGAGAAAATTTCGCTTGTAATAATGCCCATTTGTAAGCCAATTCCTGCAATTATAATTTCTACGGCGCCACGCCCATTCATTCCGGTCCCTACGGCAATACCTTCTCGCCAACCATAACCGCTGGGAAGGTAAAAAAGTGCAGTACCAAGGATTTTACCTACCATAGCAACCACTGTTACAACTATAAGCATAAGTAAATCTGTTTGAAAGACCTCAAGGGTGACATTAAATCCTGCTGAAACAAAAAAGATAGGCGCCAGAAAACCTATAGAAATATCGTGAAATATATGGTTAATATCTTTTGAAATTTGCCTGTTAAAAACACCGTCACGAATAAACAAACCGGCCATAAAAGCTCCAAGAATACTATGTAATCCAGCTACTTCTGCTAATTCAGAAAAACCCAGTACAATAATTAGAATTATGGTAAAATGTAGCGTTCTACTGGTATAGTTAGACTTCATTAAAAATTTACCTAATAGCGGTAATAAATAAATTCCTGCAAGTGCGGTAAAAACAAAGAATAAGATTGCTTTGCCCGCAACCCAAACCAAGCCAAGAGTATCAATACTCCCGGCGTCTACATAACTTACAATTCCTGCGAAAATCACCAGAGCGAGCGTATCAGAAATAAGGGCACCGGCCATAAGAACGTAAGCAATTCGGGTATTGAGAAGTTTTAAATCTACGAGTATTCTACTTTTAGTTGCGAGCGAGGTGACGGCAACCGCAATTGCCACAAAAATTGCTGCCATTTGCGTCCCTCCAAAATAAATTATGGAATAATAACCAAGTGCAAAAGGCACGATAAAACCACCAATAGCGGCTAAAAGCCCGGGCCAGGAAGCTTTTCCAAGGTCCCTAAAATTAATTTCCATCCCTATATAAACCATAAGCAGGATGATACCGACTTCGGCCAGGACGTTAATCATTTCAGAAGTTTCCATTATTCCCAATAGGGCGGGACCAAGTAAAATTCCTATAATCAGCTCTCCCAGAATTGCGGGATATCCTAATTTTTTTGCGGCAGAGCCTCCTAACCATGCACTGAATAAAATAATTAGGAGACTAAGAATATTTAATTCTTCCATAAAGAATATTTTGGTGGTTGAACCTACAAAATATCAATATTTTCACTAATTACAGATATTTATTTATGTTAAATGACTATAAATCGTATTTATTAGATATTCTGAAATTAAACTAAACGGAGTACCTCTAAGAGATATTCAAAGAAAAATAATCTGATTCGAAGCAAGAAATATTGAAAGATTGAGGAAGGAAGTGAAACATTTAAAACTCAATTATTCAGTAAAAAGCCTGAAATCCTTAGAGAGTTGCCATTAAATCAACCTATTTTTGTAAATAGCAATTTATAGCTCAAATAATTAACGCATGTTAGAACTTGCAAGTTTGGTAATATTGGGAATCCTGGCCCAGTGGTTAGCCTGGAAGATTAAAACCCCGGCAATTTTACCACTTATTTTAATTGGCCTTTTAGTTGGGCCCATTTCAACTTTAATTAGTGAAGATGGTACCAAATGGGTAGAACCTATTTGGAACGGCTCTGAAGGCTTATTCCCTGGGGAAAGTTTGTTTTATTTCGTTTCTCTAGCCATTTCAGTTATTCTTTTTGAAGGAGGATTAACCCTTAAAAGGAGTGAAGTTGGTAATATTGGTCCGGTAATTTTAAAACTTATCAGCGTTGGGTCAGTGGTCACCTTTTTAGGTGCAGGTTTAGCCGCGCATTTTATATTTGATCTTTCCTGGCAAATTTCCTTTTTATTTTCAGCCTTAATTATTGTAACCGGTCCTACGGTTATTTCCCCAATTCTTCGGAATATTCCTTTAAAATCACATGTTTCCTCGATTCTAAAATGGGAAGGAATTCTAATTGACCCCATTGGTGCGCTTATTTCGGTCTTAATGTTTGAATTTATTAGGGTTGAAGGAGGACAGGATTTTACTCAAACAGCATTAATTGAATTTGGTAAGATTTTACTTTTTGGATTTACATTTGGGTTCACATTCGCCCATTTGTTGGCTTTTTTAATAAAAAGGCAGATAATTCCGCACTATTTACTCAATGTTTTTATCCTTGCAACCGTACTGGGAGTTTTTGTATTAGCCGATACATTTGCCCACGAAAGCGGACTTCTGGCTGTGGTTATTATGGGAATGGTTATGGGAAACCAAAAATTACCCAATATAAAAGAACTACTGTATTTTAAAGAGTCACTAAGTGTTTTATTAATTTCTATACTCTTTATCTTATTAGCAGCAAATATTGAAATTGAAGAGCTGTTGCTGGTTTTTAACTGGAATTCTCTTATTCTTTTTGGAGTGGTGGTTTTACTAATAAGGCCCCTGGGAGTAATTTTAAGTTCCCTGGGTTCAGGTTTAAAAGTCAATGAAATTGCATTTGTTAGCTGGGTGGGACCTCGCGGTATTGTAGCCGCCGGTATTGCCTCTTTATTCGGCTTACGATTGGCGCGTGAAGGTATTGCCGGCGCCGAATATATTACTCCTTTAGTTTTTATGATCGTGCTTTGTTCGGTTTTATTAAATGCAGCCACGGCAAGGCTTTTTGCACGTTTGGTAGGAGTTTTTATAAAAGATTCACAGGGAATTTTAATTATTGGAGCTTCATCTATAGCAAGATTAATAGGAAAATATTTACACGATAATGAGCGGCACGTAGTGCTCCTGGATAATAATTCTGATAATGTAAAGAAAGCCCGGGATTTGGGGATTGATGCCATTGAAGGCAGCGTTTATTCAGATGATCTAATGAATAATGTTGAACTGAATGATATTGGTTATTTAATGGCCATGACCGGAAACAGTGATATTAATAAAACGGCGATAACAAAATTTAAAAAGCAGTTTGGAGAAAACGGGTCGTTTAGGGTTATTACTGCCGATGAAATGAATAATCCCGAGAAGAACCCGGCTGAAGGTTTATTTTCTCATACCGATGATTATATAAAGCTAACCGAAGTTTCCAGAAGTTATCCTAAGATCCATGAATTAGTACTTAACAGTAAGGAACATTATGAAGGCTTAATTGAAATTTCTAAGACCGATCCTGATATTATTCCGCTATTTGTAAAAAATAACAAGGGAGGGTTAACTATTATACCTTCGCACAGCTCAGATGTGGAGATTGAGGAAGGATTTCAGTTAGTTTACCTAGGAAAGAAAATTCAGCGTGAAGAAAAAGGAGAAGAAGATTACAACGAAACCATAGATGAAGAGGAAACGGTTGACGCTTTAGAGGGTGATAGAGAAGAACAGGAGCAGGAAAAATAATTAAGCTTCTTTTTCCATTTCTTCCATTAAGTTATCGGTAATTTCCATGTTGTGATAAACGTTTTGAACATCGTCGTCGTCTTCAAATTTTTCAACGAGGTTCAGGATTTTTTTGGCGTCTTCCACAGGTAATTCTACAGTATTCATAGGAATTCTTTGAACTTCAGAAGATTTTACTTCAATTTCCAATTCTTCTAATTTAGAAGCCATTAAGCCGAAATCATTAAAATCGGTATAAATAGTGATATAATCATCTTCCTTTTCAATTTTTGAAGCGCCACCTTCAATAAGTTCGAGTTCAAATTCTTCGAGATTCATCTCTATTTTCTCCCGTTCAATGGTAAATACTCCTTTTTTATCAAATAGGAATTCCAGTGAACCATTGGTTCCTAAGTTTCCACCATTTTTAGAAAAAGTAGATCGAACTGAAGCCACGGTTCTATTGGTATTATCGGTAGTACATTCAATAAAGAACGCGATTCCGTTGGGTCCGTAACCTTCAAAGGTTACGAGTTCATAATTATCGGCATCAGCGCCGCTGGCTTTCTTTATAGCGCGTTCTATAGTGTCTTTGGGCATATTCACACCCTTGGCATTAGAAATGGCATTACGCAGCGCGGGATTAGCTTCAGGATCGGGTCCGCCGCCTTCTTTTACAGCCACACTAATCTCTTTAATTGCTCGGGTAAACTGCTTTGCACGTTTCTTATCCTGTGCACCTTTGCGGTGCTTTATATTTGCCCATTTACTATGTCCGGCCATTTTTTTAGTTTTTAGATGGTAGACTTACAAAATTAAGAAAATGTATAAAACAGAAAAACATCCCTGCTCTCAGGGAGATTTGAAATTAATCATTTCTTTTGTGAACTTTTTTATACTCCTGACTTGTATGAAGAACTGCGAAAATAATTAATGTATTTTCTGAAATTTGATAGAAAATTGCATAAGGAAATTTTGTAACCAAAGCTCGCCTTAGATTTTGGTATTGAACCTGATAATGTTCAGGGAATTTGCGGATATATTCGATTTCAGAATTTATTTCTGCTTTAAAATCTTCTGAAAGTGGATTTCCTCCTTTTTTAAAGTAGTATTTTTTGGCTTCCGTCAGATCGGTTTTAACCTCAGGTAAGAATTTAACCGAAAAAGCCATTACCAGGTTTCTTTAAAACTATCCCAATCTGAAAGATTTTCGGGATTTTTTTCAAAACTTTTAATTCTCTTATCCAGTTCTTCTTTTTGAGAAGTTGTAATTTCTGGACATAGAATTTTTTCAATAACTTCTATAACATGCTCATCTTTGACTTTAGTGAGCTCTTGAATTAAGTTATATTTTCTGGTAACAAGATCCATAGTCCTTCATTTTAAACTAAAGATACAAAATTAGCTTATAATTAATTTTCTAATCATTTAGCTTCAAAACTGCCATAAATGCTTCCTGAGGAATTTCCACATTTCCTACCTGGCGCATACGTTTTTTACCTTTTTTCTGCTTTTCTAGAAGTTTACGTTTACGGGAAATATCACCCCCGTAACATTTTGCGGTAACATCTTTTCTAAGCGCTTTTACGGTTTCACGAGCAATAATTTTTGCACCAATTGCAGCTTGGATTGGAATATCAAATTGTTGTCTTGGAATTAACTCCTTCAGTTTTTCACACATTTTTTTACCAATATCGTAAGCATTATCAACGTGGAGTAGTGCAGAGAGCGCATCTACAACATTTCCGTTTAATAAAACATCTACTTTAACCAGTTTTGACTGGCGCATTCCTATTGGCGAATAATCGAAGGAAGCGTAACCTCGGGAAACGGTTTTTAACCTGTCGTAAAAGTCGAAAACAATTTCAGCTAAAGGCATATCAAAAGAAAGTTCAACCCTTTCTGTAGTAAGATACGTTTGGTTAGTAATTTCACCCCTTTTTTCAATACAAAGCGACATTACATTCCCTACATAATCAGCTTTAGTGATTATAGTAGCTTTAATATAAGGTTCTTCTACACGGTTAAGTGACGAAGGTTCCGGCAGATCAGATGGGTTATTAACCAGGATTAATTCATCTGGGTTTTTATTTGTAAAAGCGTGGTAAGATACGTTGGGTACGGTAGTAATTACCGTCATATCAAATTCACGTTCTAACCGTTCCTGAATAATTTCCAGGTGTAACATTCCTAAAAATCCACAACGGAAACCAAAACCTAATGCAGCAGAACTTTCCGGTAAAAATACCAGGGAAGCGTCATTAAGCTGAAGTTTCTCCATAGAACTTCTTAGTTCTTCATAATCTTCTGTATCTACTGGATAAATACCGGCAAAAACCATAGGTTTTACATCCTCAAACCCTGCTACAGCTTCGGTAGTAGGATTTTTAGCATCGGTAATAGTATCCCCAACTTTTACTTCGCGGGCATCTTTAATTCCTGTGATAAGGTAACCTACATCGCCCGTTTTTATTTCCTGCCGCGGGAATTGCTTTAAACGCAAAGTTCCTACTTCATCGGCGAAATAATTTTTCTGGGTAGCTACAAATTTAATATTCTGGCCTTTTTTAATCGATCCGTTAATAACTCTAAAATAGGTTTCTACACCTCTAAATGGATTGTAAACCGAATCAAAAATAAGCGCTCTTAGAGGAGCATCTACTTTCCCGCGTGGGCCCGGAACGCGGGTTATAATCGCTTTCAGAATTTCCTCTATTCCCAGCCCTGTTTTTGCACTTGCAGGAATAATATCTTCATATTCACACCCCAGAAGATCTACAATATCATCGCTTACCACTTCTGGGTTTGCACTTGGTAAATCTACTTTGTTAAGTACGGGAATTATCTCAAGGTCGTTTTCCAGGGCTAAATAAAGGTTAGAAATAGTTTGTGCCTGGATACTTTGAGCAGCATCAACCACTAATAAAGCACCTTCACAAGCTGCGATAGAACGGGAAACTTCGTAAGAAAAATCTACGTGTCCCGGAGTATCAATAAGATTCAAAACATATTTTTCTCCTTCATATTCATAATCCATCTGTATGGCGTGACTTTTAATAGTAATGCCACGTTCACGTTCCAGATCCATACTATCCAGGAGCTGTTCCTGCTTTTCACGATCGGTTACAGAACCGGTAAAGTCCAGTAAACGGTCTGCCAGGGTACTTTTTCCGTGGTCAATATGGGCGATTATACAGAAGTTTCTAATATGCTTCATCGGGTATTTTTAATAATTGAATGCCTTAAAAGGTAATCAACAAATTTAAGTTTACAAATATAGTTTATTTCATAGTCCTAAAAAGAAAGATAGATAATAAGAATATGGAAAACCGATTTTAGAAATTATCGCTTTTCGAATAATTCATTTAAATAAAAAAATGGTTAATCTTTTAGTTAATTATAAAAAAACTTACTTAAGTGTGTAGTGGTTGTAAAAAAGTTTCTTTTTTTTGTAAGAAACAATTATGTTAGAATTTTGCTAAAAGGCGTTAAGTTTAACCCAAAAATAAATTCTCAACTTATATAAGATAAATACCTATGGCAGCTAAAACCGCAACCAACCAGAACAACACCAGTAGATCTATTGTTATAATTGGGGTGTTATTTTTCATCTTTGGCTTTGTTACCTGGCTAAACTCTGTGCTTATTCCTTTTTTAAAAACAGCCAGCCAGTTAAACAATTTTGAATCTTACCTCGTAGCTTTTGCATCTTACATTTCTTACTTTGTAATGGCAATCCCCTCAGCCTGGGTTTTAAAGAAAATAGGTTTTAAGAACGGAATGTCCCTGGGACTTATAGTTATGGCCATAGGTGCTTTAATTTTTATTCCAGCTGCAATGTCCAGAACCTACGCAATGTTCCTTTTTGGATTATTTGTTCAGGGAACAGGATTGGCGTTACTACAATCTGCTGCCAACCCGTATATCACTATTCTGGGGCCAATTGAAAGTGCAGCGAAGCGAATTAGTATTATGGGAATTTGTAACAAAGTTGCAGGTGCCTTAGCTCCAATTATTTTCGGTGCAATTTTGCTGAAAAATATGGATGCGGTAGAAGCAAGGCTAGAAGGAATGGGTGCCGCCGCAAAAGCTGCTGAATTAGATGAACTCGCTTCACTCGTGATTACACCATATATAATTATGGCTGTAATTTTGGTAGGATTATCGGTGCTTATTTATTATTCAGCTTTGCCTGAAATTGAAACCGATGGAGAAGATGATACCCTTGCTGCTGCTAATAAAAGCAAGACCAGTGTGCTTCAGTTTCCAAATTTATTATTAGGAACTCTGGCGATGTTCCTGTATGTGGGAGTAGAGGTAATTGCAGGAGATACTGTAATAAGTTATGCACGTGATGGGCATGATATTGCAACAGATGTGGCTAAATATTTTACCACTTATACTTTAATTGCAATGATTGTAGGTTACTTAATTGGTACGGTAACTATTCCAAAATATATAAGTCAGCAGAAAGCCTTGCAAATTTCGGGGATACTTGGAATTATACTCGGGTTAGCTGCAATTTTTACTGATGGGTATATTTCAGTGCTTTGTATTTCCCTTTTAGGTTTGGCAAATGCTTTGGTATTTCCGGCTATCTGGCCTTTAGCACTTCACGGCCTGGGAAGATTTACTAAAATGGGATCTTCATTTTTAATTATGGCCCTTGCCGGTGGAGCTATTTTACCGCTAATTTATGGTTACCTGGCAGATACTTTTGATCCGCAATCGGCTTACTGGATAGTTATCCCAAGTTACCTTTATATCTGGTTTTTTGCTGCAAAAGGGCATAAAATAAAGTAAATTACCTCGGAGAAATAATCTCTGATTTCTGGGTTGGTCCTGGAGTTTATAAATTTCGATTATCGAGTAAAATATTGTTATAATGAAAAGTTTAAAGTTAAGTGTTAGTTTAGTTTTTTTAGTGTTATTTCAGTGGGGTTTATCCGCACAAGAATCCCAAACTGAAAAACCGGCAATCATTCCGCAGCCGGCAGAAATTGAGTGGAAAGAAGGTTTCTTTACACTCCAGGAAAGGACAGTGGTTTGTTTTAATTCCGGTGCAGAAGCATCGGCTGCCTGGCTGCAGCGATTGTTGAAAAATACTTATACGCAAAGTTATACTATGAAAGGCGAAAACTGTAACGGTTTTAGCCTTAATCTTGATCCAAATCTTGAAGAAACCCTGGGGAAAGAAGGTTATAATTTGAATATATCTTCTAGTGTGGTTAGTTTAGAAGCAGCTTCGGAAGCAGGACTTTTCTATGGAATTCAAACCATACGACAAATGTTCCCGGCTGAAATTGAAAATAAAAAAGTTTCAGAAGAAATTAAACTTCCGCAGGGTAGTATTTCAGATAGTCCAAAATACGAGTGGCGTGGTTCCATGCTGGATATTGCCCGTAGTTTTTTTGGCCCAGATTATATTAAAAAGCATCTAGACAGAATGGCTGTTTATAAATTAAACCGACTTCATTTGCACCTAACCGATGACCAGGGTTGGCGAATAGAAATAAAACAAAAACCCAAACTAACTGAACTGGGAAGTAAAGGCGCTGTAAAAGGCGGTCGTTCCGGGTATTTAACCCAGGAAGAATATAAAGAAATCCAGGAATATGCCGCAGCGAGAAATATTGTAATAGTTCCTGAAATTGATATGCCCGGCCATATTTATTCTGCATTAATGGCGTATCCTGAATTGAATTGCGACGAATTTGCAAATATTGAACCCAGGTTGGCAACTCCTCCACAACTTTTCCACGAGTACACAGTGGGCTGGAGCAAATTATGCCTGGATAAACCGGAGATCTACGATTTTGTTGCAACGGTTTTAAGCGAAATGGCCGAAATTACTACGGGAGATTATTTGCATATTGGAGGAGATGAAATTGAAGATGAACGCTATAAAGAATTTGTGATAAAAGCAGATTCTATTGTTCGAGGTTTAGGAAAAACAACCATTGGATGGGAAGAAGTAACCCAGGCACAGGTAGATAGTACATTGATTAGTCAGCGTTGGAATGGGAAAACCAATAGTGTAGTGAATACGCCTATAATAGAATCTATTTGTTCAAGTTTTTATTATGATCACGCCAACGTGCCGGGACAGGAAATGACCAATAACTGGTGCAAGGAAGATGGAGTTTCTTTAAAAGATGCTTATACCTTTAAGGTGAAAAACCCAAATACAATAGGGGTAGAGGCTCCGGTTTGGACCGAGATGGTACTTTCTAATGAAGCTGCCGATGATAGGTTTTGGCCGCGAACAATTGCGATGGCAGAAGTGGGTTGGAGTGAAGAAGAAAATAAAGATTATAAAAACTTTATAAAAAGATTAAGTGAACATGGATTGCGACTGGACCTTATGGATGTGCATTACTTTCGAACTCCAGAGGTAGAATGGAACAGCGATAGAAATAAAGGTGTTTTTTCAGAATTTATGCCTAAATCTAAATTTTAAATTATTTCAGATATTTTATTTAAAAAATTTACCCTCGAATTATAGATCGAGGTATATTATAATTAAACCTAAAAAATGGAGAATAATAATCCCGAAACTGAAAAAACTTCTAAATATAATGATTTAGAGAAAATGAGTACTTCAACTCTGCTTCACAATATAAACAAGGAAGATAAAACCGTTCCAGAAAGTGTTGAAAAAGAACTTCCTGCAATTCAAAGATTAGTTGATGCTATAGTACCTAAAATGGAGGCCGGTGGGAGATTACTTTATATTGGAGCTGGAACAAGTGGTAGACTGGGTGTTTTAGATGCTTCCGAATGTCCTCCTACTTTTGGTGTTTCAGATGAATTAGTTATTGGCTTAATTGCTGGGGGTGATATTGCGTTAAGAAATGCTGTAGAAAATGCTGAAGATGATACCAATCAGGCCTGGAAAGATCTTCAGAAGTTTGATGTTTCAGAAAAAGATGTGTTGGTAGGGATCGCTGCATCAGGTACTACTCCATACGTTATTGGCGGAATTAAGGATGCGCGATCTAAAGGAATTGTTACCGGGTGTATAACCTGTAGTTCCGGAAGTCCCTTGGCCAAAGCAAGCGAATTCCCTATAGAGGTGGTTACTGGCCCTGAGTTTGTAACCGGCAGTACAAGAATGAAAGCAGGTACTGCGCAAAAGCTGGTATTGAATATGATCTCAACCAGTGTAATGATAAAACTAGGTAGGGTAAAAGGCAATAAAATGGTAGATATGCAACTTTCCAATAAGAAATTGGTAGGTCGCGGAACTAGGATGATCATGGAGGAACTAAATGTAGATGAAGCTGAAGCCGCACGATTGCTTCAAACATACAAAAGTGTACGAAATGTACTGGCAAAATATGAAAATTAATATTTTACGAAATATAATGTTGTAACTTTTCTACAATGGCATTACTTAATTTCAGGTATTAATTGTTTTTAATATCTCTATAATAAGTCCAGGCCTATACTTCTATATTTTTGTAGTTCTGGTGAGTTAGGTTCTAACTCTGTAATTAGTGTATCTACAGCAATCGTATCACAAACTTTAAAACGGTTATAGGTGTTTAGCTTTTTAGAAATGGTAAGTGAAACTAATTTTTTGGAAGATTTAACCATTGCCTTTTTCATTTGGGCGACCTCCCAATCCAGTTCGGTAACACCTTTTTTTATATCCATATAACCTGTGCCTAAAAAACAGATATCGACTGTGATTTCCGATAAAAGGTTAATTGCACTTCCTCCTGCCGCAAGTTGCGAGCCGCGGGATAATTTTCCTCCAATAAGATGTACTTCGTCATTTTTGGAGGTGTTATTAAGCAGTTCTACAGCCATAGGGAGACTTGGAGTAAAGAAAGTTAAATTCATCTTTTTAGGAAGCAATTTTGCAAGTTCTAAATTAGTAGACCCCCCACTAATAAGCACCACATCGCGATGGTTTAGAAGTTCGACTCCTTTCTTTGCAATAATAGATTTATTTTCATATTCGTACACCTCCCGAGTATTATCGGAATGAATATTAAATCCATTTGAAACCGCACCTCCGTGAACTTTTTTAAGCTGTTTTAATTTATCCAGTTCCATAAGGTCCCTTCGTACAGTATCCATAGATACATTAAGAGTTCTGGTTAGATCACTTAGTAGAACCCTGTTATGTAAATGTACTTCGTCAAGAATAATTCGATGGCGCTCTGTTTTTTTCATATTAGATCTTTGAAACTGGTTTTTGGATTAAAGAACAGTATATAACAAAATTAATTTGAATCAAATTAATATGTTAAAATTTCTGAATTAAGAGTTTTTAAAATAAAACTATTTTTTTATTAAAATTCCGTGTGTGCAATTAAAAATAGCAAAAATTAGGATACTAGAGCAAAAAAAACGGCAAAATAAGTAGATTATTGCAATTTTTAGTTGCTATTAAAAAATTTATATGATATGTTTGTTTCATAATTAATTGTTAATGTATTATGATGGGAAAACGTTTTCGTAAATCTATTTTAGTGTTAGTCTGCTTATTTTCAATTCAGGCTTGGGCACAGGAGAGAGAAGTTACTGGTGAAGTTTTTGATACAGACGGGATACCTCTTCCAGGGGTAAATGTATTTGTAGAGAACACTTCAACAGGAACTGTTACAAATTTTGACGGACAATTTTCTTTGAGTATTCCAGATGATAACAGTATAGTACTGGTTTTTTCGTCTTTGGGATTTCAAGAACAAAAAATTACCGTAGAAGATCAAACTAACTTTAGCATTACTATGCAAACCGATACCGAAGGCCTCGATGAGGTTGTAGTAGTTGGTTATGGTAGTCAAAAACGAAGTAATGTAACAAGCGCAATCTCTACTGTAGATGCAGAGGTTTTAGATTCAAGACCAATTACAGATGTTGCACGAGGATTGCAGGGTGCAAGCCCCGGGGTTACAATTACTGCTCCAACGGGTCAAATAGGTCAGAACCCAACCATTAGACTACGTGGTAATGTAGGAACCTTAAGTCCCGGTGGTGGTGGAGCTCAACCTCTAATTTTAGTAGATAACGTAGAGGTTTCGAGCCTTCAATCTATTAACCCACAGGATATAGAAGATATTTCTGTCTTAAAGGATGCGGCATCCACTTCTATTTATGGAGCGCGAGCTGCCTGGGGGGTTATTTTGATTACTACTAAAAATGGTAGAAGAAGCCAGGCACCAACTGTAAATTACTCAAATAACATTTCCTGGTCTACACCAACTAATACACCCACGGTAGCACCTGCGGCTGAGGGAGCTGAAATGGCTTTTGCTGCGGTGAGAAGAAGAATCCCTTCCTTGGATGCATTTGGACTGGTTAATATGTTTTTAGATGATACCGCTATTGAAAGAATGAGGGATTGGGAAACTAATTATGGAGGTCAGGATCTTGGACCAGAAATGGTAGAAGGACGTGATTTTGAAATTAGGGATGGTAGATTATTTTTCTATCGACCATGGAACCCGGAGGAAATGTTTGTTAAAGAATGGGCTCCACAACAAAAACATGATGTGTCAGTTTCCGGAGGTAGTGAAAAAACAAATTACTACGTAGGTTTGGGTTATTTAGAACAGGGAGGTGTTTATAAAACAAACCCTGATGAATTTGAAAGATATAACCTTAACTTAAGTGTTAACACTTCTATTACTGACTGGATGGATGTAAGGGCTAAGGTCCTTTACACAAATACCAGAACTACAGAGCCTTTTGCTTTTGGCTCTGCAACTTATGATGCCTGGTATTATACTACCAGATGGCCGGCATACTATCCATATGGAACATATGAAGGTAATCCTTTTAGAAGCCATATTAATGAAGTTACCCAAGCTAATATGAACGAGAATAACAGGGCACTAACCAGAATTAATTTAGGAACTACTATTAATCCAATAGAAAATCTGGCAATTAATTTTGATTATACTCATGATGGTGTAGATAGACATGAACACCAGGTTGGAGGCTCTGTTTCGGCTTATAACTTCTGGGCTACTGGTCCAAATTTGGTTTATGAACCTTACACCAGTCCTGCTTATGACAGGGTAGTTTATAATTCTTCCTGGAGTAGAAGGAATACGGCAAAAGCTTTTGCCACATATGATCTTAATATAGCTGATGATCACGATTTTGAAGTTACAGTGGGTGGTGATGCTGAAGAATTTGAATTATGGGCTCAATCTTCTCAAAGAAGAGACCTTTTAAATCCTGAACAGGGAGAGTTAGACTTAGCTACAGGTGATCAGTTTGTAGGTGGAGACAGAGAACACTGGACCACTTTAGGTGCTTTTGCTCGTATAAACTATTCATATAAAGATAAATATCTTTTAAATCTTAATGGTAGATATGATGGTTCTTCCAGGCTTTCTGCAGATGAAAAATGGGCTTTTTTCCCATCAATGTCTGCCGGTTGGATTGTAACCCAGGAAGACTTTATGGATTCTTTAAAGCCTACTTTATCGTTCTTTAAAATAAGAGGTTCTTATGGTTCTGTAGGTAATCAAAATGCATTAATTTCTAATATTTACAGAACAATGTCTTCGTATAATTCTGGATGGTTAATAGATGGTGAAAACCAGTTAGCTACCGGTACACCGGGTGCATTACCGGCAGATTTAACTTGGGAAACTGTTACTACTTTAGACCTTGGTTTTGATGCCAGATTCTTTAAAGATAAATTAGGAGCAAGTTTTAGCTGGTATGAGCGTACCATAAGTGATATGCATAGTGCCGGTGTAACTTTACCAAGTTCATTTGGAACTTCGGCTCCAATAAGGAATTTTGGTGAAATCCAAACCCGCGGTTGGGAATTGGAAGTTGATTTTAATCATACTTTTGATAACGGACTTAGCATTAATGCAAAAGGAAATTTAACCGATTTCACTGAAAAAGTAACCAAATTTGCCAATACTACCGAAGGAATTAATTCTTATTATGAAGGTAAAGAGCTTGGAGAAATTTGGGGTTACGAAACCGATAGATTTTTTACCGAAGACGATTTTGATTCAGATGGAAATTTAGTTGATGGAATTCCTTCTCAGGAAATTTTTGAAACAAACGGTTGGTTTGAGTATGGACCCGGTGACATAAAATACAAGGATTTAAATGGTGATGGCGTTGTAGATTTTGGTTCTAGAACAGTAGGTGATAGCGGGGATATGAAAAGAATTGGTAATTCTACACCTCGATACCAATATGGATTACAATTAGGAGCAAACTGGAAAGGTTTTGATTTTAATATGTTTATGCAAGGTGTTGGAAAACGTGATTTCTGGGCTAATGGACCAGTTTTCATTCCGGGATATCGTTATGGAGAAGCCTGGTATGAGCATCAGTTAGACTATTGGACACCAGAAAATCCAAATGCATATTATCCAAGACCTAATGACCAGGGACAGTCTAATAACGCTATGAACTTTTTACCACAATCTAAATATTTGTTGGATATGTCTTATTTGAGAATGAAGAACATTACCCTTGGGTATACCATTCCAACTTCTCTAACCGAAAAATTTGAGGTAGAAAGATTTAGACTTTATGTAAGTGGTGAAAACCTGTTTGAATTTACAGGAGCTCAGATACCTGTAGATCCAGAAGTAGATTATACTACAGCAGGTTTAAATGATACATCAACTTTTGGCCGTGTATATCCTTTTAGAAGATCATTTTCTATTGGAGTTCAGGTAACGCTTTAATTTTAAAAACTTAGTTGAAATGAAAATAACAAATAAAATATTCATTCTTTTCTTTCTTGCGGTAGGTGTTGCAAGTTGTGAAAAAGATTTTCTGGATACTCCTCCACAGGATGTCCTTGTAGACGAGACTTACTGGTCCAGTGAAGGGAATGTGAAAACCTTTGCTTACGGATTTTATACCGCATATTTTTCAGGGTATGGCTCAGGTTATACCTGGGGAAAATATTTTACAGGACAATCGTTAAATGATGATTTTGCACCTACAAATCCACCAAGGTTTACGCTTCAGGTTCCAACTTCCGGTGGAGGGTGGACCTTTGCCTGGGTGCGTAAAGCAAACATTTTTATAGATCGTGTACAGGGGGTAGATATGGAAGAAGAAGCCATTAACCACTGGACAGGTATTGGTAGATTTTTTAGAGGTTTAGAATATCATGACCTTGTAAAAGATTTTGGAGATGTTCCTTATTATGAAGAAGAACTTTCTGAAAATGAAGATGAGGTTTTATATAAAAAACGTGATGATAGAACCTTTGTTATGGATCGGGTTTTGGAAGATTTCCGGTTTGCGGCAGAAAATGTAAGAGAAAATGTGGAGAATGATGGTCTTGAAGTGGACAGGGATGTGGTATTAGGTTTTATGTCAAGAGTTTTCTTATATGAAGGAACCTGGCAAAAATACCATGAGAATAATAATGAAAAAGCCGCTGAATATCTGGAAGCAGCAAAATGGGCAGCTGAACAGGTTATTGAATCCGGCAACTATTCATTAGGAAATTATAGAGAAGTTTTCAATTCTTTAGATCTTTCAGGAAACCCTGAAGTTCTACTTTACAGAGAATATGAAGAGGGTATGATAACCCACGCTCTAAATAGTTACAATAACATGGAGCCTCAAACAGGTGTTTCTAAAGATGGAATTGAAGCTTACTTAGCAGATGATGGATTACCTATAGGTATTTCTGATCAATATCAGGGAGACAGAGGTATAGAAAACGTAATGGCTAATCGTGACCCTAGAATTTATGAAACTTTTGTTTCAGATGAATTAAGAATTAATGGTATAGATGCAAATTATTCTACCACAGGATATGCTGCTCACAAATTCTTAAATGAAGATATTAAAGATGAGCCTAGAGGAAACTCTAACTTAAACCCTACTGATGCACCAATTATTCGTTATGGAGAAATCCTTGTTAATTATGCAGAAGCTGCTTACGAGCTTTCTACAGTAGGCGGGGCAGCATTTACCCAGGAAGATTTAGACAAATCTATTAATGTATTAAGAGACAGACCTGGAATTAATATTCCGCATCTTGAAGTTTCTGGAGATCAGCCGGCCGTTAACGGCCAAACTTACGATGATCCCCAAAGAGATCCAGATGTTGCTCCTATTCTTTGGGAAATTCGTAGAGAAAGAAGGGTAGAGTTGATATTTGAAGGATTTAGGTTAGACGATCTTAAGCGCTGGGAAAAACTGGAATATACAGATATGGTTCAGTACCCGGATATCAATCGTGGAGCCTGGATAGACAAATCAAATTATCCTGATGCAGATCTTGAAAACCTTGAAGTAACAGAAGGAGATGAAGGTTATTTAATCCCAGCTTCAGCCGAAGAATCCTTAAGAACTTTTGACGACCCCAGAGTTTATCTTGAACCTATTCCATTAGATCAAATTACATTGTATAGAGATCAGGGAGTAGAACTGGAACAAAACCCAGGTTGGTAATATATTTAATATGAGTTAGCTAGAAAGTCCTTCGGAATTAATTCTGAAGGACTTTTCTTTAATTATTCCAAATCCCTAATTATGAAAAAATCCATTCTATGCCTCCTTGTACTATGTATGTTTTTCTTTTCCTGTAAAACTGCGAAAGATGCACCTCAACCTCAACCACAGGAAAAACCTGAACCTGAAGAGGTTGTTGAAGAAATCCCAGAGGAAATTGAAGCTCCAGCAACTCCAGAAGAAGATGAGGTTAAATGGGATCCAAATACTCCAAAAAATATTGAAGAATTCCGGGCAGCCTGGGTGGCCACCGTTGCCAATATCAACTGGCCCAGTAAACCCGGTCTTTCAACTTCAGCACAGCAACAAGAAGCCCTTGAACTTTTAGATTTTTTAGAAGAACACAATTTTAATGCAGTAGTATTCCAGGTACGTCCGCAGGCCGATGCTCTTTACGACAGTGAAATAGAGCCCTGGTCTTATTATCTCACCGGAGAACAGGGAAAAGCTCCCGATCCTTATTACGACCCGCTTAAATTTTGGGTTAATGCTGCTCATGAACGCGGTTTAGAGCTACATGTTTGGTTAAATCCTTATCGTGCTCATCATACAACCGGGAAAGAAATCAGTGAAAAATCGGTCATTAAAACCAATCCTGGTCTTGTTGTGGAACTGGAAAATGGAATGTGGTGGATGGATCCTGCTCAAAAAGGAACACAAGATCGTTCTTCGGCAGTAGTGATGGATATTGTAAAGCGCTATGATGTTGACGGGATTCATTTTGACGATTATTTTTATCCCTACGATTCTTATAATAACGGCAAAGATTTCCCAGATGATAAGAGCTGGAGGGCCTACCAGGCTGCTGGCGGGGAACTTTCTCGTGGCGATTGGCGTAGAGAAAGCGTTAACGTTTTTATCAAAAGAATTTACGAGGAAATTAAAGCAGAAAAACCCCATGTAAAATTCGGCTTAAGTCCTTTTGGGATTTGGCGCCCGGGATATCCTGAATCTGTTCAGGGTTACGACCAGTATGATAAGTTATATGCCGATGCTAAACTTTGGTTAAACGAAGGTTGGATAGATTACTACACCCCACAGTTATACTGGAAAATAAGTCAGCTTGGGCAGAGTTTTCCGGAATTATTGGGCTGGTGGCAAAGTGAAAACACCAAACAACGCCATTTATGGCCGGGAATGAATGTTGGTGGGGAAGGTGACGAAATGCATATTACCGAAGTGATCAATCAAATTATGATTACCCGCGGAATGCTTCCGCAGAGCAAAGGGGCCGTGCATTGGAGTATAGGTCCCTTGTTGAAAAATAAGGAATTGGCAAAAGCTATAAAAGAAGGACCTTACAGAAAGAAAACCCTGGTTCCGCCAAGTCCCTGGTTAGATAACACCCCACCGGAAATTCCAAATGTCACGGTGAATGAAAATCTTGATAAGATTGAAATGACCTGGGGAGTTGAAAATGATGAAGATATTCACAAATGGGTGCTATACTTTAAATACGAAACCGGAAACTGGGATTATAAAATTTTAAATTCCGAAAAAAGAAGTCAGGATTTGCAGAAAGAAGTAGGAGGGAAGAAAACTAAACTTCAAAAAATTGGAATTACATCTGTAGATCGCACCGGTAATCAGAGCGAATTTATAGAAATTGAAATAAATTAATCATTTATGAGCCCTATCCTCGTTTTTGGAGTAATCGCCGGTTATTTTGTTTTATTACTGGCTATTAGTCATTTTACTTCAAGGCAAGCCGATAACAATACCTTTTTTACCGCAAACAGGCAATCGCCCTGGTTCCTGGTAGCCTATGGGATGGTTGGCGCAACCCTTTCTGGCGTTACGTTTATCTCTGTTCCCGGGGAAGTCGGTAATTCCAACTGGACCTATTTGCAATTTGTGATGGGGAATATGGTAGGATATGCGGTGATTGCTCTTGTTTTAATTCCGTTGTTCTATAAATTGAAATTAATTTCAATTTATGAATATTTAAAAGATCGCTTCGGGCAAAACTCCTATTATGCAGGGGCTTCGTTTTTCCTTATTTCCCAAACAATAGGTGCTTCTTTTCGATTATTTTTAGCGGCATTGGTGTTGCAAATCGCTTTTTTTGATGCTTTTGGAATTCCGTTTTGGGTAACGGTAATGATCACCATTGCTTTAATCTGGTTGTATACATTTCGAGGAGGAATTAAAACCATTGTTTGGACAGATACCCTACAAACCACTTTCTTATTGTTAGCTGTGGTGATCAGTATTTTTATGATCGTAGACCATATGGGACTTAAATTTACCGATGTATTCGCAACGGTGGCTAACAGCGAAAAATCTACGATTTTCGACTGGAATTGGCGCTCTAATAATGCATTTTTCAAGAGTTTTCTGGCGGGAATATTTATTACCATCGCCATGAACGGACTTGATCAAAATGTGATGCAGAAAAATTTAACCTGTAAAAGTATAGGGGAAGCACAAAAGAATATTTTTTGGTTTTCTATCGTATTTTTCTTCTCTACTGTATTGTTTTTAGCCCTGGGAGTTTTACTTTACAAATACGCGATGGACCAGGGAATAGCCATTCCCGAAAGAACAGATGATCTTTATCCGTTACTAGCTTTAAATCACTTTGGAATTCTCGCCGGTGTTGTTTTCCTCTTAGGAATTACCGCCGCGGCATTTTCCAGTGCAGATTCAGCATTAACAGCACTTACCACTTCGTTTTGTGTTGATATTTTAGATATTCAGAAAAAGGAAAAAAATCAGAAAAAGACCAGGTTACTGGTTCATATTGGCTTTACCATATTAATGTTTATTGTAATTATAGTTTTTAATTCGCTAAATGATAGCAGCGTGGTAAGCGCCGTATTTAAAGTTGCCGGCTTTACTTACGGACCACTTCTGGGGCTATTCGCTTATGGTTTATTGAGTAAAAATCCGGTTAGGGATAAATGGGTACCCGTAGTATGCATTTTATCACCGGTAATTTCAGTAATTTTAGATTTCAATTCTGAAGCCTGGTTAAACGGCTATCAGTTTGGTTTTGAAATTTTGTTGGTCAACGCCGCAATTACCATGTTAGGCCTTTTCGCCCTATACAAAGCTAAAACCGATGAGGTTTCTATTGACTAAATTTTTAAGAAAATGGAACTAAAATTTCATCCATACAACCTGGAACTAAAAAACACCTTTACCATAAGTCACGGTTCCAGGGATGTTCAGCCAACTTTAATCGTTTCCTTAAGCGACCGTGGGTTTACCGGTTATGGAGAAGCTACAGCAACTTCCTATTACGGGGTTACGATTAAAAAAATGCAGGCCGATATTCTTAATATTGAAGACTTAATTGCTGAAAATATTCTCCTGGAACCTGAGGAATTATGGGAGTTAACCTATCCGCATTTAAAAGAAAATCCATTTGCGCTATGTGCATTGGATATGGCTATGCATGACCTCCACGGAAAAAGAAATCGCCAACCGCTTTATCAATTATGGGGGCTGGATTTAAAGAATATTCCGCTTACCAACTATACTATCGGGATAGATTCTGTAGAAAAGATGGTTCAGAAAATTAAAGAATTTCCGTGGCCACTTTACAAGATTAAACTCGGAACCGAAGATGATGTAGCTATTGTTAGAGAACTGCGGAAACATACAAATTCAATTTTCCGGGTAGATGCTAACGCCGCCTGGACGGTAGATCAGGCTATTGAAAATGCCAAAGCCTTAAAAGAATTAAATGTTGAATTCTTGGAACAGCCCTTAAAAGCCAATGATTGGGAGGGAATGGAAAAACTTTATAAAGAATCGGTTTTGCCACTTATTGCCGATGAAAGTTGTATTGAAGAAAGCGATGTTGAAAAGTGCGCAGGCTATTTTCACGGAATAAACATTAAGCTTACCAAATGCGGCGGACTAACGCCCGGAAAAAGAATGATTCTAAAGGGAAAATCACTCGGTTTAAAAGTAATGGTGGGTTGTATGACCGAATCTACCGTGGGAATTTCAGCCATCGCACAATTATTGCCGCTCTTGGATTATGTAGATATGGACGGCGGACTTTTAATTAAAAATGATATCGCCGATGGCGTAAAAGTCTATGACGAAAAAGTACATTTCCCTAAAAGAAACGGCACCGGGGTTGAATTGTATGAGAAATAGAAATATTACGTCATTCTGTCCCGAAGCTTCGGGATCGTTTCAGAATCTAAGCTTCCCAAAAAGTAAAAATCATTCGTGAATTTGTGGCGAAAACAAGAAACTAAAATTGAAATAATGAATTTAATAAAACCTTATTTACCCTTTTTACTAACGCTTTTCTTATTCGCTTCCTGCGATGAGAAAGAAGAGAAAAAAGAAGAAAATCCGCTTCAAAACCAAATAGTAGAAGTAGAAGAAAACTACGCACCAGATGGACGGGTTGCACTCTTTGAAGTTACAGCCGAAAAAAATGGAGAAACCTATATTCTGAGAGGAGAATCTAATGACCCTGAAGCGGTAAATTCTTTAAAAGAAAAGCTAGAGTCAGAAAATATCAAGTTTACCGATAGCATTCAGGTACTTCCAGATACTGAAGCTTTGGAAGATAAGATTCGTGGAGTTGTAAAAATTTCAGTGGCAAATCTAAGAGATGAACCAAAACATTCGGCGCAATTGGTAACTCAGGCAACCCTGGGAATGCCGCTTAAGGTTTATAAAAAAGAAGGAAGTTGGTATTTTGTTCAAACTCCGGAAGGTTATTTAGCCTGGGTAGATTACGGCGGAATTGAAAATATGACTGAAGAAGAATTTGCTAATTGGAAATCTCAGGAAAAATTAATTTTTACCGAGCCTACGGGTAATTCTTATTCCGAAGCAAATTCAGACTCTCAAACAGTTTCAGATCTTGTAGCTGGGAACATTTTAGAGCTTATAAGCGAACAAAATAATTTTTATAAGGTAGAATATCCAAATGGGAAAAAAGCCTTTGTAGAGAAAGCCTACGCTCAGCCTTATAAAGAATGGCTGGCATCTTTAGATCAAACTGAAGAAGATTTGGTGGCTACTGCACATAAATTGATGGGATTACCTTATTTATGGGGCGGTACTTCTCCTAAAGGAGTAGATTGCAGCGGTTACACTAAAACCATATATTTTCTAAACGGAATGGTGATTCCGCGTGATGCATCGCAGCAAATTCATACCGGAGATGTAGTAGATACCGATAAAAACTTTGAAAATCTTGAAAAAGGCGACTTGCTTTTCTTTGGAAAACCGGCCACCGATTCTACTTCAGAACGCGTAATTCACGTAGGAATGTGGATTGGTGATAACAAGTTTATTCATTCAATGGGCGAGGTTCATATTAGTAATTTTGATACCGAAGCCGAAGATTTTGATGAATATAATTACAATCGCTACTTAAGAACCAAACGGATTTTAAACAAAGAAGATAAAGGCTTAATCTACCTTAAAAATACCGATCTTTTTACTACTTCAGAAGCTGAAGAAGTGAAGATGTGAAGTTTTTAAAGAAGCTCTTATAGCTTTGATCCTGAAATCGTTTCAAGATCTACGATGTTATTTACTCAAACCTCACAGGTTTCCGAAACCTGTGAGGTTTTTTTTGCTATTTATTCTCCAAGCTTTTCAAATACGTAATAACCGCCACCTTTATCCCAGCTGCAGAAAATTATAGTATTCCCATTTTTTGAAACTCCTATGCCCCGAGGCTCTGCACCATTAACCTCAGGTAATTCTAAAGTCCACATTTGCTGTTTTTCTTCATTTCTATAGTGAATACTCGAAGGCGAAATTCCGCTGGAACGTACAGCGGAATAAATGGCATTATCTACAACCTGTATTGCACTAGAGCCTGCAGAAATGCTGGTAATATCCTCCTTCTTAGTATAGTCTTTAGCATTTTCGCTACTATAAACCTGGATCTTAGGGCTGCCAGGATCGGGAAAAAAAAGTGTTTTGCCATCCTGAGTCATAGCAAAAGTTCGCGATAAATTTCTATTTTTTAGTTCAAGAGTTCTTAGCAGTTTAAAAGTTTCTCCTTGCTGTTTTAGTACATAGTTTGGATCTTCTCCAAAGAGCGACATCGCGTATATTTCTCCATTTTTAGCTGCGCGTGGTGCTGTAATTGCTCGTGCGCCTTTAGGTGCTTCCCAAACAGCAAGCCCTTTCCCGGTTTTCGAATCAATCTTAATTAATCTGCGGTTAATTCCTACTAAAATATTTCCGTCCACATCTACTCCAATTCCGTTGACAGGATTTAAATTATAGACCTCGCCCTTTATCTCTACTGAAGTTAAGGGTGAAAAATCTGTCTCTTTATCATTTGAATTTTGAATAATCAACCCACGGTTGTAATCAGCCAGCCATAGTTTGCCTTCGTGATCCCATTCGGCGCCATAGCCAGCACCAGATTCAGCTGTTTTTCCTTTGTAGGCATATTTCGGAGCGGGTATTTGCGCAAGATCATCTAAGGCTTCATTAGTTTTTATCAAATTTAGAGTGGTAGGAGCAGAGTAGGAAAAATTGCTACCGTCACTTGCCAACACACGATGGTAAAAGCTTACCTGTTCACCAATTTCAGAATCTTCAAGGAGGTCATACCATTGTTTTTCTGTCATTTTCAAACTGGTTTCCCTACCTGTTTTTTTCTGAAGAATTATTTCTGAAAAATCCTTATTAGGTGATAGTTGATAGATATAACTTACAAAATCCCCGTTTTCATCTAAGGCCTGGCTCCATTTTATTTCGTAGAGAGCCTCAATATCGCGTATTGCATAAGTGTTCTTCGGGTAATGAGAAGTGATTTTAGCAGGTTCTGGTGCTTTATTTTGAGTCGGTAATAATTGAGCTCTTAAATTTCCTTTTTCGGTATTTATTTGAATATAAATGCCACCAAAATTAAGATAGCTCTTAATTTCTTCAGTAAGTTTTAGTTCAGTAGAAAAGGTACCACTTCCGGGAGAAGATGCTTTGAGCTTCACTTCTTTCAGCAATTCGCCCTTTTCGGTATGTCTTCCTTTATAGATACCTATGGGTTTTTTATCAGAAAATTTTGAAGTTATATTGAAGTAGCTTCCTGAAATTTTAAGCTTATCGTTTTTAATTTTAGCTTCAACCTGAGCTATGCCGGCAATATTTTCTGCATTGGAATTTAAAGAAGATAGGAAAGCTTTAAATTTTTGACTGTCTGGGATATCCCTACGCAACATATAGCCGTTTACACCTATCATTGCAGAAGGTAAAGTCTTTTCTTCAAATAAGCTCATCTCTGCAGCTTTGTCTTTTTTTATATCATAAGTACTATAAACAATAGAATCTTTTGAATTAAAAATATCCATAATCGTTATAGTATTTACGGGTTCTCGGCTCTGGGTTAACCAGGAACGAGGGCCGGAACCGGCAGCGCCCGTATTTAAGAATTCCACTTTTCCTCTTTTCCCCGGGTAATAAGCATGCTGGTGCCCGCTTATATAGGTCTTCACCTTGTATTTTTCAAGAAGATGCTGGAGTTCTTTAGCATTTTCCAGTACATTACCTTTTGAATCTCTTTCCTGGGCTACGCTGTAAAGTGGCATATGGCCTATTACAAATCTATTTGGTGCATTCTTAGCTTCAGGGGTTTGAAATTGTTCTTTCAGCCATTCAAGGTTTTCTTCCGTGATTTTTGAAGAAGAAGCCTCCCAGGAAACAAAAAAGTTGTTTTTGGCTATAAACGAATAGTAGTTTGGGAAATTAGATTCATCTATAAAATGCAGGCCTGTTTTGTCAATATTTTCTTTCCAGAAGTTTTTGGCAAATTTATGTTCTACGGGGTAGCTTCTTGGGCCATCGTGATTGCCCAGTGTAAAAGCAAAAGGAATTTTTTCTTTATGAAGGGGTTCTATAATATGTTTTTTAAAGCCATTCCACATTTTTTGTAGTTGGGCTGTTTCAGAAACTCCCATTCCCGCTACCATATCGCCACCACAAATAACTAAATCTGGTTGCCAAACCTTCGGAATTCTATTTATTATGCTATCAACCTGCCATTCGTAATTAGCAGCACCCAATCCAGAATTTAAATCTGAAATTACAGCGATACGTAAATCTCCGCGTTTGGGTAGTACTGGAGAATCTTTTTTGGCGACTAACCTTATAGCATCTGTAATAAATTTTCCTTCGGCAGCTCCTATAATCTCCAGGGTATCCCTGGGGCCAATTTCAAAATTTCCCAATACATTCCATTTCCCTAAATTATTGAGAGATTTTTGATTAATGCTAAGGGTATCGATTTTGCCTTCGCTATGTAAAATATAATTTACAAATTCAGAATTTCTTTGAGTGTTTACGCTAAACCAGGCGGCTAACTGGTAATTATTTCGCTTAATATCTTCAAAAGTATAAAAAGCTTTATTTAGATTGTTTGAAGTGGCTACCCGGGAGGCGCTCTCTCCATAATAATTTGAATGGTTTGAGCTGTTCCAAATTCCTGTTTCAGAATAATTCCTGTCTTCGGTATCAAAAATTATTGGTTTTGGGCGTTGCGGCACCTGGGTTTCAGCGATTACTAAAGCTCCCGCATTTTTCCTTAAACTATTCCGATTTCCGCCGGTAATATCTGCAGGAATATTTACTATTTCGTTGGCAGCGATCATTGCCGAAGATCCGCCACCATCTAGATTTACTGCATCTTTAGCACCAACCTCTAACATTAATTGTGCTAATTCGCCTAAACTTACTCCCGCACTGGCTTCCTGCCGCCCGTCTACCACCATAATAATTAGGGTGTTTTTGTCTTTGTAGCCAATGGCACTTCGCGGATGCCGGTCTAAATGGCTTCCTTTAAACCCTTCTTCTTTATCGGTTACATTTATTTTTCCGTTTTTCAATAAAACTGGCCCGCCACCAACTGCCTGGCTTACATCCCAATTTTCTGAAGCTGAATTAATATCTGGAGAAGCAAATTTCATTGGAATATCATTTTCCCCGGAATTCACCCAGGCGATTTCCGGCTCTCCGTTTTTCATTCCAAATGCACCCCTGGAAATTTCACCGCTGGGTCCAGGTGAAATAACCTCCCCATCCTGAATAATAGTACTTACCGAAGAATTTGAAGCAAAATAACCGCCATTTATTGCCAAAACTCCATTTCCTCTGTTATAAGTTTCTTTAGTGGTTTCCCTAATGGTATTGCTGCCAAGAGAACGTAATTTTAGATTTTCGTCACTCAAGTCTACGAGAGCATACATTGCTCTTACGGGATTATTATCGGGTAAAGTTCCATAAGCATCATAAATCTTTATGGATGCCGGTAGGTTAATGTTTAGATCTTTTCTTGGCTGCCAGTTGAGGTTTATTTCCTGGGCTTGCAGGGGTAAAAAAAGTAAAAGACCTAAAATGCTGATGATTAATTTAGGTGCTTTCATAACAATAAATTTTAGGAGGTTATCTTAATTGAGACAATTTTTGATATAGGTTGTTTCCGGGACAACTGGTCTCGGCCTGGTCTTTATGGCCGCTAATTGTGTTATGGGAAATTTCGTATTCGCTGGAAATATAAAAGATAAGTTCTTTTAAACTTTCCCATTGTTGAGGTAGCACTTTTTCTTTATTAAAATCCCCTTCTACTACAATTAGTACGTGCCCTTCAAGGTTGTAGTCAGTATTAGAATCGCCCTGGAATTTTATCTCCCTTCCTTCAGCAATTTTACCATTGGTTGCAATATAAAAATGATAAGGAACATCTGCCCAGGCTTTTTTTATACTACCATCGGCCATTGGGGAATCTTTTTGGGAGAAATTTTGCAATGCCTGCAGTTTCTTTTCTATAGAAAGTTCCGGTTTTTGAGGCATCCCTGTATGGTGAATGGTAATAAATTCCGGTTTATGCGACTTCATTTTCATAACCGGTTTTTGGGCATTCCAATCTTTTCTTTGAATAATAGCTAATTCATTTTCAGAAATTTGCTGTGCAAAAAGTGAAAAGCTACTGAAAAACAAAAGAAGCAAAATAAACTTACCAATATGACTCATAAAATTGCCTTATTTAATTTTTAAATTGTTTTATTTCTGAAAAATAGGTGCCTACAAATACTTCTTATGCAGCTGGTAAAGTACTTTAAGATCGTGCTTACCAAAAGGTTGGTTTAAATCTTCCTGAATAAAATGCAATTTAAAAGCGCTTTTAGCAGCCTCCAGATCTGACGTATTAAAGCCTATAATTTTAAGAGCATTTTCAACATTGAAATCGGCGGGAATTACTTCAGGGAAAACTAATTTATCTATAAAAGGAATTCGGGTATTAAGTCGGCTGTTGAGGTTAATCGCCAATGGATTCGGTTTAAAAAATTCGGCTTCCAGTTTTAGATTTTCTACTTCAGCTTCATCATACCATAACCCAAAACCTTCTTCGGCTAAACGTTTCCAGGGGAAATTAGCATTGGGGTCTACTTTTCTTGAGGGTGCAATATCGGAATGGCCAATAAAATTTTCATCAGGAATACTGTATTTTTCCTTAATTTCCTTAAGCAATTCAATTAAACTATTTATTTGAAGATCGGTAAATTCTTCTTTCCCATTATTATCAATTTCAATCCCCAGGGAAGAAGAATTTAAATCGGTATTATTTCCCCATTTCCCAATTCCACCGTGCCAGGCGCGGTAGTAATCATTTAGCATATGAAAAATTTCACCGTTTTTGGCAATTACATAATGCGAACTTACCTGTGTTCTGGGAAGGGTAAAAGTGGTTAATGTTTGTCCAAGAGAATCCTGAGCGGTGTGGTGAATTACCACGTAATTAGGTTTTCTCAGGTTAAAATTAGTAGTTCCCACCCAGTAGTCACCATAATTGAGTGCGGATTCTTTCTGGTTTTCGGGGGTGGGGAACTGCTGTAATTGTTTACCGTAAGCTTTTGCCTGTTTTTTATGTAAACGATTGGTTTTTGCGTAAGGGTTACTTCCGCAGGAAATAATAGCCAAGGCCATTATTAAATAAAAAACAGGAATTAATTTTTTCATTGATCTATTCGAATTTCCATTTTACAAAGGCTTCCATTGCTTCGTAATTCGCTAATCCCAGTTTATCATAACTTTCGGCTGTTTCGCGATTTCTCTCTTCTGCTCGTACCCAGAATTCCCGTTCATCATCGCCAGGGAATACCGGCCTGTCTTTTTGCGACTGGTGTTGGAAAATAGCGTCTCTTTTGCGTTGTACTTCTTTGGGAGAAAGCGGTACGGCCATTTCAATTTCGTGCACTTCAAATTCCTGCCAGGCGCCACGATACATCCATAACCAGCAGTCTTTGGTCCAGGATTCAGTTTTTCTAAGCCTTTTCATAGCTTCCAGGATAATCCTAAAACATACAATATGAGTCCCGTGAGGATCGGCAAAATCGCCGGCGGCAAATATTTGATGAGGTTTTACCTCTTTCAATAATTCCATGGTAAGTTCAACATCCTTATTGGTTACTGGATTTTTTACTTTTTTCCCGGTTTCATAGAAAGGCAGGGCCATAAAATGAATATTTTTATCTTTTAAGCCGGCATAACGGGCACCTGCAATCGCTTCAGATTTTCTAATAAAAGCTTTTACATCTCTTATTTCATCTAAATCTATCTCGTTAGGCTCTTTCTTATCGATAAAGTCACGCATTTTCTCGTAAGTAGCCTCCAGCTTTTCGGTATCTTCCCCGGTACTTTTCTTAAAATCTATGGCAAACTCTACGTAACGTAACACATCGGTATCCCAAACAGCGGTGTTCCCTGAAGTTTGGTAAGCTACGTGAACATCGTGGCCCTGGTCTACCAGCCTAATAAAAGTTCCGCCCATAGAAATCACATCATCATCTGGGTGTGGGGAGAAAATAATAGAACGTTTCTTTGCAGGGCTTTTACGTTCCGGGCGCTGGGTATCATCAGCATTTGGTTTTCCTCCTGGCCAACCGGTTATACTGTGCTGTAACTGGTTAAATACATCTATATTAATATCGTAGGCGGGGCCTTGCTCGGTGGCAAGTTGCGCCATTCCGTTATTATTGTAATCTTCGTCAGTAAGTTTTAGGATTGGTTTTTTTACTTCGGAAGAAAGCCAGATTACCGCTTTTTTAATAAGCGCTTTATTCCAGGAACAGTCTTTTACTAACCACGGCGTATTAAATCTTGTTAACTCTGAAGCCGCATCTTCATCTAAAATAAATTCTACATTATCTGAAAGCTGAAGGTAAGTTGCTGGGACATTTCCAGACATTTCTCCTTCAACCGCTTTTTTAATAATTGGAGCTTTTTTCTTGCTCCAGGCCATTAAAATAATCTCTTTTGCTTTAAAAATAGTACCAATTCCCATAGTAATGGCTTTGGTAGGTACATTTTCTTTTCCGCCAAAATCTCGCGAAGCATCCCTTCGGGTAAGATCGTCTAATGTTACTAAACGCGTTCCTGAATTTGGTGCTGAACCCGGTTCGTTAAAACCAATGTGACCGGTTCTACCAATTCCCAATAATTGAAGGTCTAAACCGCCAACAGCACCTATTTGATTTTCATAGGCGAGACAATAATCGGTAATATCTTCTTTGGCCAGGGTTCCATCTGGAATATGAATATTCTCCCTTTTTATATCTATATGGTTAAAAAGGTTTTCGTCCATAAACTTCACGTAGCTCTGTTTAGCATCAGGCTGCATGGGGTAATATTCGTCCAAGTTAAAAGTAATCACGTTTTTAAAGCTAAGTTTTTCTTCTTTATGCATTCTAATTAGCTCTTCGTAAACTTCTACCGGGGTGGCGCCTGTAGCCAGGCCCAACACGGCATTTTCATGCTTGTCTTGTTTACGTCTAATAAGATCTGCAATTCGTTTAGCTACCTTTTTTGAGGCAATATGTTCATCTTCATAAACTTTTACCGGTAGTTTTTCAAAACGTGTTTCTTCTAAAAGATTTAATCTGGCCATAATTTTTTAACTAATTTGGGATTTCACCAGGCTAACCTGGTCTTTAAAAATATCGTCCATTACTGCTATGGTACCGCCATATAAACTGGAATTTGCACCCAGGGTAGAAAGTTCTATTTTGGTGCGTTCCTTAAGCTGCATCATACAGTAAGTGTTCATTGATTGTTGAATTGGAGTGGTGATAAACTGTTTAGCTTCGGCTATTTTTCCTTCTAAAATCACTAATTCGGGATTAAAGATTTGAATGAGGATTGCGATACCTTTTCCAAGGTTTATTCCTATTTCAGAAAGTACATTTATCGCAAACTGGTCGCCACGGTTTGCGGCATTAATAATAGTTTCTGGCTCCAGTTTTTCTAACTCTTCCTTCTTAAGTTTATTTAATACCGAAGTTTGTCCCGCTTTTAAACCTTCTTTGGTTTTTCTAACAAGGGCAAGTCCCGATGCTTCTGTTTCCAAACAACCGCGTTTCCCGCAGTGGCAAAGCAGCCCATCTTCTGTCATTGGGATATGTCCAAATTCGCCTGCAAAACCCGATTCGCCGCTGTGCATCCTGCCGCCCATAATAATTCCCAGGCCAATACCCCAGTCCATAGAAATTACCAGAACATTACTCTTGTTTTTGGCTGTACCAAATCGAAATTCAGCTAAACAAGCACTTTTTGCATCGTTTAAAATAGCCACCGGCTTTTTAAACTTTTTCTCAAATTTATTTTTAAGTGATTCGGGCTCCTGTTCGCTTAGATAATAGGTGAAGTTTTTGCCCGCTTCAGCCGAAACCAGTCCAGGCATGCTTATACCAACACCCATTACCTGGTCCAGTTTCACTTTAGCTTCTTTTAATAATTTCTGGGTCCACTCAAATAAGAGATCTACAATATTAGAATCTGTAGAAATCTCTGCGGGCCAGGATTGTTCGTGTAGAATGGTATGGTTATTATCAATTACTGCCAACTTAATTCTAAACCGTTCTATATGAATACTCACCACAAAAAACGAATTCTCTACAAGTCCGTAAAGGTCTGGTTTACGGCCACCTTCAGATTTCCCCCTACCTTTTTTTATCACTATGCCTTCCTCAATAAGTTGATTGAGCAGAGACATGGAAGTAGGTAGGCTTACATTAAAGCGCTGGCAAACTTCGGCGTTTGAGGTTTCACCATTCAGAAATAGATGTTTTATAATCTTTAATTTCTGAAGGAATTTCTTTCGCTCTACATTATTAATATTAGATAGTTTCTTTTCATCTATAAAAAAGTCATGTAGATCTGTTGGCATAGTTTGAGTTGTCATATTTTAAAATAAAAGCATTAATAGTTTGTTTTAAGCTTTTAAAAAAATGAATTTATTTTGAATTTAAAAGTATATAAAAAAATTATTTTTAAAAATACTTTTTCGATTTTTTTATAAAAGATTGATTATTTAATCGAAATTTATACTTTTATAGGGTATTATAAACTTGAATTTTTAAATCTAAACCTCAGCTTTTAGGAGTACCATAAAGAAGAATGACTGAAGTCAATAAACTATTTAAGGAAGCAAAAACCGGAAAAAACCAGCGTTATTTAGCTTTAGATGTATTGCGCGGACTTACCGTAGCGCTAATGATACTGGTAAATACGCCAGGGAGCTGGTCACATATTTATGCGCCGTTTAAACACGCTCCCTGGGATGGATTTACCCCAACCGATTGGGTTTTTCCTTCTTTCTTATTTGTAATTGGCAACGCGATGAGCTTTAGCCTACGTAAATATGAAAGCATTTCTGAAAGCGTATTTTTAAGAAAGGTCTTTAAAAGGGCGGCACTTATTTTTCTTATCGGGTTATTTTTAAACGCATTTCCGTTTGTATTTAGACAGGAAGGCGAACTGGTTTTTAAGAATTTGGCGAATATGCGAATTATGGGAGTTTTGCAGCGCATTGCTCTTTGCTATCTTTTTGGCTCGCTAATTCTTCATTATTTAAAACTGAAAAAATCTATCATTTTTGGAAGCCTAATTTTACTTGGCTATTGGGCTGTTATGTGGTTTTTTGGCGATCAGCCTAATCCGCTTTCTTTAGAGCATAATGCTGCGCTGAAGTTTGACCGATTAATATTTAACGATGCCAATCTTTATAAAGGTTATGGCCTCTCGTTTGATCCTGAAGGTTTATTAAGTACGCTTCCCGCAATTGTGAATGTAATTGCTGGCTATGTGGCTGGCGTTTTTATTCAAAGATCAGGAAATAATATTTCTACGGTAATCAAGTTAAGTGTTTACGGAGTCGTGCTATTGATTATAGCGCAAATTTGGGATATTTGGTTTCCTATAAATAAACCTATTTGGAGCAGCTCTTACGTAATTTACAGTACGGGGTGGACGCTTTTAATACTTTCGGCCTTAATTTTGATCATTGAAATTTTCAATTTTAAGAAATGGACGACTTTCTTCGAGGCTTTTGGAAAAAATCCTTTGTTTGTTTTTGTAATGTCTGGCCTGGTAGTAATGCTTATGAATATTATTTATGTTAATGGGCAGGCACTCAAACCATGGCTTTATGAAAACTTATATCTTAGCTGGCTAAACAATTATAACGCCTCGCTGCTGTTTGCCATTTCTTATATGCTGCTTATGTGGTTGTTGGGTTACTGGTTACATAAAAAACGTATCTATATTAAAGTATAAATTCAATTGCTGAATAATGAGAAATAAAATATCACGCTTATTCATTTTTTTAATGGCCTTTTTCGGGCTTACACTTCAGGCCCAGGAAAAGGTTAAGAAATCTCCGGAATTTCTTCAATATACCAACAGCAAATGGGTTGACTCTATAATGCAAGAGCTTACTCCAAAAGAGCGAATTGCGCAACTTATTATGGTGGCGGCTTATTCTAACCGGGATAATGCTCATAAAGAAGAAATTCTAAAACTGATTAACGAACAAAAAATTGGCGGATTAATATTTTTCCAGGGTGATCCTGAAACTCAATTAAAGTTGATGAACGATTACCAGTTAGCTTCCGAAGTTCCATTATTGGGAGCGATTGACGCCGAATGGGGACTTGGAATGCGACTGGACAATACCATTAGTTATCCTTATCAAATGGCCCTCGGTGCAATTCGTGACGATAGTTTAGTGTACGATTTAGGGCAGGAAGTGGCCCGCCAAATAAAGCGTACGGGGCTTCATCTTAATTTTGCCCCAGTAGTAGATGTAAATAACAATCCGAATAACCCGGTGATTAATTACCGCTCTTTTGGGGAAAATAAAGAAAATGTTTCCGCAAAAGGAATCGCTTATATGCGTGGGATGCAGGATGCGAATCTGCTAACCACAGCTAAACATTTTCCCGGCCACGGAGATACCGATACTGATTCCCATTATGCGCTTCCGCAGATAAATCATCCTTTTGAAAGATTGGATTCCTTAGAAATGTACCCTTTTAAAGAATTGATAGACGCCGGGATTGGCGGCGTAATGGTGGCGCATTTAAATATTCCGGCACTGGATTCTACCGGGGTTCCTTCTACCTTATCAAAATCTATCATCACCGGAATTTTAAAAGATAGTTTAGGTTTTGAAGGTTTAATCGTGACCGATGCGATGAATATGAAAGGCGTAACCAAGGGAAACGAACCCGGGATTGTAGATAAAGACGCTATTTTAGCGGGTAACGATCTCTTAGAGTTTACAGAAGATGTTCCAAAAGCTATTGAGGAAGTAAATAAAGCCATTAAGCAAGGATTAATTTCTCAAAAACAGTTAGATGAACGGGTAAGAAAAATTCTGGCGGTAAAACAATGGGTTGGTTTGAATGAATTTAAAGCGCAAAGTCCTAAAAATATCCTGAAAGAGATCAATACAGCGGAAGCTAACTTTCTTAACAGAAAACTGGTTGAAGCTTCACTCACCGTATTGAAAAACGAAAAAAGTATACTGCCTTTAAGAAAGCTTGATACTTTAAAGATAGCTTCAGTCTCTTTTGGAGCTTCCAAACAAACCGAATTTCAGAAAACGCTGAATTTATATACCGAAGTAAAAAACTTTCAGTTAAAAGCTGATGCAAAAGCTTCGGAAATCGAAAAAATCAAAGAAAAACTTTCAGAATATAACCTTGTAATTGGTGGAATTCACGACGATAGCCGTTTTCCTAGAAACACCATGAAATTTTCGAAACCTGTACAGGATTTCATTGCAGAACTTGCCGCAAAAGAACTTACAATTTTCAGCTATTTTAAAAATCCATATTCCATAAATAAACTGGATAAAATTGAAAATGCAGCCGGTTTAATTTTAACTTATCAGGATACCAAAACCACACAAGACCTCGCAGCCCAACTTATTTTTGGTGGAGTAGGAGCAAACGGAAGACTTCCGGTGAGTATTGGTGAGAAATTCAAGTCGGGAGACGGGATGGATGTTAAAGGAAAAATAAGATTTAAATATACCCTGCCCGAAGATGCAGGGATGAATTCTGAAAAACTTTTTGGCGGTGTAGATTCCTTAATGCAGGAAGCTATTAAAAAAAAAGCGACGCCGGGAGGGCAAATTCTAGTCGCTAAAGATGGGAAAATCGTTTTACACAAAGCTTACGGTTACCACGAATACAGCGATACCATAAAAGTTAAGAAAACCGATTTGTACGATCTGGCTTCGGTAACAAAAATTTCTTCGGCTTTACCGGCTTTAATGAAATTACAGGACGAGGGAAAATTTGATTTAGAGGCCGGGATAGATGACTACTTGCCGTACTTCAAAAACTCGAATAAAGCGGGCGTTCCTTTTCGGCAAATTCTAACGCACCAGGCCAGGTTTAAACCCTGGATTCCTTATTGGAAAAACACCTTGCGCAAAAATGGAAGCTTTAAATGGTATACTTTTAAGAAAGATTCTTCTGCCAGGTTTCCTATTAAAGTGAGTGAAGATCTTTGGCTACATCGTAATTACCAAAAGAAGATGTTTAAAGCCATCAAGAAATCTGAGCTGGAAGACGAGGCAAAATATAAATATTCGGGTTTAACTTTTTACCTGCTTCCTTCTATAGTTGAAGAAATTAGTGGAGAAGATTTCAGAAAATATATCAATGAAAATTTTTACGATAAACTTGGCGCTACAACTCTAGGTTATAATCCGCTGGAACGCTTTGAAAAAAGTAGAATTGTACCTACAGAACACGATTATTTATTCAGAAAAAAAACCATTCATGGGATGGTACACGATGAAGGTGCGATTATGATGGGTGGAGTTTCGGCTAATGCCGGGCTATTTTCTAATGCCAACGACCTGGCAAAACTGATGCAAATGTACCTGAACATGGGCGAATATGCCGGAGAGCGCTATATTGAAGAAGAAACTTTAAAAGAATGGAGTACGGCACAATTTCCAGAAAATGATAATCACCGTGGGGTAGGTTTTGACAAGCCATATTTAGAATACAAGGGAGAAAGTAGCAACACTGCAAAAGATGCCAGCAAAGCCAGTTTTGGACACACCGGATTTACCGGAATTTACGCCTGGGTAGATCCCGAAGAAGATTTACTCTATCTTTTTCTTTCAAACAGGGTTTTGCCTTCACGGGAAAACACAAGGCTTTACCAATTAAATACCAGAACCAATATTCAGCAGGTTTTGTATGATGCGATAGAATAAATCTCCCAGTCTTATTGCTGCCATTGAGAATAATTCTGAATTAGCGAATAGATTCTTTAAAACTTTTACATTTTATTTAAGAAAGTATATATTTGTTTGATTTTTCCTTAAAGACCATTCAATATATATGACCAAAACTTTTTTCCCACTTCCAGTTACCCTACTTTTTTTATTTACAAATTCTCTAATTGCCCAGCACACTATACAGGGTAAATTGGTTACCGAAACCAATGAGCCTATTGTTTTTGCGAATGTTATATTATTAAATGCCGAAGATTCTACATCGGTATATAAGGGAACTATTTCAGAAGATAATGGTGAGTTTTTGTTTGAGGAAATTGCATCAAACGATTATTTGTTAAAAGTAAGTTTTGTAGGCTATGAAGAATATCTTCAGCAAATTTCGGTCAATTCAGATAAAAAAATAAGAAAGATTACCTTAAAAGAGGGCGCTTCAAATTTAGAGGAAGTAACCATTAACGCCCGTAAACCAAAAATTACCCGAAGCATAGACCGCATTACTTTTGATGTTGAAAATTCTACGCTTTCCAGTGGAAGCAGCTGGGATATTTTAAGACAAACCCCGGGGGTGATTATAGCGCAAGGCCAATTACAGGTTAGAAATTCTTCAGTTACGGTTTATATTAATGACAGAAAAGTGCAACTTACTGCAGATGAATTACAAACCCTTTTACAAAGTTACTCGGCAGAAAATATAAAGTCTATTGAAGTGATTACCAATCCGCCGGCACGTTACGAAGCTGAAGGTGGTGCTATTCTAAATATCAATACCACATCTGCCATTTCACCCGGTTATAAGGGAAGTTTAGAAGGTGCTTACACGCAGGGAATTGTTCCAAAATACCAATTTGGAACCAGTCACTATTGGAAAGGCGATAAGCTTAACGTTTTTGCGAATTATACTTTTAGTCCGCGGAAAGAGATAAAACGAGACGATAGTTATATAAATTTTAGTCCAAATGAAGAATTTGGTCAAAGATGGGAAAGCGATTTTGAAAGAGTTACGCGCTCGCAGGCACATAATGCGAATGTGATTTTGGATTATGATTTCGATGAAAAAAATAAACTAAGTTTTTCTTCGAACCTCTTTTTCTCACCCGACAAGACTTTTGATAATTCGGTGCGAACCGATATTACTACACAGGGAAATACGGCTTTTTCAAACTTTATGACCGATAGTGAGGTTGGTACCGATGAACATAACATTGGCTTAGATCTAACTTATACCCATAAACTTGAAAATGGAGGTAGTTTTTCGGCAGCGGCACATTATACCAGGTTTAACCAGGAGCGTGACCAAAAGGTCGCCACTAATTATTTTGATTCAGCCGGTGAAAATGTTCAAAATATCAATTTCAATACTTCCTCGGGACAAAATATAGAGATTTTTACCGGTCAACTGGATTTTAATAGTTCGTTAGGCGAAATGAGTTTCGATGCCGGGGCAAAGGTTTCAAATATAAATTCTAACAGTGGGATCAACTTTTCTAATGCAGAAAGCCTGGACGATTTGTATGATAATCTTTCAGACGATTTTTATTATGACGAAACAGTTTCTGCGGTTTATATTAATACCTCCAGGGATTGGGAAAAATGGAGTGCGCAAGTTGGTTTAAGAGGAGAGTATACCGATCTTTTGGGAGTGTCTTTATCAACAAATCAGCGAAACCGTCAGGAATATTTTGAATTGTTCCCAACGGCATATTTGCAATATCGAGCTTCAGATAATCATAGTTTTACGCTGGATTATAGCCGAAGAATTGAACGCCCACGTTATGAAAGTTTAAACCCGTTTAGATATTTTTTAAATGAAAACGATTTTAACGCCGGAAACCCGAATTTACGTGCGGCAATTAGCAATAATATTAATCTGAATTATACGCTTTTAGGGCAGTATTTTTTCGATGTGTATTATCGTGATAATGGAAGATCACCTGCAAGTTTAGCTTTTCAGGACAATCAGAACTTAACCATTAGAAGGTTGCAGGCCAATTTATTGGAAAGTAAAAGCTACGGACTCGACATTTTGCACGGCAGATCAATTACCGGCTGGTGGTATGCACAATTATATGCTTCCCTTTTTCACGAAGAGAATACATTTTTAGCGGTAGAAAGCAATAATGCAGAAGTTACCAACGAAATTGATGCTGTTTTTGGACAGTTGTATAATTCATTTACGCTGTCAAAAGACGGAACTTTTTCAGGAAATTTAAGCTTTACCTACGTTTCAGATTATATTACCGGTTCTTATAATTTTGACCCGTTTTCAACTTTAAGCCTTGGAGTAAGAAAAACTTTATGGAATAATCGCGCAGAATTAAGCCTGAATATCAACGATATTTTTAATAATACCAATACCAGGTTAACTTCGCAATATCTAAACCAGGATAATTCCTATTTCGCGCAAGAAGAAATGCGCTATGTGCGGGTTGGATTTAAATATAACTTCGGAAACTTTAGACTGGAAGACAACCAACGCAGCATAGACGCCGTTGAAAGGAATAGGTTATAAAAGGCCGGATATCCTTTATTCCGTCAAACTGAACTTGTTTCAGCTCTTAAGCCTATACTACAATTATATCTTGTTAGATCCTGAAATATCCCGAAGCTTCGGAACAGGATGAGGATTTATAGAAGAGCCGACTTAAATTCCCCCTTTGGGGGTTAGGGGGCTTTTTGTACTTTTGCACTCCAAAATAAACCGAAGTGGCTAAAATAGGAAATATAGATGTAGGAGACTTCCCGTTGCTGTTGGCACCGATGGAAGATGTGAGTGACCCGCCATTCCGTGCGCTTTGCAAGGAGCAGGGCGCCGATGTGGTATATACCGAATTTATATCTTCAGAAGGGCTTATTCGCGATGCAGCGAAAAGTACCATGAAACTTGATATTTACGAAAAAGAACGCCCGGTAGGCATCCAAATCTTTGGAGCCAACCTGGAATCTATGCTACAATCGGTAGAAATTGTAGAGAAATCTGGCCCCGATATTATTGATATTAATTTTGGTTGCCCGGTGAAAAAAGTGGTTTCCAAAGGTGCCGGTGCCGGTATTTTAAAAGATATAGATCTTATGGTTTCCCTTACCGAAGCCATGGTAAAACATACCAATTTACCCGTTACAGTAAAAACCCGTTTGGGTTGGGATAACGATTCTATTAAAATCGTTGAAGTTGCAGAAAGACTTCAGGATGTGGGCTGCAAGGCCATTTCTATTCACGGGAGAACTCGTGTTCAAATGTATAAGGGCGAAGCGAATTGGGCACCAATTGCCGAGGTAAAGAATAATTCACGAATGCATATTCCGGTTTTTGGAAACGGCGATGTTGATACGCCCGAGAGAGCGGTAGAGATGCGAGATAAATTCGGACTCGATGGTGCAATGATTGGTCGCGCCAGTATTGGATATCCCTGGTTTTTTAGAGAAGTAAAGCACTTCTTTGAAACCGGAGAACATTTACCGCCTCCAAATATGCTGGAACGCCTGGATGCTGCAAGGCGTCACCTACAAATGGCTATCGACTGGAAAGGGGAGAAGCTGGGTGTTTTTGAAACCCGCCGCCATTATACCAATTATTTCAAAGGAATCCCCCACTTCAAAGAACACCGCATGAAAATGGTAACCAGCGACGATGCTGCAGATGTCTTTGCCGCCTTTGATGAGGTAGAAAGGGATTTTTCAGATTTCCAGTTTGCTTAATCAATTTAAGCCACGAATTCACGAATATTCATTTGAAAAATATGAAAAGCTCCTCCCCTTATTTTCAAGGGGAGGTGGCCGTGGGCCGGAGGGGTTCCATGTTGCAGAATTTTTGTGTTCTTATTTGTTGGTGTACAACCACCCCTTTCTTCAGCTACGCTGAATTCATTCCCCTCCTCAAAAAGTAGGGGAGCTTTTTGGAAAAATATTCGTGAATTCGTGGCAGAAACACTAAGCTTAATCTAAACCGCTTTTAAAGCTTTTCTACTACTACCCGCCGCTATAAATGAAGCGATAAGCCCTAGAATTCCTATGGTAAATATCACGATTAGAATGTTTTCAAAAGTAATGGCTACGGGATAGGGCAGGCTGGGAGTGATCATAACAAGGTCAAATTGTAGTTGTAGGTAAACCAATAAAACTGCAGCTGATAAACCAATGGCCCCACCTGTAATCGTCATAAGGATTCCCTGGGTAAAGAAAATTTGCTTGATCTGACTTTCTGAAGCGCCAAGGTTATATAGTGTTTTAATGTTATCCCGTTTATCGAGTATCACCATAATAATAGAACCGGCAACATTGAAAAGTGCGATTATCAAAACCAGCGTAAAAATAAGATATACCGCTAGATTTTCGGTGTTCAGCATTTTATAAAGAGTCTCGTTGAGTTGTGCCCTGTTTTTTACGATAATATCGTCGCCAAAAAGGTTTATTATTTCAGCGGTTACCGCTTCGGTATCTGCATTTGGAGTTGTTTTAATTTCTATGGCAGAAAATGTATTTTCATCTAATTCTAAAAGATTTCGGGCAAAATTAAGATTGGAGAATACATATTTATCGTCCAGTTCTTCGTTTACACTATAAATTCCGCTAACAATCACTTTTTCCTGGTTAAACGCCTGCCCTGGATTTAAACCGGTAATTTGCCCTTTTCCTGGGCGTGGCACCATTACATTTAAAAGATTTTGGTAATTAAAAATACTAAGTCCCAGTTTTCGGGAAATTCTGTTTCCCACAACCACCTGGGCCTCACTATTGGTTAACCAAGAGCCCGAAACCGCACTGTCTATTTGGGTGACCTGCCGGAAATTGTCATCAACTCCTTTTATAAAAGCCGTGTGATTTTTATTTCGGTAATCTAGAAAAATTCGTTCTTCAATGGTTTTACTGAAATTGGCTATTCCTTCAATTTCAGCGAGTTGATTGGCTTTGTTGTCAGGGAACTGAAAGGTTTTTCCGCTTGACGGGAGAATTTTTAAATCGGGGTCAAATTTATTGGAAAACGAAAGGCTAAAATCCTTTAGTCCGGCGAACCCTGAAAGAACGATAAATAATGAAAAAGCCCCTGCAAAAACGCCTATGGCGGCAATAATGGTAATAATATTAATGGCATTATTGCTGCTTTTGCTAAAAAGATAGCGCCTGGCGATGTAGAAGGGGAACTTCAAATTAAGATTTTTTCCGGCGTTCCAGAAGATCGGGATCAGTGATTGGGTTTTCTTCGCCTTTAATAGATTTTTCTATACCTTCTATATAATCCAGAGAATCGTCCAGGTAGTAATTAATTTCCGGCATTTTTCGCAACTGGTTTTTGGTGCGCTGTGCCATTTCGTGTTTTATCTTAGACTTGCCAAGGTTTATTTCCTCTATAACTTCCTGCGCGTGTTTTTGCGGAAAAATACTGATATAAGCCTTCGCGATAGAAAGATCTGTAGTTACTTTCACTTTAGAGACCGAAATAATCACTCCTGTTCTCCCGGCATCTTTAAGGTTCTTTTGCAGGATATCGGCTAGATCGCGTTGCAAAACTCCTCCTATTTTCTTTTGTCTGTTTGTCTCTTCCATAAGGCAAAAATACTATAATAAATTGGTATACTCCTAAATGTAAAAAACTATGCGTACAAGTCTTAATTTTGAATTATACTATTCTTAAATATTTGACTTGTTCATTTTTTCCATTGATGAAAAAACGAACCAAAAAAATCTAGGCTTGCGAATCTTTATCTAAATTTTAAGAACTCGCCAATTAAGCTGCTGTTTACATGAAAATTTATGTTGGCTTAAACAGCCTAAAATTTTACGGAAACTTCACTTCAAATTTCACGATAAATTTTCGATAGGCCAAAGTGAACTTATTCAAAAGCAACCTAAGTATTACCTAACCTATTGTAGTAAAGATGTTGTGTTATCTTTTTAAATTTATAGAAGTTTACCCATTTTGAATATATAAAATTAGAAGTTTAACTTGCTTTATCTATTTAAAAAATGAAAAATGAAGAAAATTGAACATATTGGGATTGCAGTGAAGGATATTGAAGCGGCCAATGCCACTTATAATGCGGTTTTTGGCAGTAAGCATTATAAAACCGAAACAGTAAAAAGTGAAGGCGTTAGCACTTCTTTCTTTAAAATTGGAGAAAGTAAAATTGAATTATTAGCGGCTACAAACTCTGAAAGTCCTATTGCTAAGTTTATTGACAAGCGCGGCGAAGGAATTCATCATATAGCTTTTGCGGTAGATGATATTAAAGCTGAAATTGCCAGACTCGAGAATGAAGGTTTTAAGCTGATAAATACTGAACCTAAAGAGGGCGCCGATAATAAGCTGGTGGCTTTTATGCATCCTAAAAGTTCTCACGGGGTTTTGGTAGAATTATGCCAGGAAAAAAGCCCCTCCCCAGCCCTCCCCAAAGGAGAAGGAGCAAGAAATTAAGAAATTGCATTTCACCTTGCAGGAGTTAAAAATATATCATAATATTGCACTCCTAAAATTCGGGTATTGTTGAAATACCTGAATTGGTCCTATAGCTCAGCTGGTTAGAGCACTTGACTCATAATCAAGGGGTCCCTGGTTCGAGCCCAGGTGGGACCACCAACAAAATCAAGCCTTACAGAGATGTAAGGCTTTTTTGTTTCTTCTTGGGTACAACATATGTACAACATTTAGGAAGCCTTTTATTGAATCAGGCCTAATTGTTGTGTTTAAGCAAAAATAATAGTTAATCTATACAGAAAGAATTCTACATTGTTCACTCTGCTAAATTGACTTCTAAAGGCTTTATTTTTGGCATTAAAAGATTCTGCAGAAGCATTTGTATTTCTGGTCTTGAAGTAGTTTAAGGTGGATCTGTGGTTCAAACCAAAGGAATTAGCGGTATTATATGCTTTGAAGCCTGACTCTTCGGCATCTCAATACCAATGAACCAGCTTGGTGTAAGCTATTTTAACCTCCGTGTTTTCATTAAAAATACCTCTTAACTGGTTCTAGGGAAAACCAGCCATTCTCTGGCGTGTTTCTTTTCCTTCCCCTTTTTAAATTCACTGAGATAATTTTTATTCTACCGTTTTAATTCTTTACCGTTGACTCTAAAGGGAGCGCTTTATTATTGATTAATTTGTTTTAAAATAGCAACAAACTGTGTGGTCGTACGAGTTCCCTGATCAACTAATTTCCGATCTCTTTGGGGGGATCTCTCCGTTATCTTTATTAGTTCATCTTCAGCGTTTTACGCGGAGATATACCGTGCTTCCCCGCAAGGAAAAGTCCTGAATAGAGTTCTTTCCTTATGAAAGTTTGAGATTAAAACCTGGGAGAATTGTTCTTTGGGGGGAATATTACGTTCTTAAAAATAGAGATGAAGGGTCTCTATTTCTTTCTTACTCTTTATTAAATCAAGGTAATTATCCAAGTCTATTTTTTTGCAAATATCAAACTTTACTTCAATTCCTCCTTAACTTTTGAGATTGATCCTCTATTTCAGCTCAAAATTCATAGTGAAAAATTTGAGCGTAAAAAAAACACTTAAAATTTCTACGTCATATTTTTCTGGTACCATTTACTAAATAGCAGAAATAATATTCCACAAGATATCCAGGCGGGTAAAGTTAAGAAGGAGAGAAAAATATCAAACTGAACTGATAACGTATAAAAGACACCAAAACTAATCGCCCAGGCCCAGAATACAGCCTGGTTAAATTTTATGCCGGTTTTTTCAGCATAGAAGGTTTGAATTCCTACTTTTTTTCCGAAGAAATATTCAAAGACGATAACCGCCCCAATTGGTGCGAGAATAAAACCATAAATGGCCACAAAATCGAGTAATTTCATTGCGAAGGCAGGAAACAAACCGGCAATTGTAGCAACCGCGCCGGCAGTGATGGTTACCCAAAAAGTAGATGCTTTGGGCATAATTGCCTGAAATGCAAGTCCCGCTCTATAAATAGTTGGATTTGCGGTCGTCCAACCGGCCAGGATTACTGCTAAAATTCCAAATACCCCAATCGCATTATAAGCCAATGGACCGGGAGCTACCGGTGGTGCTTCCCCATTGGTCACAAAAACCTGAGCTTCGGGCGATTGTAAATAAACTGCATATAATAAACAAGCGGCAATCCATGCAATATAATGACCCACATAAATTCCTCCCGCAGTGGTCCAGCCCACGCTCGGTTTCTCTGCGAATCTGAATACAGAAAGATCTGACATTCCAATATGCATCGCGGCATTGGCAAACCAGGACCAAAGTACTACGTGCCAAAATGTATATTTTATCTGCCCGGGGAATGGCTCACCACCTTCCCCCCAAATATTCCAGAAATCAGTAAAGCTATTTACCTCAAGTTGAAATAAAGCTACAATTCCACAAACTATAAATGCCAAAACAATGATGGGAGACATCCAATTCGCCGCTTTTGCCACGGTATTATAACCTTTGGCAGCAATAACTGAAATAACCGCACCGATACATAAAACAATTATAATCCAGGTCAAGCTGTTGGGCATGGTATCTGTTAGACGGGGCATTTGCATATCAAAGGGAATACCCACTGCAGTTGCTGAAATAGTAATCATAGAACCGGCCAGGAAGCAGAATAAGAGTCCGTTGGCCAGGTTGTAAAGGGTGACTAAACGAGTACCACATATTTTTTCCAGATGAAAATATAGCGTGTACCTAAATTTTGTTCCAATCTCCGCTGTTAAAAATCTCCAGCTCAAAACCGCTAAAAAATTACCAATCAATAAGCCTACAATCAAATCGAAAGCACTAACGCCAGTCGTTAGAAATAATGGTCCAATAACAAATTCCGTTCCGGCAGCATGCTCCCCGGCGTACATTCCCAAAAAACTTTTCCAGTCCTTCCATTTGGATTTGGGTACACTTTGGCGTTCAAATTCGCCTGAGACTTCCGTTTCAGTTTGGGCTTCACTCATTTTATTTATTGTTGGGTTTTATGGTCTATATTTATTCAATTTCTATCCAGTTTACTATTTCACTAAGTAACTTGGTAAATCCTTTACGTTCTCGCAGCATACCTGTTCTAAAACTTGCTGCAACTGCATTTTAAGCATGGCAATGGTATGATCCCCTCCTTTATCACCCAGGGCGCCAACTCCATACATAAAAGATCTTCCTAAAAAGCTGAAATCGGCTCCACTGCTCATCACCCTGGCAATGTCCGGTCCGGAACGAATTCCGCTATCCATCATCACACTTATTTGATCTCCATATTTTTCTGAAATATGAGCCAGAGGTTTTATAGTAGATTCTCCCGCGTCCAGCTGTCGTCCCCCGTGGTTTGAAACGATAATTCCATCAAAACCAAGACGGATAGCTTCTTCTGCATCTTCATCGGAAACTACTCCTTTTAGGACTAATTTACCTTTCCACAAATCGCGCAAAGGCTTTATTTTTTCTTCATTAAGCCTACCGGAGAATGTTGCGTTCATCCATTTTCCCAACTGCTTAATACTCATTCCGTTTTTCATATAAGGTTTCATCGTAGCAAAATTGGGAAGACCAAGTTTTAAAGTTTGGGCGGCCCAGGCCGGTTTTCCCATAACCTGCAGAATATTCCTAAAATTCATTTGTGGTGGCATTGCGAGACCATTCCTGATTTCCTTGGGACGGTAACCAAAAGTTGGCACATCGCACAAAATCACTAAGACAGGAACTTCGGCAGCGTGAGCACGTTTTAGAATATCATCTCGTAACCATTCCTCTGTAGGATGATATAATTGAAACCAGGCGCGGCCTTCTGTAAGCTCACTGGCCCGTTCAATACTTGTTGTGGTTACCGTGCTTAAAATAAATGGTATGTTATGCTTTAAAGATGCTTTTGCAAGAATTTCCGGAGCATTAGGCCACATCATTCCTTGCAACCCAATGGGAGAAATCCCAAATGGGGCATCATATTTTATCCCGAATAGTTCGGTTTCAAGTTTTGAGGTATTGTAATTTTTAAGGTATCGTGGCTTCAGCTGAATCTCTCTGATTTCATCGGTATTACGGCGAATATTTATATTTTCATTACATCCACCGTCAAGATATTCGAAGGCAAATCCAGGCATTCTTTTTTTCGCACGTTCCCGCAGGGATTCAATAGATGGATATTCAGTATTAAAAGGAAAAGCCATAATTTTTAGTCTTGGTTGAGTAATAAAGGTACAAGTTTCTTCATGCGGTAATTCTCCTTTAAAAAGGAAGCCTTCACTTTTTTATTTGATATTACCATAGCCGCACCAAGGGCTGAACCTAAGGGAGATTGAGTAGCAAGAACTTTGAATTCACTAAAATGATGGGACATTAATTTCATAAAAACATCATTATCTGTAAATCCACCATCGATGTAAATCGTTTTGATTTCAGAATTTCCTATGGCTTTTCTAATCGTTTGTATCTGCAATTCCATTAACTCGATCATCAATTGATGAAAAGCTTCTTCAAAAGTTTTGAATGGTTCAAGATCAGTTTTATGTAATTTTTTACGCTGAAGAGAAATACCTTCAAATTTAAAATAGATAGAAGGACTCTCAATCAATTTTAAATAAAGTTCTCTATCAAATTTAACTTCGCGATGATAACCATATTCCTTTCCATAATATTGACCTAATTTTTCTACTTGCAACCTATATTCATTACCCATAAAAAATCGAGATGCTTTTACCGGTTTTCCATCAACCCGAAGATAATTTAAGCAGTTATGTTTTATATCTTCTCTGGTAATCTCATCTTTGCTAAATGGATTTAAAGCGATACTCCAAGTTCCGGTAGATAACAATAAAAATGGTTTCTTTTTACTAAGAATATAAGGCAGCAATGCTGAAGAACTATCATGAATACCTACCCCAATTTTTAACTTCTGACCTTTATAGGAAGTATTTATACTCGCCGAGGTTGGCACTAAAGGAGCTAATTTTCTATCTATATTTTCTTTATAAACCCAATCGTGATAATCCTTTTTATTATAATCCCACAAATTAGTGTGGCAGCCAATACTGGTGTATTCACTTACCGGAATACCGGTAAATAAATAAGATAAATACTGCGGAAGATGAAGGCTATATTTTATTTTGCTGAATAGTTCAGACTTAGTTTTTTTAAGCCAGTATAGTTGCATTCCGGAGTTTAAAAATCCAGACTGTGGTGATGCGGTTCGGGTTGCAATAGATAATTCATCGCCATATTTTTTATAAAATTCTTCAGCTACCGATTTTTCAATCGATTTTGTATAGTTATAAAGGGGTGTAAGCACTTTGCCGTTATGATCTAAATGAACAAAACTGGCGCCATAGGAAGAGAAATTCACAGCTTTTACATTATATTCATCTTTCTCCAGAATTGTTTCAAAAATAGATTTCATCCAGTTTTGAAGTTCCACTAAGTCTTCTGCCGGATAACCATCTTCATCCTTAGATTCTGGTAAACGCTTATATTCACGGAGAACTTCTTTATAATTCTTGTCGAAAAGAAAGAACTTCTTATTGGTTTTACCAATATCAAAAACAGCGGTTACTTTAACTTTTGTCATTTTATAATCCTTTTTAAAGTCCGGTTGCTATTGATTTTGTTCCTCGCTCTTTAATTAGATTTTTTCGAACTTCTAAATTTCGATAGGCACTTAAAGGATTTAAGGCGGCGCCAGATTTATCCCGGGCTGCTCTTATAATAGGACGAACATCAGTCCTATAGGCGTCCTGTAGAATCTCCTGGCAGGTAACAACATCGTTTCCCTGCTGAGCTTGTTTTAAAGCTTTTTGATCTACTAAAAGCGCCTGAGTATAAGCAATTAATATAGCCTCAAGGGATTGCAACAGATCTTCCAGCGGATCTTTGGTATTGTGGCTGGCATCTATCATCCAGGCCAAATCCGGGTTTTGCGGATTGTTTTCCATCCCGTATACCAATTCGTTAAAAATAAGAAATAAAGAATATGGTTTGATGGAACCAACGGTAATATCATCATCGCCATACTTGCTATCATTAAAATGAAAACCTCCAAGTTTCCCCTTCAGCATTAAAGTGGCTACGATTTGTTCAATATTGGTGTTTGGTAGATGGTGTCCTAAATCAACCAATGTATGGGCACGGTCCCCACAAGCGTTGGCAAGCATAAAAGAAGTGCCCCAATCCTGAATAACGGTACTGTAGAAATTAGGCTCGTAGGGTTTGTATTCAATAAACATTTTCCAGTCTTCAGGCATTTTACCGTAAATGCTTTTTAAACTGTTTTCTGTATTTTGTAATACTTTTTGAAAATTATTTTGTCCTGGAAAATTAGCCCCATCTGCCAACCATACGGTAAGGCTTTTTGAACCTAATTCTTTCCCTATTTTAATTACATCCAGGTTATGCTGAACAGCATAATCTCTCGAGGCATCATTTACTGCACTTAAGGAACCATATTTGTAAGTTTCTTTTGCATCGGGTTGATCCTGAAAGGTATTGGAATTCATTGCATCAAAAACAATCCCGTGACTTTGGGCTTTCTCCTTTATGGCATTTACATCTTTAGGAATATCCCACGGAATATGTAAAGAAACCGCTCCAGCCGATTGGGTAAGCGCGTGCAAAACACCAATATCATCCAGTTTTTGTTCCAATGAAGAAGGCTCCCCACCATAAGAAAATCTTCCAAATCGCGTGCCACCTGCACCTAATGCCCAGCTGGGAATGGCTACCTGGAAATCGGCTACTTTTGAAATGATTTCTTCAGCATCAATTCCTTTTTTGACAAATTTATTTTTAAGAAAATCAAGTTCAGTCTTATAAGAAGAATGATTGCTTTTATTGAATTCTGAAATCCTATCAGTGGTTATTTTCATTTCCTATGCGATATTTTCTTTTAAAATTAAACCTCAGAGATATAAAATCTATGAGGTTTTTTATTTGATTATCTCTAATTATCTCACAAAAGCATTGGCCATTCCTCCATCTACATTTATTGTGTTTCCGGTACTTTTATCAAGCACTCCAATACATGCAAAAACTCCGTTTGCCACATCTTCGGGTAAAATAATTTCCTGTAACAGGTTGCGTTTTGCGTAGTGCTTAGGTAAGTCTTCTACCTTAATACCGTGAGCTTTGGCACGACCTTCTGCCCAGGCTCCTTCCCATATTTTACTACCGACAATAACACCGTCGGGATTAACAATATTCACTTTAATTTTATCTCCGCCCAACTCTGTTGCCAATAATCTGGACATATGCTGTTGTGCCGCTTTTGCAGTACCGTAGCCTACGTTATTAGGCCCTGAGGCAATTCCGTTTTTACTGGCAATATTGATAATATCACCTCCAAATCCTTGCTTTTTCATCACAGCAGCTCCGTGTTGTGCCATTAAAAACTGACCTTTAACCAACACATCCTGAAGCAGGTTCCAGTCTTTCATGCTAGTATCTTCTAAAGATTTTGAGATTGCCAAGCCGGCAGAATGTACAATTATATCCACTCCACCAAAAGCGAGATTCGCCTCTTTATAAGCAGCGATAATTGAAGCTTCATCCGTCACATCGCAAACCACACTGCTCACCTGGTCTTTTTTATAAGTCTTAACAGCCTCTTCTAAAGATTCTTTGGTGATATCGGTTAGCACCACATTTGCGCCTTCGGCTACCATTTTATCGGCTATTGCCTTACCAATACCACCAGCTGCTCCAGTTACAATAGCAACTCTTCTGGAAAGTGGTTTCTCAGCAGGCATTCTTTGCAATTTTGCTTCTTCCAGAAGCCAGTATTCAATATCAAATGCTTCCTGGCGAGGCAGGGAAGTATATTCAGTTATAGCCTCTGCACCACGCATTACATTTATGGCGTTTACATAAAATTCACTGGCAACTCTTGCCGTTTGTTTATTCTTAGCAAAACTAAACATTCCAACCCCCGGGTAAATAATAATTACCGGATTAGGGTCTCGCATTGCCGGACTATTAGCATGTTTGCAATTTTCGTAATATTCTTTATACTCCTTACGGTATTGGTTAAAATCTGGTTCTAATTTTTTAAGAACTGCCTCTGGATCGGAAAGATCGGCAGACGGATCTAATTTCAGGATTAGAGGCTGAATTTTTGTTCGCAGAAAGTGGTCTGGACATGAGGTGCCCATAGGAGCTAGCCTTTCAAGATCATTACTATTTATATATTCCAGTACGGCATCACTATCTGTAAAATGTCCGATCATTCTATTTTCGGAAGAGGCCAGACCGCGAAGCAACGGTAGCAACTCTGCTGCTTTTTCTTTTCTTTCAGACGAAGGAAGGCTGTCTACCTTCTTTCCTCCAAAAACTTCTCCCTGGTTTTTTACCTTTTTCTCAATATATTCTGAAGCAGTTTCTATAACATCAAGACTGTTAATATAACATTCATAAGAAGTATCTCCCCACGTAAACAGTCCGTGACTTCCAAGTACTATTCCTCGAATTCCTGGATTTTCCTCCAGGCATTTTTCTAACTGAAGACCAAGATCAAAGCCAGGACGTTGCCATGGGACCCAACCCATTGTATCTCCCCAAATTTCTTTGGTTACTTGTTCACTATCTTTTGCTGCCGCCACAGCAATAAGTGCATCTGGATGCAAGTGATCTATATGTTTAAACGGAAGAAGACCGTGCAAAGGAGTATCAATGGATGGTGCTTTACTGTTTAAATCGTAAATACAATGGTTAAAAAGCCCCACCATACGATCTTCATCCATAATACCTTTATAAACCTTTTTAAGGTTTCTTAATCTTTCGGTATATAATCCGGCAATACCTTCCCTGGTTAAAGTGCCGATGTCTCCACCAGACCCCTTAACCCACATAACCTCAACATCTTCATTGGTTAAAGGATCTTTTTCTATTGTTTTACAGCTGGTATTTCCACCGCCGTAGTTAGTAATTCTTAAATCTGCACCGAGGATATTAGATCTATATAGAAATAATGCAACCTGGTCATCGCCCAGGTCTGCAGCTTTTTTATCGTCCCAGAGATAGTCTACGTACTTAAAAGTTTTTTCCATAATTATTTCAAAAAATTTCTTTAATACCTCAAAAGTAAATTATAAATTATAGGGTAGTATCCTGTAGTGTACTGCTATATCATTTATCACTTTTATATTTTAAACTTTACTCTTAAAAATTATATTAAATTTGATAACCGTTTAATGATATATACGAATGCTTTAGCTATTCCCATGATTCATACTTTTCAGATAAAAATTAACGATAATTCAAGGGTTCCAAAATACAAACAGATAGTAGATTCTGTTATTAATGATATTTCGAAAGGAAATTTAAAAATAGGAGAAAAGATACCCTCAATAAATGAACTTAGTGAAACCTGTTATCTTTCTAGAGACACAGTAGATAAAGCATATAAAATATTAAAGAGCCGTCAAATAATTGTTTCTGTTAAAGGAAAAGGTTTCTATATCAATAAAACTGATCTTGTAGCAAAAATTAATGTCTTTTTCTTAGTTAATAAGCCGAGTACATACAAAATGATGATTTACGACTCATTCGTAAACACTCTAGGGATAAACGGCCATGTAAATATGTTTATTTATCATTGTGATGAATCTTTATTTATTAAAGCACTAGAAAGAAACATTGGTGCTTATGACTATTATGTAATTATGCCTCATTTCAGGGATGAAAACTCTAAGCACGTTAGTTATACAGCTAATGTTTTAAAAGTGCTGGAACGAATTCCCAAGGACAGACTTGTTATGTTGGATAACACCAAACCCGGTATTTCAGGTGAATATGGTGCCATTTATCAGGATTTTAAAAATGATATTTATAATGCTTTAAAGGAAGGTCTAAAAAAAATTAATAAATACGATAAGATAATATTAGTGTATCCCAGCAAAAATTCTAATCCATATCCAAAGAGGATTTTGCGTGGTTTTCAGGAATTTTGCTGGGATAATGATTTGGATTTTGAAATTCTAGAAGAAATATACGAAGATATGGATCTTCAAAGTAAAGATGTTTACATAACCATTCAAGAGAGAGATTTGGTTAATTTAGTACGTCAGGTTAGAAAAAAGAGGCTGGTCCTTGGTAAAAATATCGGTATAATATCGTACAATGAAACTCCATTAAAAGAGCTTTTAGGGATTTCGGTGATTAGTACAGATTTTAAAACTATGGGAGAATCTGCAGCCTATATGGTTTTAAAAAATAAAAAAGAGCAGGTTAAAAACGTATTCAAGTATATAGAAAGAAATTCTGTCTGATTTCATTAAAATCTCACAAAGCTCTTTAGCGTGTTTAGCAATTGAAATTCTACTTAATTATTTTAGCTTTTCAGGGGTTTCTATTTCAGTTTCAATATTCACGCTAAAATCTTTTAGATGACTCACCCTCAATACTCCATAATCTAGTTGGAAGGTTTTTTTCAGCCAGTTCAAGAACTCCCATAAGATTCTATTTTGATAGATTCGTTACCATACAAAACATTGAACCTTAGCGCATATTAACTTAGCCATGCCATTGGTCCGATCTGCCAGCCATCGGCACCTGAAATCGACATAACAATTTCGCGCCGAAAAAAATGCCAATAAATATCATTTTGACCTTCAGAGGGAACTTCATCTATTTTCAATTTCAATGCAAGTCCTTTTTAATACGTGATCAATTTTGGTACTCAATACTAATCGGTCATACTTTGTTGAACATACCAAATGGAAACAAAGATACATTCTTACTTTTATGAAAATGTTTAGTTTAACTCACGCTCAAAGATTACTATTTTATCATGCGAGGCAAGCCTCGGGATATTTACCCTCCTAGAATAAATAAAGAGATTGAATGGGCATTTTCATTATTTCTTGTAAAAATATTAATCTAAGCATAGCAATAGCCGGAAAAAATAGAATTAAACTTTAAGTTTATTTAATATTCCTTATCGGAAACCTGACGACTATACATTCCATCAAAGCTCACGAGTTTTATAGGTCCTTTTAACCCAGATGGCTGCAATGAATTTGCGCTGTTATAGGTTTCTTCAACTAAAACCCAGGTCTTCTTCTCACCTTCCCTTCTCCTATCATCCGCGATTAATTGATTTATCCAGAGGTTTGTAACCTCTATCTCCACATCGTTTTTGCCTTCAATTAAATACTCAGTTACGTCAATTCTCCAGGGAGCTGTCCATAAGCCTCCAACTTCAGATCCATTTATTTTAATATTTGCCAGGACATCTGCCTTACCGATATCCAGAAAGATTTTTTTTGCTGATGGGATTTTTTCCAAATTAAAGGTATTTCGGTAATTCGCAGTTCCTGAAAAATACTTGATATCGTTGTCCTCAGACTCTATCCAATCTTCCAACCCATCCATCGCGATTTCTTTGTTGATACCAATTTTTTCATTTTTAAACTGTACATCCCACTTTTCATCAATTGTTGTAAGAGTTTTGGCCGACTCATAATTTTGAGGCTGATCACTTTCACTCTTGAATTTACCTTTAGAAAAGACAATAAATCCGCTTTCAGCAGGCTCAAGTTGTAAGGGAATTTGCGTGTAGTGGTCAGTTTCAGAAAACTCGGGTAAGGCTCTAGTAGTACCTGTGGTAGCATCCCAAATTTCAGGCTGCATGTCTTTCACCCTAAAAGATGCATCAAATGAGATTCTTTCCTCACTTTGATTGGTAATAAAATATATATCCTTATCAGCCAAACGTCGGTGAATCCAAAGAACAGGTTGTTCTGTATCTGTTTTAAAATCCGGCACAGTTCCAAGCTGCACCAAAGTCTGATCCAAATCTTTATATGGAAAAACTCTGCCCTCTCCATAATCTACTACTTCTATATTTTCATCATTTTCTCCCCATAATTCTTTTGAAAGCTTCTCAACCTTTTCATCGGCTTCAGGATAATTTTGAAGGCTGGGCGATTTTTTCGGTGGATTGCCCATTATTACAGCTCCTTGAGACACGAGATCTTCTATCTTTTCAAGGACCTCTGGACGCATCGTTTCCACCTCAGGCAAAACAAGTATCTTGTAGGATAGGCCATCCGGCAACGTGAGCCTTCCATCTTCTACACTTAAACGGTTCATTATTACATCGGCATTAATATAATCAAAGGAATACCCGGCAGGCAATTCAGGATTCATTACCCCTGTCATTTTTGGAGCATCTTCACCTATAAAATAAGCAACGTCTGCAACATATTTTCCCTGTTGAAGCATATATTGGCTTCTACGTTGATAATCTACCCAGGGTTTAGCTTTAGTAAACCATGTATTATGCCTGTTAAATTCTGTCCCAAACCAGGCATTTACTCCTGGAACCTTATCCTCATAGGGCTGCTGGATATAAACGTGAAAAACGGGATGGTTTATTCCTTCCGTAAAACTCCAGTCACCCTTGATTTTCAGCCTACCCGGATGCCTCATGAAATGACCTCCGGCAGCAGTATAGGATTCTGCAGAAACCTGGGTTTTCCCGTAAATATGGGCAGCCGATGAAGCTGCCCTACACTCAATACTTCCTAGGTCTCCTTCAGCCCAGAATTCACCTGCTACAAGATGCGATTGCCCACCATACCTTAAAAATTCAGAAGGAAAGCCCCAGTGGCCATAATTCTCAAGCCATAATTTTAATCCATTTTCTTCACTTATTTCCCTTAGTCCGCCAACGTACTCATCTGCAACTTTATCCGCGATAAGTCTTCTAAGATCCCATAGAAAACGATTAGATTCTCCCACGGAATTCACTATTCTCCCGGTCATTACCGGCAGGTAAATTATAGGATCATAGCCATAGGTTTCCTGAAAAGTATCTTCAAAGTCATTAGTCCAGTTTTGACTCCCGGTTTCGTAGCTATCGGCCACTACATATTTAAGGGCTTTACGTTCTTCGGCCGGCATAGACTCAAGAATGTCTCCTACAAAACCATCAAAATGTTGCTGCAACGCTTCTTTATTGATCTTATCTACCTCCAATCCCTTAGCATTAGATGCGGCAGGGGAGTTGGTTATGCCCGTGGTTGTCATCCCCGTTCTAAGAATAGTCCATTCCCCTTCAGGGACATCCCAATTTAATGTTCCGTCTTCTAAAAGTTTATCCGAAATATCAATAATGCTATCGCTGGTAAGGAGCAAACCTTCACCAGAAGGCTCCTGTTGATCAGGCCATCTATAAGCATCATCCAAAGGCAAAGGGGTTTGATGCATTTTTCCAAGTTGTTTTTCAGTGTAATATTCCAATTGAGGTATGGAAGAAATTTGAATTTCTGAAAGACCGATTTCTTTACTGTTAAGAGTGGCGTTAATATTCCTCAATTCTATCCGAAACTTTTTAGCATTTACTTCTGGAAAGGAAACCACAACAGGCGGATAATCATCATATCCAAGTTGATCCATTGCACTTCTGCGATCAAATTCAAAGTTGCGAATTTCTTCCCAACTACCATTTATTTCTGCCAGGAGTTTTACATCCATCATTAAAGTGGATCTGGAGGGATAAATTTTTAAGCTTCGCAAAGTTTGATTTTCTTCAGCCTCGAGCAGCAAAGTCACATTTTCCAGATCAGAAAGTGAAACAGTGGTGGCTGTATCATTATCCATTAAATTATTTAAATTGGAAATTTTCTTATCTGAAGAAATGTTAAAGGCTTCCTGATAGCTTTTTACATTTCTCGAAGGAATTGCCAAAACACTAACATCTTCAAAATCATCAGTTGGAGCTTCTAATTTTTTTTCTATCCTCTTACCTCCCTCAACTTTTAATTCTGAAGAAGTAAGATACCGCATTGAATTGGATTCATCATTCCAGGGTCCGCCAGACTGACTCCAGCCTGGACTATTGAACAAACCGATATCTACTCCCACTCGATCACCTTCCCGTATGGCATGTTGGGTTAATTCTTTCCATTCCGGACTTAACACTGACACTTCCCCTTCTTCGGCAGCTATATCATCTAGAAAAATATTTCCTATAAGAGCGGCTCCAATCCCTACCTCAGCCATCGCTTCCAGATCTTTAGTAATACCTTCTTTAGAAATATGATTATTAATCCAATACCAATAGGTCCAAGGCTTTACATTTTCAGGAGGTGTTTTAAAGTTCGTCCTTAACTCTTCAATAGAAACTGCTGGATAATCATTTTTCAGGTCTTCTTTATCGTTGCACGCATAAAGTGGTAATACAACCAGAAGCAATACGGTTACTTTATTCACTAGATATTTGGTCAATATAGCTTTCATTGTTTATTTTAATTTTTCGATTTTTATTGAGCTTTTTAATCCACATCTCTATTGAAGGTAGATATATCTTAAAAGTTAAAATATACCCAATTCATCCAGATAACAGATGTTAAAAAAAGGAAAAAGCAAAATCTTCTTCATCCTGTACTGTGCTGCTTTAGCTAGTTTGCTTACCGATATTTAGAAATTCAGATCAAATGGCAGTAGATGGTGACCAATTTGAAGTTATATGTAACCCTGATAGGCGAAAAATTCGTTTCACGGCCTTCGTAATTTTTTATGGATGGTAAATCTTTAAACCCTTACTAAAGTTTGGATGGAATATAGGTGACAAAAAATTCATCTAAATAGTTACGGAAAAAGCTTTAAAGGCCGTCTTCAAAAAGCGTGATCTGCAATTAATCATTTGGAAAGCAGAAATCTTAGGATTTGACGGTGAAAAGATTGTTTTTTAAAAATGTGGGATGTTTAAGAGAAATAGAAAAAAAATGATAATGAATATGAGGCTCGCTATTATAATCATGTTTCCCTGGGATGTGGTAATAATTCTCGTTTCAAAATTTTCAGGCCCCGAGTTGTAAAGAACAACACATTAGAAACTTTTGAAAAAGGGCTTAGTGGTCTGAATTATAGGTGGACGACGGCCGGAACCCACACCCGGATAAATATAAAAAGCAGGATCGAATGAATGGAGGCCAGTTGTTACAAGCCTGTTCCCTTTATCGATCTTTAGAAATCTTAAAGAAAGTATCGTTAGGATAAAGAGGAATCTAAATTTGGATTAAATCTAATTCTATATATTAATTAAATAAGATTCATACTTCGTTTTGCAGTTTCCGAATTACTAATCTAGTAATAATTTTGATTTTAAAAACCTACCTCTAAAGGATTATCGGTATATAATCTTTCATACTCATTGTACTAATTTCGCAAGCTATTCTTTTTCAGTAAAGTTCGAATACATTTTTCAAAAAATTCTTAGAGCAGTATAGTACAGGATACCTTCTTGAATAGAACTAAATAAGTTTGAATGTTAAGAATTTGTAAATAATGTATTAATCGACAGGATATGAAATTAAAAGAAAAGTTAAAATGTTACTTTTTAGGAATTGCTATATGTCTAGCTATTCCATTACAAGCGCAAGAGGTAATTACAATTAGAGGTAATATAACATCAATCGATGACAATATGCCTTTGCCTGGAGTAAATGTATTTGTTAAAGGAAGCACAAATGGTACCGTTACCGATTTTGATGGCGATTTTAGTTTACAAGCTTCTACGGATGCTACTTTAGTAGTTTCTTTTTTAGGCTTTAAGACCTTAGAAATTCCAGTAGAAGGTAGGACGGATATCGATATAACTCTTTCTCCGGATGATGAGCAATTATCTGAAGTAGTTGTGGTTGGATACGGTTCGCAGCAAAGACGGGATTTGACCGGTTCCGTGGCTACAGTACAATCAGAAGAGATAAAAGATATTCCTGTAGCTTCCGTCGATCAAAAATTAGCAGGTCAAATACCTGGTGTGCAAGTGAGTACTGTGACAGGTACACCCGGAGGTGCGGCTAGAATAAAAATTAGGGGATCTGGTTCAATCGGAGCTAATTCAGATCCTTTGGTAGTAATTGATGGTTTTCCTATTAGCAATTCTTTTAATCAAACAAGCAATCCCTTAAACTTGCTAAATCCTGATGATATTGCATCTATTTCAGTTTTAAAAGATGCAAGTTCTACTGCTATATATGGGTCTAGGGGAGCAAATGGTGTAATCATTATAGAAACGAAACAAGGTAGAAGCGGTAAATTACAAATTGATTTTAACACATATACAGGCTTTCAGCAAGTTCCTGACAAAGGAAGACCAGATTTACTAAATGGAAGGCAGTTTGCACAGTTTCAAAAAGAAATAAGAGAAGATGCTGCTATAGCTGCAGGTGGACAGGCTTCTGATGCGAACATTCCAGAGGAATACCAAAACCCAGAAATGTATGGCGAAGGAACAGATTGGTATGAAACAATTTTACAAACAGCTCCGCAGCATAATGTTTATTTTAATGTCCGTGGAGGAAGCGATAATTTAAGAGGGGCTTTATCATTGGGTTATTTTAATCAAGAAGGAGTAATAAAATACACCGGTTTTGAAAGATATACCATACGCACTAGTTTAGAAGCCAACTTGACTGATAGATTAAAAGTGGGAATTGATTTGGCTCCAACTTTTAGTATTCAAGATACAAATAATACTGAAAGTGATTTTGTTGATGTGGTAGGATCCACTCAGTGGTTAAACCCTACTGTTCCGGTTACCGATGAAAACGGTAATAGGACTCCTTTCGTTGGCGGTTCAGGATTATATGAGAATCCTAATCCTTTAAATAGTCTCGAATTTGCAGGAACTGAAATAGAAAATTTTAGAGGATTAGGAACTGTTTTTGCGGAATTAGAGGTTTTCGAAGGTTTTAAAGCGAAGTATAGTTATACGGCAGATTATTCAAATGGTCAAAGCTCACAATTCATCCCTAGTTTCATTGGAGCAACCAATCTCCCTCCTCCAATCGTACCTAGTGCAAATTTAAATCGTTCAAATAGACTTAATCAGTCGTCTCAGGTTTTATTGAACTATAACAGATATATTAATGATAATCATTCTTTAGATCTAACGGCTGGTTTCGAAACACAAAAAGAAAGAAGTGAAAATATAATTTTAAACGCAACAGATTTTCCAGATGATGAAGTCCAAACAATTGGTGCAGCAGGACGTATAAACGGTTGGAATGAAATAATTCAGGAATGGGCTCTATTATCTTACTTTGCCAGAGTGAATTATAACTTCAAAAGCAAATATTTATTAACTGCGACAATAAGATCTGACGGATCTTCCAGGTTTGGGGATGAGGAACGATATGGCACATTTCCTTCCTTAGGTGCTGCTTGGCAAATTAGTGAAGAATCTTTTATGGAAAACTCTTTCTTTGAAAATTTAAAACTAAGGGCTAGCTATGGATTATCTGGTAATTTCAATATAGGAAATTACACACACTTAGCAACAATAGGATCTTCAAATTATGTATCAGGAAACAGCATTGCATATGGAAGGGCTTTAAATTCTCTCGGAAATCCAAATTTAACTTGGGAAGAATCCAACCAATTAGATGTTGGTGTTGAAGGAGATATCCTGAATAATCGATTGAGCTTCATTTTTGATTACTATCGAAGGACCACTAATAATATGTTAATAGATACGGAGATCCCGTCTACATCTGGATTTCAATTTGCTACAATTAATGGTGGTGAAATATTGAATGAGGGATTGGAAATAGGATTAAATTCTCAAAATATTAAAGGGGAATTCACCTGGAATACTAACTTTAATATAGCATTCAACAGAAATGAAGTGTTATCGTTAGAAGGTGATAACAACTTCATTCTAGCCGGAAGAAGTGGTGAAGGAAATCCAACTCATATTACACAAGTAGGAAAACCAATTGGACAGTTTTATGGGTATGTGTTAGAAGGAGTGTATACTGACCAGGAAGATTTAGACAATTCTCCACAATATCCATCTGCAGTACCTGGATCTATAAAATATAAGGATATTAATAATGATGGATTAATTGAAGCAGTTAACGATTTCGCTATTATTGGGGATCCTACTCCAGATTTCACCTTTGGTGTCACTAATTCTTTTAATTATAAAAATTTTGACCTTACCGCAGCCATTGATGGTCAGTATGGTGGGGATATATTAGTCGGAGCAAATCAATTCTTAAAGAATATTGATGGGATATTCAATGTAACCACAGATGTTTTGGATCGTTGGCGCTCTCCAGAGGAACCAGGTGATGGTGTGACACCTACCACCAATGGGGGGAGAGTTCCTTATCGCGATGTAAATTCGAGTTGGGTGGAGGACGCCTCTTTTCTGAGAATGCGGAATTTAACTTTAGGTTATAGTTTTGAATCTTTTTTTCAAGAAAATGGTTTTATTAAGCAAGCTAGGATTTATAGTAGTGTTAACAATGCCTTTATTATTACCGATTATAGTAGGGGGAATCCTCAAGTTGCTAATTCGGCAAATAGGGGAGGTGGGAGCCTTACACTTGCTCCTGGAGTTGACTTTACCTCCTATCCTTTGGCTAGGACATTTATTCTTGGATTGAATTTTTCATTTTAAAAAAGTAGATTATGAAAGCTAAATATATGATAACACTTAAGTTTTGTTTTAAACTTTTAGGGATTAGTACTTTGATGTTAACCTTAAGCAGTTGTAGTGATGATTTTTTGGAGTTAGATCCTGAATCTAATACTACAGATGCTTCCTTTTTTAAAACAGCTGCACAAATGGAGCAAGCTGTAATTGGAGCGTATGTACCTTTGAGAGATCTAACTACTCTGGAATATTGGTTGTTTGGAGAAATGAGATCTGATAACACAACTTTCCAGTATTATAATGCAGATAGAGGTCTTGAGAATAGGGACCTTGTAGACTATTTTCTAATTCCAGCGTCAGCGGTAGACCCACTTGAAACTTTTTGGCAAAAATCCTATACGGGAATTGCCAGAGCCAATACTGTACTTGATTACATCGATGGGATTTCTGATCTGGAGGAGCAACAGAAAAAAGAGTATAAAGGAGAAGTAAGATTTTTAAGAGCTTTTTATTATTATCACCTAGTACAACAATTTGGGGGAATACCATTAGAATTAGTAAGTACGACAAATCCTAGTGATGCTCATTCTGAAGGCAGAGCATCGAAAGAGGAAATCTTTAATTCAATTATTGAGGATCTCACTATAGCTGTTGAAAATTTGCCGACTGTTGGTCATGCCAATAGGGGGAGGGCAACTTCAGGAGCAGCAAAAACTATGTTAGCAAAAGCTTATATGGCTCAGGGGAGTTACTCTGAAGCAGTAAACGTTTTACAAGAAATAACTGAATATAGCCTTTTATCAGGTGATTCCGATAGTTACCGAAAAATCTTTGACCCCAATTATTCGGACAACTCAGAAATTATTTTCTCCGTTCAGTATCTAGGATCCGAAGAAGGGCTAGGGAGTACATTTCTATATCAGTTCGCACCAAATAACTCAGGTAACCTTGTTACAGGGGATCCGCAAATGCCTACTCTGGCAGCAGGAAGTGGGTGGAATCACCCTACTCGTGATATGATTCAAGCCTATGAAGAAGGAGACTTAAGAAAAGAAGCTTCTTTATCGTTAGGGTTTATGGATGAAAATGGGGTGTTTGTTGAACAACCATATGTGTCTAAATATAATTTTGGGTTTGATTTAAGTGGAAATACAAGTGTTAATTTTCCTACATTAAGATATGCTGATGTTTTGTTGATGTTGGCAGAAAGTTTAAATGAAGAAGGCTTTTCAGCTGATGGAGAAGCTTTTGATTTAGTTAATCAAGTCCGTAATAGAGCTGGTTTAGAAGATATTAATTCGACTGAAGTAACTAATCAAGATGAATTTAGAGAGGCTGTTTTTCAAGAAAGAAGAGTAGAACTGGCGTTTGAAAATCACAGATGGTATGACTTACTTCGTAGGGATAATATCGTGGAAATAATGAATACTCATGGTGAAGAGGAAAAAGAAATAAGAGGGGATATTGTCCCATCTGGAGCTTATGAGATTGATGATAATTCACTACTACTACCAATTCCGCAAAGAGAAGTAACTTTAAATAATTTAGAACAAAACCCTCAGTAAGAGTTTAAAACCAACTATTATGAAAAAATTAATTTATACAGTGTCATTTATGTTTATTGTGCAAATATTATTTGCACAAAACATTCAAGTTGAGGAAACTTTACTGGAAAATAGAAGGAACCCTTTGGGAATCGATATTGTTCATCCCCAGTTTACGTGGAAGTTATCTTCTGATAAGAGAAATGTAAAACAATCTGCTTATCAAATTCAAGTTGCTGGTACTAAAAATTCTTTAGAAAATGAAGAAGGACTACTATGGGATAGTGGTAAAGTTAATTCTCCACAATCAGTGCATATTCCTTATAGCGGGGAAACCGTGACTTCTTTTAATAAATATTTCTGGAGAGTTAAAGTTTGGGATCAAAATGGGAAAAGTTCAAATTGGAGTAAAATTGGTTATTGGCAAATGGGTTTGCTGAATAAAAATGATTGGGATGCGAAGTGGATAAGTGCATCCTATTCTGAAAACTCAGGAAAAAGACCAAGCCCAATATTCAGAAAAGAATTTGACATAGAAAAAGATATTCAATCTGCTACTGCCATTATAACTTCAAGAGGATTGTATGAAGCTTATATTAACGGTGAGCGTGTGGGAGATGAATACTTTACTCCTGGATGGACTAATTACGATGAAAGAATTCAATATCAGATGTATGATGTGTCTAAAATGGTAAAAAACGGAGAAAATGCAGTAGGAGCAATATTAGGCAGCGGGTGGTACAGAGGTGCTTTAGCCTGGGAGGATAATAATAATTTATACGGCGATAATATAAGCCTTTTAATGCAAATTAATGTTATATATACCGATGGTTCAACTGATTTAATCACTACCGACAGTTCATGGAAATCTAGTAAAAGTCACATACAAAGTTCCGAAATATACGATGGTGAAATGGCCGATGCTTCTAAAATTGAAAAAGGATGGAAGAGGCCCGGTTTTAATGATTCTGAATGGTATAATGTAAGAGTAGAGAGTTTTGGTTATGATAATTTAATTGCTACTCTTAATGAACCAGTTAAAAAGCAAGAAACTTTTGAGCCTAAAGAGATAATTAAAACGCCAAAAAACGAAATTGTACTTGACTTTGGTCAAAATCTAGTAGGTTTTGTAAAGGTGAAAGTCAATGGTAAGAAAGGAGACACCATAAAACTATACCATGCCGAAGTATTAGATAAAGACGGGAATTTCTATACAGCAAACCTTCGAGGAGCAGATCAGAAAAACACATATATTTTAAATGGAGAGGGAGAGGAAATATTTTTTCCACACTTTACCTGGCAGGGCTTCAGATATGTTAAGGTGGAAGCTGCGAATGAATATATAAAACCAGAAAATTTTACTGCAGTTGCTCTATATTCAGATATGGATGAAACAGGCTCATTTTATACTTCAAATGAGTCGCTAAATCAATTACAACGAAATATTAAATGGGGGCAAAAAGGAAATTTTTTAGATGTACCGACAGACTGTCCTCAAAGAGATGAAAGATTAGGCTGGACAGGTGATGCACAAGTGTTTTCCCGCACGGCGGGTTTTAACATGCATGTCAATAACTTTTTTGAGAAATGGTTAAAAGATCTTGCTTCTGAACAATTAGAAAATGGGAGTATTCCTCATGTCATCCCAAACGTTTTAGGAGATGACGCTACTGGTTCTGCTGGTTGGGCGGATGCAGGAACCATTATTCCATGGGATTTGTATACCATGTATGGGAATAAACGCGTACTGGAAGAACAATATAAAAGTATGGAAGGCTGGGTACAATATATGGAAAACGAAAGTGAAAATAATTTGTGGAACACTGGTTTTCATTTTGGAGACTGGCTGTTTTACCGTCCTGAGGATGATAACGATGGCAGGGCGGCATTAACCGATAAGTACTTAATTGCACAATGTTTCTTCGCTCATTCTACTCAAAATCTTATAAATACTGCTGAGGTTTTAGGAAAAGAAGAGGATGTAAAAAAGTATTCAGAATTACTAAAAAAAATAAAAAAAGCGTTTGCTAAAGAATATCTTACACCAAACGGTCGATTGGTTTCAAGTTCACAAACTGCATATGTTCTAGCACTTAATTTCAATATGCTTCCTGAAAATCTAAGGAGTCAAGCGGCAAAGCGCTTAGCTGATAATATTGTAAATTATGGATACCACTTAACTACCGGATTTTTAGGAACCCCATATTTAAATCATGTTCTTACTAGGTTTGGTCATCATGATTTGGCATATACTTTACTTATGCAAAAAACCTACCCCTCGTGGTTATACCCTGTTACCGTAGGAGCCACCACTATATGGGAAAGATGGGATGGGAGAAAGCCAGACGGCAGCTTCCAAACCCCCAGTATGAATTCTTTTAACCACTATGCCTATGGAGCTATTGGTGATTGGATGTACAAAACGCTTTCGGGAATAAATAGCGCAACTGATCCAGAAGGAGTGGGTTATAAAAAAATAATTTTTAAACCTCATACTAACAACAATCTAGTATCAGAAAAAGTAGAAGCTCAATATGAAAATGAAGGTTTGACTATGGTAAATGGAGAATTAGAAACTTATTATGGAAAAATCAAATCTTTTTGGAAAAAGGATGAAGGAAAAATAAAAATGCAATTTGAAATCCCCGTTAATACTACATCGAAGATTCACCTACCAACGAAAGAGATTTCATCTATTAAAGAGGGAAATAGATCATTATCCTCACTTAATGATGTAATTATTAATAAAGATGAAACAGGAAATGTGATCGTTGAAACTGGTTCAGGTATATATAATTTCACCATAGAAAACTGATGAGTAAACCTCTAAGGAGTTAGAAAAAATAATATGAAGACTGAATTTTTAAAATTAAGAATATTTATTTTAATCTTTTTGGTGTTTAGTTCTTGTGAAAACGAAGAGAATAAAGATGTAAAAGTATTTGACCTTGTATGCGAATACCTAAAAGATCCTATTGGTATAGATACAGAAAAACCAAGGTTTAGATGGAAGATAGCAACAGAGGATAAAAATGTACACCAAGTAGCCTATGAAATGTACATAGGAACAGATTCCATAGCAGTTTCAGAAGGAGAAGGTAATATCTGGCAATCAGGAACTGTAAGAGATTCCGTTAATCTTGCTGTTTACGATGGTCCCTCTCTGAATCCTTTTACTAAATATTTCTGGAGAATAAAAGTACTGGACCAAGATAATGCTGTGAGCGCTACTTCAGAAGTCGCCAGTTTTGAAACCGGAATAATGAACGAAGAGTGGAAAGGTTCGTGGATTACCGATTTAAATGATATTGATTTAAAACCGGCGCCCTATTTTAGAAAAGAAATTGATATTACTAAAGAAGTAACAAAAGCTACTGCGTATATCACTGCTGCGGGATTATTCGAACTACATATTAATGGGGATAAAATAGGGAATAATCGCTTAGACCCAACTTACACCCGTTTTGATAAAAGGAACCTCTATGTTACCCACGATGTAACAAAACAAATTCAGGAGGAAGATGAAATTGCCCTTGGGGTTATTTTAGGAAATGGATGGTACAATCATCAATCTACCGCTGTATGGAATTTTCACGAAGCCGAGTGGCGTAATCGCCCCAGGTTTTTAATGAATTTAAAAATTCAATATAGGGATGGGACTTCAGAGGATATTGTTACCGATAGCGACTGGAAAACCGCAACCGGCCCCATTACCTTTAATAGTATTTATACCGCCGAACATTATAATGCAAATTTAGAACAAACCGACTGGAACTCTTCTGATTTTGAGGATTCTGCATGGAAAAATGCGATAGAGACTGAAGCCCCTTCAGATAACATTGTGGCACAAAGCTTACACCCTGTTAGAAATACAGAAGAAATTAAACCGGTCAGTGTACAAAAAGTTAGTGATACGAAATACATCTTTGATTTGGGCCGTAATATTTCCGGTGTAAGCAAAATAAAGCTCAAAGGAGAACCAAACACGGAATTAAGGATCACCCATGCGGAACAACTGGATAGCATGGGGGCTATTGATATGTCCAATATCAATGTTCACTACAGGCCTATGGACGATTCTGACCCATTTCAAACCGATATTTTCACTTTAAAGGGAGATGGAGAAGAAACCTTTATGCCTAAATTCAATTATAAGGGCTTTCAGTATGTGGAAGTAGAAAGCAATAAACCTATTGAATTACATAAAGAGAATCTTACCGGTATTTTTATGCATAGTGATGTGCCTCAAGTGGGAAAAATTAAAAGTTCAAATGAGATAATCAATAAAATATGGGAAGCCACCAATGCTTCATATTTATCCAATCTTTTTGGCTACCCAACAGATTGCCCTCAGCGAGAAAAAAACGGTTGGACAGGGGATGCTCATATAGCCATAGAAACGGGTTTATATAATTATGACGGAATTACAGTGTATGAAAAATGGATGGATGACCATAGGGATGAGCAGCAGCCAAATGGGGTGTTGCCTTCTATTATCCCTACTTGGGGCTGGGGGTATGATTGGGGGAATGGTCCTGATTGGACCAGTACCATCGCAATAATACCCTGGGAACTATACCAGTTTTATGGAGACAGTCGTGCATTGGAAGAAAATTACGATAATATAAAACTATATGTAGATCACATTACAGAAATCAGTCCTTCTGGCTTGACGGACTGGGGATTGGGTGATTGGGTTCCAGTAGAGGATAAAACTCCGGTTGAATTAACCTCCTCTATCTACTATTATGTAGATGCAAATATTTTGGCAAAGACAGCCAAACTTCTTGGTAAAGAAGAGGATAATAGAAAGTATAGCGATCTGGCTGAAAAGATCAAACTAGCTATTAATGAGAAATACCTGAATAAAGAAACAGGGATCTATGGAAGTGGATTCCAGACAGAATTAAGCGCTCCATTATATTGGGGGATTGTTCCAGCAAACCAAAAAGAACTAGTGGCGAAGAATCTTGCTGCAAAAGTAATAGAAGATGAGAAACATATCAATGTGGGCTTACTGGGTTCAAAGACTATTTTAAATGCGCTCAGTGAAAATGGATATAAAGATCTCGCTTATGAGGTAGCATCCAGAGAGACTTATCCCTCGTGGGGATGGTGGATTAAGAATGGAGCGACCACCTTGCTGGAGAACTGGGATATTGGTGCAGATTCCGATCTTTCCAGGAATCATATCATGTTTGGGGAGATCAGTGCCTGGTTTTTTAAAGCACTGGGAGGGATTTTTCCTGATCACGAAAATCCCGGATTTAAGAATGTACTACTGAAGCCTAAATTTGTAAAAGACTTAGATCATTTTGAAGCCAGATATGAAGGGCCTTATGGAGAAATTTTATCAAAATGGGAAAAACTAGAAAATGGGGTGGTAAAATATGATGTGGTAATTCCTCCCAATAGTACGGCTACAGTTTTTTTAGAAGGAAATAATATTGAAGTTGATGGAAACAAAATTGAATCAAAACAAAAAGCGAAAGCTTTTAACCTTAAGTCCGGAGAACACCGAATATTGGTCTATTTGTAAATTTGGAATATAGAATGGAAGGCCTCTCGTATTAAATTATTAATGTAAGCTTCCCCTAATTAGAACTGCTTGATTGTCCAAAAATATCATTTTTCATTCTCCTGGCGGTACCGCCAGGAGAATGACTTTTCGCGTATGCTACGGGCGCCATTTTTCCCAATGCATTATGTGGTCTTACGTTGTTGTAATCTTCCATCCAGGTCTCGGTTTGTTCCCTTACCTGATTGAGATCTTCAAAGAGGTACTTATTGAGAACGCCTCTTCGATATGTTCCATTGAATCTCTCTATAAAAGCATTCTGGGTTGGTTTCCCGGGTTGAATATATTGAAAGTCGATCTCTTGCATCTGGCTCCATTCTGAAGCCATCTTAGCAA
>NZ_FOOH01000038.1 GCF_900113135.1 Salegentibacter agarivorans | reverse complement strand
TCGCTGGTACCGTCGACGTCTAAGGATGTGTATCTGGAAACAATGGAAACGCATCCGCACGAAAGGAAAGATGCTTATCAAGCTTGGCCTGAACAAGTGGAAAGCGTGGGAATATGCCAACACGAGGAAAAGTCACTGGCATATCGCCAACAGCTTTATCCTCACAAGGACCATCACCACGCACAGACTGAGACAGGCTGGCTACCCTTTTCTGCTGGATTATTATTCTAAAGTTAGAACATAAATTAGGGAACCGCTCAGTACGGATCCGTACGCTGAGTGGTGTGAGAGGACAGATAGGGAATTAATCCCTATCTTCCTACTCGATTTTACGCTATTCCTGTTCTGGAAACTTCTTTTTTATCTTTTAGTATATAAAATTCTAATCTAACTTAAAATAGCAATTTTAAATTTTATTCTATAACGTTTAAAACAAGTCTCCCTTCACTGCTAATAATTCCTTTAACATTATTTGTGCCTCATTTTTACAAACCTTAACATCCGTTAAATCCAGCTCCCTCGTATCTATCTATAGATTTGATAACGTAAAAAGCGTTTTGTTGCTTTTTCTTATCTCTAATTTACTAATAACTTAAAAATTTTAAACTTATGAAAAAATTCTTACTTGCTATTTTTATAGCACTACCGTTTATGTTTATGGGCTGCAGCAGCGATGATGATGCAGTAGACCCCGATGGAGGGGGCGATGATTTTGAGGGGGAAACAAAATCCTTTCAACTTTACTCCGTTGCCGATCCTTCAATTTCGGGTACAGCTACTTTTATGGAAAATGAAGATAACAGTACCACCGTTGAGCTGGAATTAGAGGGAACTCCAGATGGAGGAATGCACCCCGCACATATTCATTATAATACCGCTGCAGAAGGTGGAGATATTGCAGTTTCTTTTGAACCTGTAGATGGATCTACCGGAATGAGTACAACTACTTTCTCTACACTAGATGATGGAACGAGTATTACTTATGAAGAAGCTATAAATTTTGATGGATATATCAATGTTCACATCAGTGCCAACGATCTTGGTACTTTGGTTGCACAGGGAGATATCGGTGAAAATGAACTTACCGGAGAGTCTAAAAACTATATGCTTGAAGAAAGAGCTATAGAAGGAATTTCTGGAAATATAATGTTTGAAGAAAGAGTAAATGGTGAAGCTTTAGCAACCATTATGCTTGATGGCACTCCAGAGGATGGTGAGCACCCGGCACATATTCATATAGGATCTGTTGTAGAAGCACCGGGAGATATTGCTTTTACTTTTACATCAGTGAACGGAGCTACCGGAATGAGTAAAACCAATGTTGCGGAATTAAACGATGGTACTGCATTTTTGTATAACGATGTACTTAATTATGATGGTTATGTAAATGTTCACCTAAGCGCAGATGAACTTGGAACTCTTGTAGCTCAAAACGATATAGGTGGTAATGAACTTACTGGCGAAACTAAATCTTACGAGCTTGATGAAAGAGCTGTTGAAGGAATTAGTGGAACGGTAATGTTTGAAGAACGTATGAGTGGTGCTGCCCTGGCGACTATTATGATAGATAATACTCCTGAAGATGGAATGCACCCTGCACATATTCATATGGGTTCTTTTACGGAAGGCCCAGGCGATATAGCTTTCACTTTTAATCCGGTAAACGGAACAACCGGAATGAGTATGACCCAGGTTGAAATGTTAGACGATGATACCGAATTTGGATACGAAGAAGTACTGAATTACGACGGTTACGTTAACGTTCACCTAAGTGCAGAAGATTTGGCTACTGTTGTAGCCCAGGGAGATATAGGAGCAAATGAATTAACCGGAGAAAGCAAAACTTACCAATTAGGAGAAAGAGCTGTTGAAGGAATTAGTGGTTCTGTGATTTTTGAAGAAAGAATGAGTGGGGAAGCTTTAGCTACTATTATGCTAGACGGAACTCCAGAAGACGGAATGCACCCTGCTCACATCCATATGGGAACTGCCGCTGAAGGTGGCGATATAGCTTTCACTTTTAACCCTGTAAATGGAGCTACCGGAATGAGTATGACTCACGTTGCGATGCTTGATGATGATACCGCATTTGGTTACGAAGATGTATTAAATTATGATGGTTATGTAAATGTTCATTTAAGTGCAGATCAACTTGGAGTTATTGTAGCTCAGGGTGATATAGGCCAAAATGAACTAACCGGCGAATCTGCTTCTTATGATCTTGGAAGTGTAGATGTTGATGGAATAATGGGAACTGCAATGTTTGAAGAACGTGTAAATGGCGAAACTCTGGTAACTATAATGTTAGATGGAACTCCTGATGGTGGAGAACACCCTGCGCATATCCACGTGGGCTCTGTTGAAGATGCTCCCGGAGATATTGCCATTTCTCTAAATGCAGTGAATGGTGATACCGGAATGAGTATGACTAATGTATCAGCTTTTGATGGGGAAGATGCAGATATGATTGACTATAACGGACTTTTAGACTATGACGGTTATCTAAATGTGCACTTAAGTGCTGAAGATTTAGAGACGCTTGTAGCTCAAGGTAATGTTGGTTCTAATTCTTAGAACTTAAATGTTGATGTTAGAGTGAAAAACCCGGCCTAAATGAGGCCGGGTTTTTTTGTATTCATTTTAAACTTTTTATGAATTATAATTTCAATTTTTTTCAGTAGAAAATTTTAAAAAATATTCTCGTGAAAACGTCCCGCTTCAAGTGGGGTTTTATAATTTTAGCCCATGCAAAAAACCAGTCTTATAGAACATCTTGAAACATTTCTTACACCGCGACGAATTGCTTTATTCGATAAAGTGATTGCAGAACGAACCAATCATTTTACAGTCGCAACCCAAGATGTATATCAATTACATAATACCAGTGCAGTAATTAGAAGTTGTGAGGTTTTTGGAATTCAGAATATTCACGTAATAGAAGAACGCAAACCTAAAAGAATTGATCGCGAAATCGCAATGGGTGCCCAAAAATGGGTAGATGTAAACAGGTATTCCACTTCAAAAGAATGCATACAAGAATTACGGAAAAAAGGCTATCAAATTGTGGCAACTACACCTTATGGAGAAAGCACAGCTCTAAAAGATTTTAATATAGAAAAACCTTCAGCTATTTTCTTCGGAACCGAAAAAGAAGGTTTAAGTGATGAAACTTTAAATGAGGCCGATTGCAGGTTGAATATTCCCATGTTTGGTTTTACTGAAAGTCTAAATATTTCGGTTTCTGCAGCTATTATTTTACAAAGCATTACTTCCAGGTTAAAAAGCAGTGAAATTAACTGGCAACTTTCTGAAGAAGATAAAATTAACCTGAAATATGAATGGCTAAAAAAATGTATTAAAAATTCAGATTCAATTATAGCGCAATTCAATACAGAAAATCATTAAATTAGTTGAATAATTTTTTCTAATGACCCTCTTTTTTTACCTACTTATTGCCTTTATTACTTTTATAGCTTTTCTCCATGCCTGGGCAAAGAAAAGGTATGACATTAGCCGAACAATGGTAATAAATGCCCCACGTGACTTGGTTTTTAGTTATGTACGGCAATTAAAGAAACATCCGCTTTGGGTGCCCTGGTTTGCAAAACATCCTGAAGCAGTTTTAAAGCATAAAGGTGAGGATGGAAAATTAGGAGCGGCTATTTACTGGAAAAGTAAGAATAATGAAATAGGGGAAGGGCTTCAAAAAATTATAAAAGTAAAACATCCAAGAGTTTTTGAGACTCGCGTGCTATTTGTGAAACCGGTAAAAGTGAGTATGCTTACTTATTTTGCAGCAAAAGAACTGGAACCGGGAAAATCTAAAGTAGTTTGGGGAATTCGCGGTAATTTACCGTTTCCACTTTCAGTAATAAGTTTGTTTTATAGTGCCGATAAATTAATGGGTCAGGATCTCGAAAAAGGCCTAATTAGTTTAAAAACCACTATGGAAAAAGGAGTGAAGGTTTAATTTCTTTGTAAAACCCTGTATTCTTCGTAGCAACCGCTTAAAGCGTCTAAAATTTGCAAATCGTTTGCCGATCTTAAAAAATCTTTAGAATAGCTACAGCGCTGTAAGATTTCATCAATTTCTACTTTATTAATTGGAAGAAGTGCGATAAGAGTTTCTCTGTCAAATTTATTACGTAGAAGTGTTCTTATTTCATCATCTTCTTTCATTTGCCTTAATTTTCGCATTTGCTTTGGTTTTTTTCCAAAAATATTATGCATCAAATCGGCAGGATTAAAGATAGCGCCCAAAGTACGGGAAACCGCACTAGCAGAATTATCTCCACCTTCGTAACCGGCATTTAAGCCCGAGATGCTATAGCGGTTATTCTCATAAATAGGAATGTTTCTGGCATCAATCTCTAAATATCCGGTAAGAGTAACCGGTTTTAAAACCACTTCTTCTAAAGCAATTCCCAACTCGGTCATTTTAACCTTTACATTTCCATATTTCAGCCAGTCGTTGGTAACCCTAACTTTTATAGGTCTAAATCCAAGATAAGAAAAATAGAGAGTATCGTTAACTGTGGCCTGTAATTCAAAGGATCCGTCTTCTTCACTAACGGCACCTTTAACTTGGTTTAGGTTTACAATATGGACTTTTTCAATAGGTTTATCATCTGCAGCGTTCATAACGGTTCCCGATACAACATCCTGTGAAAATGCCTGAAAAGCTAAAAAAAGTAGTAAAAAGGTAAAAAGGAATTTCTTCATAACAATTGGCGCCTAAATTATAAAATACTTATAAAAAACAATGCCATAATTGAAAATTTAGGCGCCAGATGTGAATTTAATTTTTGCTCCGTCTTCTTTTAATAGAGCTTTCTATGTTTTTGCTTCGGTTTCCAGATTTCTTTCCTTTTCCAGAACCACCTTTAAAATCGTCTGAACGTCTACGCCCACCTCCTTTAAAGTCTGGTTTGCCGCCGCCTTTGTTGAATTTTCCGCCTTTTCGGCCGCCACCGCCACCGCCGCCGCGTTTACCACGTCCGCCGGTATCAGTAGTTTCTTCAACATTAATATATCTACCCTGGTGTTTAAAGTCTTTAAAGGTGCTTAAAACAGTTTCGGTATTTTTTGCATCGGTATTAAAGAAAGAGAAGCTGTCTTTTACATCAACTTTATAAACATCGTCACGACCAAGATCTAAAGTAGCCTTAAGGAAATCCTTTAAGCTCATCCAGTCAAAATCATCTTTTGCACCTACATTTATAAAGTAACGTGTAGAATCTCCAGAACCACCACCATCTGCAGGAGCTGAGGGAGAACTTAAACCTTCAGAATTTTTATAATAATTGAAGAAACGAGTAAATTCTACAGAAAAGAATTTCTTAATAAGTTCTTCTTTGGTAAAATCTTCTAAAACCTCATTAATTCCCGGTAGATACGCATCTATATCGTGATTAATCTTGGTTTCTTTAATATCGTTTGCAAGGTGAAACAGCTGCACGCGGCAAATTTCCATTCCGTCAGGAATATCTTTTTGCTCAAATTTCTGCTGAATAATACGCTCAATACTTTTAATTTTACGCATTTCACTTTTGGTAACAATAACCATAGAAACTCCGCTCTTGCCAGCACGACCGGTACGACCACTACGGTGAGTGTACGTTTCAATCTCATCAGGAAGTTGGTAGTTGATTACGTGAGTAATATCATCTACATCAATTCCGCGGGCAGCAACATCTGTTGCAACCAACATCTGGATTTGCTTATTTCTAAAACTTTTCATCACCAAATCTCTTTGGTTCTGACTAAGGTCACCGTGCAAAGCTGCAGCGCTGTATCCGTCTTCAATAAGTTTTTCAGCTACTTTTTGAGTATCTCTTTTTGTTCGGCAAAAAATAACCGAAAAGATATCTGGATTGGCATCTGCCAGTCTTTTTAAAGCTTCGTAACGTTGTCTTGAATTTACCAGGTAAAACTCGTGGGAAACATTAGATGTTCCCTGGTTCTTAGAACCTACAGTAATTTCAATAGGCGTACGCATAAATTTCTTGGCAATTGTTGCAACTTCTTTAGGCATAGTTGCAGAGAATAACCAGGTATGCTTTTCTTTTGGAGTATGAGAAAGAATTGCTTTAATGTCTTCAAAGAAGCCCATATTTAGCATTTCATCTGCTTCATCTAAAACACAGTATTCTATTTTAGAAATATCTACAAGATTACGATTTATCATATCTTGCATACGTCCCGGGGTAGCCACAATAATTTGAGCTCCACGTTCAATTTGTCTGGCCTGGTCTGTAATGCTGGCCCCACCATAAATAGCAACCGGATTAAGACCTTTTTCAAACTTCGAGTAATTCTTTAATTCGTTGGTAATTTGCAGGCAAAGTTCACGTGTTGGTGAAAGAATTAATGCCTGGGTATGTTTTTTACTTACGTTTATTTTCTGGATAAGCGGGAATCCAAAAGCAGCTGTCTTTCCTGTACCGGTTTGGGCCAATGCCACCATATCGGTATCTTCGTTTAGTAAAACAGGAATCGCTTTTTCCTGTATCTCACTTGGGCTTGTAAAACCCATTTCTTCGACTGCTTTAAGAATAGAAGGGTTTAAACCTAATTGTTCAAATTTGTTCATATAAAAAATTAAATAAGCGGCAAAGGTACGGCTTACATAGCAATATACACCTATCTAGTTCTTTTATTTTGAAAGATAGGCGATTAGCTCTCTAAAGGCTTTTCCACGATGACTTATTTCTGATTTTTCACCAAGGCTCATTTCGGCAAAAGTCTTCTCAAAATCAGTTGGTTTAAACACAGGATCATAACCAAAACCCTTTTCTCCGCGTATTTCTTTTATAATTTCGCCTTTGCAAATTCCTGTAAAGAGATTTTGCCTGTCGTTTAAATTTAAAGCAATGGTAGTTTTAAATTGTGCGGCTCTATTTTCTTTGTCTTCTAACGCGCTAAGTAATTTTTTCACATTTGCGGCATCATCTTTATTTTCTCCTGCAAAACGAGCAGAATAAACCCCCGGTTTTCCATTTAGCGCTTCAACTTCCAGCCCGGTATCATCTGCAAAACAATCATAACCGTATCGGTTTTTAACATATTCTGCTTTTAAAATTGCATTACCTTCAATAGTATCGGCAGTTTCCGGAATTTCCTCATCGCAACCAATATCATCTAAAGAGAGAAGTTTGATGTAATGTGGTAAAAGTGCTTTAATTTCAATAAGTTTATTTTTATTATGCGTGGCGAATACAAGTTCCATAGTTATTTTTAGCGATGGTGATAGGGTTCGTTTTTTAAGATGGTGAAAGCGCGGTAAAGCTGTTCGGTAAAGAAAAGTCTTACCATTTGATGAGAGAAAGTCATTTGCGAGAGTGCTACTTTAGAATTGGCTCTTTGGTAAATCGCTTCAGAAAAACCATAAGGCCCACCAATTACAAAAATAAGTTGCTTGAGCCCACTATTTAATCGCTTTTGAATGTATACTGAAAATTTTTCTGAAGAAAATTCTTTTCCGTTTTCATCTAAAAGCACCAGGAAATCTGAATTCTGAACTTTAGCCAGAATTAATTCCCCTTCTTTTTCCTTTTGTTGATTTTCATCAAGGTTTTTCGTCTTTTTAAGATCGGGGATAATTTCAATTTCAAATTTATTATAAAACTGAAGGCGTTTTTTATAAACTTCAATAAGCTGTTTAAGCTCCCTGTTATCAGTCTTTCCTATGCAGAGTAATTTTATGGTCATTCGGTATATTTAACGCAGACTTTGCTACATTTACAAAAATAAGTATTGCAAATGATCTCAAAAGAACAATTTGAAAAAGAAATAGACCTAATTATTGAAAATGCGCTTAGAGAAGACGTTGGAGAAGGTGATCATAGCTCTCTGGCCTGTATTCCTAAAGAAGCTATAGGAAAAGCTAAACTCCTGGTGAAAGATAAAGGGATTTTGGCAGGAGTAGATTTTGCCCTTCAGGTTTTTGATAAAGTAGACCCCGAGTTAAAAGTTGAAGTTTTACTTAAAGACGGTAAAACTATACAAAGGGGAGATGTGGCTTTTTTTGTTGAAGGGAGTTCACAATCAATCTTAAAGGCCGAAAGATTAGTATTAAACGCTATGCAAAGAATGAGCGCCATAGCTACCAAAACAAATACTTTTGTTCAAAAACTGGAAGGTACTAATACTAAAATTTTGGATACCCGAAAAACCACTCCAGGGATTAGAGCGCTGGAAAAATGGGCAGTAAAAATTGGCGGAGGGGAGAATCATAGGTTTGCTTTGTATGATATGATCATGTTAAAGGACAATCATATAGATTTTGCCGGCGGAATTTCTAAGGCAATTAACAAAACTAAAGATTACCTTAAGAGCAATAAACTTGATCTTAAAATAATTGTTGAAGCGAGAAATTTAAAGGAAATTAAAGAAATTTTAGAAAATGAAGGTGTTCACCGTATTCTAATAGATAACTTTAATTATGAAGATACCCGTAGCGCGGTAAAACTTATTAATGGTAAATGCCAAACAGAATCCAGCGGCGGAATCACCCTGGATACGGCCCGTAAATATGCAGAATGCGGCGTAGATTATATTTCCAGTGGTGCGTTAACGCATTCGGTTTATAACTTAGATCTTAGCTTAAAAGCAATATAAGGTATGGCTCCAAAAAAAGCCTTTCTGTCTAAATTAGAACAATTTTCAAATTGGTGGGAGAGAAAGACCAGGGCTATAATTTTGCCCGGCTTTGATGGCCTATCGCTATACGATCTTTGGGAAATTTATTCGGGAGGAATTATTAAAGGAACCTTTTCTACCAGGGCAAGTGCCATTGCATTTAGTTTTTTTATGGCGCTGTTTCCGTTCTTGCTGTTTATGCTTAACTTAATTCCCTATATCCAGTTTATAGACGACTTCCAGCTGCAATTCCTGCTTTTTATGGAATCTTTATTACCTCCAGACACCCAGGAATATTTTAATGATATTTTGCTGGATATTGCCAATACGCCGCGAGGTGGACTACTTTCTATTGCTTTTATAGTTTCTATATTTTTAATGACCAATGGAATAAACGCGATCTTTACCGGGTTTGAATTTTCTTACCATACTAACGCCAACAGGTCTATAATTAGACAATACCTGGTAGCCGTGGGAATATCGCTTATTATGGCATTGTTGTTGCTTCTTACCATTATACTGGTAGTCTATTTAACTTATGCAATGGACGATTTAAAGGATTTAGGCCTGGCAACAGATGGAGGCGCTGCCATTGTAAAATATGTTGGGTTTGTTTTACTAATTTATATTGTAGTGGCCATGTTATATTATTTTGGCACTAAAGAAGCCAGGCAGGCAAGATTCTTTTCTATAGGAGCCTTTTTTACTACTTTATTAATAATTATAACCACTTATTTCTTTGGGTTGTATATAGAAAACTTTTCAGCGTATAACGAATTATATGGTTCTATTGGGGCATTGCTAATTTTAATGGTGTATATCTGGTTAAATTCTAATATATTGCTCTTAGGATTTGAATTAAATGCTTCTTTAATAAAAATGAAGAAAAAAATTAAATAACTTAACAACCTAAAACCACATTAGAAATGAAAAAATTACTAGTTGTATTAGTAGCCGTTTTCGGCTTAAATTTAACTTCAGCACAAACCGAAATTGGAGGTGCTACTTTACCTGCTACTTTAGAATATGGCTCTGAAACAATGACGCTGAATGGCGCCGGAGTTAGAGAAAAGTTTTGGATGGATATGTATGCCGGCGGACTTTACCTTAAAAATAAATCTGGAAATGCTTCAGAAATAATGAATAAAGATGAAGCTATGGCAATAAGATTGCACATAGTTTCAAAAATGATTACCAGCGACCGAATGATTGACGCGGTTACTGAAGGTTTTGAAAGCTCAACCGGTGGAAATACAGCCCCAATTTCAGCAGAAATAAAAAAGTTCATCAGCTTTTTTAAAGATGAAATTAATAAAGAAGATGTGTTTGATATTGTTTATTTACCATCAAGAGGTTCAGTAATTTATAGAAACGGAAAAGAAAGCGGTTCAATTGAAGGAATGGAGTTTAAAAAGGCTTTATTTGGAATTTGGCTTTCTAACGATCCGGCAGATGATGACCTTAAAGAAGGAATGCTGGGTAAACAATAAAACAAGAATAGAATGACAACCAAACTCAACTTACTTAACCTACTAATTTGTGGATTTTTACTGATTTCTTCAGGAATCCATGCGCAAGGGGTTTTTGGTAAATGGAAGGTAGTAAACGATGCCGGGCGCGTAAATTCTATAATAGAGATTTATGAAAAAGACGATGCAGTTCACGGTAAAGTGATAAAAATTACTAAAGAAGAAGATCGTGACCAAAAATGCACCGAATGCCCTGGCGAGCTTAAAAACAAACCTATAGAAGGCCTAAATGTAATTCGTGACTTTGAAAAAGATGGCGACGAATATATAAATGGAACCTTAATAGATCCAAAATCTGGGAAAGAATATAAAGGTAAAATTTGGGTTGATGAAAACAATCCCGATAAACTAAATGTAAGAGGTTATATCGCCTTTTTCTACAAAACTAAGGTTTGGGAAAGAGCCGAATAAAAACTTTCTAAAATTTAAAACATTAAAACCATTCTTATTTAAGGATGGTTTTTATTTTTGAGTAAACTTTCAATTTCCATATGGCCTATTTTATAGATGTAATTTTGCCGCTGCCCTTACAAAAACGCTTCACGTATTCAATAAGTAAAGTTGAAGCCGATTTTTTGGAAGAAGGAATGCGAGTTGCTGTTCCCTTTGGAAAATCGAAAGTATATACCGCTATTGTTGGGAAAATTCATCAAAATCCGCCGCAGGTTTACGAGGCTAAACCTATTAACCAGATTTTAGATAAAAGTCCGTTGGTTACAGCACATCAACTAAAATTCTGGGCCTGGATTGCTTCCTATTATATGTGTGCTGAAGGCGATGTTCTTAAAGCTGCTTTACCCGGTGCGTTTTTACTGGAAAGTGAAAGTATTGTACAGCTAATTAAAGATGCTGAAATAGATGAAAATCAGCTTAAAGATGAAGAGTTTTTGGTGATTGAAGCTTTGCAGCGACAGTCTTCGGTAAAAATCCAGGAAGTGATGAAAATCCTGGATAAAAAAGCAGTATTACCGGTAATAAATGCCCTGGTAGAAAAAGGTTTGGTGGTTCTTAACCAGGAAATTTATGAGCAGTATAAGCCGAAAAAAATGCGCTTTGTAAAATTGAACCCGGTTTATGATAATGAAACCGAAATGCATCGCCTTCTGGATGATTTAGAAAAAGCCCCAAAGCAGAAAGAAGCTTTACTAAGTTTTTTCAGCATTAAAGCACAGCATAAAAAACCATTAAAAGTAAAAGATTTAAGCGCAAAATCAGGGGTTTCGGCAACGATTATAAAGAGCCTGATCACTAAGAAAATTCTCGAGGAATATTACGAAAAAACCGATAGAGTTACGTTTAATGGCAATGCTTCAGAAACAGGGATTCAGTTAAGTGAAATTCAACAGAAAGCTTTTTCAGAAATAAAGGCAGGTCTCAAAGAACAGGAGGTTTGTTTATTCCACGGAATTACTTCCTCAGGGAAGACTGAAATTTATATCAAACTTATAGAAGAGGTTATTGAGAATGGCCAACAGGCACTTTATGTTTTGCCTGAAATTGCCTTAACCACCCAGTTAATTGAAAGGTTGCGAGCTTATTTTGGAGATAAAGTTTTGGTCTATCACAGTAAATATTCGGTAAATGAAAGGGTAGAAGTGTACCGGCATATTTTAGAAGATTCAGAAAAAGCGAGGATAGTGATTGGCGCCCGTTCTTCAATTTTTCTTCCTTTCGCAAATCTCGGCTTAGTGGTGGTAGACGAAGAACACGAAACTTCTTTTAAACAATTTGATCCTGCCCCACGATACCACGCCAGGGATGCGGCCGTGGTTTTGGCGAATTTCTTTAAAGCGAAAACTATTTTGGGATCGGCTACTCCTTCTTTAGAATCTTATTTTAACGCACAACATCATAAATATGCTTTGGTAGAATTAAATCGAAGATATGGTGATGTCCTGGAACCCGAAATGGAAATTGTAGATATAAAAACAAAATATAAAAAGAAGGAGATGAAGGGGCATTTTTCTGATAGAATGCTCTCGGAAATTAAAGAAACCCTGAATGTAGGGGAACAGGTAATTTTATTTCAAAATCGCAGGGGCTTTTCTCCTGTGTTGGAATGCAATACTTGCGGTCATTCTCCACAATGCCCTAACTGCGATGTGAGTTTAACTTATCACAGCCATAACAACCAGTTACGGTGCCATTATTGCGGCTATCATATTGCGATGCAAAAGAAATGTATGGCTTGCGATAGTTCTGAAATTACCACCAAAGGTTTTGGAACTGAACAAATTGAAACTGAATTAAAAGCCATTTTTCCCGAATATAAAACCGCGAGAATGGACCAGGATACCACCCGCGGAAAATATGCCTATGAAAAATTAATAAATGCCTTTGAACAACAGGAAATAGATATTTTAATAGGAACTCAAATGCTTACCAAAGGTCTCGATTTTAGAAAAGTAAACCTGGTGGGAATTATGAATGCTGATAATTTGCTGAATTTCCCTGATTTTAGAGCCCATGAACGCAGTTTCCAGTTGATGCTGCAAGTTGCGGGAAGGGCAGGAAGAACAAAAAAGCGTGGAAAAGTTTTAATTCAAAGTTACAATCCGCATCACCAGATTATTCAGCAGGTTTCCATGGGAGATTATGCGGGAATGTACAAAGACCAATTAGAAGAGCGGTATAATTATAAATATCCGCCTTTTCATCGTTTAATAAGAATTACATTAAAATGTCGTGATTTTTCGAAAACCAATGATGCTGCAGATTGGCTTGCCGCAGGAATGAAAAACGTTTTTAAAGAGAACGTTCTTGGTCCCGAGTTTCCACCCGTAGCCAGAATTAGAAACGAATATTATAAAAATATTTTGCTTAAAATTCCGCAGCAACAATCTTTAGGGAAAACAAAAGAAGTACTGCAAAAAATTATGGGAAGTTTTAATGCTATTGGCGCTTTTAGAAGTGTTAAAGTGGTGATTAATGTGGATCCTATATAATTAGACTGATTTTTCCTGGATGTCATCCTGAACTTGTTTCAGGATCTATTGTGGTAACAAGTTAAAACCTAAAAATAGTTCAGGTTGATGATAGTATAATAGGATGTAGGGTAATTAGAATTTACTGAATCGCACTTAAAGCTTCAACCAAATTGCTTTTCTTGTGACGGCTAAGTGGTAATTTCTGCTTATCTATTTCGATGTTCTTAGAATTGTATCGCTCAATTTTATCAAGGTTTACTATATAAGATTTATGGGTTCGCAGAAATTTATCGTTGGGAAGTTGCTCTTCAAAAGATTTCATGGTAGCGAGAACTACAAAATTTTCTTTCTCGGTAACAAATTTTACGTAATCTCCCAGGGCCTGGATATATTTTAATTTATTGAGGAAAACCTTTCGGTTTTTAAGATTGCTTTTTACAAAAATATAATCTTCATCTTCTGGTGGTGCAGAGATCTGGTGTTTTAATTTGTAAAGATTTATCGCCTTATTTACGGCATTATTAAAACGCTCTTTAGTTACCGGTTTATGAATATAATCTACGGCATCATAATCAAAAGCTTTAAAAGCATACTGTGTTTTCCCGGTTACAAAGATAATTTGTGGTTTGTTGGGAAGATCGTCAAGAAGTTCAAAACCTGTTAATACGGGCATTTCAATATCAAGAAATATCAAATCTATTTCATTATCGAGCAGGCCGTTTTTAGTTTCAATAGCGTTATTGTACTCGGCAACCAGCTTAAGATTAGCATGGTCTTTTATCAACTTTACGATAGATAATCGCTGCAAGCTGGAATCATCAACAACAATACATTTGAGTAAAATTTCTTCCACAGTAGTTAGGTTAAGTAATAACAATATTAAACATAAAATACTTAAATCACAAGATAAACTTTAAAATCATAGGTGAAATTTCAAGCTTATCTTTCATTTTGTAGTAAGAAATGAAGTGCTTTAACCCTGGTGTTAAAATATTCTAATTTTTTATTCCAAAACTGGTTTAATCAAAATCTAAATATTCTGAAACCTGACTTAAAAATCAAACCTTTTTTCTTTATTAATGCCTCTTTAAATTACTATATGGTAGTTTACTTTTAAGCTTTGATAATAGAAATAATTGAGTTACTTTTGCAGCCAAATAAATTTAAAGTAAATTTTTATGAACACTTATGAAACTGTTTTCATCTTGAATCCCGTTTTATCTGATGAGCAGATAAAGGAGACAGTTCAGAAATACGAAGAATTTCTTGTTTCTAAAGGGGCCGAGATGGTATCGAAAGAAGATTGGGGGCTTAGAAAATTAGCCTATCCAATTCAACACAAAAAAAGCGGGTTTTATCACCTGTTTGAATTCAAAGCTCCAGGAGAGGCTATAGAGCCGTTGGAACTTGCTTTTAGAAGAGACGAGCGTATGATGCGTTATTTAACTGTAAAGTTAGACAAACACGCTATCGCCTGGGCTGAGAAAAGAAGAAATAGAAGACAACAAGAAAAAGCGTAAGTATGGCTACATCTATTGAACAACAAGCAAAAGGAAAAAAAGACGGAGAGATTAGGTATCTTACTCCTCTTAATATAGAGACCAGTAAAACGAAAAAGTATTGTCGTTTTAAGCGATCTGGAATTAAGTATATAGATTACAAAGATCCAGACTGGTTAATGAGTTTCGTAAACGAGCAGGGAAAATTATTGCCTCGTCGCTTAACAGGAACTTCTTTAAAATACCAAAGAAAAGTGGCTGTTGCTGTGAAAAGAGCACGTCACCTTGCGTTAATGCCATATGTTGGTGATTTACTAAAATAAAAAGAGGCAATTATGGAATTGATACTTAAACAAGACGTAGATAATTTAGGCTTTAAAGATGATGTTGTAAACGTTAAAAACGGTTACGGTAGAAATTATCTTATACCTCAGGGATATGCACATCTTGCAACTCCTTCAGCTAAAAAAGTTTTGGCGGAGACCCTGAAACAAAGAGCTTATAAAGAGCAAAAATTTATCGACGAAGCTAAAAAGCAAGCTGAAAAACTTAATAATGTAGAAGTTAAGTTAACAGCTAAAGCCGGTGCAGGAGACAAATTATTTGGATCTATCACCAATGCAGATTTAGCCGATGCTCTTGCAAAAGAAGGCATTGAAATCGATAAGAAATATATTACTATAGCTGGTGGTAACATCAAGAGATTAGGACAGTACGAAGCAACTTTACGTTTTCATCGTGAAGTGATTTCTACTTACAATTTTGATGTTGTAGCTGAAGCTTAATTTATTTTTTTACAAAGTTAAAAGCCCGCTCCAGTAGTGGGCTTTTCTTATTCTAATGAGACCCTAATTTACAAGTAGCGAAGCTACGCCGTAAATTAGTTGGTCGAATTAATCCCGACAAAGCTAGGGATCTTTATTATCGTCAAGCTGAACTGGTTTCAGCTTCTAACATGTTGGCATTCCAAATATTTAGATTCCGAAATAAATTTAGAATGACGATTTTAAATATATGGAATTTGAAAGTTAATTTTAATTTTTACCAAAATGAAATATTCCAGATTAACCAAAGAGCAGTTTGAAGAAATGAAGCAGGAATTTATTAATTTCCTTGCTACACAATCTATTACTGCAGATGAGTGGGAAGATATTAAAAAGAACAAGCCAAAGGCTGCAGAGCAGGAACTTGATGTTTTTAGCGATCTAATTTGGGAAGGGGTTCTTAATAAAGTAGAATATCTGGAGCACTTTTCTGCAAATCAAATCTATTTATTTCATATTACCGAAGTTACTATTCATCTTATTGCCATTAAAATTAAACATGAAGGAGTAGATCTAACTACCCGAAAAGGCTACAGCTGGTTACAGACTAATTTGCTTGACGAATCTGTGAATATTTATACTTCATCTAAAGCATTAAGTGACGATAGAAATAAAGATATTTTCGCGTTAATTAAGCAGGGAGCCAATATCACAAAGGGTGAGCTCTATAAGTATTTTGATAATATGGTAGAAAGCAAATAAGCTTTGTAGAATCCTGGAATACTAACTGGAATAAATTAATATAAAGGTTAGTATAAGAAAAGGCTGAAAACAGTAAAACTTGGGCTTCCTATTTATGCCTTTTTTAAGGGATTACATTTAAAGAAAAATCACTATTCACTATTCACTACTCACTACTCATACCTAAGCGACTCAATGGGATCCTGCCTGGCTGCTTTGGCGGCGGGATAACTTCCGGCTAAAATGGCTACAAGAATAGTTATAGCAGTAGCCCAAATCATAGCCACCCAGGGCGTGGTAAAGTTAAAATCGGCTGCGGCAGAAACGGCCATCCCAATTAATATTCCGAAGATAATACCTACAATTCCACCAATTTGTCCAATTATAAGTGTTTCCATAAAAAATTGGGTAGCTATAGTTTTTCGCTTTGCACCTAAGGCTTTTCTTACTCCAATTTCTCGCGTTCTTTCGGTTACACTCACTAACATAATATTCATTAAAGCGATTGATGAACCAAAAATGGTAATTATAGAAATTATCCAGGCTGCAAAATTAAGATAACTGGTAATAGAGAAAATGCGGTTAATAAGATCGTCACTGCGTTCCATCCCAAAATTATTTTCTTCCATGGGATTCAATTTCCGTATATTCCTGAAAGTTAAAATAGCTTCGTCTTGCGCGCCTTCTAACAATTCCTTATCGTCAACTTTAACGCTTACCGCATAATTTATCTGAGGTTGGGTAAACATAGACCGCGCCAATTGAATAGGCATTAAAACACGTAAATCCTGGTTGTTTCCAAAAGTAGAGCCTTTTGATTCCAAAACCCCAATAACTCTAAATTTTGCTCCTCTAATGCTAATAATTTTGTCTATAGGATCTGCTCCTTTAAAAAGACCTTCGGGCTTGGCAAAATCGGCTCCAAGCACTACTACATTATTATTATTCTGAATATCAAAAATGTTGAATTCACGTCCTGCTTCTACATTTAACCCAGAATTTTCCAGGAAATTTTCGTTCACGCCAATTACACGTACTTCAGGATCGGTTTTTTCATTAATATATTTAACTTCTGCAACAGTAGTTCCCGTAAAGGAAACTGCAGTTTGTGCTTTAGGATATTGAAAATTTTCTTCAAATTTTTTCACTTCCCTATAACTAATTATAGGATTAATTTTTTCAACTTCCCCGCCACCCTGTCGCTGTGAATTGAAATCGTACCGCTGAATATTAAAAGTATTTGCACCCATTGAGGCAAAATCGCTGCTAATTGTGTTTTCCAGCGCGGTAACCGCACTTAAAATCCCAACCAGAGCAGTTATCCCAATGGCAATAATTAAAACTGTAAGAATAGTTCTAAGTAGCTGACTTTTAATGGAATTAAAAGCGATGCTTATGTTTTCTTTTAATAACCCGAACATAGAATGTTTTTTCAGTGCTATTTAATTAGACTTCATAAGTAGCAGAATGTTACTTAAAATCTGAAATTTGTTTGGGTTCGGGTAAAATTTAAGATATTTGCAGCAATGTTTCAGCCGGTTTGCGGCGTTAACTTTAAACTAAAAAAGGAAACTATTCCTCAAGATTGTATGGCACAAAAACCTTCTATTCCAAAAGGAACTCGAGATTTTAACCCGGCCGAAGTTGCCAAAAGAAATTATATTTTTGATGTAATTAAAACCGAATTTAAAAAGTTTGGTTTTCAGCCAATAGAGACTCCAAGTTTCGAGAACTCAGATACCCTGATGGGAAAATATGGGGAAGAAGGAGACCGTTTAATTTTTAAAATTCTAAATTCCGGAGATTTTCTTAAAAAAGCAGATAACGAAGCTTATGAAAAAAGAGATAGCTTAAAGATTACTTCTTCAATTAGTGAAAAAGCCCTCCGCTACGATCTTACGGTGCCTTTTGCCCGGTACGTGGTGCAACATCAAAATGAAATAGATTTTCCGTTTAAGCGCTACCAGATTCAACCGGTTTGGAGAGCCGATAGGCCGCAGAAAGGACGATTTAGAGAGTTTTTTCAATGTGATGCCGATGTTGTTGGAAGCAAAAGCTTGTGGCAGGAAGTTGAATTCGTACAATTATACGATGCCGTTTTTTCAGCATTAAAATTGGAAGGTGTAACCATTAAAATCAATAACCGAAAAGTATTATCTGGTTTTGCTGAAGTGATTGGTGAAAAAGACAAACTTATAGATTTTACTGTTGCCCTAGATAAGCTGGATAAAATAGGGGAAGAGGGCGTTAAAAAAGAAATGCTGCAAAAAGGTATTTCTGAAACTGCTATTGAAAAAATCCAGCCAATTTTTGGATTACACGGTAATTTTACTGAAAAAATAGCCGGAATTAAAGAAATCCTGAGTTCATCGGAAACCGGTATGGAAGGAATTAAAGAACTGGAATTTGTTGAAAAAGCTATCCAGGAGATGCCTTTAAAAACTGCAAAACTTGACTTAGATGTTACTCTTGCCCGCGGACTCAATTATTATACCGGCGCAATTTTTGAAGTTTCGGCTCCCGAAAATGTAAAAATGGGCTCAATTGGTGGCGGTGGCCGTTACGACGATCTTACCGGAATTTTTGGCTTAAAAGATATGAGTGGCGTGGGAATTTCTTTTGGCCTGGACCGAATTTACCTGGTACTGGAAGAACTCAATCTTTTTCCTGAAGCTGTTACCCAAAACACCAAGGCACTTTTTATCAATTTTGGTGATAAAGAAGCACTTTACGCGCTAAAAGCAGTAAATAAATTGAGAAACGAAAGTGTTATTGCTGAACTATTTCCAGATGCAGCCAAAATGAAAAAGCAGATGAATTATGCCAACAAGCGCGAAATTCCATTTGTAATTCTTGCTGGAGAGGAAGAAATGGAAGCTGAAAAATTTACTCTGAAAAATATGAAATCTGGCGAGCAACAAAAAGTTGATTTCGCTGAATTGGTAAAGGTTTTAAGGTAATTAAATATGCTGATGTAAATTTTTAAATTGTGGATTAGACGTCACCCCGAACTGGTTTCAGGGTCTAAGTTTAGCTTAAGTATTATCTTGTTAAATGCTAAAACGAGTTCAGCATGACGTTCTCTTATACTAATGGATAAAAGTAAGTTACACTGAATAATTTTGTTGTGTGAAGAGCTTTTAGCTGAAGCAATCTCTATATAGTATTTCTACTCTTCACTGGTCTTATTTAAAATCTCCATATCTTCATTAGAAAGAGAGATCTTTACCGCTTCGGTAAAGGATTTAAGATGTGAAGACTTAGTAGCGCTGGCAATTGGGGCACTTACTCCGGGTCTGTTTATTAACCAGGCAAGAGCAACAGCAGCTTGCGAAACATCATGTTTTTCTGAAATTTTATCAAGGGATTTCAGGATTTTTTTACCACGATTATTCAGGAATTTATCGGCAAACATTTTACGCTCTTTGCCTTCAAAATCTTCTTTAGTTCGGTATTTCCCGGTTAAAAATCCGCTGGCGAGTGAGAAATAAGGAATTACGCCTAAGTTATTCCTGGTGCAAATTTCTTTAATATCCCCTTCAAATTTATCACGCACCATTAAATTGTATTCAGGCTGAAAAACTTCATAAGCCGGTAAGTTTTTCTCAGTGGCTACATCCAGGGATTTTTGTAATCTTTCTGCAGAAAAGTTTGAAGCACCAATATGCTTTATTTCTCCTTTTTTTATAAACTTTTGATAAGCTTCCAGGGCTTCTTCCACAGGGGTTTCTCCATCATCAAAATGCGTAAAATATAAATCTATATAATCGGTTTGCAGTCTCGAAAGTGAATCCTGAACTGCACCGGTAAGATAATCTTGCGTATTATTTTTTGGCCCTCCGGGTTGTAAACTGGATCCACCTTTAGTAATTAAAGTAATTTTATCGCGTAATTTGCGTTCTTTCATCCATTTACCAATAATTCTTTCTGAAGTGCCGTGTGGAACGCCATCTGCCCAACGGGAGTAAACATCTGCGGTGTCTATGGTGGTGAAACCGAGCTCAAAAAGTTCGTCTAACATTTTAAAGGACTCTTTTTCATTTAATGTCCATCCAAAAACATTTCCTCCAAATATAATTGGTGCCGATCTTAAACCAGATTTTCCTAATTCAACTTTTTCCATTGCTTTATTTTTTCTTTAAAATTAGCTATCAGTTAGCAGAAAGGCGAATTATAGTAAAGGTTTTGGAAAGATTTAACTTTGTAAAAAGCGGTGGATATTTTAAGAAGAGTTATTTAGTATTCGAGGTGGTAAAGATAAAGTTGAAGTGGTTTTAATAATCGGTAGTATTATCTTCTTCAGTAGTTAGACTTTTTCTGCGCCATATTATATAAATAGCAGCAATTGTTCCCAGCCCCAAAACCAAAGCAAATATTTTGGGCGGCGCGTCTACAACATTTTCCTGATCAAATGTAAAAGAACCAATCATCACGAAACTTCCGGCTAAAACGCCTAATGTTAATAATACTTTTATTATTAGTTTCATAAAGTTATATTTTGAAATTCAAATAGGCATTAGGGCTTTCACTCTACTTAAACCGAATTTTTCGACTTAGTTTCTATTAAGATTTGGCTTCAATATAAAGCACAAGAATTAGCGCAAGGTTAATTTAAAGTCAATTAATTGTTAAGCCTCAATTTCTTTTTAGAAACAATTTTTATCTTTCTTTTTATTTTATTTAGTCAAATATTTTAATGGACCGAGGCGGATAGCATTATTGCTATTATGAGCCTTGGATATAAAGAAAGAGCAATGGATGTATTTACAATTTTAGTCTCGGGATTGGTTGCTACATCGGTTATGACCTTATTTAGCTACGTAGTGTCTAATTTTAAATCTAAGCAATTTAGGGAACCGGAGTTGCTCAACTCTTTAATTTCACGCTCTAAAATTATTGAACAGAAACCATCAAAGAATCATTTTTTGGGTTGGCTTATACATTATTTAATCGGTTGGTTTTTTGTGTTGGTTTTTAGTTTCATATGGGAATACACTCAATTTTCTGCAGATATAATTTCCGGGGCTGTTCTTGGTTTGGCTGCGGGAATAATTGGGATATTTGGTTGGAAAATAATGTTTAAATTAAATCAAAATCCGCCAGAAATAGATTTCAGCCAATTCTATTTACAGCTTATAATTGCACATATTTTATTCGGAATAAGTGCAGGTATGGTGTACTCGCTAATCTAAATGCGTAGTTGAAGTTAATTTTCACCCTATTTTCTCTTCAATTTCTGTTATTTCTTTTACCCAAAAATTAGGTTTTTCGGCTAAATTGTAAAACTTTTTTTCGGGTCTTTCTACAAAACAGGTTTGAAGGTTTGCCCGCTGGGCACCCACTATATCCCAGGCGTGTGCTGCCACCATCATTGCTCTTTTGGGGGTTACCTCGTATTTTTTTAGAATATACCTGTAACTTTCAGGATGTGGTTTATATTTTTTTATTTCTTCTACGCTGTGAATTCCATCAAAAAATGAAGCTATTTCAGCAAATTCAAGTTGTGCATTGAGAACATTTGGCTTGCCATTGCTAAAAGCGATGAGCTTAAAACCAGCATCTTTTAGCTGTTTCAAACCTGGTTTTACATCGGGATAGGCAGGGAGCCTAGTAATTTCAGAAAGAATATTCTTAATTTCTGAATCAGAAAAATTCTTGTCAAATTTCTCTGAAATCATTTTAAAAGTTGCAGCGGCAATTTCACTAAAATTTTGGTAGTTGCCGGTAGAAGTTTCTACCAGGGAATAGTGAAGTAATTTCGGAAACCAAACATCAAAACCCATCTCGTTTTCCAGCGCGGCGTTTATTTCTTCCTTTAGCGGAATAAGGTTTAAAAGAGTTTCATTTACATCAAAAATTATAATTTTTGGTTTCATTGTAAATCAATGTTTTAGAAAAGGAAAGATAAGTTTTCTTTAAATAAAAAGCATAAAAAAATCCCTTCTGAAAAAGAAGGGATTTGTAGTAGCGAGACCAACCGATGATGCACTTGATGAAGTCCTCAATTTCTAGAAAGCAATTTTGTCGGACGCTTAATTAACAAACGAAGGAGATCACTATATAATTTTTTGTGATGTTCCCTTACTATATTTAGTTTAATGTCTATAGGAAAATGAGTAGGAAATAGCAGCTTTAGAGGTTAAATTTCACAATATTTAGAGTATTTTTTTCAATAATCCAGTTTCATTTATATTGACTAATTTATTTATTTAAATCCATAAATTATTCAATTATCGCTTTTATTCTTAATAATTTGTTAATAACTATAAGAAAAACGCTTTATACTTGCGTGGATAATTTATAGATTTGGATTCCCTACACTATTATATTTCAACGTTTACTCGCATAGATAGAATGAAGTTGGTTATCCTAAATAGATGCGACTTCTATATTCTTTTCGAGTTTTTAAACTTAAAGTAAACCCTGATTATATTTAATTAGGGAATTAAAAATAGCAGATTCATCGCTAACTGCAAGGGCATCAATGGTACCCACCATTTAAAAATGACGAATACAGTACATATTGATAGAGACTTTGGTTGGTTTGTTGGTAGCTTTGAAAATAACCAGCAACATAAGCACTATGCTGTTCAGTTGAGTATTCCAATTAATGGTAAGGTGATTTTAAAAACTAAAGATGGCACCTTCGAATCTGAACAGCCAATACTGATTAAGTCAAATGTGGCCCATCAGATTATTTCCAATACTCGCCAATTTTTACTTCTAATCAATCCCGCTTCGACCATCGGTCATTTTTGGAATCATCTATCAGATAAGGAAATTCAAGAAATCAATCTGACACCTGCATTGGAATTAAGAAGAGCATTGATTGATACGAATCCGCAGCAGGTTTTAGCCAAAGAGCTAAATTCAATTATAGAAAAACACGACTGTTTTTGTAGTTCAGCTATCCACAAAGGCGATGAAAGAATTAATAACGCCTTAGTCTATTTATCAAACCATTTCGACAGAGTAGTATCCCTTGATGAAATTGCAGATCATTTTAATGTCTCATCAAGTCGATTTCTTCACCTTTTCAAAGAAGAGACAGGAATTACTTACAGGAGAGCCCAACTATGGAACAAACTTATTAAAGGTATAACTCAGTTCGGTAAAAAGTCGTTTACAGAGATTGCACTTGGAGTTGGGTTTTCTGACAACGCCCACTTCAGTAGGGTTTTTAAAGAAAACTTTGGCTTCAGCCCTCGTGATTTTTTAAAGATTAGCCAGTTTGTTCAAGTTTAAGTTTACAGGTCAAACGACCTTTGGTATACAAATCAAAAACGATATTGATATGGAACAGCAAATTGAAAAGGCGATAGACTTTAAAAAATATCTGAAACGAACGGACATCTTAGATTTTGACAATCCTTCAATAACATCCTTGATTAGGGACAGAGGATGGAAAAAAATGACTGAAATAGATAAAGTAAAGAGCATTTACAATTATGTGAAAGATGATGTGAAATTTGGCTACAACATCGCGGACAACATTTCAGCTTCAGAAGTATTGAAAGATGGATTCGGTCAATGTAACACAAAGGCGAATCTTTTTATGGCTCTATTAAGAGCAGTTGGTATTCCCAACAGAATGCATGGTTTCACCATCCATAAAACCCTTCAGAAAGGTGCAATTACAGGAATTTGGTATAAACTTTCTCCAACAAATATTCTTCACAGTTGGGTCGAAGTGTATGTTAATGAAGAATGGTTCAATTTAGAAGGGCTTATTCTTGACAAACCTTACCTAACAGGTTTACAAGAAAAGTTCTCTGATTGTAAGACAACATTTTGCGGCTATGGTGCCTACACAAATAATTTTCAAAGACCACAAGTTTATTGGAATCAAAATCACACATATATCCAAGAGAAAGGAATCAACCAGGACTTTGGACTTTTTGACACCCCAGATGACTTTTACAAACTACATCAACAGAAACTCAGTCCTTTCAAAAGGTGGATATACCAGAATTATGTTCGACATTTAATGAATAAGAATGTAGAAAGAATAAGAAGAACGGTGAGTAACAATGGCTAAAAAATCATAGCTGCCCTGCGGGACAGCAACGCTTTTAGCCCGGCGTGGTAGCAAATTTTGAAAAATGTAAATTACATATCATTTTTGATGATTCTAATTTTATTCTCTTGTGACCAAAAGAATAAAAATTTGGAACAAGGAGCTTATTTCTATCCTGAAAAAGAAAAGCTTAAAAAGATTACAAATCGTAAAAATATTTTTATTGATAGCATTAGCAATTATGCTGAGTTATTGAAAGAAATTGACAAAGCAGCTTGCAATGATTCGGTTCCAATTATTAATTATTCAACAAAAGAAAATAGATTTAAACTTCTCCCTTGGTACGAGTGCTCAGAGAGTAATATTGTTAGTTGTCCGACATTCAGATCAAGAATATTTATCCAAAACGATTCGATTCTAACAAATTATGATATTAAACACTCTATAGATAGTTTAGAGATAATATTGAAAAGACATCTCTTGAATAAAGGACAAGATTTTAATTATTCGGACTCACCAGATCGTGCTGGGATAGAAATCTATTTTGAGGATAATGTAGAATCGGATGAAATTAAAAGCCTATTAACTGATCTCTCTAATAAGTTTAATCATTTGAATAACAAGTACTCTGATACTTTATATTTGAAAATATACTTCAGAGATAGAGCTTTAGAAATGATTACAACACCGCCACGCCTCCTCTAAAACTAAATTAGAGAAGAAAAACTTGCAACAACAATATATAAAAATAATGCTAAGACCTGTTTTAAATCGGAATTCCGAGCTCACTTGTCCTACGGATAATCACGCTCGCCAGCGCACAGTTTTTATAGCATCAATGAAAAAGCAGTAATCGAGTATCTTTAATAATCACTATAAAAACTAAAGATATGGAAACCCGAGTTACTGCCTTACCAAAGTTATTCATAGGAATTGACATCCACAAGAGAAGCTGGAAGATACACTGCAGCACAGATCTTTTTGCTGGGAAATCTTTTACCATGCCACCTGAGCCAGAGAAATTATATCAATACGTTCAGAAACATTTTCCCGATTACCAGGTAACCACTGCTTATGAGGCTGGTTGTTGTGGCTATTCTGCGCATCGTAGCTTCGAGAGTTTCGGTTGGAAATCCCTGGTGGTAAATCCAGCTGATATCCATCGAAAAGGAAAGGAGCGCCATACCAAAACCGACCGTATCGATGCCCAATTGATTAGTCGGGAACTTAAGGACGGGCGTTTGGAAGGAATTATAGTTCCAGGTAAGGAACGAGAAGAATTACGCAGTCTCTTCCGTCGCCGGAACGAATTAGTTAAAGACCTCAGGCGCATCAAATGTATGATCAAGATGCAGCTACTTTATTTTGGAATCAAAGTTCCTCCGGAGTTTGATAATGATCACTGGAGCCACGCTTTTCGGAATTGGGTAGATAGCCAACAGTTTAATTATCCTACTGCCCGGGAAACTATGGCCAGTAAGATGCGCACCTTTAGGTTTATAGATAAAGAGCTTCGTGATGTTTCCAGTCAGCTCAGGGCCTACTGTCGTAAACATTTTAAAGAGGACTACTACCTGCTAAGAAGTATTCCGGGAATTGGCGGAATTGTAGCGGTAGGAATTATTGCAGAACTGGGAGATCTCAGACGTTTTAGCAGCCTCAAACACCTTGCAGGATATGTAGGGCTGGTTCCCGGTATATATCAAAGCGGAGCTACTTCCAGATCTATGGGAATGAGTCCACGGTGTCACGGGCTCATTCGCTCTTATTATGTGGAAGCTGCCTGGCAGGCCATTAGAACCGACCCGGTTAT
>NZ_FOOH01000015.1 GCF_900113135.1 Salegentibacter agarivorans | reverse complement strand
TAATAAATGCTCAAATATTTATTATCTTCACCCTACTTGATTATGGTTTTATTTAAAATAAATTAAAAGTCTATTTAAATTAATTTTTTGCTGAAGAATTATCTGCGTCTGGGTTTTGGAATAAAAGCAGAAGGGAAGCTTTCTTTTATTTTTAAAAGCGCCCTGTCGGCTTCCAAACGATTCCTGAAGTTACCAACCCAAACCTTATAATTAGGCGCTTCGTAAGCGATTAGTGAAGGGTATTCAAATTTGCTTCGGTAATCTTTTATTACCTCGTTTGCTTCTCCATTATTTCCGTAGAAAAGTTGAATCTTATAGCGGTCTCCAATTTCATTATTCTCGCTCATTTCAGATTTTAACTCCAAAAGTTTAGAGAGCTTATCGTCTTCACTTATATTTATCTGGCCTTCCTGAGCTGTTAAATTCAGTAAAGAAAATCCTGAAAGAAAACAACTTAAGAGTATTTTGTTTATGCTTAATTTTCTCATAGTTATTTATTTAAGGCAAAAGTATAATTTAATAACTTAAACAAGCCTGGTTTTATTATTTAGAACTGATATAAATTACCGATTAACACTTATCTAACATTCCTAAAATCGACTATAAGTATTACTTTTGTTGCCGAATTTAAGGGTACAAAGTGTTAATATTACTAAGGCTTAAGGCTTTAAAAACCGTACCAAAGTTAAGACGTTAATTCAACTTATAATATGAAAAAGGTGAAATACCGCCACTCAACTTCGCGACTATTGCTCTTAAGTGTAGCATTTTTTATCTCATTTAGCGTTTTGGGAATTGCACAGGAGGAGGCCTCTCAGGATGCCGCAGGGGAAGGCCAGGAGCAAACCGATGAATCATCGGGTGAATCTTCAGAAGCTGATGCAGCTGCTGCGTCAGATCTCGGGGATCCTGCGAATGGGAAATCTCTGTTTAATTCACTTTGTGCTGCCTGTCACAAACCATATTCCGCGGGTATTGGTCCTGCTCTTCACGGCGTTACCGAGAAGAGAGAAATGGATTGGTTGTACCGCTGGATTAAAAACAGCCAGGATTTAATTTCGTCTGGAGACGACCAGGCCGTTGCGATCTACGAAGAGTATAATCAAACCGCAATGCCGGCTTTTCCTCAATTATCAGATGCTGATATTGATGATATCCTTGCTTATGTAGAACAGCCGAAACCAGAACCTCAAGCGGCGCAAACCGGTGGGGAGTCAGGTGGAGGAGATTCTTCTGGTGGTGGTGTATCGGTAAATGTTATTCTTGCAATTTTGGTGTTCGTTCTGGTAATGCTGCTTGCGGTATTATTCCTCGTAAACAAAACACTTAGAAATTTTGCTCAGGCAAGTGGTGTTGTAGTTCCTGAAAAACCTAAAAGAAAACCAATTTGGAAGTCTTTCGTTGAAAATCAATTCCTTGTTTTAATAAGTGCTGTTTTTGGCTTACTGGTAATTGGTTGGTTTGCTTACGGCTTCTTTATGCAGGTTGGGGTAGATCAGGGTTATGAGCCAATTCAGCCAATACATTATTCACATAGAATTCACGCTGGTGATAATCAGATAGATTGTAAATACTGTCACTCTTCAGCCAGAACATCTAAGCAGGCGGGTATCCCATCGCTTAATGTATGTATGAATTGTCATAAATCAATTTCAGAAGTAGCTCCAGAAACTGCTACGGCTGAATATTCAAAAGAATTTTATGACGGTGAAATTGCAAAACTTTATGATGCTGTAGGTTGGGATCCGGCAGAACAGGATTATACTGGTGAGGAAAAACCGGTTAAATGGGTTCGTATTCATAATCTTCCAGATTTCGCATACTTTAATCACTCTCAACACGTATCGGTTGCCGGGGTGCAATGTCAGAAATGTCACGGTCCAATCGAAGAGATGGAAGTGGTTTATCAAGACGCTCCTTTAACTATGGGATGGTGTATTAATTGCCACCGTGATACCAAAGTTAGAATGGAAGGAAATGAGTACTATGAGAAAATTCACGAAGAATTGTCTAAAAAGTATGGTGTAGAGGAGCTTACAGTAGCTCAAATGGGTGGTCTTGAATGTGCCAAATGCCATTACTAAAAATTTTTTCCCGGGTGTTCGGGGTTAATAAAGAAGTTAATATCTAGATATATATGTCATCAAACAAAAAATACTGGAAAAGTGTTGAAGAGCTAAATGAAAACAGCTCTGTTGTTGAGACGCTCCAACAAAAAGAATTTGCTGAAGAGATTCCGGTTAATGAATTTCTTGGGGATAAAGATTCTCTTGAAAGTTCAAAAACTTCAAGAAGGGATTTCTTAAAATATGTTGGGTTTAGTACAGCAGCGGCCTCATTGGCTGCCTGTGAAGGTCCTGTGATTAAGTCTATTCCTTACGTGGTACAGCCAGAGCGTATTGTTCCCGGGGTGGCTAACTACTATGCCTCTACAATTGCCGATGGTTTTGATTTTGCCAGTGTACTGGTAAAAACCAGGGAAGGAAGACCTATTAAGATTGAAAATAATGAATTGTCGAAGTCTAAAAGCGGGGTTAACTCTCGTGTTCATGCTTCGGTATTGTCAATGTATGACGCTAATAGGGTGAAACGCCCAATGATTGAAGGAAGAAATGTTTCCTGGGAAGAATTTGACCGCGAGGTTGGAAATGCCCTTAATAATGTTTCTGGTGATATTGTTTTAATGACGCAAACTTTTGCCAGTCCTTCAACTACAAAATTAATCAATGAGTTTTCAGAAAAGTATCCAAATGTTCGTCACGTTGTTTACGATACGGTTTCTGAAGATGCTGCTTTAAATGCATTTCAGTCTAAATTCGGGCAACGTGCCTTACCAAATTACGATTTTTCTAAAGCTGAAACCATAGTTTCTGTTGGAGCCGATTTTCTTGGTGACTGGCAGGGTGGTGGTTATGATGCGGGCTATGCCAAAGGTCGTGTGCCGAAAGAAGGCAAAATGTCCCGTCATATTCAGTTTGAATCTAATATGAGCTTAAGTGGTGCAAATGCTGATAAGCGTATTCCTGTAACACCATCTCAGCAAAAAGCTGTTTTGGCTGCGCTTTATGGATATGTTGCAGGTGGATTTTCTACCAGCAATTTACCTGCTAAAATTGACGATGCGGTTGTAAAAGCGGCTCGTCAATTAAGAAAGGCCGGAAGTGGAGCTGTTGTGGTTTCTGGAATTCCTGATGATAATGCGCAGGCTTTAGTACTTGCAATTAATGAAGCTCTTGGAAGTGGTGTTATGGATACCGCTAATGCAAGAATGATTCGCCAGGGTAATTCTCAGGCGGTAATGCAAGCTGTAAAAGATATGAAATCTGGATCTGTTGGTGCAGTGTTGATGGCTGGGGTAAATCCTGCTTATTCGTTGCCAAATGGAGAAGAATTCGCTGAAGCTCTTGCAAATGTAGAAGTTTCTCTTGCCTTTAGTATGAGCCCAGATGAAACTGCTAAACTTTGTAAATATGTAGCCGCGACTCCTCATTACTTAGAGAGTTGGGGTGATATTCAATATACTACTTCAAACTTTAGTTTAATGCAACCTGCAATTAGACCATTGTTTGATACCAGACAATTTCAGGATTGTTTGTTGAAGTGGACAGATAATAATCAATCTTACCACGATTATATAAAAGAAACCTGGAGTGGTAATATTTCTTCATGGAATACTGCCCTTCACGATGGTGTTTTTGGAGCAACCTCGCCTGTAAATGTAGAAACTGCTGAAGGTTCCGGGTCTATAAATGTGACCACGGCGGCCAGTGAATTGGTACGTTCTGCAGAAGGTGAAGGTATGGAGTTAACGCTTTATACAAAACCATCTATGGGTGATGGCCAACAGGCTAACAACCCGTGGTTGCAGGAAATGCCAGACCCTCTAACCAGGGCATCCTGGGATAATTATCTAACGGTTTCTAAATCTGATGCTGAAGCTTTAGGTTTAGAAAATGATAATGATTCTAATGGAGGTTTAAACGGAAGCTATGTTAACGTAACTGTAGATGACACAACCGTTAATAATGTTCCTGTAATTATTCAACCGGGACAGGCTAAAGGTTCAGTAGGACTTGCGCTTGGTTATGGTAAGAAAGAAGGATTGCAAAAAGAAATGCAGGTAGGTGTAAACGCTTATCCTTTATATAAGAATTTAAATGCTGTGCAGTCGGTAACTATTGAAAAAGTTTCCGGAATGCACGAATTTGCCTGTGTGCAGCTTCACAATACTTTAATGGGACGTGGAGATATTATAAAAGAAACCACGCTAGAAATTTTCAATACAAGAAATGTTAGCGAATGGAATTCTGTTCCAAATGTTTCTTTAGATCACGTTGAAAAACCGGTAACTTCTCCTGAGGTTGATATGTGGGATGGTTTTGACCGTAGTATTGGTCACCATTTTAATCTTTCAATAGATCTTAATGCGTGTACCGGTTGTGGTGCCTGTGTTATTGCCTGCCACGCCGAAAATAATGTTCCGGTTGTAGGTAAAAGTGAAGTTAGAAGATCTCGTGATATGCACTGGTTGCGTATTGACAGGTATTATTCTTCTGAAGATACTTTTATAAACGATCTTGATAAAAAAGAAAATATCTCTGGTTTAGGAAGTTCTCTTTCTGAATTTGGGGAATTGGAAGAGCCTGCAGATAATCCGCAGGTAGTATTCCAACCTGTAATGTGTCAACACTGTAACCACGCTCCTTGTGAGACTGTGTGTCCTGTTGCTGCAACTTCTCACGGAAGACAGGGGCAAAACCAAATGATCTATAACCGTTGTGTAGGTACAAGATATTGTGCAAACAACTGTCCTTATAAAGTACGTCGTTTCAACTGGTTTAATTACGCTCAAAACGAAGAGTTTGATTACCATATGAATAATGACCTAGGAAGAATGGTTATTAATCCTGATGTAACAGTGCGTTCTAGAGGGGTTATGGAAAAATGTTCTATGTGTATTCAAAAAACACAGAAAACAATTCTTGATGCCAAGCGTGAAGGAAGAGAAATTGAAGATGGTGAATTCCAAACGGCTTGTTCTGCTGCTTGTGATAAAGGCGCTATGACCTTTGGTGATATTAACAAAGAAGGAGCAGTAATTCGCGATAGAAAAGAAGATGATAGAATGTATCACTTGTTGGAATATGTGGGTACTAAACCTAATGTGATGTACCAAACAAAAGTTAGGAATACAACAGAAGCTTAATAAATTAATAAAGAAATCAATTAAAAAAGGATATGTCTCATTACGAAGCACCTATACGAAAGCCTTTAGTTACCGGGGATAAAAGCTACCATGACGTTACCGTGGATGTGGCTGCGCCGGTAGAAGGAAGGGCGAATAAATCCTGGTGGATTGTCTTTTCAATTGCCCTTGTTGCCTTTCTTTGGGGTGTAGGTTGTATAATTTACACTATTTCCACAGGTATTGGTACCTGGGGGCTTAATAAAACTGTAGGCTGGGCCTGGGATATTACCAACTTCGTTTGGTGGGTAGGTATTGGTCACGCCGGGACGCTAATTTCGGCTGTACTTTTATTATTCAGGCAAAAATGGAGAATGGCAATTAACCGTTCTGCAGAGGCGATGACAATCTTCTCTGTAATGCAGGCTGGTTTGTTTCCTTTAATTCACATGGGTCGTCCCTGGTTAGCTTATTGGGTACTTCCTATTCCTAACCAATTTGGTTCGTTATGGGTTAACTTTAACTCGCCACTGCTTTGGGATGTATTTGCGATATCAACTTATCTTTCGGTTTCGCTTGTGTTCTGGTGGACAGGTTTACTTCCCGATTTTGCAATGATTCGTGACCGGGCAATTACTCCTTTCAATAAAAAGATCTACGGAATTCTAAGTTTCGGTTGGAGTGGGCGTGCAAAAGACTGGCAACGTTTTGAGGAAGTTTCTTTGGTACTTGCCGGGTTGGCAACTCCATTAGTACTTTCAGTACACACTATTGTATCTTTTGACTTTGCTACATCGGTTATTCCGGGATGGCACACCACAATTTTCCCTCCTTACTTTGTTGCAGGAGCGGTATTTTCTGGTTTTGCAATGGTGAACACCCTTCTTATTATTATGAGAAAAGTTTCTAATCTTGAGCATTATATTACAATACAGCATATTGAATTGATGAACATAGTAATTATGATCACCGGTTCTATTGTTGGGGTTGCTTATATTACCGAGCTTGTTATTGCTTGGTACTCTGGAGTGGAGTACGAACAATATGCCTTCCTTAACCGGGCAACAGGACCTTATGCCTGGGCTTATTGGGCAATGATGACCTGTAACGTATTTTCTCCACAGTTTATGTGGTTTAAGAAACTACGTACCAGCATTATGTTCTCGTTCTTTATCTCTATCGTGGTAAACATCGGGATGTGGTTTGAGCGTTTTGTGATTATTGTAACTTCACTTCACCGTGATTACCTTCCATCTTCCTGGTCAATGTTTTCTCCAACCTTTGTAGATATTGGTATTTTTATTGGAACCTTAGGATTCTTCTTTGTATTGTTCCTTTTATATGCGAGATCGTTTCCAGTAATTGCTCAAGCGGAAGTAAAAACAATACTTAAATCATCTGGATCTAAATACAAAAAGCTTAGAGCCCAGCATGGAGATGATGTTAAACATTATACTCCTGTAAATGTAGGTGAGCCTAAACAGAATATCGCTAATAAGGTTGATAAAAAAATGGATGATGAAGATGCTTATAAAGAAGGCGATAATGATGGGCATAATGAAACGGTAAATGCAGATGCATTAACGCTGTCTGAAGTTCAAAAGGATAGAATAGACGAAATGTTAGAAAGAACAGGTTCATTTAATCCTGAGAATCAAACGGCAGACGAACTACAAAAACTTAAGGCAGTAGGTCCTTTCCTTGAACAGCGTTTACATCAGGTAGGTCTTTATACCTATGTTCAGGTAAGTAAACTTACCCAGGATGATTTTGAATTGCTTGATGAAGTAATAGAGAACTTCCCTAATTCAGCACAACGTGAAGATTGGGTAGCACAGGCAACTGAACTAAAAAATAAGTAATTAAGATGGCATCAAAAGTTATACACGCTATTTATAATGATGACGACCTGCTTTTGCAAGCTGTAAAGCAGGTAAGAGAGGCCCGTTATCATATTGGTGAAATTTATACTCCAATGCCTGTTCACGGTTTGGATAAAGCTATGGGCCTTGCGCCAACAAGACTTGCTATAACATCTTTTCTATACGGTGTAGTAGGGTTTGTAGTTGCAGTTGCAATGATGAATTTTATAATGATTGAAGACTGGCCTCAGGATATTGGAGGGAAGCCAAGTTTCAGTTTTATTGAAAATATGCCCGCCTTTGTGCCAATTATGTTTGAGCTTACCGTGTTTTTTGCAGCTCACCTTATGGTAATTACTTTTTATATGAGAAGTAAATTGTGGCCATTTAAACAAGCTGAAAATCCCGATGTTAGAACAACCGATGATATGTTCTTGATGGAAATAGATGCAGCAAATCATAACGTAGACGAATTAACCAAATTCCTTTACGATACCGGTGCCGCTGAAATTAAATTAATAGATAATAAATAGCCAGAATGAGAAATTTGTTCTATAAAGCGATAATATTGTTCCTGGTTGGGGGCTTTGTAATGTCTTGTGCAGATAGCGACAAGCCTAATTACCAGTTTATGCCAGATATGTATGAGCCTATAGGTTATGAGGCGTATGGAGAATATGATATTTTTCAAAATGGACAGGAAGCAAAACTCCCTGTAGAAGGTTCTATCCCTAGAGGATGGATGCCTTACGATTATGAAAATACCCCAGATGGAATGGCAAATGCCAAAGCCAACCTTAATAATCCGTTGCCTTATACAGAAGATAATCTAAATGAAGGAAAACAATTATATACCATATATTGTGCAGTTTGTCACGGAGATAACGGTGATGGCCAGGGTATTCTTGCCGAAAGGGAGAAAATACTTGGGGTTCCAGCTTACGATGATGCCGGGCGGGCTATTACCGAAGGTAGTGTTTATCACGTAATCTACTACGGATTAAATACCATGGGTTCTTATGCCTCGCAAACCAGTGAAGAAGAGCGTTGGAAGATTACGCATTATGTGATGAATCTTAAGAACGAGTTAGAAGGTGGTGAAGAAATTCCTTTTGAAGAAGTAAAAGAAGCCTCTATTGCCGAAGCAAACCCAGTAGAAGTAGAAAGAGCTCAGGAAAATGCTGAAGAGGTACAGGGAGAAGGAGCTGTAACCGGCGCTGAAGAGCAAAACAATAATTAAGAATAAAGCATTTAGATCTATAAATATGTACACGCTATCCAGTAAATTAAAATTAACAGCAATTATTTTTATGATTGTTGGTGCCATTGGGCTCGTGATTGGGTTTTTACAGGCGCCATCAAATTTGGATGATGTTAGGGAAATGATGGCTGCAGAAGAGCATCACGGTGAAACATCTCATGCCGAAGAAGGGGAAGCTAACTTCGCTGAAGCGGAACACGGGATGTTGTTAGATGATGAGCCTGGTAGAAATGCAGAGGGTGATCACGCTGCAGAAGCAGGCGCGCATGATACCGAACATCTTGAGCATAAATTACACCAATTGCAGAATAAGCCCTGGGCGGCAATTTATGTAGCAGCATTCTTTTTCTTTATGATCTCTTTAGGTGTTTTAGCTTTTTATGCTTTACAATATGCCTCGCAGTCAGGTTGGTCTCCGGTTTTATTTAGGGTTATGGAAGCCATTTCGGCTTACATTGTTCCCGGCGGGATCATTATGTTTGTACTTTTAGTACTTTCCGGTTTTCATTTGAACCATTTATTTGTATGGATGGATCCTGAAGTTGTAGCGCACGATGAGATTATTCAAAATAAAACAGCATATCTAAATGTACCTTTCTTCTTAATAAGAGCAGCCATATTTTTAGCTGGTTGGTTCTTATTTAGACATTTCTTAGTAAGAAACTCAAGAAGATTAGATGAGGCAACAGATAACTATTACTTTAAAAAGAACTTTAAACTTGCAGCAGGATTTTTAGTATTCTTCCTTATTTCAGAATCTATTATGAGCTGGGATTGGATTATGAGTTTAGATCCGCACTGGTTTAGTACTTTATTTGGATGGTATGTATTCTCAAGTATGTTCGTTTCAGGAATTACTGTAATTGCTTTAGTAAGTATTTATCTAAAATCAAGAGGTTATTTACCATTTGTTAATAATAGCCATATCCACGATTTGGCCAAATATATGTTCGGTATAAGTATTTTCTGGACCTACCTTTGGTTCTCACAATTTATGCTTATTTGGTATTCAAATATTCCAGAAGAAGTAGTTTACTTTATTAGTAGGATTGAAAATTATGGGTTACCATTCTTTGGTATGGTAGTGTTAAACTTCCTATTCCCATTGCTTGTATTAATGAATAGTGATTATAAAAGAGTAAACTGGTTTGTGGTAATGACGGGTATCGTTATACTTATAGGTCATTATCTTGATGTATTTAATATGGTAATGCCGGCAACTGTGGGAGAATCATGGTTTATTGGAATTCCTGAGATAAGTGCAGTACTTTTCTTTGGAGGATTGTTTACTTTTGTGGTCTTTAGCGCGCTAACTAAAGCTCCGTTACTTGCTAAACGCAACCCATTTATAAAGGAAAGTGAACATTTCCACTATTAATAAAAGATTTGATTGTTTAAAGAAGAACTTATAAAATGACCGTATTTTTAGTAATAATAGTATTAGCCCTTTTGGCCGTTACCGGTTGGCAAATGTCTAAGATTTTTCAGATGTCTCAGGGGCCGGGAGCCGAGAGTTCTGAAATAGCTAACGACAACGATAATAGACAACAAGCCAAACTAATGCTTTGGTTTATGATCTTTATCTATGTAGGTATGGCTTATAGCTTTTGGCATTGGAGTAAATTATACCTTCCAGAAGCTGCTTCAGAACATGGAAACCAGGTAGATACTTTAATGTTTATTTCCATCGGACTTATTATGGTGGTGCAGGTTATTACCCAGGCCTTGCTACACTGGTTCGCTTATAAATATCAGGGGAAAAAAGGGAAAAGAGCACTCTTTTTCGCCGATAACGATAAACTTGAATTTATCTGGACTATTATTCCGGTAATTACTCTTGCAGGTTTAATAATCTATGGATTATTTACCTGGAGTGATATTATGAATATTAGTGAAGATAATGATCCCATTGTTGTTGAAATCTATGCCAAGCAGTTTAGCTGGCAAGCCCGGTACGCTGGAGAAGATAATACTTTAGGGGAAGCTAACGTGCGTTTTATTGAAGGGATAAACACTGTAGGATTAAATGAGAATGATCCTTATGCAGATGATGATAAGATTACAACAGAGCTTCACCTCCCAGTAGGAAAGGAAGTATTGTTTAAATTTAGATCTCAGGATGTATTACACTCTGCTTATTTTCCTCACTTTAGAGCTCAAATGAACGTAGTACCCGGTATGGTTACCCAGTTTGCTTTTACTCCAGATATTACTACTGAAGAAATGAGGAATTCAGAGTATATGGTAGATAAAGTAAAAACCATTAATGAAATTAGAAAAGATAACAGCGAGGCTTTAATGGCAGAAGGAGAAGCGCCATTAGATTCCTACGAATTTGATTACTTCCTGCTTTGTAACAAGATTTGTGGTGACGCGCACTACAATATGCAGATGAAGATTATTGTTGAAAGCGAGAAAGATTATAACGAATGGTTGAGTGAACAGGATACGTTTGCTTCAACTTTGGAATCACAAGAATAACAGAACTAAAAAGAATATAATTTAGATATGTCAGCAATAGCAACAGCACCGGCTCACGATCACCACGACGATCACGGACATCATCATAAACAAACTTTTATTACTAAATATATATTTAGTACAGATCATAAGATGATTGCCAAGCAATATCTTATTACAGGTATATTAATGGGAATTGTAGGGATTATGATGTCCGTACTTTTCCGTATGCAATTAGCCTGGCCAGAAGAATCTTTTATGCTTTTTGAATGGCTACTGGGAGATAAATGGGCTCCAGACGGAGTAATGACTCCTTCTATTTACCTTGCTTTGGTAACCATTCACGGTACTATTATGGTATTCTTTGTACTAACTGCCGGTTTAAGTGGTACGTTTAGTAACTTATTAATTCCGCTTCAAATTGGCGCACGGGATATGGCCTCTGGCTTTATGAACATGCTTTCATACTGGTTGTTTTTTATCTCTTGTGTGATTATGCTTAGTTCATTATTTATAGAATCTGGTCCTGCATCTGCCGGGTGGACAATTTATCCGCCGCTTAGTGCACTACCTCAGGCTATTGGAGGTTCAGGAATGGGAATGACTCTTTGGTTAATTTCTATGGCTATCTTTATTGCATCATCACTTTTAGGTTCTCTTAACTATATTGTTACTGTTCTTAATCTTAGAACCAAAGGAATGTCTATGATGAGACTTCCACTTACCATTTGGGCATTTTTTGTTACCGCTATTATTGGTGTGGTTTCCTTCCCGGTATTACTTTCGGCAGCACTATTACTTATAATGGATAGAAGTTTTGGAACTTCCTTCTTCCTTAGTGATATTTATCTTGAAGGAGAAGTGTTAAGCCACCAGGGAGGTTCTCCGGTTTTATTTGAACACTTGTTCTGGTTCTTAGGTCACCCCGAAGTTTATATTGTAATTCTACCTGCAATGGGTATTGTTTCAGAAGTTTTAGCAACAAACTCTCGTAAACCAATTTTTGGTTATCGTGCGATGGTTGCTTCAATTTTAGCAATTGCATTCCTTTCTACAATCGTATGGGGTCACCATATGTTCGTTTCAGGGATGAATCCATTCTTAGGTTCTGTATTTACATTTACAACCTTATTAATCGCAATTCCTTCTGCAGTAAAAGCCTTTAACTGGATCACTACGCTCTGGAAAGGTAACCTGCAAATGAACCCTGCGATGCTGTTTTCAATCGGTTTTGTTTCAACATTCATCACCGGTGGTCTTACAGGAATTATCCTTGGAGATTCAACATTAGATATTAACGTTCACGATACATATTTTGTAATTGCCCACTTCCACCTGGTAATGGGTATCTCTGCCATCTACGGTCTTTTAGCCGGGGTTTACCACTGGTTCCCTAAGATGTTTGGCCGCATGATGAACAAGAACCTTGGTTATGTTCACTTCTGGATAACCGCAGTGGGTGCTTACGGGGTATTTTTCCCAATGCACTTTATAGGTCTTGCAGGTTTACCAAGACGATATTATACAAACACGGCATTTCCATACTTTGATGACCTTGCCGATGTTAACGTGATTATCACTGTTTTCGCCCTTATTACAGCGGGTGTTCAGGTTGTATTCCTATATAACTTCTTTAGTTCAATTTTCTTCGGACAAAAAGCTACTCAGAACCCTTGGAATTCAACTACTTTAGAATGGACTACTCCGGTAGAGCATATTCACGGAAATTGGCCTGGTGCAATTCCTTCAGTATACCGTTGGTCTTACGATTATAGTAAGATGAATCTTGAGGGTACAGATTACGTACTTCCTGGTCAGGATTTTGTTCCGCAGAATGTTCCGCTTCAGGATCACGAAGAAGAATTGAATCATTAAAACTGAATAAAATAAATTTTAAAACCTCTTCGTCAACGGAGAGGTTTTTTACTTTTTATAGGTTTTGTAAATACATTTTAATTGAATTTATAACTTAAGTTCTTTTAAATTTGGCCCGCGCTATTTTACTTATCTTTGTTAAACTAGCTTATCTTTAATTTTGCTGATTTATGAATGAAAACCTGGATCCCAGCGGAGAGAATTTTTCTCCTGAAGAATTTGATATCGAAAGGGCATTGCGCCCCTTAAGTTTTGATGATTTTGCCGGCCAGGATCAGGTTCTGGATAACCTTAAGGTTTTTGTGGAAGCTGCAAACCAACGCGGTGAAGCTTTAGACCATACCCTTTTTCACGGTCCTCCCGGCTTGGGGAAAACTACTTTAGCGCATATTTTGGCTAATGAATTGGAGGTAGGAATTAAAGTTACTTCAGGTCCCGTTTTGGATAAACCGGGTGACCTTGCGGGATTACTCACAAACCTTGAAGAACGCGATATTCTTTTTATAGACGAAATTCATAGGTTAAGTCCGGTTGTTGAAGAATATCTTTATTCAGCAATGGAAGATTACCGAATAGATATTATGATTGAATCTGGACCTAACGCCAGGACGGTTCAAATTAATCTAAACCCATTTACCCTAATAGGAGCCACCACACGCTCTGGCTTGCTAACAGGGCCTATGCGGGCGCGTTTTGGTATTTCCAGTCGCTTACAATATTATTCAACAGAATTGCTTTCAGATATTGTTCAACGTAGTTCAGAAATTCTTCGTGTGCCTATTTGCCTTGATGCTGCTATAGAGATTGCAGGGAGAAGCCGCGGAACACCTCGAATTGCGAATGCATTACTTCGTCGTGTTCGGGATTTTGCCCAAATTAAAGGCAATGGAAAGATTGATATGGAAATCGCTAAATACGGTCTAAAAGCTTTAAATGTAGATGCCCACGGTCTGGATGAAATGGATAATAAGATCCTGGAAACCATTATTGATAAATTTAAAGGTGGCCCGGTTGGTTTAACTACTTTATCTACCGCGGTAAGCGAAAGTGCTGAAACTATTGAAGAGGTTTACGAACCTTTTCTTATCCAACAGGGATTTATTTATAGAACCCCAAGAGGGAGGGAAGTTACCGAAGCTGCTTACAAACATTTGGGCAGGGTAAAAGGAGATATTCAGGGCGGACTTTTTAATCAGTAATTTATGACTGAAGATGGCAAAATACCTGAAGTATCTTTACTGAAATTCCTAAAGCATTCCGCCAATATTTTAAAGAATCCTCTGCCTTTTCACCATAATAATTTTCAGAAGAAAGGAGATACATTTCGGTTAAATATTGGATTTAATAAATCAGTAATATTTTCCAGGGATGCGGGACTGGTGGAATATGTACTTCAAAAGAATCAGAAGAACTTCGTGAAGTCTGAGATCCAGACTAAAGATCTGGTTAAATATGTTGGAAAAGGATTGCTTACTTCAGAAGGCGAACACTGGAAAAAACAACGAAAGCTAATTCAGCCTGCATTTCATAAAAAACAACTTGCTAATCTGCTTGATTCCATAAAGCAGGCAATATTATTGGAATATAAAAAGATTACAGTAAATGAAGAACTGGATATTTTTCCTATTTATAATGATCTTGCTTTTCAAACCGTGGTTAAATCTTTGTTTAGCAGTGCTGCGAATCAGGAAGAGATCAATAGGTTGCAATATATTACAGAAGAGACCCAGAAAATGCTTGTTAAGGAACTACGCCAGCCCTATTTGGGATGGTGGTTTAAAGCAAGCGGGAAGATTGATAGTTATCTTAAACTTACTGCCGAAGCCCGGAACATTCTAAGAAAGATTGTTCAGGAAAGAAGAGAGTCAAATGAAAAATATGATGATCTTTTAGATATGCTGCTGGAAGCAAAGTATGATGACGGGAATTTTATGGATGAGGAGCAACTTATTGATGAGATTCTAATACTTTTTACTGCCGGTCATGAGACTACTTCCAACTCACTAACCTTTACGGCTCAATTGCTGGCGTTAAATCCGGAATGGCAGGAGAAGATCTATGAAGAAATTTCTTCTTTAAAGGAACAGGATCTGGACTTAATGAGTTATGTGATCAAATGCCAGATTACCCAACAGGTGATTGAAGAGTCTATGAGACTATATCCGCCGGCATATTTTATAGATCGGGTTAACCTGGAAGAAGATGAATTCGAGGGAAAATATTTTCAGCCTGGATCTAATTTATTGTTTTCCATTCATGAGGTTCATCGTCATCCTGACTTATGGGAAGATCCCGATGCTTTTAAGCCGGAACGCTTCGCTGAGGGAGGAAGAAAATATTCATCTCAGTATTTCCCGTTTGGCGCCGGCCCCAGGAAATGTATAGGTAATAACTTTGCCATGTTCGAGATGATCATTGCAGTTACCGAATTAGTAAGCCAGTATAAAATAGTTCCTGGTTTTGATGAGATCGATATTAAGCCACTTATAACGCTCAAACCAAAAAATGCTATTCTAAAATTTCAATCAAGATCCTGATTTTATATTCCGCTAAAACCATCTACTTTATTATTGACCTGACTTTAGATCAATAAACAATCATTATTCCTTTTAATTCTTACTGAGCGCCCTTAAGTTTTCTAAAAAACTATTGTTCCGAGAGATCTCTCGGGAAACATCTTAAAAACCCCTGTAAACCCTTATTATTTTGTAAATCAAATGGTTGTACATTAAGTATCAATGTGTTTGAAAAAAATGTAACCTTAAAACTAAGTGTCATGAAAGCTAAAATGTTTATTCTAATTGCCTTACTTTTTGGATGCAGCTCGGCTTACTGCCAAACTGATCTGAGTAAGGAATATGCGCAAGAAAAGGAGGAAGTGAAGTATGCTCTTGAGGAGATAGAGCAAAGCATACGAAATAATGATACTGACAAATTAATCTCGATGCACGCCTACGGGCCAAAATTTACCGAATTCCAGGATGGCGGAAAAAGACAGGGGCCTGAAGAAAATGAAGAATTCGAACGAAATTTTCTTGGAACCATTACTGCAGTTGAAAAGTGGGATTGGGAAGATCTGGAAATCCATATATATGGTGGTGACGTAGCTAATGTAACTTTCCATGCCAATTTCAAATTTGAAAGGGGCGAAGAAGCTTATGATTTTAAGATGCAGGGAACTTTACTTTTTATTAAAACCAGTGATGGCTGGAAAATTACCCATGAGCATATGGCTCCTCTAGCCGAAAACACACCATAGGCAAATATTCCATATTTTTTTCAGAGCCAGGATATATTATTGTTTCCAGAGCTCTTGGTTTTTAAATCCTTCAAATGTTTTAAAAATCGCATCTTTGTAAAACTATGAAGGATACTCTGAAGGAAGCTTACACAAAGTTGATAAAATCCGAAGCCGAACGCCTCGGATTTTTATCTTGTGGAATTTCTAAAGCAGAATTCCTTGAAAAGGAAGCGCCGCGCCTTGAAGAATTTCTCAAGAAAAATCGTCACGGCGAAATGCGCTGGATGGAGAATAACTTTGATAAGCGTTTGGATCCTACAAAACTCGTAGAGGGTTCTAAAAGTGTGATTTCACTTTTGCTGAATTATTATCCTGAAGAAACCCAGAGGAACGATTCTTATAAAATTAGCAAATACGCATATGGCCGGGATTATCATTTTGTAATTAAAGATAAACTGAAGCAACTATTGCAGTTTATGCAAGATGAAATTGGAGAGATTGATGGGCGGGCTTTTGTAGATTCAGCGCCGGTTATGGATAAAGTTTGGGCTGCTAAAAGCGGACTCGGCTGGATTGGAAAACACTCCAATTTACTTTCCAAACAAACCGGTTCTTTCTATTTTATAGCTGAATTGATTGTAGATCTCGAGTTGGAATACGATACTCCGGTTACCGATCACTGCGGAAGCTGTACCGCCTGCATAGACGCCTGCCCAACCGATGCTATTGTTGAACCTTACAAAGTAGATGGGAGTAAATGTATCTCGTATTTCACGATAGAGCTAAAAGATGAACTGCCTAACTCCTATAAAAACCAGTTTGAAGACTGGATGTTTGGCTGCGATATTTGTCAGGATGTTTGCCCGTGGAACCGTTTTTCAAAACCTCACAACGAACCATTGCTTAATCCGCATCCAGAATTATTAGAAAAAGATAAACAGGGCTGGGAAGAACTTACCAAAGAAACTTTTAATGAGATCTTTAGAAAATCGGCTGTGAAAAGAACAAAATTTGAAGGGTTAAAGCGAAATATTGAATTTATAAGCAAATAATATTAAAGTTTTAACCTCAGTAAACTGCAAGAATCATTAAAATTTATAAGCTTTTCAGGCTAAAACAGCTCCTCTTTTATTAAATTTTCATTAAAATACGGGAGATAAAATAATCCGTCAATTTTCTGAATTTTAAGTTTTCTTTTTTCCGCTAGAGTTCAATATTGAAACCAAGCTTGCTACCTTTGTAGTAAGTAGAAAAATTAAATTATGAGCAATAATCCTAGAAAAAGAAGAGAAGCACTGGTTTACCATGCCAAACCCAAGCCCGGGAAAATAGAGGTAGTACCTACAAAAAAGTATGCAACACAAAGAGATCTTTCCCTGGCATATTCCCCTGGGGTGGCAGAACCTTGCCTGGAGATAGAAAAAGATAAAGAAAACGCTTATAAATATACTACCAAAGGAAACCTTGTTGCCGTTATCTCTAATGGAACCGCTGTTTTAGGTCTTGGAGACATTGGTCCAGAAGCCTCTAAGCCGGTTATGGAGGGTAAAGGTTTGCTCTTTAAGATTTTTGCCGATATTGATGTTTTTGATATTGAAGTAGATACTAAAGATGTAGATAAATTCATTGAAACGGTTAAAAATATCGCTCCAACTTTTGGCGGAATTAACCTTGAAGATATTAAAGCTCCCGAAGCTTTTGAGATAGAAAAGCGATTAAAAGCTGAGCTGGATATTCCCGTAATGCATGACGACCAGCACGGGACAGCCATCATTTCGGCTGCGGCTTTACTAAATGCACTGGAGCTTGCTAAGAAAAAGATGGAAAAAGTGAAGATCGTGATAAGCGGTGCCGGTGCGGCAGCGGTTTCATGTACTAAACTTTATAAAGCTTTTGGAGCAAAAGCTGAAAATATTATAATGACAGATAGTAAGGGCGTAATTAGAAAAGATCGTCCAAACCTGTCTGAAGAAAAAATAGAGTTTGCTACTTCCAGGAAAATAGATACCCTGGAGGAAGCCATGAAAGATGCCGATGTATTTGTTGGCCTTTCTATCGCCGATATTGTTTCTCCAGAGATGCTAAAAAGTATGGCGAAACGCCCTATCGTTTTTGCCATGGCCAATCCAAATCCCGAGATTGATTATCAACTGGCAATGGATACCCGTAAGGATATTATTATGGCTACGGGAAGAAGTGACCACCCCAACCAGGTGAATAATGTACTTGGATTTCCGTTTATTTTCAGGGGAGCCTTAGATGTTAGGGCCACAAAGATTAACGAGGAAATGAAAATGGCCGCGGTAAAAGCTTTAGCCGAAATGGCCAAGGAACCCGTACCCGAGCAGGTGAACATCGCTTATGGAGAAACCCGTTTAAATTTTGGTTCAGATTATATTATTCCAAAGCCATTTGATCCGCGTTTAATTGCTAAAGTGCCACCGGCAGTGGCCAGAGCTGCAATGGAAAGCGGTGTGGCGAGACAACCTATTCAGGATTGGGATAGGTATGAAGAAGAACTGCTTGAAAGAATGGGCAGTGATAACAAGATCACAAGGTTGTTGCTAAACCGTGCAAAAATGAATCCTAAACGAATTGTTTTTGCTGAAGCTGATCATCTTGATGTGCTTAAAGCAGCACAAATTGTGCACGATGAAGGAATCGCTATTCCAATTTTACTGGGCCGCCGAAAGCTTATTGAAGAATTAATGGCAGAAATAGACTTCCACGAAGAAGTTGCTATTATAGATCCAAAATCTGATGAGGAAGAAGAGCATAGAAAAGCTTACGCGCAGGTTTATTGGAAGACGAGAAACCGTAGCGGTGTAACGCTTTATGATGCCGAAAAACTAATGCGGGAACGTAATTATTTTGCCGCCATGATGGTTAACGAAGGTGATGCCGATGGCTTGCTTTCAGGATATTCCAGGGCCTACCCGGCAGTAGTAAAACCTATGCTGGAACTTATTGGTATGGCTCCGGGAGTTACCCGTGTAGCCGCCACCAACCTTATGAATACGTCTAGAGGTCCTCTTTTTATAAGTGATACTTCTATTAATATAGATCCGCCGGCAAAAGATCTTGCTAAAATTGCCCAAATGACGGCGAGAACTGTGCAATTATTTGGTTTAGAACCGGTAGTTGCTATGATGTCTTATGCCAATTTTGGTTCATCTAAAGATCCGCGTGCTACAAAAGTGAAAGAAGCTGTTTCTTATTTACACCGTAATCATCCTGAATTAAATGTAGATGGAGAGTTGCAGGCCGATTTTGCGCTTAACCGTGAAATGCTTCAAAATAAGTTCCCATTTTCAAAATTAGCGGGAAAAAAAGTAAATACTTTAATTTATCCTAATCTTGATTCAGCCAACAGTACTTATAAGCTAATTAAAGAACTTAACAAGGTAGATTCTATTGGCCCGATTATGATGGGAATGCGTAGGCCAGTTCATATTCTTCAGCTTGGCGCAAGTGTAGAAGAAATTGTGAATATGACTGCTGTAACTGTAGTTGATGCACAGGAAAAAGAAAAAAAACAAAAGAAGTAAGTTTACAAATTTGTACATAAGTTGAATTATTTCAATTTTGAGGTAAGTCCGAAGGATTTTTAAATTCGCTTATCGAGTAAAATAAGTTGCATATACAGTAGTTAAGCCCGAAGCAAAGATTTCGGGCTTAACTTTTATTTACTACATTTGGCTCGTTAAGTTTAAAATTTTATGATTCATCATCTTAAGGGGCAATTAATAGAGAAGAATCCTACCTACATAGTAATCGCTTGCAACGGCGTGGGGTACATGGTCAATATTTCTCTTCATACTTTTTCTCTCATACCAGATTCAGAAAATATAAGTATTTATACCCATTTACACGTTAAGGAAGATTCCCATACGCTTTATGGTTTTTATCAAAAGTCTGAAAGGGATATTTTTAGGCTGCTAATTTCGGTTTCGGGTGTGGGTACCAGTACGGCCAGGACAATGTTATCTTCTTTAGAACCCAACCAGGTTAAAGATGCTATTGCAAATGGCGATGTTCCCACCATACAAAGTGTAAAAGGAATTGGTGCTAAAACCGCACAGCGCGTAATTTTGGACCTAAAAGATAAAATATTGAAAGTCTATGGGGAAGACGAAGTTTTTGTTCCTCAGGACAATACTATAAAAGAAGAAGCGTTATCTGCATTAGAGACTCTCGGCTTCGCAAGAAAGCAGGCTACAAGGGTAGTAGATAAGATAATGAAAGATTCTAACAGCCCTACCGTAGAATCTATTATAAAAATGGCTCTTAAAAATTTGTAAAGAATTGAGGCACAATTACTGGAAATTGTCAACTTCGGTTAAGCTCAGCTTGTTGTTGTCATTGATAATTTCATTGAGTTCCACTGCACAGGAAACCCCTCAGGATACCACCGAAACCGGGTATACTTTGGGTGAAATAACGCTGCCTGATTCTGAATTAATCTCTTCTTTCTACGAATACGATCCTATTTTAGACCGGTATATTTATCGGGAGCAGTTGGGAGATTTAGATCTTTCTATCCCTTTAATTTTAACTCCTGAAGAATACGAAAACCTGGTCTTAGATGAAGAAATGCGCAATTATTTTAAGCAGAAAATTGATGCGCAGGCCGGGCGAAAAGAAGGAGCAGCGGAAATTCAGCGAGATTTATTGCCAGATTTTTACGTAAATAATAGTTTTTTTGAAAGCATTTTTGGTGGCTCAGAAATTAATATTGTTCCGCAGGGAACGGTAGAGATGGATTTGGGTTTGCTTTACACCAAACAGGATAACCCGGCTTTTTCTCCAAGGAACAGGCAAAACCTCACTTTCGATTTCGATCAGCGAATTAGTTTAAGCCTGCTTGGGCAAATAGGGGAACGCTTACAAATCACCGCCAATTACGATACAGAATCTACATTTGATTTTCAAAATCAATTAAAGTTAGAATACACGCCTACCGAAGATGATATTGTAAGAAAAATTGAAGTAGGAAATGTAAATATGCCGCTCAATAATGCGCTAATGCAGGGCGCACAAAGTTTGTTCGGATTTAAAACCGAATTACAATTTGGAAAAACCCGAATTACCGGTGTGTTTTCTGAACAGAAATCAGAACGAAGAACGGTAAATGTGGAAGGTGGATCTACTGTAGAAGAATTTGAAAAGTTTGCACTGGATTACGACCAGGATCGTCACTTTTTTCTTTCTCATTATTTTAGAGACAACTATGATGAGGCGCTTAAAAATTATCCTTTTATAAATACCAATATTCAGATTAAAAGGGTGCAGGTTTGGGTAACCAATAGAACCAATAATGTTCAAAACCTAACCGATACGAGGAATATTGTCGCTATCCAGGATTTGGGAGAAACTAATTTACCGGGAAATATAGGTTTAGATAACATTCCAGCAGGGTTTTTTAATCAGCCAGGAGGAAGTTTTCCAGATAACGAGAATAACGATTTTAATCCATTTGGTATAAATGGTTCGGCAGAATCTGTGCTTACGTCCGCAATTAGAGATGTGGCAACGGTAGATAATGGTTTTGGCGGAGTTCAGGTTTCAGAAGGGCTGGATTATGTAAAATTGGAGAATGCAAGACAATTGCAGCCCAACGAATATAGTTTGAACACCCAACTTGGTTATATTTCCTTAAACCAGCGATTAAGCAATGATGAAATTTTAGCCATCGCCTTTCAGTATACGGTAAACGGTGAAGTTTACCAGGTTGGAGAATTCGCCAACGATGGCGTGAATGCAACAGGAGACAATAATCCTGCTCAAAACCCAACACAAGATCCCAATGAGCCGGTAACAAACCAGCGCATAAACCAGAACCTGGTGGTTAAAATGCTAAAAAGCACTATTACAAATGTAGATGAGCCTGTTTGGGATTTAATGATGAAAAATATTTATAGTCTTGGCGCTTATCAATTAGAGCGGGAAGATTTTAGAATGAATATTTTATATACAGATCCGCAGCCACTAAATTATATAAAACCTGCTGGTGATGGCTCGGTACCATTGCCTGAAGATGTTAGGGAAGCCCCATTGCTTAGGGTTTTTAACCTCGATAAATTAAATAACAATAACGACCCTATAAATGGTGGAGATGGTTTCTTTGATTATGTGCCTGGTCTAACAATAGATCCACAAAATGGAAATATAATTTTTACTTCGGTAGAACCCTTTGGGCGGCATTTATTTGAAAAACTTGATAACTCCCCCAATACCGGAACCGAAGATTATAATAATCCCGAAACCTGGAATGCCAATCAACAAAAATATGTTTTTAGGTCTTTATATCGAACCACGAGAACACAGGCAGAACAGGAAGATGCCGATAAGAATAAATTTCAGTTAAAAGGGAGATATAAATCGGGCGAAGTTGAAGGGATTCCTATTGGCTTTAACCTTCCGCCGGGATCTGTTACCGTAACTGCCGGGGGTAGGTTGTTGCAGGAAGGTGTAGATTATGTAGTGAATTATGAATTGGGAAGAGTTCAAATTATAGACGAAGCTTTGTTAGCTTCAGATATTCCAATCCAGGTAAATACCGAAAATAATGCCTTGTTTGGGCAGCAAACCAAACGTTTTACAGGGATAAATGTAGAACATCAGTTTAATGAAAATTTCCTGGTTGGTGCTACTTTCCTAAACCTCAAGGAACGCCCGCTAACCCAAAAAGCAAATTACAGTTACGAGCCCATAAATAATTCAATTTTCGGTTTTAATGTGAATTATTCTACCGAGGTTCCTTTGTTTACAAGGCTGGTAAATAAGTTGCCCAACATAGATACCGATGTACCTTCTAACTTTTCGGTAACTGGAGAATTTGCCTATTTACAACCTGGGGCACCGGCAATTAACGATTTTCAGGGAAAAGCAACCACCTATATAGACGATTTTGAAGCAGCGCAAACTACAATAGATATTAGTGCTCCATTAAGTTGGGAATTAAGTAGTGTTCCGCTTGGGTATGGTGGGGAACGCGCCAATGGCGATATAAAGGTGGGTGATAAAAGGGCGAAATTGGCCTGGTATACTATAGATCCTATTTTTTATAGCAGTAACCGCCCCAATGGGATTACAGATAACGATATTTCTACCTACGCAACAAGAAGAGTTGCCTTGAGCGAAATTTTTCCGAATACCGATGTAGTGCAAGGACAGCCCCAGGTGGTGTACACTATGGATGTAGCTTATTTTCCTGAAGAACGTGGGCCTTATAATTTTAACCCTGCAGCCACAAATGGATCCCTGCCCAATCCTTCGGAAAGTTTTGGAGGAATAATGCGCGGAATAAATACTACCAATTTTGAACAAAGCAATGTAGAGTTTATAGAATTTTGGGTAATGGACCCTTATATTTATTCTGAAAATAGGGGAAATTCAGCGGGAACTATCAATTTTAATTTAGGGAATATTTCTGAAGATGTTCTGAAAGATGGTCGTAAACAATATGAAAACGGTTTGCCCGCTAGTGGTGGCGCAGAAAATACCATAGAAACGCAGGTTGCCAAAGTCCCTGCAGACCAATCCTTAATTTATGCTTTTGATTCTGAAGGGGAAGAGCGAACCAACCAGGATGTGGGTTATGACGGTCTATCAGATGCGCAAGAATCATTAAAATTTCCTGAATTCAGCAATTTACCCGATCCTGCGGCAGATAATTACGATTATTTTCTAAATACCGATGGCGATATAGTTAATCGCTACCGGAATTATAACGGGCCAGATGGCAACTCGCCGCCAGAAGTTGGCGATACCAATAGGGGAAATACCACATTGCCAACTACTGAAGATGTGAACCGGGATAATACAATGAACACTATAGATAGTTATTTTGAATATAAAATACCTTTCTTCCCTGGGATGGGCGTAGAAAATAATCAATATATAACGGACGAGAAAGAACTTACCACCACGCTTAGAAATGGGAATGAACTCCCGGTGCGCTGGCTTCAGTTTAAAATTCCAATTTACGAGCCTACAGATGCTAAAGGAGGTATAGCCGATTATAGATCTATTCGTTTTATGAGAATGTTTCTTAGTGGCTTTGAAGAAGAAACTTTATTGCGCTTTGGAACTATGGAATTGGTGAGAGGCGACTACCGAAGGTATAATCGCGGTTTAAGAGATAGAAATATTCTTCCGGAAAATCAAAACACTCTTTTTGAAGTTTCAGCAGTAAATATTGAGGAAAACGAAAATAGGCAACCGGTGCCTTATGTTTTACCTCCGGGCGTAATTAGAGAAGAGCTTTTTGAAAATAATACCAATATAAGGCAAAACGAGCAATCACTTTCTCTTAGGGTTTGTGATCTGGAACCACAGGATGCGAGGGCGGTTTACAAAAATTTCCAGATAGATATGCGGCAGTATAAAAACCTTGAAATGTTTTTACACGCTGAATCGCTACCCAACCAAACTCCTTTAAAAGAGGGACAGTTGGTAGCTTTTGTAAGAATGGGAACCGATTTTACCGATAATTATTATCAAATTGAAATTCCATTAAGTCCCACGGCTTTTGGCGCGATGACTGCTGAAGATATCTGGCCGGAAGTTAACCGAATGAATCTTCCGTTGGAACTACTTCAACGCGTAAAAACGGGTGTTTTAGGAGATCCTTCTTTAAATTCTGGAGAATTAAATTTCTTTACCGAAAACCTGAAATTAATTGACGAAGAAGACTCCTATGAAATGGATCAATTACGCCTTGGGATAAAAGGAAACCCCAGTTTTGGAAATGTAAGAGTATTAATGTTAGGTTTAAAAAATGGAACTCCCACCAATGGGGTTCAGGATTTATGTGGAGAGGTTTGGTTTAACGAATTAAGACTTTCAGATCTTGATAATGAAGGCGGTTGGGCAACAATAGTTAATATGGACACCAATTTTTCTGATTTTGCTACGGTTGCCGCTACCGGTAGAAAAAGTACCGTGGGGTTTGGAACAATAGAACAGGGGCCAAATCAGCGGAGCCGGGAAAATTCACAACAATATGATGTGGTGACCAATATAAATGCCGGCCAGTTACTTCCAGAAAAATGGGGTGTGAAAATTCCGTTTAATTATAGTAGGGGCGAGGAGTTAATTACACCAAAATACGACCAGGAATTTCTTGATTTAGAACTGGAAACAAGACTTGCCGATATTGTAGATCCTGTAGAAAGAGATAGGGTAAAAAAACAATCGCAGTCTTATACAAAACGGCAAAGTGTAAATATTATAGGCTTGCGGAAGGAACGCACTGGCGAGGCAAAACCCATGCCTTATGATATAGAGAATTTTGCTTTTACAACTTCTTATAATCAGGTAGATCATCGGGATTTTGAAATTGAAGAGTCTTTAAACCAAAATGTAAGAGCCGGGGCAACCTACGAGTTTAATTTTGAACCCAGACAGGTAGAACCTTTCAAAAATATTTCGGCTTTAGATAGCAGCGATTATTATTCCCTGGTAAGAGATTTTAATGTGAATTTACTGCCTTCTAATATAAATGCGAGTTCTACGATTTTAAGACAATACAACGAACAAAAATTTAGATCCCTGGAACTCTCAGACGATGATTTGGGAATTCCAACACTTTACCAGCGAAACTATATGTTTAACTGGGAATATGGTGTAAATTATAATCTTACTAATTCTCTAAATTTCAGCTTCAACGCTTCCAATAATCGAATAGTAAGAAATTATATAGATGAAGACGGTTTTGCCAACAATACGATTGGGGTTTGGGATAATTTTTTCAGTATAGGCACACCAGATTTGCATTATCAAAATCTGCAGGTTAATTACGATCTTCCTTTTGATAAAATTCCTGTGCTGGAATTTATAAATGCTACGTATTCTTATACAGGCGATTTCCAATGGCAACGCGGTTCCAGGATTTACGAAAACCTGGAAGGAATTCCAGATATTGGAAATAGTGTTCAGAATTCAAGTTCTCACCAAATAAATGCAAGTTTAGATATGGAGAGCCTGTATTCTTACCTGGGGCTGGAAAAGAAAGAAGGGCGTGGAGGCCAAACTATAAAGCAACGAAGCGCCGGGGTGCCTACATTAGATGGAAGTCCACGAGATGCAGAGCGAACCCAAAATACCCAAGTGGTTGAGAAAACTAGCAAGAGCTTTAATACGTTTGTAGATTTTGTAACTATTTTAAGTAGACTGCAGGTAAACTATCGCGAAAATGAAGGGACTTTTCTTCCCGGTTATACTCCCAGCGTGGGGTTTATGGGCACCTTGCAGCCCAGTACAGCCTTTACTTTTGGTTGGCAGGATGAAGTTAGGTATACCGCTGCCAGAAGAGGTTGGTTAACCTTATTCCAAAATTTTAACCAACAGTATTCTACACTTAAAAACGAGCAATTAGACGTTCAGGCTTCGCTGGATATTGTTCCAGATCTTACTGTAGATATTAGCGCAAATAGGAATTATTCAGAAAATTTCTCAGAGAATTATAGGGTAAATCCTACTACCATGGAATATATTTCTTTGACGCCTTATAATTATGGGAATTTTAATATTTCTACTATTCTAATAAAAACCGCCTTTAATCAGTCAGATGAGCAATCTTCTGAAACTTTTGAAAACTTTAGGGAAAATCGCCTAAATATTGCTCGCCGTATTGCTCAGGAGAGAGGTTTAGATCCCAATAATGTAGATGAAGACGGTTATCCGGTAGGAATAGGAAAAACAAACCAGGCCGTTTTATTACCGGCTTTTGTTTCGGCCTATGCAGGGAAAGATCCCGAAGATATTAAGCTGGGAGCTTTTAGAGATATGCCTTTGCCAAACTGGAATATGAAGTATACCGGTTTAATGCGAATTGGTTGGTTTAAAGATAAATTCAGAAGAATTTCCATCAATCATGGCTACCAGTCTAACTATACCATTAATCAATTTCAAACAAACCTGGATTACGATCCCGAGAATGAATTTGAAACCAACCAAGCCGGGGATTTTAAAAACCCAATGCTGTATTCTAATATTGTTTTAACTGAATTATTTACGCCGCTTTTCCGATTAGACCTGGAAACGAAAAATGCTATTCAGCTTTTAGCAGAAGTAAGAAAAGACCGAATGCTTTCCCTGAGTTTTGATAATAATTTATTGACTGAAACCACCGGAAACGAATATATTTTAGGTGCGGGTTATAGAATTAGCGATTTAAGGATTGCCACCGGCCTTGGAGGCACCAATCGTATTCTAAGCAGCGATCTTAATTTTAAAGCAGATGTTTCCTTTAGAAGAAATAAGAGTATTATAAGGTATTTAGATTTAGAAACCAGCCAGGTAATTGCCGGCCAGGATATATGGCGTATTAATTTTACAACAGATTATGCAATTTCCAGTAATCTAACGGCAATATTTTATTACGAACATAATTTCTCTGAATATGCAGTATCTACTGCATTTCCGCAAACAACCATAAGATCGGGTATTACACTTAGATATAATTTTGGAAATTAATTGAGGCTTGTTTGAAGTATTGCTTTAAAAAATTAACTTTGCTCTAATATAAAATAGAACTAATGAATATTCCACAAGATTTAAAGTACACCAAAGACCACGAATGGATTAAGGTAGAAGGTGATACGGCTACAATTGGTGTTACAGATTTTGCCCAGGGCGAATTAGGTGATATCGTTTATGTAGAAGTAGAAACCGTAGACGAAACCCTTGAAAGAGAAGAGGTTTTTGGAACAGTTGAAGCTGTAAAAACAGTTTCAGACCTTTATTTGCCTCTTTCTGGCGAAATTATTAAATTTAACGAGAGCCTTGAAGATGAGCCGGAAAAAGTAAATTCAGATCCTTACGGAGAAGGTTGGATGATTAAAATTAAATTTTCTGATGAATCTCAGCTGGAAGATCTTTTAAGTGCAGATGCCTACAAAGAAGTTCTTGGTAGCTAAAATAACTTTATTTGTAGCGAGCCTTTATATTATATTACTAACGGTTTCTTCTTTAGTGAAACTCGGTAAAATTAGTGTGGGGAGTTTTAATCCTACAGATAAACTTTTACATCTTGGGGCCTATTTTGGACTTGTAGCATTGTGGAAGGTATATTTTATGCAAAAAAATAGACCTCAAGCTACTTATAAAGGTCACCTATTTAAAATAGCCGGCCTCTCTATACTGTTTGGTATGTTAATTGAGGTTTTACAGGGTGTACTTACCAGTTATAGAGAACCAGATTGGTATGATATTTTGGCGAATACTGCTGGAATTTTGCTTGCTGTTATTATCTTTCTTCTCTTTGAAAAGAGTCTAAAAAGGTTAAATAGTAAGATTAATTTAATTTTTTAGAAAAAATATTTAATTTAGCAATCCTTATTAATCAATAACCTATTATGGAACCAAAGAAAAATCCAAAAGCCGATTTAACCAGAAGAAGTGTATTTTTTCTGCAATTGGGGCTTATTGTTGTTCTATTAATTACCTGGAGGGCAATTGAATGGAAGACTTATGACAAGGAAGCCATTGATACCGGCCAGTTAAATATGGACGATTTAGACGATGAAGAAATCCCAATTACAGAGATGCAGAATACACCTCCACCTCCTCCACCTCCACCTCCGGCACCAGAGGTTATTGAAGTTGTAGAGGATGAGGAAGAGGTAGAAGAAGACGAAATTGAGTCTACTGAAACCAATATGGATGAAATTGTTGAGGTAGAAGAGGTTGTTGAAGCACCCGTAGAAGAAGAGGTTGCAGATGTTCCCTTCGCTGTAATTGAAGATGTGCCAATCTTCCCGGGTTGTGAAAACCTAAATAACAACGAAGAGCGTAAGCAATGTATGAGCCAAAAGATTAGTCAGTTTGTAAACCGTGAGTTCGATACAGATCTTGGTGCAGAACTTGGCCTTTCTGGTGTAAACAGGGTAATTGTTCAGTTTAAGATAGATGAAAAAGGAAATATTACCAATGTTCAATCCAGAGCGCCCCACCCAAGGTTAGAGCGTGAAGCAGCAAGGGTAATTAATAAATTGCCTAGTATGCAACCGGGTAAACAACGTGGTAAGGCAGTAGGGGTTATGTACTCTTTACCAATTGTATTCCAAATTCAGGACTAAGACATTTATTTAGTATAAATTTAAATCCCGGGCTTGTCCCGGGATTTTTTATTTTAAGCTGGTTTACTCTATCTAAAAAAATGTATATTTCGAAGGTGTAACCAATCTTTCCCTACTTTAAGTATGAAGAACTACCTGTTTCTTCTTTTCTTGCTAAGTGCGATTATTTTAAAATCTCAGGCCCAGGATAATAGCCAGCGTTTTCCTGAATTTCTTCAATGTACCAATGTAGATTTTGCTAATAAAGAAACCTGCTTTAAAAATACCCTTACCAAATTTGTTCTGAATAATTACGAAGTTCCTTTAGAGGTAATACGAGAAAATTATAGGGGAGAAATCATTGTTATTTTTGAAGTTGATAAAACCGGAAATTTTAATGTTGTTTATACAGATGCAGCTTATGCAGAATTAAAGGAAGAAATGCAGCGTGTTTTTAATTTGTTGCCTCAAATTAAGCCGGCTACTTATAATTCCAGGCCAATTTTTGTCCAGTTTAAAATGCCTGTAAAAATTCCGTTGGAATTAAATACTGAAGATTTTTCTACTACCTCCCAGGTTGAACCTGATATTTCAGAAATCAATTTTCAGCAACCTCAAGAAGATGATCTGACTAATGAATATGATCAAATTCAATCGGAAGAATTTACGCGCCCTCGGTATGAAAGTCAGATAAATATTCCTTTATCGCATGAATACTACAGCCGTTTTGATGCTGAATTCAATAAAATAGGAGTGAATACTCACTCGGCTTCAAAGCCTTTGCTTTTTTCTGAAGTTTCTAAATATTATAATTTTAAAGCTGAAGAAAATAAAATGCTGCGGGATGCAGATTCCTGGTTTGGCAAAAAGTTATGGAATGAGCATTTGGTGCAATATCAAACCAAAGATTATTGGTTTACCCTGGATTTTGCTTTAGATCTTCAGTTAGGAAAAGATTTTCAGCAAACAGACTTCGATTTTACGTATAATAACACCCGTGCTCTTATTTTTCAGGGTGGTTTAGGGAAAAAGTTTAATTTTTATACGGTAGCTTACGAAAATCAGGGCAGGTTTGTCGATTATTACAATAGGTTTGCCGAATCTATTAGGCCAGATGGTGGCGATCCTGCTATAATACCCGGCAGGGGAATTGCAAAACCTTTTATGGACGAAGGTTATGATTATCCTGTAGCTGAAGGGTATTTATCTTACACACCCAATAAGTTTTTTAATCTTCAATTTGGCCACGGCAAAAACTTTATTGGAGACGGTTATCGCTCCCTTTTAATGAGTGATAATGCTTCACCATATCCTTATTTTAAACTCAACACCACGTTTTGGAAGTTAAAATATACCAATACCTGGATGTCTTTGCGTGATGTGAGACCGGCAGTTACAGAAAATGGTTCCTTTAGAACAAAATATATGGCCAACCATTACTTGAGTTATAATGTAACCAAAAGGCTTAATATTGGTTTATTTGAATCTGTGGTTTGGGAAAATGATAATAACCGGGGCTTCGATTTAAATTATTTGAACCCGGTAATTTTTTATCGGGCTATAGAATTTTCTACCGGGGCACGTGGCGGCAATGCACTTATTGGCCTTACTTCAAAATATAAATTTTCAGATGAAATTAATATCTATGGTCAAATGATTATAGATGAATTCTCTACTTCTGATGTTTTTGGTGGGAATCAAAGCTGGAAAAACAAACTTGGGTATCAATTGGGAGTGAAATATTTTGATGCTTTTAAAATTCCCGGGTTATTTCTGCAGGCAGAATATAACCAGGTACGGCCTTACACTTATTCGCATAACACAGGGGTTTTAAATTATGGGCATAATAACCAGTCTATGGCTCACTTGTGGGGCTCTAATTTCAGGGAGATTTTAGCTATTGCCCGCTATAAAAATGATAGATGGTATGGAAGTGCCAAAGTAATTTACGGCAATAGAGGTTTTGATTATAATATGGCAACAAACCAGGCTGCCTATGGAGGAGACATCTATACCAGCGAGCGCCAGCGGCCTTTTGATGTCGGTGTGAAAATTGGCCAGGGAAATACTACAACTTCTTTCTTTTCGAATATTGAAGCAGGTTATATTGTAAACCCGGCAACAAATTTAAAGCTTTACGGTAGTTTTATTTATCGCTCTTTTAACCCCGATGTAAAAACGCATCAAAATTATGAGAATACAACTTCCTGGATAAATTTTGGTTTACGTACCGATATTTTTAACTGGTATTACGATTATTAAATAAATTGCTAAATTACTATAGTATTTTAAGTAGTTTTATTCAATATTTTTTCATTTTCTTAAGTGCTGAAAATTAACATTTTTGCACCCTTGCCAAAACCCAATTAAGGAGTATCTTTGCGCCAATTGAAAAAACCTATTTTTGAGCAGCACCGGTGTACATACTTCCTCGGCTTCTATCCTAACAGACTTTAAAGAAATTACCAAGGTGCGGCTTGCCGTAAGCGTGGTTTTTTCTTCGGTTGCAGGTTATTTTTTGGGTGCAGATAGCATAGACTTTGTTACTGTTTTTTTACTTGCCATTGGTGGTTACTTTATGGTGGGCGCTTCAAATGCTTATAACCAAATTATAGAGCGGGATCTTGATGCACTTATGGATCGCACCAAAAACCGACCTATTCCCGATGGTAGAATGTCGGTAAGTACAGCGTTTTTAATCGCAAGTATTTTTACCATCGCCGGGCTTATCGTTTTATACATTATAAACCCCAAGACGGCTATGTTTGGGGCAATTAGTATATTTTTATATGTAAGTGTTTATACTCCACTTAAGACTAAAACCCCGTTATCAGTTTTTGTAGGTGCAATTCCGGGAGCAATTCCTTTTATGTTAGGTTGGGTAGCGGCCACAGGAGATTTTAGTATAGAGCCCGGAACTTTATTTATGATACAATTTTTCTGGCAGTTTCCTCATTTTTGGGCAATAGGTTGGTGGTTGTTTGACGATTATAAAAAAGGAGGTTTTTTTATGCTACCTACCGGAAAGCGTGATAAGGGAACGGCCATACAGGTAATTCTTTATACGGTATGGACCATTTTAGTTTCTTTAATTCCTGTTTTTGGAGTTACAGGTAAACTTTTTCTATCGCCGGTAGCTGGCGGGCTCATTCTTCTACTTGGCCTGGGAATGCTGTATTATGCTTTAAAATTGTATAAGGAAAAGACGGCGCAGGCCGCTAAGAAATTGATGTTTGCAAGCGTATCTTATATTACGCTACTTCAAATAGTATATGTTTTTGATAAATTTATAAGAGAATGGATTTAACTCAAGGTGCCGAAAAGCACAAATACGATAGGGCAAAGAAGATGATGCTCTGGTTTGGGATAATTAGTATGATTATGACCTTTGGTGGGCTCACCAGTGCTTATGTAGTAAGTAAAACAAGGCCAGACTGGTTAACAGAATTTGATCTTCCAAATGCATTCATGTGGAGTACTCTTGTTATAGTTTTAAGCAGCCTCACGTTTATGTTAGCAAAACAAAGTATTTTAACCGGAAACCGAAGAAACGCCTCCGCCTTACTTATTGGTACACTGGTTCTTGCGGTCTTATTTGTGGCGCTTCAATTTAATGGATTTACTGAAATTATAGCCGAAGGTTACTACTTTACCGGTAGTGAAAGTAGTATTACAACTTCCTTTATTTACGTACTGGTTCTAGTGCATATGGCTCACCTGTTGGCGGGCATTATCACGCTTTTGGTAGTAATTTATAACCATTTTAAACAACGTTATAAAAAAGGTCAAATGCTTGGAATTGAGCTAGGTGCGACTTTTTGGCATTTTGTTGATCTTATGTGGATTTACCTGTTTGTGTTTTTATATTTCTTTAGATAATAAAATTGCGTATTTTTGCGCAATACTTAAAATTTAAATACTCTTCTATGGAAGCTACTGTTGTTAGAACAGGCACCGAAGGTAAAACCTGGGGTGGTGGTAATGAGCCTTTAAAGTCCAGTTATGGCAAAATGATGATGTGGTTTTTCATCGTTTCCGATGCACTTACCTTCTCTGGTTTTCTTGCAGCTTATGGGTTTTCCCGCTTTAAATTTATGGATTCGTGGCCAATTGCCGACGAAGTTTTTAATCACTTTCCATTCTTACACGGTGTAGATGCGCCAATGTATTATGTGGCATTAATGACTTTTATCCTTATTTTTTCTTCGGTAACCATGGTATTGGCAGTAGATGCCGGCCACCAGTTAAATAAAGCCAAAGTTACTTTTTATATGTTTCTTACTATTATTGGGGGAATTATTTTCCTTGGTTCTCAAGCCTGGGAATGGAAAAATTTTATCAATGGAACTTATGGCGCGGTTTACACTAATGGAGGTAACGTTCTTCAGTTTATTGATGGCGACGGTCATAGGGTAGCACTGGCAGATATTGCTATCCCAGCAGCTTCAGATAGGGTGGAGCACGAATCTAAAAATGGAGTATGGTTTGAATCTGAAAAAGCTATGCCATCTTATTCTATAGAAGAAATAAAAGCTGGTTTTGCTGCAAATCCAGACCTTTTAATAAGAACACAAATAATGACCGAAGAGGGTGAAAAAACCATCCTTTCTCGTGAAGAATCTATTGCTAAATTAGATAATGAAGCCGCAGGAGTGGTAGAAGGTGCTAACCTTACCCGTAATGAATACGGCCCGCCATTATTTGGAGATTTTTTCTTCTTTATTACCGGTTTCCACGGTTTTCACGTTTTTACTGGGGTACTTATTAATATCGTAATTTTCTTTAATGTACTTCTTGGTACTTACGAGCGAAGAAAAAATTACGAAATGGTAGAGAAAGTTGGTCTTTACTGGCACTTTGTAGATTTAGTTTGGGTATTTGTTTTCACATTCTTTTACCTGGTATAATTTTAGAAAATATTAAAAATGGCACACGGTACAGCACATCATCACGAATCTAATACAAAGAAGATCTGGACGGTATTTGTAATCCTATCTATCGTTACACTTATAGAAGTTGTTTTAGGGATTTTTAAACCAGAATTTCTTACAAGAACTTCTTTTTTAAGTATGTCTCTTCTTAACTGGATATTTATAATTCTTACAATTTATAAAGCTTATTATATTGCCTGGTCTTTTATGCACCTTGAAGGCGAAACTAAAGGATTGCGAAGAGCAATTGTTTGGACCTCAGTTTTTCTTATAAGTTACCTTATTTTTATTCTTCTAACAGAAGGTGACTATATTTATGAGGTGTTTAAATCTAATCACGTAGCCTGGGATTTTTAATCTGGCTTAAAAGTTAAAAGTTTAGAGAAAGGCGGTTTTGTGATACCGTCTTTTTATTTTTGCACTCACTTCTATAGACCCGATTATGAAAAAGTTTTTAGTGCTTTTAGTGCTTTTTGCATTGCCTATTATTGCTTATATGTTTTTTGCTTCAGGTCAAAATAATTTCGCAAAATTACCTGTGTTAACTCCGGAAGTTAAAGATGTTTCTAAATTTGAAAGTCTTGATGGGGAGCCTATTAGTTTAGAAGATAAAATTAGCATTGTAGCTTTTTTTGGGAAAGATCTCGATAACCTAAAGGGGAACACATTTAATCTTGACCAGAAAATACTTGAAAAATATTACGAATTCAAAGATTTTCAGTTCGTAGTGGTATTACCACAAGAAGCCAGGGAAGAAGCTGAAAAATTTAAAGAAGAATTTAGCGGTATTTCTGAAACTGAAAAATGGGAATTCATTTTTGGAACTTCAGCACAGGTAGAAGAGGTGTTTGAAAGTTTCAACACTCCACACCAGCTTAATAATACTTATACGCCTTACGTTTTTATTGTAGATAAAGACCTTAATTTAAGAGGGCGTGATGAAGATGAAGATTTTGGAAAGGTTTATGGGTATGACTCCCGTTCGGTGGCAGAATTGAGTGATAAAATGAACGACGATGTAAAAGTTATTCTTGCTGAATACAGGCTGGCTTTAAAAAAGAACAACGCCGAAAGAAAAAACAATTAGCATGAAAAAAAAGTATTCTTATATAGGGCTTTCGCTTATCATTTTAATTTTCGGAATAATTGTTATTCCAAAAATAGTTGAAACGATTAGTAGCGATGAAGTAGTAAAATCTGACCGATTAAATATTAAAGGAGCCGACAAAAAATTGAATACCGATAAGGCACTTTCTTATATCGAAATAAACGGAAGAAAGAAAAAAGCCCCAGAATTTCAATTAATAAACCAGGATGGTGACACGGTTAGTAGTAAAGATTACCGTGGGAAGGTATATGTAGCCGAATTCTTTTTTACAACCTGCCCTACAATTTGCCCAATTATGAATCAAAACCTGGTAGAAGTTCAGGAAGAATTTAAAAATGAAGAAGATTTTGGAATTGCTTCATTTTCAATAGATCCAAAACATGATACACCAGAAGTTTTAAATGCTTATGCTGAAAATTATGGAATAGATCATCCCAACTGGAATCTATTAACCGGAGAAAAAGATTCCATTTACGGGCTGGCAAATGGCGGATATAATATTTATGCCGGTGAAAATAGTGAAGTTCCCGGTGGTTTTGCTCACCAGGGCCTTTTTGCGCTTGTTGATAAAGAAGGTTATATTAGATCACGTTTAGATAATTTTGGAAACCCAATGATTTATTATCGAGGATCTGTAGAAAGAAATAAATCGGTTGTAGAAGGTGAAGAAGAACCGCAAATTGATATTTTAATTGAAGATATTAAAAAACTACTGTGAGAAAAGCACTAACAAAAAGCGATAAAATTGCGGTGCCGGTAATAATTGCATTATCTATACTTATGCCGGTTTTGGTACTTATTCTTATGTACCTCCCAGAGCGTTATAATATTTTTGGCGCACAAACAGGAACTTTCCCGTTTTTTCACGCGGTTTTAAATGGTTCTACGGCTGTTTTACTAATGCTTGGCTACTTCTTTATGAGTATTAAGGAATATAAACTGCATAGAAATGTGATGATCACCGCATTTGTACTTTCAGCCATATTTCTGGTGAGTTATGTGATCTCTAAAATTAGTAACGATCCCGTGCCTTATGGCGGAGAAGGAATTTTACGTCCTGTTTATTTCTTTATTTTAATTACGCATATAGTACTTTCAGCAATTATTGTTCCCCTGGTACTTTTTACCATGTATCGCGGCTTAACCGGCGAATATGATAAACACGCAAAAATTGCCCGCTGGACCTTTCCAATCTGGTCTTATGTTGCAATTACAGGGGTTTTGGTTTATATTTTTATGTTTCCGTATTATTAATTTTTCTTCTGAAGTAGTTTAAGTCTTAACAACTGCAAAGAGAGCTTAATAGTAAAATTTATTAAATTTGCATTTAGAAATTACTGCTATGAAAATCAGGTTTTTATTTATCTTTTTCTTTTTGCTGCTACTTCCTGAATTAGCTGAAGCACAATGTTCTATGTGCCGCGCAGTTTTAGAAAGCGATACCGATACCAGTGCTGCTGAAGGTATTAATAACGGGATTCTTTACCTAATGGCTTTTCCTTATTTGTTGGTGGGTGGCCTGGGATATTTTATATATCGTTCCCGAAAAAAAGCTAAGAAGTCTGAAAAGGCATAAGCAGCTTTTAAAATATTTTCTTCAATTATATGTAACATTTCCCTTTTCGTAGAGTCTTATGGGTGACACTTTTAGTTAAAAGTTAACAACCTGTAATTTTTCACTACGATGATAGAAATTAAAGATCTTCATAAATCCTATAAAATGGGTAGTAATTCACTACACGTTTTAAAAGGAATTAATTTTAGCGTTGCTGAAGGGGAACTCGTTTCTATCATGGGATCTTCAGGGTCTGGGAAATCTACTTTACTTAATATTTTAGGAATGCTAGATGAAGCCGATGGAGGCTCTTACACTTTAGATGGCGTTCCTATAAAAAATCTAAACGAAAAAATAGCGGCCCGGTACCGTAACAAATTTTTGGGTTTCATATTTCAATCCTTCAACCTTATTTCTTATAAAAACGCTCTGGATAATGTTGCGCTTCCGCTGTATTACCAGGGAATTAAACGTGGTGAACGTATAGATAAGGCAATGAGTTACCTTGAAAAGGTAGGTCTTGCAGATTGGGCAGGGCACTTACCCAATGAACTTTCTGGAGGGCAAAAGCAGCGTGTAGCAATTGCACGAGCACTTGCCAGCGATCCAAAAGTACTTTTAGCCGATGAACCTACGGGCGCCTTAGATTCAAAAACCTCTTACGAGGTGATGAATTTAATTCAGGAAATTAACGATGAAGGCCGCACCATACTTGTTGTAACACACGAACCCGATATTGCAGCAATGACCAAAAGAATCGTCAATTTAAAAGACGGTAGAATTATACAGGACACCCCCGTTAACCAGGTTAGAGCGCTACAAAATGTTTGATCTTGAACGTTGGGAAGAAATTTTTGAAACAATTCGTAAAAATAAATTACGAACGTTTCTAACCGGGCTTTCAGTGGCTTCGGGTATCTTTATTTTGGTAGTTCTTCTTGGAATTGGCGAAGGGATGCGTAATGGTATTGCGCAAGAGTTTGAAAGAGATGCCGCCAATATAATGTATGTCTATACCGGGGTGACATCTAAAGAATATAAAGGCCTGAATCCCGGGAGAAGAATTCAGATGAAAAATGAAGACTTCAATTACACTGCTGTTAAATATCAGGACGATTTAGAATATAGATCTTCTATCTACAGAATTTGGAATGGAATAGTGAATTTTGGAAAAGAATCTGGTTCCTATCGTGTAGAAGGTGTTTATCCAGATTATCAGTTTCTGGAAAACAGTGGGATGGTGGAAGGAAGATTTGTAAATTTTAAAGACCATCAAAATTTCGAAAAAGTTGTAGTTGTTGGTGATAAAGTACGCAACGATCTTTTTAAAGACAAAAAAGATCCCATTGGTGAGTATGTTCAAATTTCAGGAGTAAATTTTAAAGTAATAGGTGTTTTTACCGATCCGGGTGGGGAAAGAGAAGAAAGTAGGGTTTTTATGCCACTTTCTACCGCACAACGTGTTTTTGGAGGCGGTAATAATATTGCAAATATGGCTTTTACCTTAGAGCCTGCAGAAAACTTTGAAGCAGCCCTGGCCGCTTCTACTCGTTTTTCTGAAGCTATAGAAAATCAGTTAAAAGAAACCCACACCATAGCGCCAGACGATGAAAGTGCCATTAGCATTAATAACTCTCTGGAAAATGCCAAGCGTTTCTTCGATCTTATGGATATGATAAAATTCTTTTTCTGGGGAGTTGGTATTTGTACTATTATAGCCGGAATTGTTGGTGTAAGTAATATTATGCTCATAATTGTAAAAGAAAGAACCAGGGAAATTGGAATTAGAAAAGCACTCGGCGCCGAGCCACTTTCTATAGTTGGAATGGTACTTCACGAATCTATTTTTGTAACCGCAATTGCTGGGTTTATAGGTTTAATTGCCAGTTTGTTACTATTGGAGTTTGTGGGTCCGCTTATAGAAACCCAGTATATTTCCAATCCTTCGGTTAATTTCAATGTAGCCCTTACTACCGTTTTTATCCTGGTTTTGGCCGGTGCAATCGCCGGATTTTTCCCTGCTTGGAGAGCCGCGAGAATTAGACCTATTGTAGCATTAAGAGACGAATAATATGTTTAGCAGGGATAAATGGAACGAGATAATTGAAGCCTTAAGTGCTAACTGGTTTAGAACTTTACTTACGGCTTTTGGGGTAATGTGGGGAATTTTCATCCTGGTTATTTTACTGGCTGCCGGTAAAGGGTTTGAAAATGGCGTAAAACAAGGTTTTGGAGGTATAGCTACCAATACTATGTTTATGTGGACACAAACGGCTTCTAAACCTTATAAAGGCCTTCCCAAAGGCAGGCGCTATAATTTTAAAACTTCTGATGTTGAAGCCTTGCGGGAAAATGTACCTGGACTTAGGTTTATATCTCCCAGGAACCAGTTAGGGGGATTTGGTGGAAATAACAATGTGGTTCGCGGTTTACAAACCGGTGCCTTTAACGTGTATGGAGATTATCCCGAAATCATTCAGCAGGAGCCTATGGATGTTACTTCTGGAAGGTTTATTAATTATCTGGATATTCAGGAAAAGCGTAAAGTTGCCATAATTGGTGAAGGGGTAAGGCGCGAATTGTACGAAAAGGAGGAAGAAGTCCTGGGAACTTATCTCAAAATTAATGGTGTAAATTTTATGGTAATTGGCACATACAAAAAGAAAGGTGGCGGAGGTGGAAATTCAGAAGAAGCACAGAAAGAAATTTATGTGCCCTTTACGGCTTTTTCCCAGGCTTTTAATATGGGAGATACCGTAGGTTGGATGGCGATCACTGCCGAAGATGAAAATTCTATTACCAGCTTAAAATCCAGCGTTTTAGATCTCATAAAGAGCAGGCATTCTATTCATCCTGAAGATGATAGAGCCGTAGGTAATTTTGATTTATACGAAGAATTCAACAAAATAAACGGTTTGTTTATAGCCTTAAAAGCAGTGGCTTATTTTGTAGGGATTTTAGTACTGCTATCAGGGATAATTGGAATTAGCAATATTATGCTCATTGTAGTAAAAGAAAGAACCAACGAGATTGGGGTTAGGCGTGCACTTGGCGCCACACCCTGGTCTATTAGGGGGCAAATTTTAATGGAATCTATTTTTCTTACCATAATTTCAGGAATGGCAGGGATTATTTTTGCCACCGGAATTATTGCCGCAATAAATTATGCCTTAAGCGGTATGGATACTTCAGAAATGATGTTTGCCAATCCAAGTGTAGATCTGGGAGTGGTACTTACTGCTTTAATGATTTTAATTTGCTCTGGCTTGCTGGCCGGGCTTATTCCGGCGCAAAACGCAATTAAGATCAAGCCTGTAGATGCTCTTAGAACCGAATAACTAGAAAAAAATAAAGAATACAAATTCAATCAAAAAATGAAAAAAACAGTTACCATCTCAATTTTAGTATTGATCGCCGTGGTTTTTGTAGGGGCGTTATACTATTTGTTTCAAAAAAATCAGGAAGATCCTACGGTTTATGAAACCGAGCAGGCTTCAATGGAAACCATCGTGAAGAAAACGGTGGCAACGGGAAATATTGTTCCGAAAGAAGAAGTGCTAATAAAGCCGAATATTTCAGGAATTATAGATGAAATATATATTGAGGCCGGGGAGAAAGTGAAGGCGGGTGACCTTATTGCCAAAATTAGGGTGATTCCCAATGTAAATTCATTACAAAGTGCGAAAGATGCCGTAGCTACAGCGAGGATCAATTTAGAAAATGAAAAGAAAACCTTTGAAAGACAGAAATCTTTGTTTGAAAAAGGGGTGATTTCTCAAAACGATTTTGATAATGCTGAAGCTAATTTTAAAAGGATGCAGCAAAACTTCCGCTCTGCCGAGCAGAATTTTGAAATTGTTCAAACCGGTACCACAAGCGGTATTGGTAGTGCAGCCAACACGCTTATAAGATCTACTGTAGATGGAATGGTGCTGGATGTTCCGGTTAAAGTAGGAAACCAGGTTATTGAAAGTAACAACTTTAACGATGGTACTACCTTAGCCACGCTTGCCGATGTTAACGAAATGATTTTTGAAGGAAAAGTTGATGAAAGTGAAGTGGGGAAAATTAAAGAAGATTTACCGCTTGAAGTAACTGTGGGTGCTATAGAAAATAAAACTTTTAATGCCATTTTAGATTATATAGCACCAAAAGGTGTAGACGAAAACGGAGCCATTCAGTTTGAAATAAAAGGAACTTTAGATAAAGCCGATACTACCTTTATTCGTGCCGGTTTAAGTGCAAATGCCTCTATTATTTTAGACCGGGCAGACGAGGTTTTAGCAATTAAAGAAGCACTTGTTCAATTTGACCCAGACAGCCAGAAGCCTTTTGTAGAAGTACAAACCGGAGACCAGGAATTTGAAAGACGGGATTTGGAATTAGGAATAAGTGATGGTATTCAGGTTCAGGTAATAAATGGCATTTCTAAAGACGATAAAATTAAGGTTTGGAATATTGTAAAACCTAGTCCGGAGTTTGCCGGTAATTAGATTTTTAATTCAAAATGTAACAAGTTTAGAATTTCATAGACTCATCAACTACAATTCCTATTATGAAAAAATACAGCTTACTAATCATATTTTTATTTTCTGCTTTAGTGGTAAAAGCACAGGAAGGCAAAAAGTGGACCCTCCAGGAGTGTGTTAATTATGCCCTGGAAAATAATATTTCAGTAAAACAAAGCGAACTCGATGTGGAGTTGGCAGAGCTTGGTAGAAGAGACGCAATTGGTAATTTTCTGCCTAATATAAATGCATCTGCAACAAATTCCTGGAATACGGGTCTTACCCAAAACGTAACTACTGGAGTTTTACAAACGCAAACCACCAGAAACTTTTCTGCAGGAGTAACTGCAAGTCTAAACCTTTTTGATGGGCTAAGAAACTTTAAACAATTGCAACGTTCAAAGATATCTGAACTTGCCAGCCAGTATGCGCTAGACAGGATGAAAGATGATATTACGTTGTTTGTAGCAGATTCTTATTTACAGGTGCTTTTTAACAAGCAAAACCTGGAAATTCTTAGAATGCAAAATGAAGTTACCCAGGAACAAATGGAAAGAACCAGGGAACTCGTAGAAGCCGGTTCTTTACCGCAGGGAGATCTTTTGGAAATTGAAGCTACCAATGCCGATGAAAGACAGCGAATAATTGTGGCCCAAAACAATATTAGAATTTCTCTTATAAGTTTAGCTCAAACCCTGCTTATTAAAGATTATGAGAATTTTGATATCGTAGAAAGAGATTATAATATTTTTGGAACCGAAATTCTAGATAATCCAGTAGAGGATATAGTAGAACAGGCTAAAGAAGAACGTTCTGAAATTAAAATTGCTGAAGCAAACCGTGAACTTGCTCAAAAAGACGTAGAGATTGCCAAAGGAGCTTACTACCCAAGTGTAGGAGCTTTCTTTAACTATAATACCAGGGAATCGGGACAGGGAAGAATAGTGGGTGCAGAAATAGATCCTAACGATCCTACCCGCGAGATTGGTGTGGTAGAAGAAACCGGTGACATTGTTGTGGCACCAAATACGCTTACTACAATTGGTAGCCCGCTGCCATTTTTTGAACAATTACAACGCAACGATGGTATGACTTACGGGGTTCAGGTTAGTGTACCAATTTTTAGCGGATTTGCCACCAGGAACCAGGTAAGAAGAAGCCAGGTAAATGCCAGGCGTGCGGAATATGAATTGGAGCAGGCAGAATTAGATCTTGAAGCGAATGTTTATCAGGCTTATGTAGATGCCGAAGGAGCTTTTGAAGCTTACGAAGCGGCCCTGGTTGCAGCAAACGCGCAAGAGCAGGCTTTTGAATATTCTACACAACGTTTTGATGTGGGAATTTCTAATGCTTTTGAATTTAGCCAGGCAAAATTGAGATATGAAAATGCACAAAGTGAAGTGCTAAGAACTAAATACGATTACATTTTTAAACTAAAAGTACTTGAATTATATTTTGGAGTACCGGTGACCGATCTTAAATTTTAAACCATGAAGAAAAAGACTCTTTTTATAATTATCGGAATTGCTCTCGCGCTTATTGTCTTGCTTATAGTAGGAAAAAAAGCCGGTTGGTTTGGTAAAACTGGCAATTTTAAAGAAGTAGAAATAACCAAAATAGAACCTATAGATATTATAGAAACAGTTTCGGCTACGGGAAAAATTCAACCGGAAATTGAAGTAAAACTTTCTTCAGAAGTTTCAGGAGAAATAATAGAACTTCCCGTGGTTGAAGGTCAGGCGGTAGAAAAAGGTGATCTATTGGTGAGGGTAAATCCAGATATTTACCAATCTAACGTAAATCGAGCCCAGGCAGGATTAGAAACTTCAAGAGCAAATTATTCGCAAGCCCAGGCAAGTTTAAAACAAGCTGAAGCTAACTATAACCGAAACAAAAGCTTGTTTGAAAAGGGTGTAATTTCTAAAGCAGAATGGGACAGGATCGTTTCAGAATATGAAGTAGCACAGGCCAATAAAGAATCTGCTTATTACAATATGCAAAGTACAGCGGCTACGGTAAAAGAAGCTACAGATAACCTTGGACGTACCAATATTTACGCGCCTATGAGCGGAACCATTTCAAAACTTGATGCCGAACTTGGTGAAAGAGTTGTTGGAACCCAGCAAATGGCCGGTACCGAAATTCTTAGGGTGGCCAATCTAACCAATATGGAAGTGGAAGTAGATGTAAACGAGAATGATATTGTAAAAGTACAGGTAGGAGATTCTACAATTGTTGAAGTTGATGCCTATTTAGGAAAAGAATTCAGCGGAATTGTTACTGAAATTTCTAACTCGGCTGATGCTGCTCTTACTACAGACCAGGTAACTAATTTTAAAGTTAAAGTTCGTATAATAGAAGAATCTTACAAAGAGCTTTTAGCGGGAAAAGATGAGAATTATTCTCCATTTAGACCGGGGATGACAGCTACTGTAGATATAATTACCAATAGAAAAGACAATATAATTGGAGTGCCTATTAGTGCTATCGTGATTAAAAATGATACCACGGCAGGTAAAAATGAAGATCAAAAATATGAGGCGGTTTTTCTAAAAGAAGGAGAAAAAGCCGAACTTAGAAAAGTTACCACTGGAATCCAGGACGATAGTAATATCGAAATTACCGAAGGCCTGGAGGAAGGGGAGACGGTAATAACCGGCCCTTATAATACCGTGACAAAAAGCCTGAAAGAAGGTGATGATGTTGAGGTGACTAATAAATAGGAATAAGAAAAATTTGAAGATTTGGCATTAATACTTTGCTTAGAAACCGCTACTACAAACTGCTCTGTGGCACTTTCAAAAGATGGCGTTCAACTTGCGCTTAAAGAAGATAAGAGTAACAATTATTCGCACGCCGAGAAGTTACACGTTTTTATAGATGAAATTCTAAAAGAAAATAATTTAACGGTCACAGATCTTGATGCCATAGCAGTAAGTAAAGGGCCGGGTTCTTACACCGGACTTAGAATTGGCGTTTCTACCGCCAAAGGCTTATGTTTTTCATTAGATATTCCATTAATTTCTATCGCTACGCTCGCTTCTTTAGCAGCGCAGGTAAAACTGGAGAAAGGATATATAATTCCGATGTTAGATGCGCGTAGAATGGAAGTTTATTCAGCAGTCTTTGATCAAAATTTGAAGAATATTAGAGAAACCAAAGCTGAAGTTTTAGCTGAAAATTCTTTTATTGATTTTCTCGAAAAAGATAAAACGGTATTTATAGGAAACGGTGTAGAAAAGTTTGAAGCGATTTGTAAACATGCTAACGCTGAATTTATATCAGATAAATTACCCTCTGCACGGGAAATGTGCAGTTTGGCGGAAGCTAAATACAAAATAAGCGACACCGAAGATGTCGCTTATTTTGAACCTTATTATTTAAAAGACTTTATTGCCGGGTAACTAATCGGCGATATTCGAATTGTTGTTATCCTGTTTTTGTGCTGATTTCTTTTCTATCGTACCATTCATTTTAGTTTGGTCGTAGAGGTAAACATCACGCTGAGGATAAGGAATTGTCATTCCGGCTTCTTCCAGTCTAATTTTTCCTTCTTCAATCATATACCAGTGAAGATCCCAGAATTTACTGTTTTCGGCAAAATATCTAACTGAAAAGTTTACAGAATCGGCACCGAGTTCAGCTACAATAATTTGTGGTGGCGGGTCTTTAAGCACATCTTCCTGCTCTTCAACAAGATCTCTAAGTACCTGCTTAGCCTTTTTCAAATCATCATCGTAAGAAATTCCAAAACTTAAGGTTTCCCTTCTTGTACCATTATGACTGTAATTAATAATATTATCGTTGCTTAATTCGCCGTTTGGAATTACTGCACGTTGATTTCCAAAAGTGTCTAATTTGGTATAGAATAAGGAAATTTCTACAACAGTACCTGAAACCCCTTGAACTTCTATCCAGTCACCGACTTTAAAGGGTTTTAATATTATAAGAAGTACACCGCCGGCGAGATTAGATAGCGAGCCCTGCATAGCAAGACCAATGGCTAAACCGGCCGCACCAATTGCGGCAACCAAAGATGCGCTTTCTACACCTAATTGGGTAATAAAAAGTACAAAAAGAATGATGCGAAGTCCCCACTTTACAGCATTTATAGTGAAGATTTCTAAGGTTTCATCAAAATTTTTCTTTTTAAATAATTTGTCTAAGTATTTAACAATAAGACCAATTACCCAAAGCCCAATAATAAGCAGCGCAAGTGCTCCTAATAACGTTGGCAGATAATCTATTAATTTTTCTGCGTATTCTTTCGCGATGGCGCCCCAATCGTTTAATTTATCCATTATATCAATTATTTTTCAAGCAACAAATTGACTATAAATATTTTATTTATCAGAACCTTTATTGTTTAATTTTTGTTAAAATTGTTTAATTTTTTTAATAGATTCTACTACGGAGTTTAAAGGAAGATCGCATTTACCATCACTGCATATGTAAATTAAATCTTTATTATTTTTAAATCTCGATTTTAAAAGTTCTACTTCTGATTCACGGAGGCTTCCTGCAAACACAGTATGCGGAAAGTATTCTTCCTGAAGTTCTTTTCTTATTCCCAGTGCATTTTTGCTAGTAATTGCGACTTCATAAAAATTTCCAGTGAAATTAAGCATTAAATTCAGCCAGTTGGCGTAGGATTGCGGCTGGGTCTCTATTTGGGGTTGAACGGTTTTAAGCATTTTTTCAGCTAAATTGTAATAATCCCGGTTTCCGGTTATTTTAGAGATTTTAAATAAATTCTTAGCCATAACGGAATTTGAAGCCGGCATTACATTATCGTTTAATTCATAATTTCTGGTGATTAGCGCTTCATCTTTGGAAGAAGTAAAATAGAATAAGCCGGTTTTTTCATCTTGGAAATCTTCAAAACAAACCTCAGTTAATTTTTCGGCAATTTCCAGCCATTTTTCATCAAAAGTAACTTCGTATAAATTTTTAAAAGCCTCGGTACAAAAAACATAATCTTCCAGATAAGCATTTATAGAACTTTTTCCGTTATTGTAATTATGCCATAGCCTGTAGTCTTTTTTAAACTGATATTCCTGAAGAAATTCAGCATTTTTAAGAGCTTTTTCTAAGAATTCCTGGTTACCAAAAGCTTTGTAAGCGTCTACGTAGCCGGTAAGCATTAAAGCGTTCCAGGACGTTAGGCTTTTATCATCTAATCCCGGTTTTGTTCTTTTATCACGTTCTTTTTTTAAAATTTTAGTCCAATTTTCTTTTTTAGATTCCAGTTCAGATAAACTGAGATCAAATTCATCAGCTATGGTTTCATCATTTTTAGACCTGATAAGAACATAATTATTCTCCTCCCATTTTCCGGAAGAATTTATATTATAATAAGCTTCAAAAATTGGAAAATCTTCTTTTAAAAGTTCCTGTAAGTTCTCTTTTTTCCAAACGTAATAAGCGCCTTCGGTTTTATTTCCGTTTTCATTTTCACTATCGGCATCTAAAGCCGAGTAAAAAGCGCCTGTAGTATCGGTAAGTTCTTCCTCTATAAAATTTAGGGTTTTAAAAACTACTTCTTTATACCAATTATCTTTAGTGAATGAATAGGCTTTGCTATATAAACTTACCAGTTGGGCATTATCATAGAGCATTTTTTCAAAATGAGGTACGTGCCATCGCTCATCTACCGAGTAACGCGAAAATCCACCGCCTATGTGGTCAAAAACGCCGCCATAAGAGATTTTATTAAGGCTGTGAAGAGTATGTTCCAAAACGGCTTTATTTTCTAACTGCACGCCGCTACGCAATAAAAATTTCTGGTTTACCGGAAGCATAAATTTTGGTGCCCCGCGGGAACCACCATTTTTTTTATCGAAGCCATTTTGCCATTTTTCAAGAATTTCATTTAGAAAATCTTTGCTGAACGGCGTTTCTTCTTCAGGAATTTCTATGAGTTGCAATTGTTGCAGCCCTTCTTCAAGCCGTGAAGCATATGCTTTCATATCCCCCGGCTTGGTTTGGTAAAGTCCTGAAAGTTGTTTTAAAGCGTCTTTCCATTGCTCTTTTCTAAAATACGTTCCGCCCCAAACTGGCCTGCCGTCGGGGAGGGCAACAATATTCATAGGCCAACCGCCGGCACCGGTCATTACCTGTACCGCATTCATATAAACCTGGTCTATATCTGGACGTTCTTCGCGGTCAACTTTTATATTTATAAAATGCTGGTTCATAATTTCGGCTACACTTTCATCTTCAAAACTTTCGTGCTCCATCACGTGACACCAATGGCAGGCAGAATAGCCTACGCTAATAAGCAATAATTTATCTTCTTCTCGCGCTTTTTTTAAAGTTTGGGAATTCCAGGCCTCCCAGTTTACGGGATTATGTGCGTGTTGTAAAAGGTAGGGACTGGTCTCGTTTATTAGGCTATTGGTGAATTTTGGTGTGGTCATGGTTATTTTTTAAAATGAAAAAGCTCCCTGGAATCCCAGAGAGCCTTGCTAATTTCTTGAGCTAAAATTAATTGACTTCAAAAGAGATTTTTACATTAACCCTAAATTCGGTAATGTTTTCTCCATTCACAAGTGCGCTTTGCTCTTTAACATAAACCGATTTTATATTTTTCACAGTTTTCGCGGCGTGCTTCACTGCTTTCTTTGTGGCATCTTCCCAGCTTTCGGTAGAATTTGCCAGGATCTCAATAACTTTTACAATAGACATAATAGATTGGTTTTAAAATGTTAGTATTCAATTAACTAAAGATAGCCTTAATTTCTTCGAAAACTAAATTGAAACTAAAAAATAGGGGTTATTACCAGTAAATTATGGGCCTACTTCTTCTAAAATTTCTGCGGAATGATTTAAGCTTTACATTATTAATTAAAGTTTTAATAACCTTCATAAAAACGATATAAGGAAAAAATCACTGATTTTTGCAGGTTAAAAGGAAGTTATTCGCATGCAGGATGTTTATTTAATAATTCTGGGAATTTTATTTATTCTGGCCATCACCGATTTGGTGGTTGGGGTTAGTAACGATGCTATTAATTTCCTGAATTCTGCCATTGGTTCTAAAGCGGTTTCCCTTAGGTCTATCCTTATTATTGCGAGTCTTGGTGTGGCGGTGGGCGCTATATTTTCCAGTGGATTAATGGAGGTAGCAAGAAAAGGAATTTTTCTTCCGCAAGAATTCTATTTTGAAGAGATCATGGTCATATTTATGGCCGTTATGATTACTGATGTTTTGCTGTTGGATTTCTTCAATTCTATGGGTTTGCCAACATCTACAACGGTTTCCATTATGTTTGAATTATTAGGAGCAGCCGTAAGTGTCGCCTTAATCAAAATTTTTAACACTACTAACGATATTTCGCACCTGGTAAACTTTATAAACGTTGAAAAAGCTTCTGAAGTTATTTTCGGAATTCTTATTGCCATAGTTATTGCTTTTATTACGGGTGCTGTAGTGCAGTATTTTTCACGTTTGGTATTTTCTTTTAAATATGAAAAAAGACTGAGGTTTGCCGGGGTTATTTTTGGAGGGGTTTCTCTTGCCGCGATCTTCTATTTTATCCTCATAAAAGGCCTTAACAGTATGGCTTTTGTTTCAGATCACTTTGTAGACGATGTAAATGAGAATCGAATACAGATTATTATTTTTAGTCTGCTTGGTTTTACTATGCTCTCTAAAATTCTTATTAGTTTTTTTAGGGTAAATATTCTTAAAATAATTGTGATGGTAGGTACGTTTGCGCTGGCCCTGGCCTTCGCCGGAAACGATTTGGTGAATTTTATTGGGGTGCCAATAGCAGCCTGGCAATCTTACGAAATATGGAGCGTTTCTGGAGTTTCGGCTTCTCAATTATTAATGAGTGATCTCGCCGGCAGCGTTCCCACACCAGAGATAATCCTCATTTTTGCGGGGGGAGTTATGGTACTTACCTTGTGGTTTTCAGGAAAAGCAAGGGCCGTGGTAGATACCGGTGTAAAGCTTTCCCGGCAAAATGAGGGGGCAGAACCGTTTGGAGCTAATTATTTATCCCGAACCATTGTTAGGTATTCTATAATGTTTGGTGCTGCAGTGTCAGATGTACTTCCGCAGAAGGTTAGAAAGCAGATAAATAACCAGTTTGAAACTCCAAAGACTAAAAATCAGCCCAGGGAAATAGCACCACCCGCATTCGATTTGGTGAGGGCTTCGGTGAATTTGGTGGTAGCCAGTATTCTAATTTCCATGGGAACTAATTGGCAACTTCCGCTTTCTACCACTTACGTTACCTTTATGGTGGCCATGGGTACTTCTTTGGCCGATAGGGCCTGGAACCAGGAAAGTGCCGTTTACAGGGTGGCGGGAGTTTTAAATGTAATTGGAGGTTGGTTTGTTACGGCTTTGGTGGCTTTTTTAGGAGCTGCAATTTTTGCCGCAATAATTTATTATGGAGGTTTAATTGCTATAGCCGTCTTGGTTTCTATAACCGCTTTTTTTATCGTTAAGAATACACTCTCTCACGCTAAAAAAGCTAAAGCCGATAAGCGCCAGAAAAGGTATAAACGAACCGATATAATTACTATTAACGAAATTACTGCAGAAAGCTCTGTAAATATCTCCCAGGTAATTTCTGGGATTAGTAAACGCTATACCAAAACCGTAGATAACCTGGGTTATCACGATTTAGGAAAACTAAAGAAGAATAATAAGAAAGTTGGAGAGCTTGAAAGCGAAGTAGATGATTTAAAAGGAAATATCTATTACTTTATAAAATCGCTAGACGAAGATTCAATTGAAGCAAGCCGATTTTATATTCATTTGCTGGATTATTTGCAGGAAATGGTAAACTCTACCCGATACATTACCAGAAACTCTTTTGAACACGTAAATAACAATCACAAAAACCTAAAATTTAACCAGATTAGGGATTTGAAAAAGATTGATAGAAAACTTCAGGAGTTATTTGGAGAGATAAAATACACCTTTGATGAACACGACTTTGAGCGCTTAGACAATATTCTTGCTGAAAAGCAACAGTTGCTAGATATGGTTTCAGAAATGATAGAGAAACAGATCACACGAATAAGGACTTCAGAAAGCAGTCCTAAAAACACAAAACTTTATTTTGGGTTTTTACTGGAGTCTAAAGACCTTATTTCGTCTACCCTTAATCTAATTCAGTTATTCAGAGAATTTTATGTGGAAGCGAAGTCTACGCTTTAACGTTTAAAGAATTATCCGTTTACTGCTTCTACATAATCTACTTTTCCGCGTAGCATATCCCTTAGCATTGTTTCAATTCCACTTTTAAGCGTCATTGTAGAAGAAGGACAACCACTACAAGCTCCCTGAAGAATTACTTTTACGGTTTTATTATCGGCATTATAAGAATCAAAAAGGATGTTTCCACCATCGCTGGCAACCGCAGGTTTAATATATTCATCAAGAATTGCGATAACTTGTTTAGAAGTATCGTCAAGATCTTTAATTTCCTGGCTTACCTCTGGATTTGCCGGATGGCTCGCTGCTTCAGTTTGTTGTGGTACCGAGGCTTCGGCTTTTAAAACTTCTTTCCCATCCTGTAGGTAATTAGTAATGAATTCTCTTAACTCCAGGGTGATTTCCTCCCATTGTGCAACATCATACTTATGGATAGAAACGTAATTAGAATCTATAAATACTGCTTTTACAAATGGAAAATGAAAAAGTTGTTGCGCAAGTGGCGCATCTTTAGCTTCATCAATATTTTTAAACTCGGCAGTTTTTAAAACCAGTTTTTTGTTGGCTACAAACTTCATTACGCCCGGGTTGGGAGTACTTTCAGCATAAACCGTAACCGGAACATTCTTGGCGTCCTTGGTGTCTTCTTTTACAACTACACCGCCTTTATTTAAAAATTCTTCTATTTGCGAGGCAACTTCTTCCTGTACATCATCCCATTCCACTATATCATATTTTTCTATCGCGATAAAATTTTGAGCGATATAAACCGTTTTTACAAATGGTAAATAAAATAACTGCTGGGCTATAGGAGATTTGGATGCTTCATCAATATTTTTAAACTCGTGATTCTCGTGCCGGGTAAGAAATTTGTTAGTTTCAAATTTAATGATTCCCGGTTTGTTGGTGGCTTGTATATTTATGGTGAAATTGCTCATATCATTTTTTTTGCAAAAGTACTAAAGAAAACTTAGTTAATCTATATCTTTACCTTTCTTATGGGGATTAGAACTTTATTTAGTGGGGATTATAATGTTTTTTTAAGAGCTAATCAAATTAGCTTAATTATTAAATTTATCTTCTTAATATTATTTGTTTTTTTAACCGGCTCGTCGGTGAAGTCACAGGAGGTAATTCCTATATACTCAGATTATTTAACCGATAATCTTTTTCTTCTTCATCCTTCTATGGCCGGTGCTGCTAATAGAAATCAAATTAGACTTACGGCCAGACAGCAATGGTTTGACGTAGAAAATGCACCTAGCTTACAAACCCTTGCGGTTAATGGCCGGGTAGGAGATAAGCTTGGGATTGGTGGAATTGTTTTCAACGACCAAAACGGGAATTTTTCTAAAATAGGTGCTTATGGAACCGTAGCCTATCATTTACTTTTTTCCAGAAGTGAACTGGACCTGAATCAACTTTCTTTTGGAATTAGTGCCGGGATTGTTCAGCATAGATTAGATCAAAGTGGATTTACCGAATTTGATCCTATTGTAAGTGGGAGTAATGTTTCTGACATCTTCGGAAATATGGATATTGGAGTCTCTTATTATTATTTAGATTTTTATGCACACCTGGCTGCAAAAAATTTAATTTCAGTAAGACGTGAATTATTTTATTCTGATGCTGTGCCCAGCAATCAGCGTAAATATTTATTCTCTACGGGTTATGTTTTTGATAATAATAATGATTGGAGTTATGAGCCTTCAATTTTATATCAGTTACGGGAAGCTACAAACGAGATGAATATAGATTTAAATATGAAAGTGTATCGGGAAGTTGATTTCGGGCAACTATGGGGCGGGGTTTCCTATAGAAACAGTTTTGAAGGTGCCGAATATACTACGGATGGTAACGAAATTGAAAGTCAGCAGCTGCGGTATATTACCCCTTTTGTAGGCCTGGATTACAAAAATTTTATGTTTGGCTATACTTTTAGCTACCAGTTTAACTCGGTGGTTTTAAGTAATAATGGTTTTCATCAAATTACCATTGGCTACGATTTTGGAAAGAGTAGAGGGCGTTGGGATTGTAAATGCCCCGCTATTAATTAAAAGTCCAGGTAAGAGACTTTATAGCCATTTTTTTCAGCTTCAGTTAAATTCTCCAGAACTTTAGGATTGGTATTGCTGAAAAATTCCGGGATAGGTTTTTGAGAAGGCACTTCCGTTATTAATAAATTATTTTCGTTAAGAATAGATTTTGTTTGTCTGGCCACTGCTTCTCCCGAATCTATAATTATAACATCTTTTGGCATTAATTCTTTTAAAATAGGAATAAGGTAGGGATAGTGACTACAACCCAACACCAGGTAATCTATTTTATTTACTAAAAACGGCTCCAGGAGTCTGAGTAAATGGCTTCTCATTTGGGGAGAATCTAAATCTCCTGCTTCAATAAGTTCTACCAGGCCGCGACCTTCTACTTCAACCACATTAATATTTCTGGCATAAAAATCTGATGTTTTTGAGAAAAGTGTGCTGGTTAAGGTTCCACGGGTAGCCAAAATACCTATAGTTTTGGTTTTGGTATTTAGTGCAGCGGGTTTAATAGCCGGTTCAATCCCTATAAAAGGAAATGCATATTCATTTCTAAGGTCTTTAATGGCGTTTGTAGTAGCGGTGTTGCAGGCAACCACAATAATTTTGGCGCCCATTTCCAGCAATTTTTCAGTATTTTTTCGACTTAAATTTTTAATATCTTCAATAGGTTTTTCGCCGTATGGAGCGTTTTTACTATCGGCGAGGTAGATGGTTTTTTCAAAGGGAAGTAGCTCGTGAATTTCTCTCCAAATGGAAGTTCCCCCTACACCAGAATCAAAAATACCTATGGGTTGCAAATTGCTCATTGATACAAAAATAAAAACTGCGCCTGGAAAGGACGCAGTTTTTAATCTTTATTTATGTATTGGGTGAATATTACATTCCCAATTCAGCTTTTACATCTGTCATAAGATCTTTACCATCGGCAAGAATTACTCCTGTTCCTGTAGTAGAGTCAAGTACATAATCAAATCCTTGTTCTCTTGCTACTTTTTGGATAGCTTCACGAGCTTTTTCAATTACCGGTCTAATTAGATCGTTTTCTTTCTTTTGAAGTTCCTGACGAGCTCTCTGGCTGTGCTCCTGAATTCTTCTTTCAGTTGCCTGAAGTTCGCTTGCTCTTTTTGCATTTTCTTCTTCTGTTACTGTTTCAGCTTCAGATTGGTAACGTTGCATCGTGTTTTGAGCTTCAGTAAGCATGTCTTTAATCTCTGCATCGTAAGTTTTCTCTAACTTCTCAAGTTGAGACATTGCATCTTTATAAGCAGGCATAGTTTCTACAAGCTCCTGGGTTGCGATGTGAGCAACTTTGCTTTGTGCGTTTGTAAATGCAGTAGCTCCTATGGTTAATGCAAGGGCTATAAAAAGTGTTCTGAATTGTTTCATTTTAATTGATATTAATTGTTTAAGTATTAAGGTTTAAAATTATTTAGTTTATGGTGTCTTTTCTATTTCGTGCCGCTTCTATAGAATCTCTTTTTTGTTTTCTTTCCTTTAAAATTCTTTCCCGGCGTTCTTCAAAAGCTTTTTGTCTGGCTTCTTTAATAGAGTCTTGTTTTTTTCTGCGTTCTTCTATTAAGGCTTCGCGTTCGCTTTTACGATCTTCAATAGCTTGTTCGCGTTGGCTTAATTCTTCATCTTCCTCTGCTGTACGCGCTTCAGCTCTCTCAAGTTCTCGTTCTTCCTGTTTTGTTTCAATTTGTTTACGGTTAGAAGCTCTGTTAATACTTCTTAGAACCTGGTCACTTAAATCAAAGCGTTTTTTTGCAAATAACATACCCGATTCAGCATTACGGTCAAATATAAAATCGAAATCCCTGTTTTCACCTATTTCCTGCAGGGCGTTAAAAACCTGATCCTGGATTGGCTTTATTAATTGCCTCTTTTGAATCATGTAATCACCTTTCGGGCCAAAACGTTTCTGCTCGTAATTTGTAGCCTGCTCTTGCTGGTAAGCGATCTCTTCTTCCCGTTCTTCAATTAGTTGGGGAGTGAGTAACGCCCGTTCATTTTGCAGGCTGGTTTTCATTTCACTAATTTCGTTTCGCTTTTGCTCAATTTCGTTTCGCCATTCTTTTACTCGCCCGTCTAATTGAGATGAAGCTTGCTGATATTCTGGAACATTTTCAAGGATGTATTCCATATCCACAAAGCCTATATTTATTGGCTTTTGAGCGCTTGCCCCCAATCCAATAAAAATAAAAAGTGTGAATAAAAATGTTCTTTTAAGCATACTTAAATCGAATATAGAAAATATCGTGCCAAATTAAAATTGCTGTCCGATAATGAAATGCGTTTCCCAACCGTTAGGCCCGGGTTGTCCTCCAATAGGATCAAAACCGTAACCAAAGTCAATACCAAGTAAACCAAAGGCTGGCATAAAGATTCTTAAACCTGCCCCGGCAGATCTATTCACCTGGAAAGGATTAAAGTCCCTAAAATTATCGTAAGATGCACCTGCTTCCAGGAAGGTAAGTGCATAAATAGATGCTGTTGGCTTTAAGGTAATAGGATATCTAAGTTCTAAAGAGTATTTGTTGTAAATGGTAGCGCCATCATCATTAACTCCGGCAGGACGATCTAAAGGAACTACAGATTGATTTGGATAACCTCTTAACTGTACGGTTTCTCTGCCATCTAAACTAAATGCGCCAAGGCCATCTCCCCCAAGAAAGAATCTTTCAAAAGGTGGAACACCACGATCGCTATTATAAGCTCCAAGGAAACCATATTCGGCGTTAGTTCTTAGTACAAGTTTGTCGTAGATTTGAGTAAACCACTCACCACTAAACTTAACTTTATAGAATTCTAACCAGTTAAATTTCTTCTGATCTATTAGACGTTGGTCTCCAACTGCATTTTCAGGAGTGACCCTGTTGCCTTGTTGGTCTATAAGATTCCCATTATCATCTTCCAGCTGAAACTCTCTTTGATCAGCTAAATTTGCATAATCTACACCATTCCATAAAGAATAAGGAGGAGTGAATTTTGCCGTAAGTTTAAATTTAGAACCCCCCATTGGGAAAATTGGGTTTACATAAGTATTATCTCTTGTGAGTCCAAAAGTATAGGTGAAGTTGTTAGAGTGACCATCACCAAAAGTAAATAGCCCCGTATTGTAATTATTTAAGTTATAACGCTGAAAACCTACCGAGTGAGACACCGTCATATAAGGATCTGGTACCGTTAAACGTTTTGCCAGGCCTACGTTTATTCCAAGTATATCAAAACTTCTGCTTCTATCTGCTTCTCTGTTTATATAATCGAATAAAAACTGTCTTGTATAAGAGAAAGAGGTTTGCAAACTTACCGGCTTTTTACCTCCCAACCATGGCTCCTGAAAAGACAGGCTGTACGTTTGATAAAACGTACTGGCTTGTGCTCTTAAAGAAAGCGTTTGCCCATCTCCCATAGGTACTGGCTTATAGGCTTCTTTATCAAAAATTCCAGATAAAGAGAAGTTGTTAAAGGACAGCCCCAAAGTGCCAATAAAGCCACCGCCACCGTAACCACCTTGTAGTTCTATTTGGCTGGCGCCTGCTTCTACAACAGAATATTCAAGGTCTAAAGTACCGGCCTGCGGATCTGGATCAACAAATTTTGGTTCTAATTGCTCTGCATCAAAAAATCCAAGTTGTCCAAGTTCCCTAACGGTATTAACCACATCTTCCTGGCTATATTTTTGGCCTGGTTTTGTTCTTAATTCACGATAAATAACGTGATCTTTTGTTTTGTCGTTTCCGGTTACACTAATATTATTGAAGTATGCTTCTTTTCCTTCAATTATTCGTATTTCAAAATCTATGGTATCGTTGTAAACATTGGTTTCTACAAGGTTAATGGTAGAAAATAAATAACCATTGTTTTTATACAGGTTAGAAAGATCTTCCCCGTCTGGTTTGGTTTCATCGGCAATTCGCTCGTCTAAAAGCACCCCGTTATAAACATCGCCTTTATTAATTCCTAAAGCTCGTTGTAATTGCGCATCGGTATAAACCGAATTTCCTAAATAATCTATATTACCAATATAATATTGATCTCCTTCTTCTACCTTAAGGTTTAAGGCTATGGTTTCGTCGTCAACTTCTACCAAAGAATCTGTAACAATCCTGGCATCTCTATAACCACTTTCCTTATATTTATCTATAATATTTTCTTTGTCTTCCTGGTAATCTGCCCTCACAAATTTTGATCTTTTCCAAAAGCGGAAAAAATTCTTTTGTTTGGTGTTTTTCATGGCCCTTTTAAGCTTCCAGTTAGAAAATTTTTCGTTGCCAGAAAAATTTATTTCGGCAATTTTTACACGATCACCCTGGTCTATGTCTATAAGCATATTTACCAGGTTGGTATTTGCTGTAGTATCGGTAACTTCACTAGTGCTTATTTTTGCCTTAGCATTAAAATAACCTTCTTTTCTATACTTACTTTCAATATAATTTTTGGTGGTGGTTATAAGGTTTTCAGAAACTTTTGCGCCTGTTCTTAGTTTGTTTTCCTTAATTATTTCTTCCTTCTCCCGTTTTTTAAGTCCGGTAACCTGAACTTTATTAAGTTTTGGAACTTCCTGTATCTCAATTTCAAGATCGGCTACATTGCCGTCACTTACATTGGTGATATAAAAGTTAATATCACTAAATTGATCAATATCCCATAGTTTATTGATCACGCTACTAATTTTATCTCCGGGAATATAGATTTCTTCCCCTTTTTTTAGACCGGTATAAGCAATTACGGTTTGCTCGTTAAAACTAACGGTACCCGTAACTTTTATATCTCCAATTATATATTTTTTGCCATCTGCTAATGGTAAGCCCTGAGCTTGTGAAGAAATGCTGAATATTAAACTGCATGCTATTGCCAGAAGGGTAAATACTTTCTTCGTCATGAATGCGCTAACTGAGTTGCTCACTGGTTTTTCCAAATCGTCGTTCTCTATTTTGATAATTGTAAATGGCTTCAAAAAGATTTTCTTTTCTAAAATCTGGCCATAAGATTTTTGTAAAATATAATTCGGCATAAGCAATTTGCCATAATAGAAAGTTGCTTATACGTTGTTCTCCGCTGGTTCTGATTAGTAAATCCACCTCCGGAAAATTTCGGGTGTAAAGATGCTGATTTATAACCGATTCATCAATAGCATCGGCGCTTATTTCATTATTTTTAACTTTCAGGCTAATTTCACGTATTGCAGAACTTAGCTCTTCCCGTGAACCGTAACTTAGTGCAAGGTTAAGCACCATACGATCGTTGGTTTTAGTTTTCTCTATAACTTCGTGAAGTTCTCTAAATACCTTTTTAGGCAGGGTATTTAGATTTCCTATAGCGTTTAACCTAATATTATTGTCCTGAAGTGTTTTAATTTCTTTTCTTAAGGAAGAGACCAATAGACGCATTAAAGTGTCTACTTCTAATTTTGGACGCTTCCAGTTTTCGGTAGAAAAAGCATAGAGGGTGAGGTATTCTATGCCAATTTCGGCTGAAGCTTCTACAACATCTCTAACTGCGGTAGTGCCTTCTTCGTGCCCAGCAGCCCTAAGAAAGCCTTTTTTTCTTGCCCAACGCCCATTACCATCCATAATTATGGCAATGTGTTTAGGTAGTTTCTTAAGATCTATGTTTTTTTTATAATTCATATTAAAATCTACTGTAGCAAGGTTCCCTACCCCATGAGAAGGTGAAATTCACGCCCGTAAAAACATACCAATCGTTGGTATTTCTATTTCCGAATTCCTTTTTTGGCATTCTGTTCCCAAAAATTTCTTCAGGCCAGCTTCCATCCAGGTTGTCGGTAAAAGTATAACGAACACCTACTTCCAGGGCTCCTACAATATGCGAGGTAATACTTTCTTTGTAACCAAAAACTACCGGAATAGCAAAATCCCAGTTGGCGCCCTGGTTTTCCAATTGGCCGTTAGGAAAATCGGCATCAAGTAGTAAGTGATCTGCTCTAAAATAAGTTATCCCTGTATACAAATATGGGGTGCTTTGGGGATGGCCTTCGTGCAAATCAAAACTCCAGAAATTATACTCTAATCCTAACGAAGCTTCTGCAATTGTATTGTTAAAAGAGTAGCCTCTGTTTAATCTTCGGGGGTCATTAGAATTTGCATCGTCGGCATTTATTTCTGCATATAAAAGCGAAAATCTAAAAGCGTGACGTGGGCTGCGATTCCATTTAAGCAATGCGCCTCCAACCAGTCCGCTGGGTAGAACAAAATTGGTTCGCCCTACATCTCCAATATAATTGGCGCCACCAATATATGGTCCTACTTCAAATGTTTGAGAATTTGTTTTTGGAGCAAAAACAAGCATGATTACTACAACTAATAGGTACCTCATAGGCTTTCAAAAGTTTGCAAATATAACAATTATGTTTGCTCCACAATAATTTGAGCAATTTTGTATATATTCTTAAACAGTTTTTAAAATCATTTATTGCTTAATTACGTTTATCCTCACCCCACATTAACTTTTTTCTTAGGGTGTGAAGAAAACTATCGCCTTTAAGTTCAACAAGATTTATTGCGTAGGGTGCTTTTTCTATAATAATTTCAGTATCATTTTCCAGGGTTGCGATACGGGAATCCATAGAAACTAAATGAGATTCTTCCCGTCCCGATACCCGAAGTGTTATTTTAGTATCGTCTTTAATTACTAAAGGACGCGCGTTTAAATTATGTGGCGCAATGGGGGTAATTATAAGAGAGCCTGCATCTGGGGTTATAACCGGGCCGCCACAACTAAGGGAGTAACCGGTAGAGCCTGTGGGTGTAGAGACAATTAATCCATCGGCCCAATAAGAATTTAAATATTGATCATTTAGCCACGTATCTACGGTAATCATAGAAGTGGTGTTTTTTCGGCTAACTGCAACTTCGTTAAGGGCTATATTTCTAAAAACCGGGTCGTGGCTGGTGGGATTTGTTTTAATATTTAAAACAGTTCTACGGGAAATACTAAATTTCTTTTCAAGAATACTCTGTAAACATTCTTTGATTTCCTCTTTTTGAATAGTTGCCAAAAAGCCCAATCTCCCTGTGTTAATTCCTACAATTGGAATATCTAAATTTCTAATATAATTTATAGATTTTAAAATAGTACCATCTCCACCAATACAAAAAAACAAATCGAAACTATTATCTAACTCTTCAAATGTGTTGAAGTGTGAGTAATTTTCATTTATAGTTTTATTTAAATGAATTAGATCCAGGAAATTTTCTTCAATTACTACTTTAATATTTTCGCGCTTCAGCAATTCCAGAAGCTGCCCTATATAGATCCCGGCATTGGTATGGTAAAACTGACCGTAGATGCCTACTTTCATATATTCATATATTTATCTAAATACTTAGAGCGGTCTCTAAGATTTTTGTTGAAATTGTCTTCCCGGTGTTCAGAAATTATTTTATAACCATAGCGGCGGAAAGACTGAATAATTTCATTTATACCCGAAGGGCTTAATTTAACCGTGATTTGGGCAACATCATTTTCAATTTTTGAAATAAAGATCCCCAGAATATTGGCATTATTAGATTCGGTAATTTGGGTGATTTCGCTAAAGGAATAATCTTTTATACCTTTTTGGATCACAATAATATTTCCCGCTTCGCTTAAAAAAGGCGTTTCGTTAAATAAGGCAATAATTTCGTTGAGTTCTACATAGCCCAAATAGGTGTTTTCTTCATCTAAAACAGGAAGAATATTGGTATTGTTTTGGGCAAAACGTTCTAAAATATCCAGCCAAAAATCTGTATTTCTAACAAAGAAACCTTCCAGGGCATATTGATAATCTTCCAGCGATTTTTCGGCTTCAAAACAACGAATATCGTTTTCTGGAATACAACCCATATAAATACCATTGTTTTCTACTGGTAAATGCGAATAGGTTAACTGATTGAATAAGTCCTGGACTTCCCCAATTTTATCAGAAAAATGCCTTATAGAGACATCGTTAATTATAATATCTTGCATGTTCATGATGTCGCTTCCTTTTTATGCAAATTAATTAAAATAAAATTCATTAGGGCATTTACAAGTTTGTATTTTTGTTAAACAAAAGCTTATAAAATGACTAAATTAAGTGTAAATATCAATAAAATTGCCACTTTAAGAAATGCCCGAGGGGGCAATATTCCCAACGTAGTGGAAGCCGCCAAGAAAATAGAATCTTTTGGTGGGCAGGGTATCACTGTTCACCCAAGGCCAGACGAACGGCATATTACTTACCAGGACGTGCGGGATCTTTCTCCAATTGTGAAAACCGAGTTTAATATTGAAGGAAATCCGGTTGCAAAATTTATTAATTTGGTGCTGGAGGCAAAACCGGCTCAGGTTACTTTAGTACCAGATGCCGAAGATGCAATTACCTCTAATGCCGGCTGGAATACTATTAAAAACAAAGAATTTCTTCAGGAAGTAATCCAGGAATTTAAAAATAACGGTATTCGTACTTCTATATTTGTTGATCCCGATAAAAAAATGATAGAAGGAGCTGTGGAAACCGGTGCCGAGAGAATAGAATTATATACCGAGGCTTTTGCAGTAAAATATGCGAAAGGTGATAAAACGGGGGTAGAACCTTATAAAAAATGTGCAACTCTGGCACATCAATTAGGTTTGGGAATAAATGCCGGGCACGATCTTTCTTTAGAAAATATAAATTATTTTAAAGATAATGTACCTTACTTAGATGAGGTCTCTATTGGCCACGCACTAATTGCTGAAGCTTTATATATTGGGCTGGAAAAAACCATTGAAAAATACCTGGAATTGCTGAAATAATACAATTCCATAAAAAATAATTGCAATGAAATTAAATTCTATAATACTGGGAAAGGGGCAGCCCTTATTAATACTGCACGGCTTTTTAGGAATGAGTGATAATTGGAAAACCATTGGCAATAAACTTGCTGAAGAAAAGGATTTCCAGGTGCATCTTATAGATCAACGTAACCACGGGAAAAGTCCGCATACCAATGAGCATAGCTACGAGTTAATGGCTGAAGATGTGAAGGATTATTGCGAGCAACATTCTTTATCAAATATTATTTTAATGGGGCATTCTATGGGAGGTAAAACTGCAATGCTTGCCGCAGCCGAATATCCTGATTTGGTAGAAAAACTTATTGTGGTAGATATTGCGCCTAAATATTATAAACCGCATCATCAGCAAATCCTGGATGGATTAACAGCTCTGGAAGAAGCAGATTTAGACTCCCGGCAGGAAGCCGATAAATTACTTTCAGAATTTATTTCAGAAAAACCAATCAGGCTTTTTCTTTTAAAGAATTTAAACCGAAAATCTGAGGGCACATACTGTCTAAAAGTAAACCTGGAAACTTTAAAAGAGAATATTGAAGAAGTAGGCAAGTCTCTTCCGCAAGATAAAATTTTTAAGGGTTCTACGCTATTTATAAAAGGCGCTAATTCAAATTATATCAAAGAAGAAGACAAAGCTGCTATTCAAAAACAATTTCCTGAAGTTAAATTTGAGGAAATTCGCAATGCAGGGCACTGGGTTCACGCTGAGAAAATGAACGATTTCTACAAAGCTGTGGCCGATTTTCTTTAAAATCCTTCTAAATTTATTATGTGTGCATAATAAATTATCGTTTTTTGTTGAGTAATATGTAATTTATTCTAAATTTGGAGATAGTAAATTATTAGTATAGAATAAAATCCAAATCAATTATGAGAAAATTACTTTTCCTGGGCCTTTTTGGTCTAATGGCTGCGGTAACTTATGCAGGTGGGTATAGAGTGAGTCTCCAGGGACAAAGATCGCTAGCTATGGGCCACACCGGTGTTGCGGTAGTCAACAATGCTGAGCTTGCATTTTTTAACCCCGCAGGCCTTGTGTATCTTGAAAACAAGATAAATGTAGCAGCCGGTGCCAGTGCTGTTTTTTCCAATGTGAAATATCAAAATTCTGAATTCGGAATTAGTTCTGAAACCGATAGTCCTGTAGGAACGCCATTCTATGCCTATGGTTCTTACCGTGTGAACGATTGGTTAACTTTAGGATTGGCAGCTTATACTCCCTACGGTAGTAGTGTAGAGTGGCCAACAGATTGGGCCGGGTCTCATTTGGTAAACAATATAGATCTCCAAGCAATTTATATCCAGGCTCTTGCTTCTGTGAAAATTTCAGATAAATTAAGTGTTGGTGGTGGGCCAATCTATGTAAATGGATCGGTAAACTTTAACCGTAACCTTAACCGTACGCTAACTGATCTTAATGGAAACCGATCTAATGTAACCGTAGATGCCAGTGGGGTTAGCGCCTTTGGATGGTCTGCCAGTGCAATGTATAACGCAACCGAGGATTTACGTTTTGGTATAAATTACCGAAGTGAAATTATGGTTGAAGCAGAAGGTGGGGACGCTACTTTTCAAAACGTTCCAAATTCTCCTTTAACTCCTTTTCAGGATACACAATTTGATGCTGCATTGCCTATGCCTGCAGAGCTTTCGGTAGGACTTTCTTATGAGCTTCTGGATAAATGGCTTTTTGCATTCGATTATAATATGACCTACTGGGATGTTTACGAATCCTTAGATATAGATTTTGCAAATGCAACTCCAGATTCTAATAACCCAAGAAATTACAAAAACTCTTCTTCTTACAGGTTTGGTTTACAGTATTTTGCAAACGAAACCGTTACCTTAAGAGTTGGATATTATTTTGACGAATCTCCGGTGCAATCAGGTTACTTTGCTCCTGAAACTCCAAGAAACGATGCCCACGGATTTACCGGCGGACTTTCTTTACACGTAAGTGATAGATTCTCTATAGATGCGGCTTTCCTTTACAACAGGTATGAGGAAGTAGACGAATCTTACAATTATTATACTGAGAATGGAGAGACTGTTCCTTTTGAAGGAACTTATAAAACTTCAGCCTTTATTCCGGGACTTGGTGTAACCTACAAATTATAAAATTTAGAAGATGAAACAGTATTTTAAATATATAGCAATATTGGCGCTGGGAATTGTTTCCTGCGAGCCAGAATTTGATAACCCGGTAGACGAAGCCGGGGCGTACAGTAACGGGGAAGCAGATTTTTCCCGATACGTAGCCCTTGGTAATTCACTAACTGCTGGATATGCAGATAACGCCCTTTATATCACCGGGCAGGAAAATTCTTATCCAAACATCCTTGCGCAGCAATTTGATAAAACTCAGGATATCGAGGATTTTACTATTCCTTTTATGAGTGATAATGCCGGCGGACTTTTAGCAGGAGGTAATCAAATAACAAATAATAGATTGGTGCTATCTGTGGTAAATGGCGATACCCTTCCACGAGTATATACAGGAATGCAACCAACTACTGAAGTGGGAAATGTTCAACAGGGGCCGTTTAGTAATATGGGAGTACCCGGCGCTAAATCTTATCATTTAGGTGCTGCAGGATATGGAAATGTCCAGGGAATAGCAGTAGGAACTGCAAACCCTTATTTTGCTCGCTTCGCATCTGCGCCTAATGCTTCTGTAATGGAAGATGCTCTTGCTCAGGACCCAACTTTCTTTTCTTTATGGATAGGAAATAATGATGTTCTTGGTTATGCAAGAACTGGGGGAACAGGAGTATATCAATTAAATAATTTGCAGCCTTCTACATACGCAGATAATGATATTACAGATCCAAACGTTTTTGCCAGTGTATATAGTGAAATGGTACAGGCTTTAGCCGCAAATGCAAGTGGTGGAGTTCTTATTAATATTCCAGATGTAGCTTCGGTTCCCTTTTTTACAAGAGTACCTGTTAATGCTATACCTCTAGATGCTCAAACCGCCGCAGCCTTAAATCAGCAATTTTCAGCTTACAATACACAGGTTCTTCCTGGTTTGGTTCAGGCTGGTTTTATTACCGCTGAAGAAGCGCAAAGCAGACAAATTAATTTTGCTGAAGGTCAAAATTATGTAACGCTACAAGATGAGTCGCTAACCAATATTGGCCAGGCTATTCAGGGAGCGCCATTTAATCTTGATCCTCAAAATGCAGGATTGTTAAGTCAGTTAAGACAGGCTACACCTACAGATCTTATTCCTTTAACCAGCTCTGGAATTCTTGGAACTCCCGTGGGTGATAATCCAAATATGATAAACGGGGTTTCGGTTCCTTTAGGAGATGAGCACGTTTTGACAAATGCAGAGCAAGAATTAATTAGAGATGCTACAACTAGATATAATCAGGTTATTTCTGGTTTGGCAGAGGCTAATGGTCTTGCGTTTGTAGATGCTAATGCAATGCTAAATAAATTAGCAACAGATGGGATCTCTTTTGATGGCGGATTTGTAACTTCAGATTTTGTAACTGGAGGTGCTTTCTCACTTGATGGTATCCACCTTACACCTCGAGGAAACGCAATAGTTTCTAACCGTATAATTGATGCAATTAATACTACTTATAATGCCGATGTGCCTAAAGTAAACGTAGGTGCTTACGGTACAGTGACCTATAACAACGAAGTTCAATAAGAACACATACTTTTTAATACAGATATACAAACGCCGGATTTTTCCGGCGTTTTTTGTATTTTTCAGAATCTAACTAATCTGAATATTATGAATTTTATATTAAGAATATTACTTACCGCAGTTGCAGTAGTTATACTGGCCAAATTTTTACCCGGGGTTGAGGTAGAAGGCTATCTAACTGCAATAATTGTAGCAATTGTCCTGGCTATTCTAAACCTACTGGTAAAACCAATTTTGGTAATTTTCACCTTGCCGGTTACTATCCTTACTCTGGGTTTATTTTTACTCGTAATAAATGCGATAATTATCTTACTGGCAGATGCTTTTGTTTCAGGATTTGGAGTTAGCGGCTTTTTTATAGCCTTGCTGTTTAGTTTGCTTTTATCACTCTTTCAATCCTTGCTGTTTTCTTTATTAGGAAAAGATTAGCACAATATTGCTGAAATTCAATAATTTGAAACTTTGTTGGCTTGGGAAAAAAGTGTAATTTTGCACTCCAATTTTTATAACAAGTCAAGATGAATATTACCAGAGAGAATATTGATGAATTGAATGCGGTAGTAAAAGTAGATATCGCCAAAGAAGACTACGCCGGTAAAGTTGATAAAATCTTAAAAGATTACCGTAAAAATGCCAATATTCCCGGCTTTAGAAAAGGGCACGTGCCTATGGGAATGGTAAAGAAACAATACGGTCAGGCTGTGTTGGTAGATGAGGTAAATAAACTTTTACAGGATTCACTAAATAAATATCTTACCGAAGAAAAACTGGATGTTCTTGGAAATCCTCTTCCAAAAGAACAGGAAAACTTCGATTGGAATAAAGAAGAATATAGCTTTGAGTTTGAACTTGGTTTGGCTCCAGAGTTTGATGTAAACCTTGAACTTGAAAAGCCGGTTACCCATTACAATATTGTGGCAGATGAAAAAATGGTGAATAACCAGATTGAATCTATTAGAAAACAATACGGGAAACTGATCTCTAAAGATGAGGCTGAAGAAGGAGATATCGTTGCTGGTACCTTCAAAAATGAAGAAGAAGGGATTGAGAAAGAAACTTCAGTAGAATTAGAAAAACTTAAAGGGAAAAGAAATCTTAATAAGTTTGTTGGTGCTAAAGTTGGCGATTCTATCACTTTAAAGACCAAAAGTCTTTTTGAAGATGACCATGAGCTAATTCAGCATTTAGGAATTGAGCACGATAAGGCGCACGATCTTGATATTGAAGTTGAATTTACCATAAAAGAGATTAACCATAGAGAACTGGCTGAGCTTAACCAGGAATTATTCGATAAGCTTTTTGGTGAAGGTAAAGTAACCAGTGAAGATGAGCTTAAAGAAAAGATCAAAGAAGATGCAGCAAAACAATTTAAGCAGCAAAGCGATCAGCAGTTAATGAACGATGTGACCAAGCAGCTTATTGAGCAAACTAAATTTGAACTTCCTAAAGAATTTCTTCAAAAATGGATTCAAACAGTTGGTGAGAAACCAATGACTGAAGAAGAAGCCAAAGAAGAATACGAAAAGAGTGAAGAAGGTTTACGTTACCAGTTAATTGAAGGTAAAATAGTAAACGAAAATAACCTTACAGTAGAGTTTGAAGATCTTAAAGCTTTTGCTAAAGAAAAGATCAAAGAACAAATGGCACAGTTCGGCCAAATGAATCCTGGAGATAAAGAACTTGACGATATCGCGGCAAGAATTCTTTCTAATCAGGACGAAGTAAAAAGAATGTCAGAGCAATTAATGAACGAGAAATTGCTTGATTTCTACAAAGAGAAAATGTCTTTTGAAGAAAAAGAAGTGACTTACGATGAATTTGTGAAAGAGATTTACGAGTAAGCTTTTTCTATAAATTTATACTTATATTTAAGGCGTTAAACCATTTGGATTAACGCCTTTTCACTTGAAAGGCAGCTAAGAGAAAAAGCTTAAAAACAGAAAAATTGATGGATTACGGAAAAGAATTTGAAAAATACGCCACTAAACATCACGGTATAAATAGTAACTATTACCAAAAGATAGTGAGCAGCGTGACTCCTACGGGGATGACTCCTAATATTATTGAAGAGCGACAAATGAATGCAGTCGCGATGGATGTTTTTTCCAGGTTAATGATGGATAGGATTATCTTTATGGGTACTGCAATAAACGACCAGGTTGCAAATATCATCCAGGCGCAAATGTTATTTTTAGAAAGTACAGATGCTTCTAAAGATATCCAGATCTATATAAATTCTCCGGGAGGAAGCGTTTATGCAGGTTTGGGAATTTATGATACTATGCAGTTTATAAAACCAGATGTGGCCACAATTTGTACAGGAATGGCAGCCTCAATGGGCGCAGTATTGCTTTGTGCAGGTGAAAAAGGAAAAAGAAGCGGTTTACCGCATTCAAGAGTGATGATTCACCAGCCTTTAGGAGGTGCGCAGGGACAGGCCAGCGATATAGAAATTACAGCGAGAGAGATATTAACCCTTAAAAAGGAACTTTACGATATTATCGCAAAACATTCTGGCCAATCTTATGAAAAAATTGAAGAAGATAGTGATCGTGACTACTGGATGAAGGCTGAAAAAGCCAAAGAGTACGGAATGATTGATGAGATTTTAACGAGAGAAGGATAAGAATTAATTTTCAGTTTATTATTTTATAGATTGAAAATTGAAATTTGAAGAAATGGCGAAAGAAGAATTAGAATGTTCGTTTTGCGGTAGAAAGAAACCCGAAACCAATTTACTTATTGCAGGCTTAGATGCGCATATATGTGATAAATGTATAGAGCAGGCGCACGGCATTGTAATGGAAGAGCTTAAGCAGGGAGAAGCCAAAGAATTGTCTTCAGATCTCATGCTTAGCAAACCCAAAGTAATTAAAGAGTTTTTAGACCAATATGTAATTGGGCAGGAAGCTACCAAGAAAGTAATGTCTGTAGCCGTTTATAACCACTATAAAAGGTTGTTACAACCGGCAAGCGACGATGATGTAGAAATTCAAAAATCTAACATTATTATGGTTGGGGAAACCGGTACGGGTAAAACCCTTATTGCCAAAACCATCGCGAAAATGCTTAATGTGCCTTTGGCTATAGTAGATGCTACGGTACTTACCGAGGCTGGTTATGTAGGTGAAGATGTAGAAGGTATTTTAACGAGATTGCTTCAGGCAGCCGATTATAATGTTGAAAAAGCACAGCGCGGCATTGTATTTATTGATGAAATAGATAAAATTGCCCGTAAAAGCGATAATCCGTCAATTACCCGAGATGTTTCAGGGGAAGGTGTTCAGCAGGCTTTATTGAAATTACTGGAAGGAACCACAGTTAACGTGCCGCCAAAAGGAGGTCGTAAACATCCCGATCAGAAATTTGTTGAGGTAGATACCGAAAATATCCTTTTTATTGCAGGAGGTGCCTTTGACGGTATTGAACGTAACATCAGTAAGCGGTTAAATATGCAGGCTGTTGGGTTTAGCGCTTCAAAAAGTGAAGACACGATTGAAAGAACCAATCTTCTGAAATATATTATTCCGAAGGATTTAAAAGATTTCGGACTTATTCCTGAAATAATTGGAAGGTTACCGGCGCTTACTTATATGAATCCGTTGGATAAAAGTACGCTTCGTTCTATCTTAACAGAACCGAAAAACGCCATTGTAAAACAGTATCAAAAACTGTTTGAAATGGACGATATCGAGTTTGAAATGACAGATGATGCACTGGATTATATAGTGGAGAAGGCCGTTGAATATAAATTAGGAGCAAGAGGATTAAGATCTTTATGCGAAGCAATCCTTACTGATGCAATGTTTGAAATGCCAGAAAGTGGCCATAGCAAACTTAAAGTGTCACGGGAATATGCCGAGGATAAATTGAATAAATCAACAATAAATAAACTTAAAGCGGTTTCTTAAAAACCATTTTAGGATAAATTAAAAGGCGGCCGGAAATCTGGAATTTTCGGCCGCTTTTTTTGTAGTTTTTCGAAATAATTAATCTACTATTTCATAATGTATAGGCTTAAAACTACCGTTATTGCTATCTTCAGCAGAACACGCGGTTAAGGCTACAATCAGGTCCATTTTGGCTTCAAACAACACATAATCTCCTGCTTTGCTTAATGGCGGGTCTACGCTAAGTTTTCCTTTTTCATCAAATTGTACGTTCATAAAAATATTGAACGCCGTAGGAATATCATCCGGCTCAATTTCAAATTTTTCAAGGTTGGTGTAGAGGTTTTCAAAACAGCTAGGATGATAACCTTCATAATCATACATCACCTCAAAAGTTTCAGGGCTGCAGGGTGCCAGTAGAAAGTCGTTTCTACCGTTAGTATCTTCCAGGAGTTCCATCATTTTATTACTGCGGTTGCTCCAAAGAAAATTCCCGGTACTTATTAAAATAGACTCTTCAAAATCCAGGGTTTTGCCCGATGATATTTTTTCCCTTCTATCTTTTGCATTAAATAGAACCATATCGCTAACCTGTTCACCTTCGGGGTCTATCACCTTCAGCTTCTGTCCTTTTTTCAATTTAAAGGCAGCTCCAGATTGTTTTTTAATTACTTGCATTTATGCTCTTTTTTAATGTTTTCGCTTAACGCGGAAGATAAATTATTTTCTTGCTTTTCCAAATGTGAAGTAACCGATGCTATATCGTCTTTATCATACCCCTGGTGCAATTTTGCAATGGCCTGAATTTTCTCAACTTTACACCAAAATCCTGTGATGTGTGGTAAATGGTCTTCCAGCATTTCTTTAGGAATATCTTTATAATACAACGGGTTTTCCTGCTGTTTTTCAAAAGTAGCTACTAGTTCCTGCAAAGATTCTTCCAGCTCTTCCCGCGATTGAATTTTCAGCTTAACATTTACATGTATTGCCGAATAATCCCAGGTACTAATATCTTTTTCTTTATACCAGGAGGAAGAAACGTAGCCGTGGGCTCCCTGAAAAATAAGCAGAGCTTCTTTACCATCTTCCAGGTGTTTAAACTGCTCGTTGTGGTTTGCTATATGAGCAAATAAAATAAAGTCTTTTGCCGTACCAAGAGTGAGAACAGGAATATGAGTAGCTAAAAGTCGGTCTCCATTAATTATAAAAGTTGCAAAAGGATGATGCTGTATAAATTTAAAGATAAATTCAGGATCATCCTTTTTGTATTTTTTGGGTTGGTACATAGTTATTTTTTTCCTTGATGAAAGGGACATTTCCATTCATCTCCAACTTTACGTCCACTATACTGTCTGGCTTCACTTTTATCACCAAAATCTTCTAACATTGGGTTTATATTACCCTGTAATTCGGTATCGCGTTCCCTAATTTTATCTCTTACAGTATAATACGCCCCCATTTCCCTTAATTTCTCAAATTGCCAGTGCAGGTTAAATGCCATTGCGGGGTATGGGCTTTGTCTCGCCTTTCGGCTACTGTTGGGGTGCAGGCCAACCATATAAAAAGCTTTTCCGCCAATACTAAAGCTAAAGTTATCGTCTTTGGGATTTTTGCTTACGGTGGGATCCCAGGCTTTATTGTCAATATCGTGTAGAAATTCTAATTGTTTCCAAAGTGCGGTTTCAAACTGGGTTTCAGAAAAAGATTCCTGATTTTTAAAAACAGCCATGAACGTATGAAATTCATTCGATTCAAAGTCGTAGTTTTCAATATACTTTTCTAAATCGTTATAAATGAGTTTCGCGGTTTTTCGACTTGGAAATTCATCGTAGGTATGGAGGTCTATATGCTCCTGGCTAAATACAGTTTGTGCCATTATACAAGGATGATCTTGCGTAAGCACAAAGTCTTTAAATGCAGGCTCTATAGCTTGATCTGTAGAAGCTTTCATTTGTTTTACTTTAGATTTTTCTCTGGTGGAAATCATAATGTTGAATGGTTATTTTTGTAAAACTATCAGGTTTTCTGAAAGCTTCTATGGGGTTTAAGAATAAATTAGTTCAAAATTTTAAAAGATTAACAGGTTGCTTCATTCCTTCTTCCGATAGCGAATCATTAAATACAGCATAACGCTATTTAATCCCAGGGAAACTCCATTAGTAGCGATTATAGGAAGATCTTTTTGGGTGATTCCGTAGATTACCCAAAGAAAAACGCCCAGTATCAAAATACTAAACATTCCCGGTGAAACATCTTCCACTTTCTTGGTTTTCCAGGCTTTTTTAATCTGCGGAATCACTGCCACCGTAGTGCAAATTCCTGCCGCCAGTCCCAGAATATCGGTCCACTCTAAATTCATATTTTATTATTTTAGGACATCTTTAGTAAGCCAGTCTTCTAATTCCTCATTTTCATCTGAAGAATGTAATACGGAAATATCACCGGTAGTTTCAAAAACGACCGCACGCACCTGCGAAAGATTTAGAACGTTGGCCTCCCTTAATTTAGACCGGAGATCACCTTCGGTAACCCGAGCTTTCTTTAAATTATTATGAAGTATTGTATTACCGTCCATTAGGAGTAGCGGTGAATTATCAATAGCTTCCTGAAACCAGGAAAATCGCCTTAATATTGCCGCTGAAATTTGCAGAATATATACGGCTGCCAAACCTATAATTCCCTGTATTAAACTCACCGATTTTGAGAGGATTGTAGTTGCCAGAATAGAACCCACTGCTACCGTCATCGCAAAATCAAAGCTGGACATTTTAGAGAAGCTGCGTTTTCCGGCAATTCTTGTAAAAATAATAATAGCCAGGTAAATCCCGGCGGCAGTGAGAAAAATTGCCAGAATAGATGTCCAGGAAGCTTCAAACCATTTTTCCATAATAAGTTTTTAGTAATTTAACTGATTTTCAGCTTATCCCCCAATAATTTCACCACCATTTACGTGAATAATTTGTCCGGTGATATAACTGCTATCCTCACTGGCCAGAAATACATAGGCCGGAGCCACTTCACTGGGTTGGCCTGCCCTTCCCATTGGAGTATCCTGGCCAAACTCGGTTACATCATCAAAAGTAGCTGGAATCAACGGTGTCCAGATGGGACCGGGCGCAACACCGTTAACCCTAATTTTCTTAGTTGCAAGCATTTTAGATAATGAACGCGTAAAACTTACAATTGCGCCTTTTGTGCTGCTATAATCCAGTAAATGTTCACTGCCACGATAAGCTGTAACAGACGTGGTATTTATCACTACATCACCTTCCTGAAGTTGGTGTAGCGCTTCTTTTACGATATAGAAATAAGGATAAATGTTGGTTTCAAAAGTTTTATGAATTTGCTCTGTGCTTATATCATCTATATTTTCTTTGGGAAACTGAATCGCGGCATTATTCACCAGGATATTTAATTTACCTAATTCTTTAGAAGTTTCTTGCAAAGCCTTTTTACAGAAGTCTTCTTTCTTTAAATCCCCTTCAATAATGAGGCATTTTTTTCCTTCTTTTTCTACTAACTTTTTGGTCTCCAGGGCATCTTCATTTTCCTCTAAATAGATAATCGCGATGTTTGCCCCTTCACGAGCAAAGTGAACGGCAACGCTTCGTCCAATTCCGCTATCGCCACCGGTTATTAACGCGTTTTTACCTTCTAATTTACCCGAACCTTTATAGTTTTTTCTAATAATTTCCGGTTCCGGATTCAATTTGTATTCTTTTCCGGGTTGCTCCTGCTGCTGGTCAGGAAATTTTTCTGGTTTATTCATATTGATTGGTTTTAGGCTAAATATTTTATAATTAATGCTTTGGCAATTTCGAAATCGGGCGAAGTATAAAGTTAAGAAGCATTGCCTACAATAAAATGTTAAGGATTTATAAGTCTTTCTAAAGAGGTCTTTTAAAAACCTAATAAGGTTAAAAAAACATTCATTTGTGTTAATTGAATACCTTTGTCGAATGAATTTATTAAAGATTGGACATCGGGGCGCCAAAGGTCATTTAGCCGAAAATACGCTGGAGAGTATTCAAAAAGCCCTTGATTTTGGAGTTGATGCCATAGAGATTGATGCACATAGATGTAAAACCGGCGAATTAGTGATAATTCACGATTTTACTTTAGACCGAACTACCAATGGGAGTGGAGAAATCGCAAAAAAATCTTTAGCAGAATTGCAAGCCCTTAAAATTGAAAATAAATTTAGAATTCCATTGCTTACTGAAGTTTTAGATCTTATTGAGGGAAAATGCGCCATAAATATTGAATTGAAAGGATTAAATACCGCAACAGCTACCTCAAAAATTTTAAAGAAATATATTGCTGAAAGAAACTGGAAATATGAAGATTTTATCGTCTCCAGTTTTCAGAAAAACGAGTTATTTCAAATGCGAAAACTCGATGAAAATGTTCCCTTAGGAATTTTGAGTAAAGCAAGTGTGACTGAGGCAATAGAATTGGGAAAACTACTCAATGCTTCAGCAATTCACCCTTCCCTAGGAATTATTACAAGAGATAATGTAAAAGCTTCTCACGAAGCCGGATTTAAAGTAAATGTCTGGACGGTTAACGAACCCGAACATATTGCGCGAATGCAAGAATTTGGTGTTGACGGGATTATTTCAGATTTTCCCGATAGACTATTTTAAGAGAAGCCAGAAAGCTGAAAAACCCGAATTTTTAAACTTTTAAACCTGAAAATGCAGCATTTTGATATCATTATAATTGGCGGCGGGGCAGCCGGATTTTTCACCGCAATAAATGCAGCAGAGATAAACCCCAACTTAAAAATTGCCATTTTAGAACGTGGCAAAGATGTGCTTACCAAGGTAAAAGTTTCAGGTGGGGGGAGATGTAATGTTACCCACGCTGAATTTCTTCCAAAGGAACTTAGCACTAATTATCCTCGTGGCGAAAAAGAATTATTGGGGCCCTTTCACAGCTTTATGACCGGCGATACTATGCAATGGTTTGAAGAAAGAGACATAGCATTAAAGATTGAAGACGACGGAAGAATTTTTCCTGTTTCAGACGATTCCCAGAGTATTATAGACTGCTTTTTACGAGAAACCGATAGATTAAAAATTCAGGTATTAAAAAGTCATGCAGTTCAAACATTTCAGCAAAAAAATGATTTTTGGGAGATAAAGACCAGTAAAGGAGATTTTTCAGCAGGAAAAGTTATGCTGGCTACAGGAAGCAATCCCAAAATGTGGAATTTGTTGAAAAAAATCGGTCATAAAATTATTGAGCCGGTACCTTCCCTTTTTACTTTTAATATTAAAGACGAGCGAATTAAAGACCTACCGGGAATTGCGACTGAAGCGGTAGTAAAAATAAATTCTAAAAAAGTAAATTTAGAAAGTAAAGGGCCGCTTTTAATTACCCATTGGGGAATGAGCGGGCCGGGGATTTTAAAGCTTTCGGCCTGGGGAGCAAGGGATTTAGAAAAGCTAAATTATCAGTTTGAAATTAAGGTAAATTGGCTTCCGGGTTATCCTGCCGAAGAAATTTTAGATCAACTAAAAGAATTAAAAAACAAACTCGCCAAACAGCAGGTTTTAAAAAATGCGCAATTCGATTTACCCAAAAGATTTTGGAGAAATTTAATAGTTGCAGCAGGAATTACAGATGGTACCACCTGGGCAGATTTAAATAAAAATCAGCTGCAAAATTTAAGCGCACAACTTACCGAGGCCTCTTTTAAAGTAAATGGAAAAAGCACGTTTAAAGAAGAATTTGTTACGGCCGGTGGCGTAGATCTTAAAGAAGTCAATTTTAAAACTTTTGAAAGCAAACTTTATAGAAATCTATTTTTTGCAGGAGAAATTTTAAATATAGACGCCATAACCGGAGGATTTAACTTTCAGAATGCCTGGACGGGTGGCTTTCTTGCCGCGCAAGCAATAAGTAAAGATTAGTTGAGTCGCCAAATTTCAAAATTAAGTGCTATCGCAAAAAGCACCCAAACAGCATAGGGAAGAAGCAAATAAGCTGCAGTATTATTTACTACTTTAAACCATTTTATGGTGAAAAGAAGTAGAATAAATAAAGCAATAATATTTAAAAGTGCTAAAAGTGGCTGTTGGAGGCCAAAAAATAGAAGGAACCAGGCGCCGCTTAACAACAACTGAAATCCAAAATGATATAAAGCCGTTTTTACCCATTTATGATAAAAACCTTTACTCCAAACTATCCCAGCGGCAATTCCCATTAAAACATACATTAAAAATAAAATAGGCCTGAATATAGAATCTGGCAAATTAAACCAGGGCTTGTTCAACTCTGGATACCAACCTTCAAATCCCGTTTGGGTAGCAATCACGCCCATAAAACCGAACAGCAAACAAATGCCAATGGCCACCGAACTTCGAAAAAAGAGTTTTTTGGTCATTCCTGGTTGATTTTCAAAGTAAAATTAAAACCGCTCAAGCATTTGTTTCCTGAAATAGATTGTGTAAAAATCACTATTTCAGACGCTAAGCTTGTGAGTTTTCAACTACTAAAATATAAATTTATTTGAACCGGGAAAGAAAATTCCCAAAACATAAAACATATCTTTGCTTCTTAATTTGGGATATTTGGTTTATTAAGCTCCAATATTCATAGTTTTAAAATATTGATTATGCCTGAAAAGGATTTTATTTCCAAGCAAATTTCGAATAATATAGAGAAAGGAGAAGTAACCTGGCAATCTCCCAGCAATATCGCATTGGTAAAATATTGGGGAAAAAAGGAAAACCAGATTCCGGCAAATCCATCGGTGAGTTTTACCTTGAATAATTGCAAAACCACTACCAAACTGGAATTTCAGAAGAAATCAGGAAAATCTGAATCTTTTGATTTTGAACTTTATTTTGAAGGAAAAAAGAAGGAAGATTTTAAACCGAAAATTCAACAATTTTTTGAAAGAATTGAAACTTACTGCCCGTTTTTAAAAGAATATAGCTTTAAGATTTATACCGAAAATTCTTTTCCACATAGTAGCGGAATTGCATCTTCGGCCAGTGGGATGAGTGCTCTCGCGCTTTGCGTAATGAGTTTGGAAAAGGAATTAGAAGCTATACAAACTAATAATGAAGAATATTTTTATAAAAAAGCCTCATTCTTAGCAAGATTGGGTTCAGGAAGCGCCTGCCGTAGTTTGGAAGGAGAATTAATTGAGTGGGGAGAACATAAAGATATCCCGGGAAGCAGTGATCTCTTCGGAATAAAATATCCGTTTGAAGTTAATGAAGTTTTTAAAAGTTTCCAGGATACTATTTTGTTGGTAGACAAAGGCCAAAAACAGGTGAGCAGCAGTGTTGGTCATAATTTAATGCACGGCCATCCATTTGCTGAAAATCGTTTTGCCCAGGCGCATTCAAATTTAGACAAATTGAAAGAGGTTTTTGCTTCCGGAAATTTAGAAAAGTTTATTTCTATTGTAGAAAGTGAGGCGCTTACACTTCACGCGATGATGATGAGTAGCAATCCTTATTTTATTTTGATGAAGCCTAATACATTACAGATTATCAATAAAATCTGGGAGTTTAGGGAAGCTACCGAAACGCCTATTTGTTTCACATTGGACGCAGGTGCTAACGTACATGTGCTTTATCCCGAGGCAAATAAAACAAAAGTTTTAGAATTCATTAAGAATGAGCTTGTTGCCTATTGTGAAAAAGGGCAGTATATTTGCGATGTTGTAGGAAAGGGAGCAGAAAAAGTTGTTTCTATACAATAAGCTAAAAAACAGGGTTTAATAATTATTCGTATTTTTAGCTAAAAGCATTCGCTATGCAAGTAGATTTTAAAAGATTCGAACTGCTGGATTGGTTGAAAGACCTGGAAGATGAAAATGTTCTTAATGAGATTAAGGCTATTAAGGACAGGAATGAGGAATTCGATTTCGATAAGGAATGGGAGAACGGTTTGACTGGCGAAGAATTTAAAGCAGAAATGCGTAAAAGGATTAATGAATATCCGTGGAAAAAGTAATTTTTACCAGATCCACCTTAGAGTATTTTGATAATTATTTGCATCCTCTTTTTAGGCAAGACTATTTTTCTTTTAAAGAAAATGCACAAAATTATGTTGATAAAATTGTTGATTTTGTTACAACGAAAATAGACAGTTTTCCGCATAAAATCACTCCGGAGAACTTACGTTTCTTAGGTACTTATGATATTTTTTATAAACCTAATAAGCGTACAACCTGGTATGTGTTTTTTGAAAAAAAGCAGCAACACTATCTGGTTACCACAATAATGAATAATTATTGTAAAGAAATTGCAAGTTTAAGTGAAGGCTAAAATCAAAGCTTCCATTGAATTAAAACATTAGAATATGAAAGGACCTTTATTTTATTCAAAAATTCTTCTTTTCGGAGAATATGGAATTATCAAAGATTCCAAAGGTTTATCCATTCCTTATAATTTTTATAATGGAGCTTTAAAAGTAGATGAAGATCCTTCTGAAGCAGCTATTGCTTCTAATAAAAGTTTACGCCGTTTTGCCGATTATCTTAACGAACTTCAGAAAAACAATCCAGAGCTTGTGCAATTTGATATAACTGCTTTAAATGCAGATATTGAAAAAGGCATGTATTTTGATTCTACTATTCCGCAAGGGTATGGTGTGGGAAGTAGTGGTGCTTTAGTTGCTGCTATTTACGATAAATACGCAACCGGGAAAATTACTGTTTTAGAAAATCTTACCCGGGAGAAATTATTAAAACTGAAAAAAGTTTTCGGAGAAATGGAATCTTTTTTCCACGGAAAATCTTCAGGTTTAGATCCGCTTAATAGTTATTTAAGTATACCAATTCTTATAAATTCTAAAGATAATATTGAGCCCGCCGGTATTCCATCTCAAACGGAAAATGGCCAGGGTGCGGTATTTTTATTAGACAGCGGGAGCACTGGTGAAACCGGCCCTATGGTTGGGATTTTTATGGAAAATATGAAACAGGAAGGTTTCCGTCAAATGCTTAAAGAGCAATTTGTAAAACATACCGATGCCTGTGTAGACGATTTTCTTAAAGGGGACGTGAAATCCTTATTCAGTAACGTAAAAAGGCTTTCTCACGTTGTGCTGGACAATTTTAAACCAATGATTCCTGCCCAATTTCATAAACTATGGAAACACGGAATTGATACCAACGATTACTACCTGAAACTTTGTGGTTCTGGTGGTGGTGGCTATATTTTAGGTTTTACTGAAGATATTGAAAAAGCCAGAAAAGCTCTTAAAGATTACAAATTAGAAGTGGTTTATAACTTCTAAATTTCACCCTTCATGGCGTCCTCTTCTAATAAGCGCTTATTGCTGAAAATGCTTAGTTTGTTTTCGGTGGTTCGTGGTTATAATATCCTTGTGCTCATCGTAGCACAATATCTTACTTCGGCATTTATTTTAGCGCCAGAGCTGCCTTTACGTGAAATTCTTTTTGACGATAATTTATTTTTTCTCATCCTTTCTTCAGCAACGGTAATCGCTTCCGGATATATTATCAATAATTTCTACGATAGCGAAAAAGACCTTATTAACAGGCCTAAAAAAACAATGTTAGACCGGTTTGTAAGTCAGCGTACAAAACTTTCAGGCTATTTCATACTTAATTTGCTTGCTATTTTCTTCGCGAGTTATGTTTCGTTTAGAGCGGTAGTTTTCTTTTCAATCTACATTTTTGCGATTTGGTTGTATTCCCATCGTTTAAAGCGAATATTGTTCCTGGGGAATCTTGTTGCTTCCATTTTAACCATTACACCATTTTTTGTGGTGTTTGTGTACTATAAGAATTTTGAAACTGTAATTTTTATCCACGCGACTTTCCTTTATTTAATGATTGTGATGCGTGAATTAGTGAAAGATTTGGAAAATATGAAAGGCGATTTAATTCAAAATTACCAGACCATCCCGGTAGTTTATGGTGAACGACTTAGTAAGCTATTTCTTTCAGTCTTATGTGTTTTGGCTATTGTTCCCATTTTGCTTTTAATCACGCGGTATGATACTGGCTATATGAATTACTATTTCTATGTATCGCTGCTGTTACTCGTGTTTTTCCTGTTGTTTCTTTATTTCAGCAAGGCAAAATGGCAATATTTATTGCTCCATAATATTCTTAAATTAATAATTGTAGTAGGTGTTTTCAGCATTCTGCTTATAGATATTCAAGAAGTGCTCAACAGAGTATTCTAATCATTTTATTCAAAAATTTATATGAAAAAAGATCATAGCTATTTTCTGAAAAGAGCTATTCAATTAGCCGAAGAAGGAATGGATAAAGGCCAGGGCGGTCCTTTTGGAGCCGTAATTGTAAAAGATGGCGAAATTATAGCTGAAGCTAACAATAAAGTTACAGCCAGTAACGATCCTACAGCACATGCAGAAGTCGTTGCGATTAGAAAAGCCTGTGAAAAATTGCAGGATTTTCAATTAGAAAATTGTATTTTATATACTTCCTGCGAGCCTTGCCCCATGTGTTTGGGAGCAATCTACTGGGCGCGCCCTAAAAAAGTTTATTACGCGCTAACCAGGGAAGATGCAGCTAAAATAGGTTTTGACGACCAGTTTATTTACGATGAAATTGCACTGAAAATGGACGATCGTAAAATTCCTTTTGAAAATTTAATGCGAGAAGAAGGACTTCCGATTTTTCAAAAATGGGAGGCTAAGGGCGATCGGGTAGATTATTAATCTGCTGGTTTTTAATCAAAATATGGTGTAAAATCTTTAGGCGAAATAGAATGCCACTATAAATCAATAGAGTACCTTTGCAAAAAATTAGCGATATGAGTAGAAACGATAAATCTAAAGGTGGAAAAGTTAGCGGAAGACAGGGTGGTGGAAACTCTAAAAAGTCTATGGCCCGCGGCAATGCGCCTATAAAAAAGCAGCAGTCCGCTCCTAAAACCCCTTCCAAAACCGATGGAATTCGTTTAAATAAATATATTGCAAACGCCGGAATTTGTTCCCGCCGTGATGCCGATATCTTTATTTCTGCCGGAAATGTAACCGTTAATGGAAAAGTGGTGACCGAAATGGGCTTTAAGGTAGCCCCAACCGATGAGGTGAAGTTTGATGGAAGAAGCGTGAATCCAGATAAGCCTGAATATTTTGTGCTTAATAAGCCAAAAGGAGTGTATGTTACCGGCAGTACCGAAAAAGGAGGGAAAACCGTAATGGATATTATGGCTAAAGCTACCAAAGCAAAGCTTGATCCTGTAGGGAAATTAGATACCCAGGCCATGGGATTATTGGTTTTTACTAACGATGGTACTCTAGCTAAAAGACTTGGTAAGCCAAGAAATGGAATTAGACAAATTTACCAGGTAAATCTAACCAAACCACTTTCTGTAGAACACTTAGAGAAAATTAGGAACGGTGTGATCCTGGAAGACGGGAAAGTAAACATTCAGGATATTAGTTATATTGCTGAGAGACCAAAGAACGAAGTTGGGATAGAAACCAACAGTACAAAAAACCATATTATTCAACGACTTTTTAAAAGTCAGGGTTATGAAGTAGAAAAACTGGATCGTGTAGTTTTTGGCGGACTAACAAAAAAAGACCTACCAAGAGGCCGATTTAGAAGGCTTACAGATCAGGAAGTTATAAATTTAGGAATGCTTTAAAAAAAGTGATTCCGTATTAAGTTTTTTAATATTTTTGAACCGGATTAGGATTTTCCTTTTCCGGTTTTTTATTTAAAAACTTTAATGCATACAATTAATTGACAGGATTTTATAACCTAAACAAATGTGAGCGCTCTCCGCTCTTTAATTTTATTTTTTCTGAAACCCTTTCAGGCTTCAAATCAATTAATTCAACTCACTTTCTTAACATTAATTTACCAGTCGTTTCTTTTGATGCGAAAAATTAATGTCTAAATTTTTACCTTTAATATATAAACCAATCAATTGAATACGAAATACAGCGATTTAATAGACCAGACTTATTATTTTCCACAGGAAGAATTCACTTTGGAAGGCACCGAATTAAAATTCCATAACATAGATTTAATGGAGCTTGTAAAGGAATATGGTGCTCCATTAAAATTCACTTATTTGCCCAAAATTTCAGAAAATATTGGTCGGGCCAAAAAGTGGTTTGCAGATGCTATGGCAAAACACGATTATAAAGGAAGTTATAATTATTGTTATTGTACCAAGAGTTCACATTTTCAGCACGTATTAAACGAAGCTTTAAAAAACGATATTCATATTGAAACCTCTTCGGCTTTTGATATTAATATTGTGGAGCAGCTTAAAAAATCTGGTAAAATTACCAATGATACTTACGTGCTGTGTAATGGGTTTAAGCGCGATCAATACGTAGAAAATATTTCCAGACTGTTAAATGATGGTCATAAGAACTGTATTCCAATTATCGATAATTACGAAGAAATAGACCTTTTGGCTGAAAAGATTAACGGTAAATTTCCTATCGGAATCAGGATTGCTTCAGAAGAAGAGCCAAAATTTGAGTTCTATACTTCCAGGTTGGGAATAGGTTATAAGAATATTGTACCTTTTTATAATAAGCAAATAAAGGAAAACGACCAGGTTTCTCTAAAAATGCTCCATTTCTTTATTAATACGGGTATTCGTGATACAGCCTATTATTGGAACGAATTACAGAAATGTTTACGCGTTTATGTAAACCTGAAAAAAGTTTGTCCAGAGCTGGACAGCCTAAATATTGGTGGAGGGTTCCCGGTAAAAAATTCACTTCACTTTGAGTACGATTACGCCTATATGGTAGACGAGATTATTAATCAAATCAAATTATATTGCGAGGAAGCTGAAGTTGATGTCCCTAATATTTTTACCGAATTTGGAAGTTTTACCGTAGGAGAAAGCGGTGGTGCTATTTACGAGATTTTGTATCAAAAACAACAAAACGATCGTGAGAAATGGAATATGATCAATTCTTCATTTATCACTACTCTACCAGATACCTGGGCCATAAGCAAAAAGTTTGTGATGTTGCCGGTAAACCGTTGGAATGATGAATATGAACGTGTTTTACTTGGAGGATTAACTTGCGACAGTGACGATTATTATAATTCAGAGCAGAACGTAAACGCCATTTATCTTCCTAAGTATAAAAAGGAAAAACCACTTTATATCGGCTTTTTTAATACCGGGGCTTACCAGGAAACTATTGGAGGTCACGGTGGTTTGCACCACTGTTTAATTCCGCAGCCAAAACATCTTCTTATCGATAAAGACCAAGATGGAAATATAAAAACCAGTTTATTTAGCCCTGAACAAAATGCCGAGGATATGCTTAAAATTCTGGGTTATAATGGAAGCAATTAATTTTTTATAAATTTATATAACCAACAACAACCAATTTAGCATTACAATGAGTAAAAAGAATTACGCCGGAATACCAGATAAATACTCGCGAATAGACGACGCGAAAGTGGTATTAATACCGGTGCCGTACGATGGAACCAGTAGCTGGCAAAAAGGAGCAGATAAGGGCCCTGACGCATTTTTAGAAGCTTCAGAGAATATGGAACTTTATGATATTGAAACAAAATCTGAAGTCTATAAAAAAGGAATTTATCTGGCACCTGCAGTAACCGAAGATTCTTCACCCGAGAAAATGGTAGATACCGTATATAAAACGGTAAAAAACTACATAAAGCAGGAGAAGTTTGTTACTATTTTTGGAGGAGAACATTCAGTGTCTATTGGGACTATTAGAGCTTTTAATGAAAGTTTTGAAGATCTTACCGTGGTGCAATTAGATGCTCATGCCGATCTTAGACCAGAATATGAAGGTTCTACTTGTAATCACGCCTGCGCATTGCACGAGGCTAGTAAAAAGACAAATTTATTGCAGGTTGGAATTCGTTCTATGGATGTTTCTGAAGTAGAACATATGGATGAAAACCAGGTGTATTTTGCTCACGATCTTTATGAAGACTGGCAGGATGATGCTATTGGACAAATGACGCCAAATGTATTTATCACTATAGATTTAGATGCATTTGATCCTTCTATTTTACCCTCTACCGGCACGCCGGAGCCAGGAGGCCTTTTCTGGTACGAGACGCTGGAATTCCTAAAAATGATGTTTAAAAAGAAAAATGTTGTAGGTTTTGACATTGTAGAACTTTGCCCAAATGAGAATGAAAAATCATCAGATTTTCTTGCGGCCAAGTTGTATTACAAAATGCTGAGCTACAAATTCAAATACCAAAATTATAACGAAGAAGACGAAGATGAGTAAAGGAGCGATTTCCCAATTTATAGAAAAATATTATTTACATTTTAATTCCGCAGCACTTGTAGATGCTGCAAAAGATTACGAAAAGCAACTTGAAGGCGGCTCAAAAATGTTGGTTTCCCTTGCAGGAGCTATGAGTACTGCTGAATTAGGTAAGATTTTTGCCGAAATGATTCGGAAAGATAAGGTGCATATTGTTTCCTGTACCGGTGCAAACCTTGAAGAAGATGTAATGAATTTGGTGGCTCATTCTCATTATAAAAGAGTACCACATTATCGTGATTTAACCGCTCAGGATGAATGGGATTTACTTGAAAAAGGGCTTAACCGGGTAACCGATACCTGTATTCCGGAAGAAGAAGCTTTTAGAAGAATTCAGAAGCATATTGTAAAGATTTGGAAAGATGCTGAGGCTAGTGGCGAACGTTATTTTCCGCATGAATTTCTGTATAAGTTATTACTTTCGGGGGTTTTGGAAGAGCATTACGAAATAGATCTTAAAGATTCATGGATGTATGCCGCAGCCGAAAAGAATTTACCAATGGTTGTTCCCGGTTGGGAAGATAGTACGCTTGGTAATATTTTTGCTTCCTATGTGCTAAAAGGTGAATTAAAAGCCAGCACCATGAAGTCGGGAATTGAGTATATGACTTTTCTTGCCGATTGGTACACCAACAATTCTAAAGAGGGAATTGGTTTCTTCCAAATTGGTGGTGGTATTGCGGGCGATTTCCCAATTTGCGTGGTGCCAATGTTGTACCAGGATATGGAAAGAACCGATACTCCTTTTTGGAGCTATTTCTGCCAGATTTCAGATTCAACTACCAGTTACGGTTCTTATTCGGGAGCGGTTCCTAACGAGAAAATTACCTGGGGAAAACTAGATATAAACACTCCAAAACATATTATAGAAAGTGATGCAACCATTGTTGCGCCCTTAATCTTTGCTTATTTGTTAGATATGTAATTAACAAATTATTATTAGACTTTAAAGCTGTTCAGAAATGCATTTAATGTATTATTGAACAGCTTTTTTTGTGCCATTTTTTAGTTAAGTTGAGATGAAGATATGAGTAGTAGTTGGATAGTATATGCCATTGGTTTTTTAGCCCAGCTTTTATTTTCTGCAAGATTAATAATGCAGTGGATAAAATCAGAGAAAAACAAAAAAATTGAAACACCAACGCTATTTTGGAAGCTGAGCCTGCAGGGTGCTGTTTTACTTTTTATCTACGGGTATCTTCGAGACGATATGGCTATTATGCTAGGACAATTCCTGGTGTATGGCGGTTATTTTAGAAACCTTCAGTTACAGGGTAAATGAGGAGAATCTGGCATAATGTTCAAGGTTTATGTCATTGTTTTGCCAATTCTAATCGCATTATATATCGGCTTATTTGGGCAGTTAGACTGGGAAGATCTTATTAAAGGCGACAATATTTCTATATGGCTTATTGCTCTTGGAATTGTGGGGCAACTTATTTATACTGCGCGTTTTATTTATCAATGGATTCATGCCGAAAGAAACCAGGAGTCAGATTTACCGCTTAAATTCTGGATTATAAGCCTCGTGGGATCAATTCTTATTTTTACTTACGGCATTTTTCGGGATGACCCGGTTTTAATTGCCGCCCACTTTTTTGGGGGAATTGTTTATATTAGGAATTTATTTATAATACGGAAGTCTGGTGAGTAATTTCGGTTTAAAAATTTCTATTAGGAAGATTCCTATAACAAGAATATATTCAACCGCAATTAACCAGTAATTTTCCTGGAATCCGTTAATGGTATAAGCCGAATAACTTAGCATTACCAAAAACGACCATACCAGTGCAAACCTGAATTTGGTAAAAACCGAAAGCAAAAGTGGGGTGGCAATATACCAGGGATGTACGGTTGTTGAAAGAAAAAAGTAAACCGAGACTCCCAGCAGCATAGTGCCAATTAGCTTTTGGGTTGAATTATTTCTTCTGAAAAAGGCCAGTCCTGCTAGAATTAAAATTACAATTAGAGGTAGGATTTTCCCGGCTGTGCCAATAATATTGTAGCCTTTTAGCTGAAATCCAATCCATCTAATTATATAATAAATACCCGCATTAAACTCGAATTTCTGAAACCATAGCGCAATACTTGCTGAAAAATTGGAGATAAATTTCGAAGAAAGAAAAGGTAGAAAACTAATTAAAATAGTGGTTCCCGCAATTAGATAATATATCAATAACTGCTGAGAATTTAGCTCCCTAACTTGTCTTATTTTGTTTCTAATCAGTGCATTGTCGGGTAGGTTTTTAAAGTTTCTTTTCTTTAAGAAATAATTCCATAAAAGCGGTAAGAACAATAGTGGCAACAATTTTACCGAAACTGATATTCCAAGTAGTACCGCACTCCAAATCCATTTTTTCTGATGTAATAAATAAATAGACCAGGTTAAGAAGAACAGCATTGCGCCTTCAAAATGAAGATTTCCGGTGAGTTCTATGATTATAAAAGGATTCAAAATAAACCAGAAGACCTTGTGAGTGGGTAGTTTTAATTTCAGCAGTAATTTTCGGCCGAAATATAGCGTGCCCAGATCGGCTAAAATGAGAAAAAATCGCATCGTGATCACAGAACCCAAAATACTCTTTCCTCCTAAAAATGCTGAAATTGCAAACAGCAGTTGATTTACCGGCGGATAACTGGTGTAGTTTCCCGCACTTAAACTTCCCATTCCCTGTATTAGTTTTTGCTGTGTGAATTCGAGAGAAGTTGAAATCTCTTTTAAATCATTCGGCACCGATAAATAAGGATTTATTCCGTCCAGAATCAATTTTCCATCCCAGATAAAACGGTAAAAATCTTGCGAAAGGTTTGGCGTGGCCACAATAAAAACGAGTCGGAATAAAACTGCAATTCCAGCTAACAACCAGAAATTGTTTTTTTCTAATTGAAGAAGCTTAAAACTGATAAAAAATAAACCGGTATAAAGACTGATCAGTTTTGTGAAATCAGTGCGGTTTAGATCGTAAGCGAAAGACCAATAAAAAGCAATTCCTGTTAAGATTAGGAGAAAGGAAAACTTATGATTTTTAAGGAAATCTAACACAATTTTTGATTGAAACCTCACAGGTTTTTAAAACCTGTGAGGTCTATTTGTATCCATATATATACTTCGTCATCCTGAATTCGTTTCAGGATCTAACATGAACTGATCCACTTCTTAGACCCTGAAATAAATTCAGGGTGACGACGGTAACAAGCCTGAATTTAAACCCTAACCGATCTAAAAACAACAAACCCAAAGCCTATAAACAGCATCAAGTGGAAAATGGCGAGGCTAAAATCGTTCAGCATAAAAGCGCTATAGAGTCCGAAACCAAAATACAGCCATAAAGCAAATTCAACCCCAATGCTTAAGGAAAATTTCTGCTGAATATAAATATTCTTTTTCCAGGAATCGTTTAGGGAACTTACATTGAATTTTGGAGTTCTAATAAAAGCCGATTTTTTCCCCAGATGACCTTCCAAAACCGCCAGGGAATTATGAACCGAAAATCCCATCGCTACCGAAAAGAAAGTAAAAAACATGCCTATAAACTTCAAAAAGCTTTTAAAGCTTTTTCCGTGAATCTTCACATAAGCCGCGTAATAACAAAGAAAGAAAATCACGGTACTTACTAAAAAGAAAGCCACCAAATTAAAATACCAGCCAAACTGCGGATTGTTGTTTTTAATAAATAATACCGGAATACTTAAAACCGCCAACACCAGGATGATTAAAAACATACTGGAATTTAGAAGATGGAAGAATGCGTGAAACTTAGTGCCAAAAGGTACCGATTTGTCTTTAAGTAACTTCTTGAAGTTTTTTTTAAAATTCTCTGCAGCACCTTTATTCCAGCGAAATTGTTGCGAACGCGCCGCGCTTATCGCCACTGGCAATTCGGCTGGAGTTTCCACATCTTCCAGGTACTTAAATTTCCAGTTCTTAAGCTGTGCGCGGTAACTTAAGTCAAGGTCTTCGGTTAAGGTGTCTCCGCTCCAATTTCCCGCGTCTAAAATGCATTCCTTCCTCCATATTCCTGCTGTCCCGTTAAAGTTGATAAAATGCCGTCCAAAATTCCTTCCGGTTTGTTCCAGGATAAAATGAAAATCTAAAGCAAAAGCCTGAATTTTTGTGAGCAAGGAATAGTCCCGATTAATATGTCCCCACCGAGTTTGCACCACCCCAATTTCAGGATCTTTGAAATATGGCACTGTTTGTAGCAACCAATCTTTTTTAGGCATAAAATCGGAATCAAAAATCGCGATAAATTCTCCTTTTGCGATTTTTAAACCTTCTTTTAAAGCACCGGCTTTAAATCCGCTTCGGTCTTTTCGGGTAATATGTTGGATGTCGAGTCCGGTTGTTTGAAGTTGCTCTACCAGGGTTTTAATTTTCTCAACTGATTCATCGGTGGAATCGTCTAAAACCTGGATCTCTAATTTTTCACGAGGATAATCAATTTTCGCAATATTTTTCAGCAAACGTTCCACTACATAAAGTTCGTTGTAGAGTGGGAGCTGGATAGTGACGAAAGGTGTTTCCGCAGGATTTTTTAAATCAAATTTTTCCGAAGCATCTATCTGTTTTTTGGCTTTCAGGTAATTCAATAACAAATGCAACTGCGAGATACTATAGAAGAAAATAAGCAGCAGGGCAAGCGTGTATATAATGATAATGGCTAAATCCATTACTTAAAACTATATTTAAAGATCCAACCCAGGATTTTTACTCCTGCAAAGATAGAACCTTTCAAAGTTCCCGAAACTTTAGAAGTGCCAATCCTGTTTTTGTAATGTACGGGAACTTCAGTGTAAGAAAATCCTTTTTTTAAGGCTTTTAATTGCATTTCTACCGTCCAGCCGTAAGTTTTGTCCTGCATTTCAAGTTGAAGCAACTTATTGTATTTGATGGCTCTAAAAGGACCCAGATCGGTAAAGTGGGCATTGAAAAATAATTTCATTAGCGAAGTGGCCAGCCAGTTTCCAAATATCTGCGGAAAGGTCATTGAACCTTTTTCCCGCCATCTTCTTACCCTGGAGCCAATAACAACGTCTTTATTTTCCTTAATAATTGGGGCCACAATTTTAGTTAATTCGCCCGGGAAATCGCTGTAATCGCCATCGAGGAAAACAATAATATCGGGTTGGTTTTCTTGTTTTGAAATATAATCCATTCCCTTTAAACAGGCATAGCCGTAACCTTTTTGCTTCTCCTGTAGTACCGTGGCACCGGCGTTTTTAGCATTTTCTTCGGTAGCATCAGTAGAATTGTTGCTTACTACAATTATTTCCTGAACAATTTCAGGAATTTCTGCAATGACTTTAGCTATGGACTCTTCTTCGTTATAAGCCGGAATAATAACCTTAATCCCTACAGAGGTTTTTATATCATGAAATTTTTTATCATTAGCAGAATATTTTTCTGAATCATTGGTCGGGGTTTTACTCTCTGATTCCTGATTTTTTTGCGGCATTTACTTCGATTTCTGGTTTACTAAATCCATTAGATCTACATCATTTCCCAACAGCACTTCTTCAGAATTTATGCGTCCGCCCATATCGTCATTTTCAAGTTTTAAAACGCCTCTTGGGCAAACTGCCGAGCAAATTCCGCAGCCAACACAACTGGAGCGCACGATATTTTCTCCTTTTTGAGCATAAGCGCGAACATCAATTCCCATTTCGCAATAGGTAGAGCAATTTCCGCAGGAAATGCACTGTCCGCCATTGGTAGTAATTCTAAACCTTGAAAAAAGACGTTGCTGCATTCCTAAAATCGCCGCCATTGGGCAACCGTAACGGCACCAAACTCGGCTTCCAAAAATTGGATAAAAACCTACGCCAATAACTCCTGAAAATGCGGCGCCAATTAAGAAACCGTACCATTCCCTAAGTTGATAACCGCCGAAGAAAAAGATATTCCCATTTCCGCTGAAATAATTGATACTGATAATTGATAAAATCACTACTAAATAACCAATCGCACCATATTTAGCATCTTTCGCCAATTCTTTACGCTTAAAAATCATAATTACGGCAAAAAGGAAGGTGAGAAATCCGGCCGCACCCCAAAGAAAAACATCTTTGGTAAGCCAGAAATCATTGGCACTGTCGCCTAAAAATGAGTATAAAACCGCGATGGTCATTACGGTAACAAAAACCAAAACGCTATGAATTACCCAGCGTTCAATTTTCCACGCATATTGTGATTTATTCGAAAGCTGGCGGTAAGGATCGCCGGCGGTCTCCGCGAGGCCGCCACAGCCACAAACCCAGCTGCAATACCAACGTTTACCGTATTTATAAGTTAAAATTGGAGTGATTACAAAAATGGAAATCAAACCAAAAGCTAGCATAATAACTCCAATATTGCCTGCCGAAAGGAATTCGTTGATCTTATAATCGGTAAACAAATCGTAGTTAAGCGGCCATATATTGGCAGGATTATAGTAAGGTTGGTTTAGGCGAATTAAAATTTCGGGAAGTATAAACGCGAAACCCAACTGAAAGAACATCACCGAAAAAGTGCGAATTACCTCGTAGCGATTATTGCGATATTTGAGAATAAATTTATAGCCGAAAATAAGGATTGCCAGCGTGTAAAGCGTACCGTAAACAAACCATTGACTGGCAGGATTTCCGCTAATGAATTGACTTAATGGATCAAAAAGTGAGATGATACCGGTATTGGCTCCGTCAGCATTTAATCCTAAATATTGTGGATACCAATACAAAACCACATAAAAAAGGGTAAGGCAAATGCCAAGGATCCAGGCCCAAAAACCGCGACCGCTAAGCGATTTAAACCAAACTCCGTCGTTTTTTATGCCTTCGTGTTTTCCTAAATAGAGATCGTTGGCAAAAATTATGGTACCGGCTGCGATAAGCCCTAAAGATAAAGTTAAGAATAAAGTTTTATTGGGAAAATTCACGTTCGCAACTGCAAGCACTAAGATAAAAAGGCCAACTAAACCTATGCCACTGGCTAGTCTTTGCGTAGTAGAAAGTTTTGCCGGTGCTTCTGCCGTGAGAGACATGTTATGTTCTATTTTGCTCATGCTTTCTGTAGATTCTCTTTAAAACTTTTAAAAATGTCTTTCTCGTAATGAGTATAAAATTCGGGATCGAAATTAGCTTGTTTTAGATTAGCCAAAACGTGATCTATTTTTCGATTTTCGCTCAACCATTGATCGAAAACTGAATGACGCATCCTAATTCCGAAGGTGTTTATTCCAAGGAATTTATTGGAATTTGCATCAAAGGCGATCGTAATAGCTTTGGTATTATCTTTATGCTGCCAGTGAAAATGCATTTCGTTATCGCCCGGTTTTGCTGAAACATTGCCGTAAGTTTGATATTCAATATCAAAGAATTTAGCCGAATTAAACCAGTTTCCGGGTTTGTAGGGTATTTCATTGCCTGTTAATGTTAAGGTTTGTGCCAGGGTTTCACCCATCATACGGCCGGCATACCAAACTGCTTCAATGGGTTTGCGATGAGATAAAGGCTGCTTTAATTGTGAACAATCGCCAATAGCGTAAACATCTTTGATATTGGTTTGTAGAAATTCATCTACCAAAATTCCTTTATCGGTTTCTAAAGCTGAATGTTTAAGAAAATCTATATTGGGTTTAACGCCGGTGCAAAGTCCCACTAATTGGCATTCAATTTCTTCTCCGGAATTTGTTATTATAGATTTAACTCTTCCATTTTCATTAGCAACAATCTTATCCAGTTCTGTTTTCTCTCTAAGGTCTACACCGTGAGATTTAATATGTTCCGAGATCATTTTAGCATCCTGGATTGGTAATACATTATGCCAAAAAGCTTCTTCCCGAATCAGGAAAGTGACTTCAATATTTCGGGTTTTGAGCATCTCGGCGAGTTCCACGCCAATAAGTCCGCCGCCAATTATTACCGCTTTTTTACAGTTTTTGGTGTTTTTCTCCAGCAGCTCCAGATCCTGTTTAGAAACCAAGCCCTGCACACCCTCTAAATCCTGTCCTTCCCAACCAAATTTATTATAAACTGAACCCGTTGCCAAAACCAGCTTATCGTATTTCATTGTTTCATCCGAAGAAAAATGCAATGTTTTTTCTTCAAAATATATGGTCTCAACCCAGGCTTTTTTTAGTTCAATTCTATTTTTCTCCCAAAACCAGTCTTCATAAGGTTTTAGGTGATTCCATTTCATATGCCCCATATACACATACATCAATGCGGTACGGGAAAAGAAATAATCGCTTTCCGCAGAAATTACGGTAATTTTCGCATCGGAATTTTTCCTGATATGCCGCGCACAGGTAATTCCTGCAATCCCATTTCCTATAATAACAATATGTTCCATACGTGCTCGATAATCGAGATTTAAAAGCTCCAGGGCCTTCTTCGAAATTAAGTTATTATTTCTTATTTTTTCTTTTGAATTTGTTCAAAGCAACTGTTCTTAAACAGATTTTATTACTTCCTTAAAAAGCTTAATCATATTTGGTTCTGCTTTTTCGGCCATTGCAATAATTTCATTAATATTTACCGGTTCTAGGTTATCTGGGTCGCCTTCATCTGTAATTACAGAAATAGCCGAAACCGGTAGTTTTAGATGATTGGCCACAATAATTTCGGGTACGGTACTCATTCCCACAGCATCTGCTCCCAAGACCTGCAACATTCTATATTCGGCACGGGTTTCTAATTGCGGACCTAAAAGTGCTGCGTAGACTCCTTTGTGCAGTGTAATTCTTTCATTTTTAGCGATAATTTCAAATGCTTTATTCATTTCAGCATCGTAAGGCGCACTCATATCCACAAAACGTTCGCCCATTTGTGAAACTCCTTTAAAGGCTAAAGGAGAATCTCCCAGCAAATTAATATGATCGTCAATTAGCATAAGTTCACCTTTTTTGAACTTCAAATTTACCGATCCGGAAGCATTAGAAACAAGTAGTTTTTTAATACCAAGCTGGTGCATAATGCGCACAGGAAAAGTAACATCTTGCATCGTGTAGCCTTCATACATATGGAAACGCCCCTGCATGACCATCACTTTTTTTCCTTCCAGTTCTCCAAAAATTAATTTCCCTTTATGGAATTCTACCGTTGCGGTTGGAAAATGCGGAATATGATTGTAACTAACCTCAATTTCTATTTTTATCTCGTCTAAGAGCTGACCTAAACCGGTGCCCAGGATTATTCCAATTTCAGGGTTTTCAAATCCTTTTTCCTTCAGGTATTTAGTAGTTTCCTGTATTTCTTTAATCATTTTTTAATTTTTGAAAAATTGCTGAAAATCTTTATGATCTTTAATATCTGAATAATAATCTACATCGTTCCTGGCGTCAAGCAAACCGATATTTTTTCCTTTTAAATCCTTTAAAGTATCCTCCAAAACCGATGAGGTTCCCCATTTTTTATCCTCAAATACTTCTGGAAACAATTGATTCATTCCCAATAAATAATAACCGCCATCTGTAGCCGGGCCAATTACCGCATCTTTTTCCTGAAGTAATTGAAAAGCTTTTTCCAGATCTTCCCGCTGTAAATCGTAAAGATCGCTGCCAATAATTATAATATTTTGGTAGCCATTTTTAAAGCCTTCTTCAAAGGCGTTCTTCATTCTTTCTCCAAGGCCTTCTCCCTGCTGAAGTTTTTTAGCATAAATCTCAGGGTCCCAAATATCGTTTTGGGCAATTCCTTCAGAATAATATACTTCTTTGCCAACTGCAAGATTTCTAGTAACTGAAACAGTGTGTTCCAGCAAAAAATTATAAATTTTAAAAGCAATTATATCGCCAACATCTTTGGCAAGCCTGGTTTTTACTTTTCCCGGTTCTGGATTCCTGGTAAAGATAATTAATAAAGCTTCGGTAGGTTTAAGGCTCAAAGTTTAAAATTTAAGAAGTGAAAATTATGCAACTGTTCCCTGGCAGCTACTTCCAGCACCTGCAGTACAGCCGTAACAATGTTGTGAAATTCTTATTTCCCGGTTATTGAGCAAATCTTCGTTGTAATCGCTAATGTGCTGCACTTTGCTGTCTACTTTTAGTTCTAACATTTGATTAAAATCACAGTCGTATAACCAGCCATCCCAACTTACCGAAATGGTATTGGTGCACATCACACTCTCTACCGCGGCGGGATTGTAAGCCTCTACAAGCGCATACATATAATCTTCATAATTCTCTGAAGCGATCAAAAATTCCAGAAACCTGCTTATAGGAAGATTAGTAATAGCAAAAAGGTTATCAAAATCTATATTGAAATCTTCTTTAAGTGCGGTTTTAAAATCCTGTTCCAGTGCTTGTTGATTGGTAGGTAGAAAGGCCCCTGATGGATTATATACGAGATCCAATTTTAGTTCTGTTTCTGGCTGTGCGTAGCCCACAGCGTTAAGCATTTGTAGAGCTTTGATAGATTTATCAAAAACACCAGTTCCGCGCTGTTTATCTGTTTTTTCCTTTTTATAAAATGGAAGCGAGGAAACTACGTGAACATTATATTTTTTGAAGAATTCTGGTAAGTCGTGGTATTTTTTGTTTGCCAGAATTATAGTAAGGTTAGACCGAACAATAAAATCTTTGATCCCTGCTTTAGAAGCTTCTTCTACAAACCATCTAAAATTCGGGTTCATTTCCGGTGCGCCGCCAGTGAGATCTAAGGTATGGGCTTTAGTGGTTTTAATAACCTCCAGGCATTGCTGCATGGTTTCTTTGGTCATAATTTCCTTGCGATCGGGACCGGCGTCTACGTGACAATGCGAACAAACCTGGTTGCACATATAACCTAAATTAAGCTGAAGGATTTCTAGTTTTTCAGGTTTTAACGGGTAATTACCGGTTTTGGCAATTTTATCTTTAAAAAAAGGAAGTTCTCCTTCTTTAAAAATTCCGTTGCTTAAAAAGGCAAGTTGGTTCTCGGGTTTTGAAAGATCGTTTTTTCTAGCCGATAAGGATTTTAATAAAGCCATGTAAAAATTACATTTTGTGCTAATTTGAAGAAAATGATTTTGTATTTAAATATTTCAGTATAAAACTTACATACTCAATTTATCATATTTGTTCATCATCTGTACCCCGTGTACAAGGGTAGCTCCACTTTCAATAGCGGCGCCGGCGTGTACGGCTTCCATCATTTCTTCTTTGGTGATTCCTCTTTGCAAACCGTCTTTAGTATAGGCATCAATGCAATATGGGCATTTTACAACGTGCGAAACCGCAAGGGCTATAAGCGACTTTTCTCTAGCAGAAAGTGCTCCTTCTTCAAAAACTTTTCCGTAGTAATCAAAAAATTTATTTCCTAATTCTTCACTCCATTCGGTTATTTCGCCGAATTTTCTTAAATCATCTGGATTATAGTAAGTCTTAGACATTTTGTAACAAGTTTAATTTATACAATTTTGGTCTAAAATATCCATTAAAACTTACTTACCCAATGAATGTTTGTTTTAATAAGGGAAGTTTTGAAATTTGAGAATTTAAAAGGTAGTTGGCAGCTACTTCTTTCTTAGTGTTTTAATTATTTTTTTTACAAAAAATGTGGAAACAATAATTATTGCCAAAGCTTCAAGGCCCAAAAGAAGAAAAATAATATCCATAGTAATCGATATATTTGGTACCTAACCAGGGTAGGAGAGGGCGCGATTAATAATATGTAAATATCTGATTGTTAATTTGTTTTGCTTGCCGTTTTTAAGATAAAAGTTACGGTTTATAACGTGAAATCGGGCACAATTGCGTATTTTGAGGTTGCAATTAAGTAAAGTGTTTAACGCAAAAGCTCTAAATATTAACTTAAAACCGATTTGTTAATGGCTTTTAGTGCTATTTGCGAAGGATATTCTAACTTTACAGAAATTCAACGAGTGTTAAAACACTTCGTTGGTATTTAAAATAAAACTAATATTAAGTTTTAAAATTCGAAATAAAGGGGCTTCCCCACGTTTAGTTTATGAGGATAAATGTAAAAACTTTACCAGTAGATGAAATTATTCAGGATATTTCTAAAAACCTTAATGCACCAATTCAAAATGGAAGTGGAGAATACACCATAGAATTGCCAAAAGAAGTGGGCGAAGGCTATATTAGGGGAATTAGTTTTGACTCTGGAATGGGCTTCATTTCATACAACTGCAAGTTTTATGAAGATGTGGAAATTCATTTTGCCTTAAACACGGTGCATCCCTTAAAGTTTATTTTTTGCTCAGCGGGATCAATTGGTCATTCTTTCCAGGATGCTGAGAAAGTAAATGAAATAAAAGCTTATCAAAATATCATTGTATCCAGTAGCGGGTATAATGGGCACGTACTGTATTTTAAAGCCAACGAGGCAACTCACATTTCCAGCCTTGAAATTATTAGATCGGTTTTTGCCCATAGGCGTAACTACGATTTTAAAGATCTTGAACCCACACTAAAAGGATTATTTCAGGATGCGGTGGCCGAAAAGCAGTTTTTCTACCAGGGCAACTATAGTATAAAAGCTGCCGATATTATGAATGAGATTAATACTAAGGAATTCACCGGTTTCTTACGTTCTCTTTATTTGGAAGGTAAAACATTTCAAATGCTCGTTATTCAAATTGCCCAGTATGAAGATGACGAAGATGGCGATAAGCTTCCGCAGATACTAAGACAGTCTGACATTGAAAAGGTAGATTATGTGGTAAAACGCATTCAGGGTGATTTAGGAAGTAATCTAACAGTAGAAGCCCTGGCAAAAGAGGCGGGAACAAACGTAAATAAACTGCAGGAAGGTTTTAAATATGTTTACGATCTTACGGTAAATAAATATATGCAGCATAAAAAGCTGGAAGCCGCCAAAGAAATGCTAATGACTTCAGAAAAGAATATTTCTGAAATTGTAACCGCGATTGGTTTAAATAACAGGAGTTATTTCTCTAAGATCTTTAAAGAAAAGTATGGAGTAAATCCTAAATACTTTTTGAAAACGAGAAAGAAGGAAGTTGATTAAAAAAAGTTTTCCCCTTGATCAGTCACAAGTTTTTTTTATGCAAAAACTTCTGGAATCTCGTTCACTTTAAAACCCCAGATGCTGGGTAAAAAGAAATACACTAAAATACTTATTAAAAGAATAGAAAACAGGTTCATCCATAATCCTGTTTTTATCATATCTGGAATATTTAAATAGCCGGAGCCAAAGACTACCGCGTTTGGTGGAGTTGCTACCGGCAACATAAAAGCGCAGGATGCGGCCAGTGTTGCGCTTATTAATAATAAGTAAGGGTGAAGTCCAATTGCCAAAGCCATAGGCGCTAAAATTGGAAGTAGCATTGCCGTAGTAGCCAGGTTAGAGGTTACTTCAGTTAGAAAATTAACGGCAGCGACAAGAATTAATATTAATAGAAATAACGGCAGGTTTTGTAGATAGGTGAGTTGTTCGCCTATCCAAATGGCTAATCCTGTTTCGCTAAAACCTTTTGCCAATGCCATTCCGCCGCCAAAAAGTAAAATAATTCCCCACGGAATTTTCACCGCTTCTTCCCAGTTTAATAAAGGTTTTGTTTCTTTTCCGGAGGGAACAATAAAGAGTGCGATTGCCGCAATAATAGCTATTATAGTATCATCTATAAAGGGTAAAAAAGGCTGAATTAAAAATGATCTTGTGATCCAAAAAAAAGCGGTGCAACCGAAGATAACCAGCACCCTTTTTTCCTGCTTGCTTATTTTTCCTAAAGACTTCAGTAGTTTATTAATTTCGGCTCTTCCACCCGGGAATTCAGCTTTATCAAATTTAAAAGCAAAACTGGTTAAGTATTTCCAGCAGATAAACAACAGAAAAACCGAGATAGGAATTCCTAACATTGCCCATTTTAAAAAACTGATCTCTATTCCGTATAACTCTTCAACTATTCCCGCAAAAACCAGGTTTGGTGGTGTTCCTATCAGCGTTCCAATTCCACCAATAGAAGCGCTATAGGCAATTGCGAGCATTAATGCTTTACCAAAGACCAAAGGTTCATTTTCGTTGCTAAAAGGATTGTTTTTTAACTGACTTATTATCGCGGTGCCAATTGGAAGCATCATAACTGAAGTTGCGGTATTGGAGATCCACATAGAAAGAAATGCTGTGGCTATCATAAAGCCAAGGATTATAAATTTTATTTTGCTGCCAATAAGATTGATGATGTTCAGCGCGATTCTTCGGTGTAAATCCCATTTTTCTATAGCTACCGCGAGAACAAATCCGCCCAGGTATAAAAACACGTATTTATGACCAAAAGCAGCGGTGGTGGCTTCAATATCTAAAGCGCCGGTTAAGGGGAACATGACAATGGGTAATAAAGCGGTAACCGAAATTGGGATTACCTCGGTAACCCACCAGAGCGCCATCCAAATGGTAATACAAAGAATATCAAAAGCTGCCGGCGGCATAGATTGCGGTGCTCCGATGATTTGAAGGATAAAAAATAATAATGGCCCCGCTATTAAAATTAGCGCTCTTATAAATTTATTCATTAGATAAGGTTCTCAAGGATCTACCAAGATATTAAATTTAATAAAGCTGGATAATTCTTTAAATATGCGACAACTTTATTTTTAGTTGAACTACTATTTATTTAGTTAAAATTTTTATTAGGAAAAATATATTCTTATTATTGAATAATTATTCACCATATCAATCTAATCCTTAATATATCATCACTAATGCAGACTTTCCTTTTGATTATTTTCAGTCCTATTTTTTCTTCCGCTTTTGCACAAAACAAAGAGATTGAAGATCAATTTAAATACAAAGCTACGTACAACCTTACCTGGCAAATAGATTCAACAGATGCTAAGTCTATCCAGAATGAAGCTATGGTATTGTTTATTGGTGATAAGATTTCGCGATTTTCCAGCGAAGGCCAATACATAGCAGATTCTATAAAAGAGGCTTATAAAGATCGCGAACGAACCCAACAAAGTTTTAATGAAATGAGGTCCAAAATGCCAATGTCGGCATTAAACTTTTATATTTTTAAGAGGCAGAACTCAGCAGAGGTTTCTGTTACTGAGAAAATCGTCAAGGACAATTACCGGTATAAACAGGAAATTGCTGATTTGAATTGGGAAATATTGCCCGAGACTAAAGATGTAGCCGGTTTTGGGGCACAAAAGGCAAAAACAAGTTTTTCAGGAAGGAATTATACCGCGTGGTTTACTACTGCGATACCTGTTTCAGAAGGGCCATATAAATTTCGTGGCTTACCGGGCCTGATCCTGGAAATTTCAGATAATAAAGGTTATTATACCTTTAAACTTACCGGTTTCAAAGAATTGAACGATGAAATTTCGATGGAGTTTAATCCAGAAAATTATCTGGAGGTTAGTAGAGAAAGATTTTTACAAATAAAAGAAGAGTATGCTGAAAATCCCTTTGTAATAATGGAAAGTTCCGGGATTACAATGGGTTTTCAACCCGGTCAAAAGGAGAAATTATTAAAGGAACATCGCGAGGAATTTAAGAAGAAAAATAACCCCATAGAACTGAAATAATTTAAACTATGAAACAAGCCTACTTGATATTTCTACTTATTTTGTTTACATCAATTTGCAGTGCTCAAAAACTCACCGATAAATTCGAATATAAAGTTACCTACAAGCTCACTTATAAGTTAGACTCTACCAATCTGGATAAATCGAAATCTGAATATATGCTCCTGTTTGCCGGAGACGAACTTTCTAAATTTTCAAGTCGGGCAAAAACTCTGGCCAATCCTATTGTTAGAAAAGGAAATACTGCACATACTTCCCGGGAAGCGGTTACAGATTTTCAATATGTTATTTTGAAGCATAGGAGTGAAAATAAGCTGTTTTTCACGAGAACTATTTCACGTGATCAATTTTACTATACCCAGGAAATGAATCAATTTAAATGGGAAATTCTACCGGAGAAAAAGAAAATTAAAGATTTTGAGGTTCAGAAAGCTAAAACTTCTTTTGCCGGAAGAGATTATATAGCCTGGTTCACTTCAGAAATTCCAATTTCAGACGGGCCTTATAAGTTTAGTGGTTTGCCGGGTTTAATATTGGAGCTTGAAGATACCCAGCAGCATTATGTATTTGAATTTTTCGGTCTTGAGAAACTCAGTCCAAAACTTAAATACAAGATCAATCTTAACCAATACGCTGAAACCAATAAAACTGAATTATATAAAGTTTGGAAACGATATATGGAAGATCCATGGGGGTATGCTCCCATCCCCCCTAATATAACCATCTCTGCAGAAACCAAAAAAAAATATGTTGAAGCGTTTAAAGAAAGTTTTGCGAAAAGGAATAACCAAATAGAACTACAAAAATGAGAAGTCTTATAATGTTAGTGCTTTTACTTAGTTTAGGAAATTTGCAGGCACAGGATCAATATTCCTATAAAGCTACGTATCAACTCGAATTCCAGGAGGATTCGACAGATGAAAACTCCATAAAATCTGAAACCGGTGTACTTTATTTAAGTGAGGAGCAATCACGATATTCCAGCCTGGGTAAAGCAGTTAAAGATTCTTTAAAAAATATGACAAATCCTGTAAGCATGAGGATGGATGAGTACAATCAAATGACCGATTTTAAATATACCATCTATAAAGATTATCAGGAGAACGAACTTATTTTAGCCGAAAAAGTTTTTCAATATGAACTAAAATATAAACAGGATCTAAAACAGATTGATTGGGAAATTCAGCCAGAGAATAAAGAAATTTTAGGTTTTAGCGTTCAGAAAGCCACAGGTGATTTTGCAGGGAGAAATTATGTCGCCTGGTTTGCGCCAGAATTACCATTCTCTGATGGGCCTTATAAGTTTAGTGGTTTGCCGGGACTTATTCTAGAGATTTCAGACCTGAAAAATCATTATCATTTTAGCTTAACAGCATTTCAGGAATTAGCAAATCCGGTAGATAAACTATTGAATTTAGATAATTATAAAACTGTTTCTCAGCAAGAACTTGATCAGGTTCGGGACGATTATGATCGTGATCCTATTGGTACAATGCAAAAGGCAGGCATAAAATTCGGTTGGAGCGAAGAAGATGAAACTAAAACAAGAAAAGAACTAAGCGAAAAATATAAAAAACGAAATAATCCAATCGAGCTTTAGCCATAATAAATCATCATCAATCAAAAAAAATAATCAATTGGATCATTTTAGACAGATTTTCCTATTCCTCATATCGATATTTATCATTTCTGTAGGTTATTCTCAAAAAGAAATCTCGGGACAGGTTCTAGACGATCAAGATGAGAAACTGAGTGGGGCAACGGTGATGGTGAGTAAAGATTCTGTTTCTCCAATACTAGCTTATGGTATTTCAGATGCGAATGGAAAATTCAAAATAGCTGTCAAAAATGAGAGTGATTCCCTGTTTTTAAAAGTTTCATATATAGGTTTTGGTACGTTTAAAAAAACGATTCAGAATAAATCACAGACACTTGAAGTTAAGCTTTCACCTTCTTCAGAATCTTTAAAAGAGGTGCTCGTAAAATCTGAAATTTTGCAGCAACGTGGCGATACGCTTAGTTTTTCAGTAGCAGCCTTTAAAGGAAAAAATGACCGTGTGATCGCTGATGTTCTAAAAAAAATACCGGGTATCGATATTCGGCCAAACGGACAGATTTTTTATAGAGATGAGCCTATTCAGAAATATTATATCGAAGGTTTAGATTTGTTAGAAGGGCGTTATAATCTGGCGAATGATAACCTGTCTGCCGAGGCGGTTTCTAAAGTAGAGATCCTGGAAAATCACCAGCCGGTAAAAGTTTTGGATAGTTTGGAATTTTCAGAGCGCGCTTCCATAAATATCAAGCTTAAAAAAGATATTACGTATAGCGGAACGGCCACCGCCGGGATTGGTGCAGCGCCTCTGCTTTGGCAAGCAAAGGTAACGCCCATGATTTTTACTAAAAAACAACAGGCGATCTTTACTTATCAAAGTAATAATACCGGTAGTGATGTTTCCCGGGAGATTCGTGATTTTTCGATTAATTTTTTGGGTGATCAGTTTACGATCGATAAAACCGATTGGCTTTCGATTCAGAACATTTCAGAGCCGCCTTTTTCTCAGGAACGCTGGTTGGATAATAATGTGCATTTGGGTTCTGCAAATATTTTACAGCGTATAAAAGAGAATATAGATCTAAAACTGAATATCTCTTATCTAAATGATTACCAGCAACAGGATGGGAGTACACAAACCCGCTATTTTACACCTACAGATACGATTGATGTGATCGAGAATACAAACAACCATCTTTATGTGAGTACACTTCAGGGGAAACTAACCCTAGAAAATAATGCCGATAAAAATTACCTGAAAAATCAATTGGAATTTAACGGATTTTGGAATGCTGCACGAGGTGTTATAGATCGTCCTGGTACAAAAATAAAGCAGCAGCTGGATAATCCTTTCTTCGGAATTAAAAACGATCTGCGTTTGCTTAGGGCCGTGGGTAAACAATTAATCACTTTTAATTCGAATACCGGATTTACAGAAAATAATCAGGATCTCATGGTGCAGCCAGGACAATTTGAAGCTATTTTTAATGATGGCGATCCATTTGGGGAAATTCAGCAATTGGTATCAGCCAGAAAAATTTATACCGATAATTCTGCCGGATTGACAAAAGCACTGGGGAAATTCACTATCTCCCCAAAATTTGGCTTTTCATTTCAGCATCAGCAGTTAGATAGCGATGTTTTCCTTAATGAGATCGACGAAGTTTTGGATGTGAATTTTAAAAATCGAACCGAATTTGTACAATCTTCGGTGTATTTTAAAAACGCTTTCAGGTTTGAAAGTAAGGATGAAACATGGAATTTGCGTTTAAGTACACCGCTTGAATTTAAAAGCTTTCACCTTGAAGATGATAATTTTGAGGATAGCAGAAATCTGGATCGTTTGGTTTTTGAACCTAATTTTTATGTAAGAAAGAAAATTTCAGCTTTTTGGGAAGCAAATGCTTCAGCAGGATTGAGTTATAATTTTGGTGAAATTCAGCAATTATATTACGGATTTTTACTGAAAGGCTATCGGAATTTAAATCGCTACAATGCACCAATTTCCGAAGAACAAAAACAAAATTATAGCGGAGGCCTACGTTATCGAAATCCGTTAAAGCAATTATTTTTAAATGCGTCTTACTCGTATGCGTATTCTGAAAATAACCTATTGTACAGTTCTAATATTGGTGAAAATGGAACAACAATTTTAGAAGCTGTGGCTCGCAATAATAGTTTCGATAATCATAGTTTCAAAGCCGGCGGAAGCAAATACTTTAGGGAACTAAAAACAACACTTAAACTAAATGCTTCATATAATTTATCAAATCGGCAACAGCTTTTAAATAATACGCTGGCCGAGGTGAATACACAAAATTTGAATCTACGAGGAAGTTTGGAAGCCGATATTTGGAGTTGGCTAATTGCGAATTATTCAGGTAATTTCTCTACTTATACTTCGGGTTTTGAAGGGAACAATTTTCAAAAAATAGAAACCCATCAACATATCATAGAACTTTATTTTTATCCTAAGGATAATCAATATTTGAGTTTGAGTGGAGAATATTATGGAAATTCGCTTTCTGAAAATGGGGATAATTATTTTGTAAACTTGGGCTATCAGTTTACTTTTAAAAAGCCCAAAATGGACTTGAATTTAAGCTGGCGAAATATTTTGAATACAGATACTTTTATAAATGCATATAACAATCAATATTATTATGTGCAGAGCAGTTATCAGTTGCGGCCTTCGCAGGTTTTAGCAACGCTAAAATTTAGTCTCTAACTAAGCATCCTTCTGGATATATTTCAAAATCTAAGCCTGAGTGAATTATAAGTTTTGTATTTCTTGAGTTTAGGGTTTAGTTTTTAATTACCACGAAATAACTGTTATACTTTAAATGCTACTTGAAAGGAGTAGTATAATAAAATTGTATGCCATTTGGCGCAACCATTTAGAAGAAAGTGCATCTAATAAATAGAACTAAGAGTATTAAATTTTAATAAATACTGAATTATGAAAAAAATCATTACGCTTATTTTAATTGGTCTCTTATTTCCAGTTGTTCCAACAGCGACGATGAAGGAGATGACTGTATTTTAGATATGCCAGTGCCTTCCTTGCATCTCAAGATAGTTGATGACTCAGGTGCTAATCTCTTTTAAAATGGGACTATTGACCCAGATAATATCAGGGTAGAAGCTGATTATTCAGAAGAACTTATTACTTTTCAATTTATTCCAGGAAATGAATTTGCAAACCCTGATGCTGAAATTAGAGTGCTGGATAATTCGATTATGTTAACAGTGCCACATAGATCATCATACGAATACACTATTTATTTAGATGATATAGAAGAAACTATTAATGTTCAATTTGAAACAGAACAATCAAGAACAATATGTGGTACAGATTATTATACACCTGTTGTTGCTAGTTATAAGAAAGAAACTTTAGAAATAAGTGAAGTATCATCAGAGCTTAATTTTTTGGTTATTTTAGAGATATAATTAACTCTAAATAATCATTCTTAACGGGTGTATATTAAGTAAGACAAGTAGAATTAGTTAGTTATAGATATGAAAAATTTTATTTTTTAGTAATCTTGGTTTGACTTTAAATTTGTGTTATTTATTCCGAAAAAATTAATTGAAATAGAAGGAGAATAATTCTTAAGCTATCTATCGCTCTCCTCACAGGTTTCAAAAACCTGTGAGGTTTGGAATTTCTGTTTTATATTTAAGTAAATTTCAACTTATGAAGATGTTAGAAATTAAAACGGCCCTGCAAATCGCAAAATCGAAAGCTGAAGTTTATGAAGCGATTATAGATTCTGAGCAAATGAAAAATTATTTTATTGCCGAAAGCTCCGGAATGATGGAAGAGGGGAAATCTATAAGCTGGAAATTTCCGGAATTTGAAGAATATGCGCCGGTAAATGTTCTAAAACTAGTTCCTGGTGAATTCATTTCTTTTGAATGGGAAGGAGCGAAAGATAAAATCTTACTGGTTGAAATTAGCCTTACCGAAGTTTCTAAAACCAGTACGCTAGTAAGGATACAAGAAGGCAAGATGAAAGCAGATGAGATGGGCATCCAATGGTTTGGTGGAAATACCGAAGGTTGGGCAAATTTCCTTGCCTGTTTAAAGGCTTATTTGGAATTTGGGATCAATCTTAGGAAAGGTGGCTTTGATTTTATGAAGAAAAGCTAATATAATGTAATGACTTATATAAGAGAAGCCTGCGTAGAAAGCATAGAACAAGCTTTGGTTGCTGAAGAAAATGGAGCTGATCGCATCGAGCTCTGTGCAGATTTAGATGCAGAAGGTTTAACACCTTCCAGAGAATTGATCCTTTCGGCTAAATCCCATTTAAATATTCCGATCCGCGTTATGATTAGACCCCGGGCTGGTGATTTCGTGTATAATAATGCTGAAATTAAGCAGATGGCTAGTGATATAGTCTTTTGTAAAGAAGCCGGTGTAAATGGCGTGGTATTAGGAATTTTAAAAGAAGATAAAACAATAAATATTGATGCCGTTGAAAAACTTGCGGAAATAGGAAAACCTATGAAATTTGTCTTTCATAAAGCCATTGATGAAACTCCGGCTATTTTAGAATCTGTGAAATCTTTAAGAGACTTAGGTGTTGTAAATGGAATTCTTACTTCAGGAGGAGAAAATACCGCGGCTGAAGGCATCCTTCAACTTAAAAAAATAACAGCTCTGGCTGGTGATATGGAAGTGATTTGCGCAGGAAAAATCACCTCAAAAAATCTGGAAGGCTTACACCGGGAAATCAATGCTAAAGCCTATCACGGGAAAAGAATTGTTCGGGGATTGGAATAATTATTTTTCTAAATGAAATTAATAAATCCAGTTTTTAAGTTTCTGGAAAAAAGAAAAACCCGTTTCAATAAAGAAACGGGTTTTTAATATTTGCTATGGCCGGGCCATTACATCATTCCGGGCATTCCGCCGCCCATTCCGCCTGGCATACCTCCGCCGCCTTTGTCGTCTTCTGGAAGGTCAACAAGGGCACACTCGGTAGTTAAGATCATTCCGGCAACAGAAGCAGCGTTTTCAAGCGCAACTCTTGTTACTTTCTTAGGATCTATAATTCCGGCTTTCATCATATCTACAAATGTGTCGGTTTTTGCATCGTAACCAAATTCTTTCTTGCCTTCAAGAACTTTATTGATCACTACAGAAGCTTCACCACCAGCATTTTCTACGATGGTTCTAAGTGGAGATTCAATTGCTCTATAAACAATTTGAACTCCGGTTGCTTCATCATCATTTTCAGTCTTGATTTTGGCAAGAACCGCTTGTGCTCTTACTAACGCAACACCACCACCGGCAACAATTCCTTCTTCTACAGCCGCACGGGTTGCGTGAAGGGCATCGTCTACACGGTCTTTCTTCTCTTTCATTTCAACTTCTGAAGCTGCACCTACATAAAGTACGGCAACACCGCCGGCTAGTTTAGCCAAACGCTCCTGAAGTTTTTCTTTATCATAATCTGAAGTAGTGGTTTCGATCTGAGCTTTGATCTGGTTTACACGTTCTTCAATTTGCTTGTTGTCTCCAGCACCGTTTACAATAGTAGTATTATCTTTATCGATAGCTACTTTTTCAGCAGTACCTAACATATCAATAGTAGCGTTTTCTAAAGAGAATCCTCTTTCTTCAGAAATTACAGTACCACCTGTTAGGATAGCGATATCTTCTAACATTGCTTTTCTACGATCTCCAAATCCTGGTGCTTTAACAGCAGCGATTTTAAGAGAACCACGCAATTTATTTACTACCAAAGTAGCAAGGGCTTCGCCATCTACATCTTCAGCAATAATTAAAAGTGGCTTTCCAGATTGTGCTACCGGCTCAAGAACTGGAAGCAAATCTTTCATAGAAGAGATCTTTTTGTCGAACAATAAAATGTACGGATCTTCAAGATCTGCAGTCATTTTCTCTGAATTCGTTACGAAATACGGAGAAAGATAACCACGGTCAAACTGCATACCTTCAACAACTTCTACGTGAGTCTCGGTACCTTTTGCTTCTTCTACAGTAATTACACCTTCTTTTCCAACTTTACCAAAAGCCTGGGCAATTAAATCACCAATATGCTCATCGTTATTTGCAGAAATAGAAGCTACCTGCTTTATTTTTTCTGAAGAATCACCAACTTCTTTGGTTTGTTTCTCCAAATCTTTAGTGATTGCAGTTACAGCTTTATCTATACCTCTTTTAAGATCCATTGGGCTTGCGCCTGCTGCCACGTTTTTAAGGCCTTCTTTTACGATAGCCTGGGCAAGTACAGTTGCAGTAGTAGTACCATCTCCTGCAAGGTCATTGGTTTTAGAAGCAACTTCTTTTACCATTTGAGCGCCCATGTTTTCTAAGGCATCTTCCAGTTCAATTTCTTTTGCTACAGTAACACCATCTTTAGTTACGGTTGGTGCACCAAAAGATTTGCTTATTACCACATTACGTCCTTTTGGACCTAAAGTTACTTTTACGGCATTTGCCAATGCATCTACACCGCGCTTAATTCCGTCGCGGGCTTGAATGTCAAACTTTATATCTTTTGCCATTGTAAATTATGTTTTGTCATTTCCGTAAAGACGGAAATCTAATTAATACTATTATTTATTTTGAAAGTTTCCCCGGGAGTGGGGAAAAGAAGTCTTATACTATTGCAAGGATATCGTCTTCTCTCATCATTAGATAGTCTGTGCCCTCAAGTTTTAATTCTGTACCGGAGTATTTTCCGTAAAGCACAGTATCACCAACTTTCACAGTCATATCGTGGTCTTTATTACCCTTGCCTACAGCTACAACTTTTCCACGTTGTGGTTTTTCTTTAGCTGTTTCGGGAATGTAAATTCCAGATGCCGTTTTAGTTTCGGCTGCTTCAGGCTCAATAAGAACCCTGTCTGAGAGCGGTTTAATGTTTAGTCCCATTTTTTTATAAATTTATTTAGGTTAATTAATCTTTGAATAAGCGACTAAGCCTATTTCTAAAATTATGCCACCCCGCTTTTACTGCCAATTACAAACAAAAAATGCCAGCTTGTCATAAGCTGGCATTTGTGAATTTTATAAAGAATGGAAGCGTTTATTGAGCGCTGTCAGATTCTGAAGTTTGTCCTGGCATTTGTGCCGGTGGAGTAGCGGTATTTTCAGGCATTGCATCTTCGTCAAAAACCCTTGATTCGCCGTAACTTGAATCGTCCATAATAGTTACATTAGAAAGTAAAATAAGGACTAATAAAAGTGTTGCTAAAGTCCAGGTACTTTTATCTAAAAAGTCTCCGGTCTTCTTTACTCCACCTACTTGTTGTCCGCTACCGCCAAAAGAGGAAGATAAACCACCGCCTTTAGGGTTTTGTACCATAATTACCACTACCAGTAAAAAGGCTACAATAACTATTAATGCTAAAAAAATCGTGAATGTGCTCATTCTTGCTTTGTATTATTTTCTTGTAATTTTTCGATTGCCCGAATTTGGTCAGCAAAGAAACCACTTTTTTCGGGATTTTTCAAAATTAATATTTTATATGCCTGGATTGCCTTTTTATAATTTTTTTGTTCCAAATAAACCCGTGCTAAAGTCTCTGTCATTAACGACTCTGGCGGGGTTGTGCTTACTTCTGCCAGGTTGGATTTATTGCTGGGTTTACCCGGTTTTATTTTCGGACTTTTGGATATGAACCTGTCTATAAGTTCAAACTTTTTATGCTGAACCTCATCTTTCGGATTTTCTTCTTCGGATTCTTCTCTTTTTATAGGTTTTGCTGAAGTAAGTCGCAACCATTCTGAAAAAGAATGTGATTCTGAAGCATCAAACTCTAAAGGTTCTCCCAATTTCAATTGGTCTTCAGATAAATCTTCTTCGGTATGTTCCTTTGCTTTCACACTTTTCTCAGAAAACAAGTCGGGATCCATCACCTGTTCAGATTCAGATTGCCTCATTTTTATGGCTTCATCTATAGCCATACTTCTTTTGGCAAAAACTTCTTCGGGTTCAAAAACGGTAATATTTCGCAATTGTTCTTCCTGCTCCTGGATTTGCCTTGCAATTTTATTCTGATTAAATTCTACCGAGGTTATAAAATCAAAAAGTACACTACGATTAGTGGTATAGACGGCAGTCTTTTTTAGTGCGCTGTTGTAGCTGAATTCCTGATGCTCTTTTAAACCTTTGAGCCTTACTGCACGTGCCGCCTGGAAATACGGTGCTTTCTGAATAAGCTTTTCCAGAGCACTGGTTTGCCCGGCAGTGATTTCGGCTGGGTTTTGCAGCAGTTGTATGAATTCGTTTGCTTCCATATTACCAATCGGTTAAAGCGGCATTAAAAATATCCTGGGTTAACCTGTTGTAAATTTCATCTAAGGCAGTGGCCAAAACATCACCAACTAATTGCGCATTGGCGGGATAATCGTAGTAAAAAGAAAACCTTCTTTCAAAATCTTTTTCGGGTTCCAGGGTGTTATAATAACGAACATTCACTGCAATGGTGAGTCGGTTTTGTGCCGCCGTATTTTCAGCGGTAGCGGTAATAGGTGCTACATAAAAATCAATAATTTCTCCTTCAAAAATAAGATCGGCGTTATTGTTGGCCAGGCTTAAACTGGTTTGATTTTGAATAAGATCCTGTAACTGTAAAGTGAAAGTTCTGTCTATTCCCGGTTCTACTAGATCTGCCTGGTTTTGAAAGAAATTCACCTGGAAAGATTCTGCATCACCCGTATCCGCGCCCGTAAAAGAGTAAATTCCGCAAGATTGGGTGCTAAGCAGGAGCACAAAACATAAAAGAAAAGCAGTTTTTTTCATATAAGCGGACTAAAATTACAGGTTGTATTGTTTTATTTTTCGGTAAAGTGTGCGTTCACTTATCCCTAATTCCTCAGCGGCAGCTTTGCGTTTTCCGCTATGTCTTTCTAAAGATTTTTTTATAAGTTCCAATTCTTTATCTTGCAAAGAAAGGGTTTCTTCTTCCTGGATCTCTTCTGCAAAATAATATTTATCCTTTTCCCTACTAATTTCAGATTTCGGACTGTTCTGCGGAATTTGAAGTACTTCCAGCCTTTCATCATTTAACGCTTCTAATTCTTCTGCATCAACATCTTCACCATCATCGTCGCCGTAAAGTTTTTGAATTAGGCTTTCGTTTTCATCCTGAACTTTTTGCGTATTCCCACTCTCCATAAGTTTTAGGGTGAGTTTTTTGAGATCGGTCAGGTCGCTTTTCATATCAAAAAGCACTTTGTAAAGAATTTCCCGTTCGTTGCTAAAATCGCTTTCTTTCTTTTTTTCTGAAATAACTGCGGGTAAATTGCTACCAATATCAGGTAAATATTCTTTTAAACGCTCGGGGCCAATAATGCGTTCCTGCTCTAAAACTGAAATTTGCTCGGCAATATTTCTTAACTGCCGAATATTCCCGCCCCATCGGTATTTTTTTAATAAACCTACCGCATCATCCTGAAGTTTAATGGTTGGCATTTTATATTTCAGCGCAAAATCTGAAGCGAATTTTCTAAACAATAAATGAATATCGTCTTTACGATCCCGCAGTGGCGGAAGGTTAATTTCTACTGTGCTTAATCTATAATACAGGTCTTCACGGAAGCGTTCTTTTTTAATAGATTCCTGCATATTAATGTTGGTAGCCGCGATAATACGAACATCAGATTTTTGCACTTTAGATGAACCAACTTTTATAAATTCCCCGTTTTCTAAAACACGCAGTAACCTAACTTGTGTGGGAAGTGGTAATTCTCCAACTTCATCTAAAAAAATGGTCCCGCCATCGGCAACTTCAAAATAACCGCTTCGGGTTTGGGTGGCACCGGTAAAAGCGCCTTTTTCGTGACCAAAAAGTTCAGAATCTATAGTGCCTTCGGGAATTGCACCACAGTTTACTGCAATATATTTCCCGTGTTTTCTATGAGATAATGAATGGATTATTTTTGGAATACTTTCTTTCCCAACCCCACTTTCCCCGGTTACCAAAACCGAGATATCTGTAGGCGCAACCTGGATTGCTTTTTCTATAGCGCGGTTAAGGCGTTGATCGTCGCCAATTATTCCAAACCGCTGTTTTACTGCCTGAATTGATTCCATATATTAATCCTGTTATTTCAGAAGGAATTAATCTAGTTACTAAAACTGATTCCTTTAGACTGAATAACTATTTTTTAATTATTTTCACTATATCCAACGGCTTCTCCAATTAGGGTTGCGCTGGTACAGTCATTAATTTTTACGTTTACAAAGTCACCAATCTTGTAATTCTCTTTTGGGAATACCGCCACGGTGTTTTGAGTGATTCGGCCGCTCCAGTGTTCGCTAGACTTTTTGGATTCTTTTTCAACTAAAACTTCTACGGTTTCTCCAAGAAATCTTTGCGTCCTAAAATGATTATGTTCACGCTGAAGCGCTACTATTTCGGCTAATCTTCTTTGTTTTGTATCTGCAGGCACATCGTCTTCCAATTTACGGGCCGCCATAGTACCCGGTCTTTCAGAATATGCATACATATACCCAAAGTCATATTTCACATATTCCATTAATGATAGAGTATCCTTGTGATCCTCTTCAGTTTCAGTTGGGAAACCAACAATTAAGTCCTGGGAAATAGAGCACTCTGGCATTAATTCTCTTATATAGTCTATAAGTTTAAAATATTCTTTGCGGGTGTGTAATCTATTCATCTCTTTTAAGATTCTATCACTTCCGCTTTGAACCGGTAAATGAATATGCTTGCAAATATTGGGATAAGCGGCTACAACTTCAATTACCTCCAAAGTCATATCCTGCGGATTTGAAGTTGAAAACCTAATCCTCATTTTTGGTTGTGCTTCGGCGACCAGCCTTAAAAGTGCGGAGAAATCTGTGGCTGTAGCTTTTTGAATTTCCGAAGCATTTTTGAAATCTTTTTTGAGTCCGCCGCCATACCATAAATAGCTATCTACGTTTTGGCCCAGAAGGGTAATTTCTTTGAAACCTTTATTCCAAAGATCGTTTACTTCCTCTACTATACTTTGTGGGTCGCGGCTTCGCTCTCTTCCTCGGGTGAAAGGTACCACGCAAAAAGTACACATATTATCGCAACCCCTGGTGATAGAGACAAATGCTGACACTCCATTGCTTTGCAATCGAACAGGAGAAATATCACCATAAGTTTCCTCTTTAGAGAGTAGAACATTTATTGCATCCCGGCCTGCTTCAACTTCATTTATAAGATTTGGAAGGTCTTTATAGGCATCTGGCCCAACTACAAGATCTACTATTTTTTCTTCTTCCAGGAATTTTTCTTTAAGACGCTCGGCCATACAACCTAATACGCCCACTTTCATTCCGGGATTTATTCTTTTTACTGCATTATATTTTTCAAGTCTTTTACGAACGGTTTGTTCAGCTTTTTCTCTAATAGAACAGGTGTTTACCAAAACCAGATCTGCTTCTTCTAAATTTTGAGTAGTATTAAAACCTTCTTTTGCAAGAATAGAAGCAACAATTTCGCTATCGCTAAAATTCATTGCACAACCGTAACTTTCAATAAAAAGCTTTCGGGTATTTTCTTGCCTAGGCTCCATTACGAGCGTGTTTCCCTGTTGTTTTTCGTCTATTGTCTTCTCCATAATTCAAATCTTCCTTTTCAGGATTAAGAAATGCAAAGATAAGGGTAAAACGAACTTCTGACAAAGTGACAGCAATATTTTTAATTTTATCACGCAACCTTTTCGTAATTAATGCATCTATATAGAAACCAACCAGATAATTATGAGATTTTTCTACAGTTTAATTACGTTGCTTCTTCTGGCTTTAATGGCTTTGTTCACTTCTTGCGAGAAAGACGCAACCGAAGAAGAGTTTTATAATGTAGCCGTTCCCGTAGTAAAGCCTATTGAAGAATTTAGGGCTATGGTTAAAATTTCTGAGCCAAGAGCAATTACCGAAGCGGGCAAGATCTATTCTTATGGAGATTATGTTTTTATAAACGATGATCAAAAAGGTGTACATATTATAGATAACAGTGATCACCGAAACCCTGTAAAAATGAAATTTCTTGAAATTCCGCAAAATACCGATATCGCTGTAAAAGATGACATGTTATTTGCAAATTCAGCTATGGATCTCGTAGTTTTTGATATTAGCGATATGAATAATATTACACAAGCGGAAAGAATGAAGAACGTTTTTCCCAACCATAATAACCGTATTCCTGCAAGTGCATCTTTTGTAGATAGCGATAATTTTAATGCTGAAACCGAAGTAGTAATAGGTTATGTTATGGAAACCCGAAAAATCGAAATGGCAAGCAATACAGAATGGCTAACTAATGACAGGGCATCTTTTTCTGAATCAGGAAATTCATCAGGCGGTTCCGGTACCGGAGGTTCTTTAGCACGTTTTAATATTCACCAAGATTATTTATATGTAGTAGATCAAAATAATTTGTCGGTTTTCAATATTGCAGGATTAAGTAACCCCGAATTATTAAAAACTGAATGGATTGGGCCAGATATAGAAACTATTTTTTATAAAGAAAATCATTTATACATGGGAAGTTCTACCGGTATGTATATCTATAGTGTAGAAAATCCAGCTACGCCAGAATATAAATCTATGTTTAGACATATTCTTGGTTGCGATCCCGTTGTGGTAAAAGGCGATATGGCTTATGTAACTATTAGAGGTGGAAATATATGCGGGCAGGAATGGAGCCAGCTGGATGTAATAGATGTAACCGATAAGTCCAATCCACAGTTATTACAATCTTACCCAATGAAAAATCCTTACGGGCTTGGCGTAAAAGACGACTGGCTTTTTGTTTGTGATGGTACTGCCGGATTAAAAATATATGATACAAAAAATACCCCCAACCTGGAACTAATAGACCATTTTCAGGACATTAACACCTATGACGTCATCCCCTTAGAAGATGTGCTCTTAATGGTTGGGGATAATACACTTTTCCAATATACTTATAAAGGTAATGAGATCAATTTACTAAGCACTTTCAGCCTTAATTGATTTTATTTTGTTTGGTTTTTTAAGGATGCCCCGCAATACTGCGGGGTTTTTTGTTTGCCCTGCATGCAAACAATTCCGAGGCTTGAAAGAAAGCCCGCTCACCTGATCGGAGGGAAGAGCAATGTAAAGTCAAGTGCGTCACTGGCAACGGTGGTGTGTGAAGGAAGACCTAGCAAGTTAGTGGAACATAGAGAAATCGAACCGATTCTGGCATATATTGGGGGTAAGGTTGCAAAAAGTGCCGATGCCCAAAATCCGAATAGCAATATATGTTAAAACGGATGGCTTCACTAACAGGAATGTTTGCTTAACGGGGGAAGCCTGATTATTCGCCTTTCCAGGCT
>NZ_FOOH01000021.1 GCF_900113135.1 Salegentibacter agarivorans | reverse complement strand
TTCTATCTTACGAGAGGAATACATATTGCGCAGGTACGCATAGATGATCACCTTAAGAAGCATCCGAGGATGGTAACTGGAAGTACCACCTCCTTTGTAACTTCGCTCCAGGTCAGCGATGTCGATTTGATCAATAATAGTATTGACGATTCTAACGGGATGATTTACAGGAACCAAATCATCATAACTGGGAGGTAAAAGACTTAACTGCGACTGGTTATAGGTCTTAAATACAACTTTAGCTTTCATTACATGAAAATAATAAAAACCTCAAAATAATCCAACAAGAAAGGCTGCCTTTTCAGACAGCCTCTTGCGTTTAGGTATAAATTTTTGATTAGTTTTCAGCTAAAGTACCATCACTTTTCCAGGTATTTACCCCGGCAATCTGGTTATTATTGTAATCAACTTCAGTTAGTTTATCTGAAGACCAAAAGAACCATTTTCCGGTTTTTTCCCCTTCTGTATAGTTAGCCATACTTTGCTTTTTTCCATTGGTATCATATGCCACCCATTTTCCATGAAGTTTTCCATCCTTGTAAGTTCCTTCTTGTTTTACAGAACCATCTTCATAATAGAAAGTTCCTTTTATAAGATCTCCCTCTTTTTCAAATTTTGGTTCCGGACTTTTCTGCGCCATAGCAGCTGCTCCAAAGGTAAAAATGGCAGCCATCAATATATTTTTTATCTTTTTCATAGTCTTTTTCTTTAAACTTTACTTTACAAAAATAGCTAAATGTTTACTTTAAAGCAACAATCACGTAACATTAAATTAACATTGAAATACTAAGGAACTGATAAACAGAAAACTAAACCCCTATTTTCGGCTTAACATAGAGATATCCTAAAAGAAATTTCATTAAAAAAATCTATTTTTAGAACCGGAAAAAAACTGTAAAGGAATGGCAAATACTAAAGCTTCAGTTGGTAAAACTTCCTTTTTCGAAAGCGCTTTAATTTTTCATAATTAGTTAAAGTGTTATTTTTTGCTCAGGTTGTTACTTCAGAATAGTAACAATTATATATATTTGTAATAGTAATAACAACATTATTGCTCTAATAAAAAACCCGCCTGCTCCAACAGACGGGTCTGCAAGACTAAAGCTCCCTGATTATCATATAAGATAAGAGCATTAATAAATAAACTGTTTCCATATTAATATTTTTTATGGAACGTTATTAAGCAATACCAAGGATCGACCCCTTGGTATTCTTTTTTCAGCTATTGATAGTCCCTTTACAATAGCACTTCAGCTAAAATACAACTACTTTATAGTCAATTTAAAATTTTGTTAAAAAAGGTTATCAAACAAAAACTGTTAATATCCTGATAGGCTTGTTGTTACAAATTTATCAACATCATAAAATTGACGAAACGGTCAAATTTTTGACTGTCTTCTAAACTTGATGGCTAAATTTTTCCCTAACCATCCTTATCCGGTATTATTTAAGTTTAAAATGGCTTAATAATTAATTTTTAAAGGCGATATTTCAAAAAAAAAAATGCAAAGCCTCTAGCGATTTTCTCTGCCTATTTTACCGCCAAACCCACCAGAACTTCTTACTTTTGCGCTACTTAAAATTTCAGGAATATTATGTATAGAAGTCATACCTGCGGAGAATTAAATGCAGCTTCAATTGGCCAGGAAGTAAAACTTTCGGGCTGGGTTCAAAAAATAAGGGACAAAGGATTTATGGTTTGGGTAGATCTGCGCGATCGTTACGGCATTACCCAGCTTATTTTTGATGAAGAGCGCTCTTCAAAAGAACTTATGGAAAAAGCTCAAAAACTGGGGCGCGAATTTGTTATTCAGGTTAGCGGAAAAGTAATTGAGCGGGAATCTAAAAATACAAATATTCCAACTGGTGAAATTGAAGTTTTAGTTGATGAAGTTAATATTCTCAACACTTCCCTTACACCTCCCTTTACTATTGAAAATGAAACCGATGGTGGCGAAGATCTTAGAATGAAATACCGTTACCTTGATATTAGACGAAATCCGGTAAAAAACAAGCTGAAATTTCGCCATAAAGTAGGAATGGAAGTAAGAAATTATCTTTCTAACCAGGATTTTGTTGAAGTGGAAACTCCATATTTAATAAAGTCTACTCCTGAAGGTGCCCGCGATTTTGTGGTACCAAGTAGAATGAACGAAGGTCAGTTTTACGCCCTTCCCCAATCGCCACAAACTTTTAAGCAATTGCTAATGGTTGGCGGAATGGATAAATATTTCCAGATCGTAAAATGTTTTAGGGATGAAGACCTTAGAGCCGACAGGCAGCCGGAATTCACACAAATTGACTGTGAAATGGCTTTTGTTGAACAGGAAGATATTCTGAATATTTTTGAAGGTTTAACCAGGCATTTATTGAAAGAAATCAATGGCGTAGACGTTGCCGAATTTCCAAGAATGACCTACTCTGAAGCGATGAAAAAATATGGGAATGACAAACCGGACATCAGATTTGGGATGGAGTTTGCCGAATTGAACGATTTGGCCAAAAACAAAGGTTTCAACGTTTTCGATCAGCAGGAATTAGTAGTGGGAATTGCGGTTCCGGGAGCGGCTTCTTTTACCAGAAAAGAAATAGACAAATTAATATCCTGGGTTAAAAGGCCACAGGTAGGCGCCAACGGACTCGTATGGGCAAAATATAACGAAGATGGAACTTTAAAATCTTCAGTAGATAAATTTTATTCAGAAGAAGATCTAAAAACCTGGGCAGAAGCTACCTCAGCAAAACCCGGAGATCTAATATTGTTAATGGCTGGTGACGCCAATAAAACCAGAACGCAACTAAGTGCTTTAAGAATGCATTTGGGTAATGAACTTGGTCTTAGAAAAGCTGATGAATTCGCTCCACTTTGGGTTATAGATTTCCCATTACTGGAATGGGATGAAGAAACAAATCGTTTTCACGCGATGCACCATCCTTTTACCTCACCTAAAAAAGAAGATTTTGCTTTACTGGAGACTAAACCGGGAGAAGTTCGTGCCAATGCGTACGATTTGGTTTTAAACGGAAATGAAATTGGCGGCGGTTCTATAAGAATTCACGATAAGGAAACACAGGAAAAAATGTTCGATTATCTTGGCTTTACTCCAGAAGAGGCTAAAGCACAGTTCGGCTTTTTAATGGATGCCTTTCAATATGGAGCCCCTCCTCACGGCGGTATCGCTTTTGGTTTTGATAGACTGGTGGCCATTTTAGGCGGACAGGAAAGTATCAGGGATTTTATTGCTTTCCCAAAGAACAACAATGGCCGGGATGTAATGATAGATGCACCCGCAAAACTGGATGAAGCACAACTCAAAGAACTTCATTTACAGGTAAACTACCTGGAAGAAACTTCAAAGAATAGCCAGGGGAAATAATTTTTTCAATTAAAGGCAAACGCAAGAGCATTTAAATCTCGAGTATCGAGTAAAATTATAATTGATAAAAAATCCCGGGTTCACATCGGGATTTTTTTATCTTCATAAAAATTTTTGAGTGGACAATAAAGCTACAAGATTATTAATCCGTTTTTCAGACTGGAGTAACCGGCATTTAAGTCATCAACAATTTTTGATGATTTTAAGTGCTATTATAGGTTTTACTGCTGGTTTAGGTGCAGTGGTTATAAAAAACCTTACACACTACATTCAGCGCTTACTAGAAGGAAATCTGATTATAAATTACCATCACGCTTTTTATTTTATTTTTCCACTTATAGGTTTAAGCCTTACGCTACTGGTAATTAAAGTAGTACTAAAGAAAAAGATTGGTCACGGGATTCCCTCTACGCTTTATGCAATTTCCCGCCGAAAAGGAATTATGCGTTCCTTTCAAATGTATGCCTCAATTATCACAGCTCCTTTAACAGTTGGTTTTGGAGGATCTGTGGGATTGGAAGGACCAACGGTGGCCACCGGTGCTTCCCTGGGATCTAATATTTCCCGGTTTTTTAAAATGAACCAAAGTTCACGTACATTACTTATTGGTTGCGCAGCTGCGGGCGCTATGTCGTCTATTTTTAAAGCACCTATCGCGGCGATTATCTTTGCGATCGAGGTTTTTAGCCTGGATCTCACTTTAATCTCCATGGTTCCATTGCTTATCGCTTCGGTTTCGGCTATTCTCACCTCCTATTTTTTCTTTGGTTCTGATATTATTTTGCCTGTAGATCTTCAAGACAATTTTAATATTTCTGAAGTGCCTTTTTATATTATTCTTGGTGTCCTCGCTGCCGGATGTTCTATGTATTTTACACATATTTATTTTAAGATAGGCGATGCTTTTAAAAAGATAGATTCTCTTTTCTATAGGTTATTGCTGGGTGGCCTGGGCCTTGGAATTCTTATCTATTTAATTCCACCGCTATATGGCGAAGGTTATAATGTTATAAATAACTTATTGGCTGAAGATTATTTAGAAGCTTTGGGAACCAATTTCTTTAATGATTATCTTGATAATATCTGGATTGTTATAATCCTCCTTGCTGGACTTGTAATTTTTAAAATCCTGGCTACTTCGCTCACCTTTGGAGCCGGCGGCATTGGCGGTATTTTTGCGCCGGTATTATTTATGGGGAGCGCTATGGGGCATTGCTTTGCACTAATTATAAACAATCTGGGAATATTAAAAACCCCCATTTCGGTAAGTAGTTTTACTATGGTTGGAATGGCCGGGTTAATGGCCGGGGTTTTGCACGCGCCACTTACTGCCATTTTCCTTATTGCAGAACTCACCGGCGGTTACGAACTCTTTGTTCCCTTAATGATTACCGCGGCCATTTCTTATATGATTACCAACCAGTTTCAGCCGCACTCGGTATATACCATGGAACTCGCAAAACGTGGCGATTTGTTAACCCACAATAAAGACCAGGCTGTATTAACGCTGTTGAATATTCAGCAGATTATAGAAAAAAACTTTGTTACCCTAAATATAGATATGAATCTTGGAGATGTTATTCACGACGGCGTAATAAAATCTTCCCGAAATCTTTTTCCCGTTATCGATGAAAATCGTAAATTCCTGGGAATTATATTATTAGATGATATTAGACCGATAATGTTTGACCAGAAAATGTATGAGGAAGTAAAGGTAAGCGATGTTATGCAGCGTGCCCCTGAAATTATAGACCTTAGAAAAGACCGGCCAAAAGATATAATGACCAAATTTCAGGAAACAAACGCATGGAACCTGCCTGTGGTAGAAGATGAGGTGTACGTTGGATTTATTTCTAAATCTAAACTATTAACCGCTTACCGTCAAAAACTAATAGAAGTAACCGTTTAATGCTATGAATACTGTTTTAAAAATATTGGGCATATTAATATTAATTGCCATTGGAGTAGGATTTTATTACCGCACTTTTGAAGATGTGGTACTGGGAGACCGTATAATTGGAATTGCAGTTTTAGCAAGTGCATTTATTTTAATGCCTATTTTCCTGTATGTGAGATGGAAAGGGAAACGGCTTCAAGACTACACTCTCACTAAAGAGAACATGGATAAAATGCGAGATAAAGGACTGGATTAAGTAGCTGTTTTAGAATACTTTCAAAAGAAAATCGAAAATATTGCACTGTCTTCAATAATATTGTACTAACTTTGCGCTTTATTAATTATTTATTTTATTATTACAATGGAAGGTACAGTTAAATTTTTCAATGAATCAAAAGGATACGGATTCATTACCAACGACGAAACAGGAAGAGACATCTTCGTACACATTACTGGTTTAGATGGCGAGAGCTTGAACGAAGGTGATAAAGTTGAGTACGTTGAAGTAGAAGGTAGAAAAGGAGTTAACGCTGCGGAAGTACGCGTTATAGAATAATATATATTATCCTATTTCAAGAACTTGAAAAGTCGCTTTTATAGCGGCTTTTTTTATGCCTTAATTTTATTGATTTAAACCTTGTTTTGGAGTGTAGCCATAACATTTTTTAAAGGTGTTTATAAAGTGCGGAACGCTTTTATATCCTAAAATGCCAGCCATTTCACTTACGGTATGTTTACCTAAAAGACTTTTAGCTTTCTTCATTCGTAAGTCTATAATAAAGCTTCTAATAGTTTTACCATACATCATTTTAAAATCTTTTTTTAGCTGAAGTTCATTTAAAAGCACTTTCCTGGCCAGTACTTTAATGGTTGGCGGATTTTTAAAGTTTTCAATTAAATATGCGTGGGCGGTTCTTATTTTTTCAAGGTTTTCTTCGCTAATCCCTTTCACTACTCCATTGCACAATTCCTCCTGGCAAAAATGTAAAGAAAGAAACAATTCTTTAAGCCTTAATTCAAGATAATATTTTTTAAAATCGGTATTCCAATCGTTTTTGGTTATCTCATTTAAAATATGATATAAACTATAATCTATAGGAAAATTACAGGCTCCCCATTTTTGAAAATTACCCTTAATAATATGATTATAGAAAGAATTATCTGCTACCCAGACTTCGTTTTTTAACAATTCAAGGTAGTATTCTTTTGATAGATAAACCGCCTGGTAGTGAGTAGGTTTATTGGCAGGCATTTCTATTGTGTTTACAGTATCACAATTATAACAGCAGTTAATTCTGCCCATCCCAAGGGGTGTTTTTTCCTTGGAAGAAACCAGTTGCGAATCACCTTTTCCTAAATAAGAAATTTGAATATATTCCCCGCTTATACTAAAGATATCGGTAAGATTTTTTTTATTCTCTATAAAGGTTTCAACAATAAATAAGCCTTTTGAAAACTGAATCTTACATTTTGCCTGCAACCATGAATACGATTGGATATTTATTTCATCTTTAATGATTCCCAAATCTTTATTTCCTGAAAGATCCCGTGAAAACAAGGTTTCATTTACCTCTATTAATTTAGACTCAATATACATAATACCTTTACCGTAATTTTTATTTCCAAAACCGAAACAGGCTTAGCGCTTCAAAATATAAATTTGCCGCAAGTTATTTAAAATTAGTTTAAATAAGAATAATAAATTAAAATTGTGGTTCCAAATTTTACAATAAGCTTTATTTTACTGTTGCTGTCAGCCAGTATTCCTACCATATATGCTCAGCAAAAGGAAGCCAAAAACTTCGATATTTCTGGAATAATAGAAGATGAAAACGGGGAAGTACTAAAGGGCGCAAATATTACGGCTTCCAATCTAAATCAGAGTAAAAGCACGCAATCAGATTCCGAAGGAAAATATCAAATAAAGAATTTACAGCGTGGAGTTTTTTTACTGGAAATTCGTAAAGGTGACTTCATAGCTCATCATCAAATAGCGGTAAATCCAGAAAATCTACACCATAATATTACGATAAATACCTCAGAGAACGAATTAGATGAGGTACACCTAAGAGCAGATTCTTTCAAAACCAAAATGGAGAAAAAGGGATTTGCCCTTAATGTTGTAGAAACCGGGGAGGCCAGTATTAGAAATATTCAGACAAACGAATTACTAAACACTACGGTTGGAGTAAAAATTCGGCAAAATGGTGGTTTGGGCTCTCGTGCAGAATATAGTTTGAATGGTTTATCTGGTAGTGCCGTACGTATTTTTATAGATGGAATTCCCATTTCTACATTTGGTTCGTCCTATAACTTAAACAGTATTCCGCCATCAATGATTGAGCGAATTGAAGTCTATAAAGGCGTTGTTCCCGGCCATTTAGCTGACGATGCCCTGGGCGGCGCCATCAATATTGTACTTAATAAACAGTCTGATAAAAATATTAATGCGTCTGTATCATATGGCTCATTCAATACTTTTCAGGCTAATGTAAATGGGTTGTACAGATTTGATAATTCTGGTTTTACCGTAAAAGCTTCTGCCTTTCATAACTATTCTGACAATGATTATGAAGTTTCAGGTCGAAGTATTGTAGTAACCGGTTTAGGTGGTCAGCAAACCCCAATTACCGCTAGACGTTTTAACGACGCCTACAGGTCTACCGGAGGTACGGTACAGGTAGGATATACAGATGTAAAATGGGCCGACCAGTTTTTTGTAGGTTTTACAGGTTCTGATGACTATAAAGAAGTGCAACATGGCGCATTCATGACTATTATGCCATACGAAGGAAGATTTCTTGAGTCTGACGCTTCTCTGGCTAACTTAACTTATCAAAAAGAAGATTTATTTACGCCAGGTTTAGATGTAAACGTTACCGGATATTATGGAAAGCGAAACCGCCAGGTAAATGATACGGTGCCCTGGGCTTATAGCTGGAACGGCGAAAGAGCCATAGATTTTAGAGGCAACGAATACAAATATACCTGGGGCTCACAGCAAGAAGGCGGACCAACGCTTGCGAAAATTAACCGCAACGTGGCCTCCATTAGAACTGGTGTAGCCTACGCTATTAGCGATAACCACACAATTTTAGCGAACCACGTTTATAGCGGAATTGATAGAGAAGATAGCGATAAACTACAATCTGTATTAGAAAATACCTTTGTAGGAACACGGGATTTAAACAAAAACATACTTTCGATAACCTATGAATTAAATGCTTTTAATGACAGGTTAAAAACCAATTTATTCGGGAAATATTATCAACAGAAAAGCATAAGTGTAGATCCTGAAATTCAAAGAAATCCAGATGGAAGCAGTGAAATTGTGGATGATGTTGTAAGCAGTAATAAAAAATATGAAGGCTATGGTTTTGCAGCTTCTTACGAGCTTAGCCCCACTATTACCCTATTGGCTTCGGCCGAAAAAGCAGTACGACTGCCAAACGAAACCGAAATATTTGGTAACGATGGGGATAATGTTGTGGCCAACGCAAGCATAAATCCTGAACAAAGTAACAATTATAATTTAGGGGTAAAACTAGGCACCTTTAACTTTAAGAAGCATCAATTTAATGCTTCAACAAATCTTTTTACCAGAAATATTAAAGATAGAATTGGTTTACCTATAGAGACTTCCTTAAATGTAGATGAAGAGTTAATTGTTTATGTAAACCAGGGTAGCGGTACTTCAAAAGGAATTGACGCACAGTTGGGTTATACCTATAATAATAATTTCGGACTTAATTTTAATATATCCCGATTCGATTTAAAAATTGAAAACCGTGGCGTAGAAATAGACGTCCCCAACACTCCATTTTTTACCATGAATGGAAACTTACGCTATTCAATTAAAAATTTAATTCAGAAAAACTCCATGCTAAACCTATTCTACACCATGTACTTTACCGATGAATTTTCATATCTGGTTCCGCAGGGTTCAAATACGGTAGGAGACGATTTCTTTAAAGTACCTCAGCAATTAGCGCAGGATCTTGGACTTAGCTACACCTTCCCCAACCAAAATTTTGTCATGAGTTTTGATGTAAAAAACATCTTTAACAAACCTGTTTATGACAATTTATCGGTGCAAAAACCGGGAAGAGCCTTTTACTTAAAATTAAATTATTCAATCAATAAATTTTAACCAATTATAAAAGATAATAATATGAAACGTAATTTTTTCAGCATTAAAACTTTTGCAACAATAGCAATGGCAACAGGCTTACTGGCTTCTTGTAGTAGCGATGACTCTCCTATAGACCCAGGACAGGAACCAGGTGAAAATGAAGACGGTAGATGGATTACCGTTGCCGCAGCCAGAATGGGAGAAAACCCTGGAGACGGTAATGGAGGCACACTAATCTACTCCATAAGTAGTGAAGACGCTAAAGACCCAAACGTATCTATAGAACCTTTTGATAACGGATTTATAGTACCTTCTAACAGAACTGCAAGGTTGCAATCTTCTGAAGACGGCAGCACAATATTTAATATTAGCTATGCCGGCGATACTGGAGGAAACTACACGAAATACAATGTAAATGGAGGTCAAAATTTTGAACAAACCGGAAGCGAAATTAGCATTGCTCCTTATGTAGGTTCTGCTCCAAGATGGATTAAATTATTTGACGGAGATCAAACAGGAGCTGCTGTATATGTAGATACCAAGCACCAGTTTGATGATGAGGATAATTATCTTCGTACCCAAGCTACTATGGGGATTGTCACCTTAGATTTACAGAATTCGGTAATAAAAGAGTTTAAAGAATCAAGTCTTCAACTAAGTGAAGAGTTGGAAGCACAAGGATATTATATTGGCAGAATTGATATGCCAACCTTAAATGCTACCGGAGATAAATTATACATTGGCGCTCGTATAAGTAAAGTAGACCCGGAAACCGGAGAAACAGATAGAAATGGTGAAGTTTTAGGTTCTAAAACCATTGTTTTAGACTACCCTTCTTTAGAAAACCCAACTATTATTACTTCTGAAGTTGGAAAGGGAAATACCAACGGTTACCGAAGCATTAATGCATTTTTGGTAAACGGAAGTGTTTACCAGGCAAACCAGGGAGATCCAAACGGTTCCCATATCTTAAAAATAGGTGCTAATAACCAGTATGATGATTCATACGTATTTAATTTAGATGAAGCATTAGGAGTGGAAGATGCCTATATTCTTGCCTGGAGACCTACCGCAAGCGGAAAAGCGGTTGTAGCTTATCGTCACGCAGGTTCTGCTGAAGGTGTAGCTGGAGCCCAGGGATATTTTGCGCTGGTAGATTTAGAAGCAAAAACTGCACAAAAAATAAATGAAATCCCATATAGCGAAGATTTCTACCTATTCCAATACCAGGGATTTGTAGTAGATGGAGATGAAGTTTATGTAACCGAAGCTCCCGTAGGAGAAAACGGAAATATTTATGTAATAGACACGCAAACCGGTGAGGTAACTAAAGGAGCCGAGCTGGTAAATGTAGAAGGAAGCCACTTTATAGGAGTTTTTTAGCCCTAAAAATATTTGAATTTGCCAAAAAGGGCTGACCGGAAATTCTTTTTCCGGTCAGTCTTATTTTAAGTTTTATACCAGAATCCATGACAAAGAAGAAGCAAAAAAAGAAAAAATATACGTTTAGAAAATTACTGAACGATCTGCATTTATGGTTAGGGCTTGGCAGCGGGATTATCCTTTTCTTAGTTTGCCTAAGCGGAACTATCTTAACCTTCCAAACCGAAATAAAATCGCTTTTTGCTGAAGAATTAAAAGTAGACCCGCAACAAGGTAAACTAATTGCTATAGAAAATTTGCAGCAAAACCTTGAAAAAGAAGGAGCGGTTACCGGGCTTACGTTACCCAAAGACCCCAATAAAGCTTATGAATTCAAGGTGAAAACTTCGCCGGAAGATAGACGCGGCACTACTTTTTATGTAAATCAATATACCGGCGATTATCAGCAACTAGGTGAAAATCCTGCAGATGAATTCTTCTTCACAATGTTTAGAATGCATCGCTGGTTGTTATTCGATTCTGCTATTGGTAGACCTATCGTGGGAATTGCAACCATTATCTTTTTATTTCTATCTATAAGTGGAGTTGTACTTTGGTTTCCGAAGAAAAAAATAAAGTGGAAAACCCTAAAACCGGGCTTTAAAATTAAATGGTCTGCAAACTGGAAAAGGATTAACCATGATTTGCATAATACCCTTGGTTTCTATTCCTGCCTATTATTAATTGTAATGACGTTAACCGGATTATTCTGGTCTTTTGATTGGTATAAAGACCTCGGCAGTCAGGTTCTGGGAACCCAGGTTTTTGGTGGCCGCGGCGGACCAAAAATTGCTTCAGAAACTAATCCAGATTCTAAAACGCTGGAGCTTGCTGAAATCATTAATATTTCAAATCAAAATCTGGATTATCCCGGGGAGACATCTATTTCATTTCCACAGGACGAAAATGGTATTTTTTCCATTAGAAAATATGAAGCTGGCAACTGGTCGCCCAATACTTACGATATGCTGGTGATAGACCGTGACGGTAAAATTCTCAAAAAAGAGCTTTTTTCAGAAAAACCAGCAAATGTTCAGGTAGCTTCTTTAATAAAACCAATTCACACAGGAGAAATATTCGGGACTTTTTCAAAAATCCTTTATTTCCTGGCCTGCTTAATCGCCACGAGTTTACCAATTACCGGAACCATAATCTGGCTTAATAAAATGAAGAAAAAGAAAAAATAATCTCGATTATCACGTATTTATTTGGCGGTTTTCAGTTGTTCAGAAACTCCGGCAAGCATTTCCTTAACTAGGCTTTGCATGTCAAAATCGTGTTTCCATTGCCAGTCTTTTCTGGCTTCAGAATCATCTATGCTAGATGGCCAGGAATCGGCTATTTTTTGTCTAAAATCTGGGTCGTAGGAGATCTTGAAGTCAGGAATTTCCTTCTGAATAGCCTCGGCAAGAACCTTTGGGGTAAAACTCAAGGCCGAAAGATTATAAGAAGATCGCACCTTTATTTTTTCTGAAGGAGCTTCCATAATATCTACGGTAGCTTTAATCGCATCGTCCATATACATCATGGGCAGACCGGTATCTTCAGCTAAAAATGAAGTGTAGGCTTTATTCTTAAGGGCTTCGTGAAAAATTTCTATCGCATAATCTGTAGTTCCACCACCGGGAAGGGTTTTATAGCTTATAATGCCGGGATAACGCAAACTTCTTACATCTACGCCATATTTATCGTGAAAATATTCGCACCATCTTTCGCCGGTTTGCTTACTAATCCCGTAAACCGTAGAAGGTTCCATAATAGTAGTTTGTGGGGTATCGTTTTTAGGAGTTGTAGGGCCAAAAACTGCAATACTGGAAGGCCAAAAGACTTTCTCAATCTTTTTATCTTTAGCAAAATTCAAAATATGAAAAAGGGAATCCATATTAAGATTCCAGGCTTTCATTGGCGCTTTTTCGGCAGTTGCACTAAGCATCGCGGCCATAAGATAAACCTCGGAGATTTCGTATTTATCAATAATGGTTTCAATTAATGGAGCATCAGTAGCATCGGCAATTTCAAAAGGCCCGGAATTCATTAATTCCTCATTTCCTTCCCTAATATCACTAGCCACTACCCGATCGTTTCCGTAGAGATCACGTAATTTCAGCGTTAACTCGGTTCCAATTTGCCCGCAAGCACCAATAATTAAAATTTTCCCGGCCATTGTATTGATTTTTCCGCAAATATATTTATTTAGATAGAGGTTTTCGCAATGAAACAGCCGAAACCTTTACTTTTTTTTAGAAATCTTTTATTGAAGGAAGGGTTTCGATACTTCTTCAATTAACAAAGTGAAATTAAAGAAAATTTCAAAGCTGAACAGAGGTAATAAATACTTCCTTTTGTAATTATTTAAATTGGAAATTTTTAGGTTAACTTTGTTAGGTATGAAAAAACTGGTTTTAATATTATCTATTTTACTCTGCTTTGCCTGCAATGAAAAATCTCAGACCGATGATAGTAATGGCAGTCAATTAGATTCAATTACCTTAAACCAACCTTTAGAAACTACTAAGGAAGAAGTAATATTACTTCCTGAAGCACGAAAACATGCTATAAATTGGTTGGCGTATATCGCTGCCCAAAATGAAGTTGACCAATTAAGAAATTATAATCTACAACAAACCATAGAAAGCTCAAAACCAATCTCCCAGGTTATGGAATCGTTAAACACAAGCATTCCCGATTCTCTGAGCTCCAACGCGGTTAGGGCCCGCGCCAACGTTTTAACCACTAAAGCAAAAGTCCTGGAACAATTATCTCACCGCCGGCAATTAGATGCCGGTGCTATTACAGAAGTTGCCCGGGAAATCCCTGAAGAATTCAATAATTTTAAGATTCAGCTTAATGAGCTTTTCCTAAAAACCCTGGAAGATTTTGAAGATGAGCTGGACGAATTTAAAGCCGAAAGAGATACCATTTCTATAGATTCCCTTCCCCAGGCCAAATTGTAGTAGTCGTTTTTCTAATCCTGAGTGCAGAAAAATTGATATCTTCAATAAAAATTCTTCAAAATGAAAAAAATTATCGCACTGCTTTTTTTGTTTTTCAGTTTAAATATTGCAGCCCAGGAAAAATCTAAAATAGATAAGGTTTTAACCCAATGGCACCAAGCAGCCGCTGATGGTAACTTTGATAAATACTTCAGCTTAATTACCAAAGATGGGGTTTTTATAGGCACCGATGCCACCGAGAACTGGCAGAATGATGATTTTCGTGAATTTTCAAAACCTTATTTTGATCAGGGTCAGGCCTGGAATTTCACCACTTTAGAACGAAATATTTATAACGATGAAAACAGTAAAACCGCATGGTTTGATGAACTTCTTGACACGCAAATGGGAATTTGTCGTGGCTCTGGCGTGCTTCTAAAAACTAAAGATGGCTGGAAAATTACTCATTATGTACTTTCTGTTACTATACCCAACGAAAATGTGGAAGAAGTAACCCAATTAAAAAAGGAATTCGATCAAAATTTGATAAATCAAATTGATTAAACCTTCAGGTAAATCCAGCTTTTCCAGGATTAGTTTTTGCGAAAAATTCAATCAATTTTATACTTTGAATAATCCTCAGCTAAATATGCTACTTTTTAGTACTTTAGCGCGAGAATTCATAATAATTTAAACCACATATGAAAAAAATAAGTAATGTGCTCTTTTTATCGATTTTGGGAGCTGCAACCCTAACAAGTTGTCAAAACGATGATAAAGAAAGTAAAGAAAAAGAAGAGGTTCGCGGTATTAACCTTGCCTATATGGACACCACCGTAAGCGCTCAGGAAGATTTCTTTAGATACGTAAACGGAAAATGGGTAGATTCTACCGAGATCCCTTCAGACCAGACTACTTGGGGAAGTTTTATGGAATTGCGTGAGCGTACCGATGAGGATGCGATGGCTATTTTAGAAGGCGCTTCTGCTAACGATAGTTTAGACCCGTCTAGTGACCAGGCTAAAGCCGTTTACCTTTACAAAACAATTATGGATACCGTTGCCCGAAATGAAAAAGGCGTGGAACCGGTAAAACCATATTTGGCAAAAGTAGATGCTATTGAAAATAAGGAAGACCTCCAGGAATTTCTTACCGAAATGCAACAATATGGTGGCGCCGGATTTTTCTCTTTTGGGGTTCGTGCCGATGCTAAAAACAGTAATATGAATGCTGCTTACCTTTATCCTGCAGGATTGGGTTTACCAGATCGTGATTACTACGTAGCAGACGATTCAGATTCCAAAGAAAAAAGGGAAAAATATAAAGAGCATATTACCAGAATGCTTCAGTATATAGACTATTCTAAAGATGAAGCTGCAGATGCAGCCGAGCGTATTCTTGCTTTTGAAACCAGCCTTGCAGAACCTCAACTTGACAAAGTAGAGCGTCGTGATGCCCGTAACACTTATAACCCTAAAACTGTAGCCGAACTTAAAAATATGGTTTCAGCGATAGACTGGGATTCTTATTTTGAAGAAATTGGTGCTACAGATCTTGATACCATAATCGTTTCTCAACCAAACTATATGGAATCCCTTCAGGATGTTTTTGCTGGAAATTCTGTTAATGATTGGAAAGATTATCTAAAATGGAGCATTTTTAATGATGCGGCCAGCACACTTTCTACAGATATTGAAACTGCAAATTGGGAGTTTTACAGCAAAACCCTACAAGGTGCACAAGAACAACGCCCAAGAAAAGAACGTGCTTTACAAACTGTAAACGGTACTCTGGGAGAAGCACTTGGTAAATTATATGTAGACGAACATTTCCCTGCTGAAGCTAAAGAAAAAGCTCAGGAAATGATTTCAAATCTTATTAAAGCTTACGAAAACAGGATAGACAACCTTAGCTGGATGGGCGAAGAAACCAAGAAAAAAGCCAAGGAAAAGCTAGGAACCACCACTATTAAAGTTGGTTATCCAGACGAATGGAAAGACTACAGCGATCTAGAAATAGTAAATGTTGAAAACGGTGGGTCTTATTTCCAGAATATGATGAATACCAGCAAATGGAGAGTTGCCGATAATATGGCAGACCTTGGACAACCGGTAGACAAAACCGAATGGTTTATGCCACCACAAACCGTTAACGCCTATTACAACCCAAGCTATAACGAAATTGTATTCCCTGCAGCTATTCTTCAGCCACCTTTTTATGATTATAAAGCTGATGCTGCTGTAAATTACGGCGGAATTGGAGCTGTAATTGGTCACGAAATCTCTCACGGCTTTGATGATAGCGGTTCTCGTTTTGATGCCGAAGGAAACCTTAATAACTGGTGGACAGACGAAGATCTTAAACAGTTTGAAGCTCTTGGAAAAGATCTTGCAGACCAATACAGCAATATTGAAGTTTTAGACAGTGTTTTCATCAACGGTCAATTTACTTTAGGTGAAAATATTGGTGATCTTGGTGGCGTTAACGCTGCTTATGACGGGTTACAAATTCATTTAGAAGAACACGGAGATCCCGGAAAAATAGATGGATTTACTCCAGATGAACGTTTCTTTATGTCCTGGGCTACTGTTTGGAGAACAAAAATGCGTGACGAAGCCTTGAAAAACAGAATCAAGACCGATCCTCATTCTCCTGGAATGTACAGAGCTTATGTACCGCTTCAGAACATTGATGCATTTTATACCACTTTTGATATTAAAGAAGGTGATAAAATGTATGTTGCCCCAGAAGATCGAGTGAAGATCTGGTAATAAATTTCTTAGGAAGTATTTTAATAAAAGTATAGACCTCACAGTCCCGATCGCCATTGGGACAGTGAGGTTTTTCTTTACCAAAAAGTAGACCACACAGGTATTGTAGACCTGTGAGGTCTTTTTATTTTATCGTCATCCTGAATTTATTTCAGAGCCTGCCCCGATTTTTGATCGGGGATCTAAGATGTTGATATTCAAATCAAGTTAGAAGCTGAAACAAGTTCAGCTTGACGAATTTAGAACTTTTTAGACAGTTTTTTTATAACCACTAGTCACTGAAACAATGCGGTTAGAATAAAGTTTTTTCCAGAAGTTTTTCACTCAAAATGTAAAAAAGCATCTTCAAGATGTTCTACTTGTATTCCGGCTTTGTTCTTTATTATCGCAATAATATCAAAACGGGTTTCAAGGTTTAATTGATTGTCATTCAAAAAAAAATCGGCAGCCTTTACAAGCTGCCGAATTTGTTTAGGCTTTACAAAACTTTGTGGGTCCCCAAAATCGGGTGTGCTTCTTGTTTTAACTTCTACTACTACCAAAGTGCTATGCTTCCGGGCTAAAATGTCTATTTCCGCTTTGTTATAAACATAATTTTGAGCCAGAATTTCATAACCTTGTTTTAAAAGGTACTCTAAAGCGAGGCGTTCACCCAATTCCCCCAAAGCGTTATGCTGAGCCATAAAGTGAATTTAGGATTTATTCCAGGTTTCTATACTTGGGGATTTCCCGTAAAAAATAACTAATTCACTAGCATTATACTGGCAACTTTTAAATCTAAACTTTCAATTTCCTCTTTACTGGCTTCAATTATGCGATCACCATAAAACTTATTGGCTACTTCTTCTTTGGGTGCCAGGAACACTCTTAAATTAGAATTTTCCAGTTTCCCGTTATTCCACATAACCGCACCTCCATAGTCCCATCCAAATCCGTAGAAAGAGATCTCCTTTTCATTAAGCTTATTCAAAGCTTCATACATGGTTCCTATTTCAATGCCCTCTGTAGATTTCCATTTTCCATTTTCAGAAAACCGAATATCAAAAATTTCTTTACGATCTTCAGTTTTCCAGGTAATATGCAATTCATCGGGCGTATCGGGATACATTACGGTATAGGCCCGCTCTACTGTTCCTTCTTCAAACATGCCGGTATCTTCAAGAAAATCTGCTTCAGGATAATTTGCCTTCAATTCCTCAGCATTATAATTTGTAAGGTTTTCAACCACAAATTTATCTTTAGACATTTTGCTATTAGAACTTCCACAGGCTGCAAGACTAAGTACAATAATTATTAAGCTTAATTTTTTCATTGGTTAATTTTTATCGATTTAAAACTTTTGGTATTCGAATTAAATTTAAAGGCTAAATTGAGGAACATTTCCTATAGACGCCTTCTGTTTTACAAGAATTTAACGCGTATTTTTAAGGAGTTGCTTACCTTTGCGCCCTCAATAAATTTTAAGATAAATGAATAATACTCCACAGCGATACACTATTACCGCAGCATTACCATACACCAACGGCCCCATACATATTGGCCATCTTGCAGGTGTTTATGTTCCAGCCGATATTTATGCCCGTTATTTACGAATGCAGGGCAATGATGTGGCTTTTGTTTGCGGAAGTGATGAGCACGGAGTTCCTATTACCATAAAAGCAAAGAAAGAAGGCGTTACGCCGCAGGATATCGTTGACAAGTACGATGGAATTATCAGGAAATCTTTCGAAGATTTTGGCGTTTCTTTTAATAATTACTCAAGAACTTCAGCTAAAGTACATCACGATACCGCTTCGGCATTTTTCAAAAAGATGTATGAAGATGGGAAGTTTATTGAAGAAACCACCCAACAACTTTACGACGAAAAAGCAGGACAATTCCTGGCCGATAGGTTTGTAACCGGAACCTGCCCAAAATGCGGAAACGAGGAGGCCTATGGCGACCAATGTGAAAGCTGCGGAACTTCGCTAAACGCCACAGATCTTATTAATCCAAAATCGGCAATTACCGGTGAAGTACCCACTTTAAAAGAAACCCGTCACTGGTTTTTACCTTTAGATCAATACCAGGAATGGTTAGATGAGTGGATCGTAAAAGGGCACGCTCACGACTGGAAAAGCAATGTTCACGGGCAGGTGAAATCCTGGTTAAACGATGGTTTGCGCGCAAGAGCCGTAACTCGTGATTTGGATTGGGGAATTCCTGTCCCTGTAGAAGGTGGTGCCGGTAAAGTACTTTACGTTTGGTTTGATGCGCCAATTGGCTACATTTCTTCTACCAAAGAATGGGCAGAACGCGAAGGCAAGGACTGGGAGCCTTACTGGAAAGACGAAAACACGAAACTTGTACACTTTATAGGAAAAGATAACATTGTTTTTCACTGTATTATTTTCCCTGTGATGCTGAAAGCACACGGCGAATACATCTTGCCAGAAAATGTTCCGGCAAACGAATTCCTTAATTTAGAAGGAAAAAAACTTTCTACCTCCAAAAACTGGGCAGTCTGGTTGCACGAATACCTGGAAGATTTTCCAAACCAGCAGGATGTTTTACGCTATGTTTTAACTGCAAACGCTCCTGAAGCCAAAGACAATGATTTTACCTGGAAAGATTTCCAGGCCAGGAATAATAATGAATTGGTAGCTATTTTCGGGAATTTTATTAATCGCGTAGTTGTACTAACCAATAAATATTACTCCGGAATTGTTCCAAAACCTAATGATTATTCTGAAGTGGACGAGCAAACCATTGCCGAGCTAAAAGCCTATCCGGCGGTTATTGCAAGTTCTATTGAAAAATACCGTTTCCGCGAAGCGCAAGGTGAATTAATGAATTTAGCCAGATTAGGAAACAAATATTTAGCCGATGAGGAACCCTGGAAACTCATTAAAACCGATGAAGAACGTGTAAAAACAGTGATGTATGTGGCATTACAAATCGCATCAGCGCTAGCTACTTTAAGCGAACCATTTTTACCATTTTCTTCAGCGAAACTTCAAAAAATGCTGAATTTCACCGATGCTGAAAGTCAACTTTCCGGCAAGGAATATTCACAATGGGATAAGATCGCTACACGTGATTCTTTACTCCCCGCGGGGCACCAAATTGGAAAAGCAGAATTGCTTTTCAGCAAAATAGAAGATGCCCAAATGCAGCAACAATTAGACAAACTGGAAGCCACAAAAACTGCTAATGCAGCCGAAAACAATAAGGTAGAACCTCAAAAAGAAACTGCTAGTTTTGAAGATTTCACCAAAATGGATTTGCGTGTAGGAACTATTATTGAAGCCCATAAGATGCCTAAAACCAAAAAATTAATGGTGATAAAAGTAGACACCGGTCTGGATCAAAGAACGGTAGTTTCAGGAATCGCTGAGCATTATAAGGCAGAAGAAATTCTTGGTAAAAAAGTGACTGTTTTGGCCAATTTAGCACCAAGAAAACTGCGTGGTGTAGAAAGTGAAGGAATGATTTTAATGACAGAAAATTCAGCCGGAAAACTGGTTTTTGTAAATCCAGATGAAGATGGTGTAGAACCGGGCGCAACGATAAATTAGTTGTTTTACTCAAATAATAAAAAACCTCACAGGTTTCAAAACCTGTGAGGTTTACTCTTTATAAATGCTCAAAATCGCCTACCATCCTATCTACAAACATCCTTTACCTGAAGGTCACCGTTTCCCGATGGAAAAATATGAATTGCTGCCAAGGCAATTACTTCACGAAGGAACCTGTAGCGCAGAAAATTTCTTTGAGCCGGAATTTCCAACCGATAAATATATTCTAAAAGCTCACGATGCTGATTATTTTGAACGCTTACGTGATTTAAAACTTAGCACCAGGGAAATTAGAAAAAGTGGCTTTCCACTTTCCGAAGCTTTAGTGAAACGGGAAATGATCATCGCCGATGGTACGATGAAAGCCGTGCATTATTCCCTGGAACATGGAATTGCTTTTAATATTGCCGGAGGTACTCATCACGCTTATTCTAACCGGGCCGAAGCATTTTGCTTACTTAACGACCAGGCAATTGCCGCAAGATATCTTCAGTATAAAAATTTAGCTGAAAAAATTCTTATTGTAGACCTGGATGTTCACCAGGGAAATGGAACAGCAGAGATCTTTCAGGATGATTCTTCGGTTTTTACTTTTTCTATGCACGGAAAAGGTAATTATCCGTTCAAAAAAGAAAAGTCAGATCTCGATATTGAAGTCCCCGACGGCAGTGGTGATATTGAATATCTAAAACTACTAAAAGAGACATTACCTGATTTAATAGAAAAACAAAAACCAGATTTTATCTTTTACTTAAGCGGTGTTGATATTTTAGAGAGTGATAAACTCGGCCTACTCTCCTGCACGGTAAATGGCTGCAAAGAAAGAGACAGGTTTGTTTTGCAAACCTGCTACGATTTAAACATTCCGGTTCAATGCAGTATGGGTGGCGGTTATTCTAAAGAAATTAGGGTGATTATTGAAGCCCATGCTAATACTTACCGACTGGCTAAAGAAATTTACTTTTAGCAAAATTTGCCGTTTTAAAAAATTCACTTTCCGCTTTTTAATTACCAGGAAATTTTTAGCAATTTCAATAGAAAAATAAAACAGGTGATGGAAAAATGCTTTAGGAGCATTAACTTTAGTATCGGTTAATTCAATATAATTATATCCATTTTAAATCTAAGTTATGAGGCTTGCAACAATATTCCTGATTCCAATTTTATGTTTTCTTCTGAATATTTCAGCATTTGCCCCATTAAATCAAGAAAGTTCAGGTTCAGATAAAATCAGGATCAACCAGGTTGGATTCTATCCTACAGGCCAAAAAATAGCGATTGTTGTAACTTCAGAAGCTACCAATTTTTCAATTCTTACAGCAGATAAAAAGAATGAAGTGTTTTCAGGCAAACTTAGCGATGCGAAAAAATGGCCACATAGTAAAGAAACCGTAAAACAAGCTGATTTTTCTTCCGTGGAAATCTCAGGAGAGTATGTATTACAAGTTCCCGGAATTGGTACCAGCCATCCTTTTCATATAGACGAAAATGTACATTTTGAGCCAGCAAAAGCAAGTATGAAGGCTTTTTATTTTCAGCGAGCTTCTACTGCTTTACCCGAAGAATATGCCGGAAAATGGGCGAGAGAAGCCGGCCATCCAGACGACAAGGTGAAAATCCATAATTCTGCCGCTTCAGAGAATAGACCGGCTGGATCTACTATTTCAAGCCCCCGAGGATGGTATGACGCAGGAGATTTTGGAAAGTATATTGTAAACAGCGGAATTACCATGGGGACTTTGTTATCGCTTTATGAAGATTTCCCGGAATACCTGGACACACTTAATTTAAATATTCCAGAAAGCGAGAACAATATTCCCGATTTTCTTGACGAAACATTGTACAATCTAAGATGGATGATGACAATGCAGGATAAAGACGGGGGTGTTTATCACAAGCTTACCAGCGCGAATTTTCACAGCGCGGTTGCGCCAAAAGATGCTACACTTCAGCGATGGGTAGTACAAAAAAGTACAGCAGCTACTTTAGATTTTGCTGCAGTAACTGCACAGGCAACAAGAATTTTCGAAGATTATAAAGATGAATTACCAGGATTATCAGATTCGCTTTTGGTGATGAGCGAAAAAGCTTATCGCTGGGCGAAAGAAAACCCCGATGTAATTTACCAGCAGGAAACATTAAAAGATCCTGAAATAAACACCGGAGCCTATGGAGATCGAAATTTTAAAGATGAATTGCAATGGGCTGCCACAGAACTTTTCATAACCACAGGAAAGAAAGATTATTACCAGGAAGCTGGGCTGGAAAACCGTTTAGGACTTAACTTTGGAATTCCCGCCTGGCCAAATGTGAATACGCTTGCTCTCTACTCTCTTGCCAGGCACAGGAAAAATTATAAGAATAGTGAGCTTGTAAATATTCATGCCATAATTGAGCAGCTTACCCAAATGGCCAATAATCTGGTAACTTCTTCAAAAAGTTCTGCTTATGCGATTCCAATTGGAATAAATGAATCAGATTTTGTTTGGGGAAGTAACTCCACCGCAGCAAATCAGGGAATACTACTTTTAAATGTATACGAAATAACAGGCGACAGGAAATATCTTGATGCTGCAAATAGCAATTTGGATTACCTGCTGGGAAGAAATGCCACGGGCTTTTCTTTTTTAACCGGTTTTGGCGAGAAATCTACAAGAGATCCGCATCACAGACCTTCTGAAGCTGACGATAATGAAGATCCGGTACCCGGACTTTTAGCCGGGGGCCCAAACCCCGGGCAACAAGACAAAAATGAATGTGCAGAGAAATACACGGCTGCGCATAAGCATCCTGCAACTTCATATATTGATAACCGTTGTAGTTATGCCAGTAATGAAATCGCAATTAACTGGAATGCTCCTTTTGTATATCTTGCCAATGCTATAGAGGCAATACAAAAGACAAAATAAAGTGGTTATTATCTTTTTAAAGAAAATAACCACTTTTGCTCCACCTTAGCATTTGTACTCTTTTATAATTCTGAGAAATAAGAACCAAATCAGATTATTTTCCCATTAAAAGCAATTCATTACAAACTACTTCGGTTATATAGCGCTTGTTCCCGTCTTTATCATCCCAGCTTCGGTTGGTGAGTTTTCCCTCTATTCCAACTTCCTTGCCTTTATTTATATATTTTTCAACCAGCTCTGCGGTTTTCCCCCAGGCTACAATGTTATGCCATTGCGTATCGGTTATGCGTTCGCCATTTCCGTTTTTGTAACTTTCATTTGTAGCTACCGAGAATTTAGCTAGTTTTTTACCCGATTCCAGGTTTTCGATTTCAGGCTCTCTCCCAACATTGCCGATCAACTGTACTTTGTTTCTAATAGTGCTCATAACGTATTAATTTAAAAAGCTGAAAATCGTTAGTTCATTTCAACAGGACAAACATAGCACAGTCTTTTAGTAGTAATCGTCTGGTAATTATTTGTTTACGTTTAAATACGTTTGTAAACGTTTGGAAATGAATCAAGCAATCGGAAATTTTTTGTAATATTAAATTTCAATTAAGACTTACCATGACCGAAAAATAAAAAATGCTTTCAGGCCAATTATACCTGGGCTCAGATAAAGAAATTGCAAAAGACAGGTATAATGCAAGGCTCATATTTCAAAAAGCAAATAAGTTAGGGGAAGAAAAAGCAGATGAAAGAATCAAGCTCTTCTACTCCTTATTTAGAAAAGCTGGTAAAGATCTTTGGATAGAGCCGCCGTTTTATTGTGATTACGGATATAACATAAAAATGGGCGACCAGGTTTTTATGAATTTTAATTGCTGCATTTTAGATGTTGTGGAAGTGAATATTGGAAACAACGTATTTTTAGCGCCCAACGTAAATATTTATACCGCAACGCATCCCTTAGATGCCAAAACTCGAGATTCGCTTTTAGAATATGGCAAACCGGTTACTATTGGCAATAGCGTGTGGATAGGCGGCGGTGCAACCATTTGTCCGGGAGTTAATATTGGCGCAGGGAGTGTAATTGCCGCCGGAGCAGTAGTAGTAAATGATGTTCCTCCAAACGTACTGGTGGGTGGAAATCCGGCTAAAATCATTAAAACATTAGATAATAATCAATAGAATTATAAAATTTATATATTATTGTAATAATTATTAAAAAATCATCATTTTCAATATAATTTCATAAAATTCATCAATCAAATAGAATGTACAAAAAATCACTCTTTTTAGCTTTCACCGTGTTTTTCGTAGCAAATTCTTATAGTCAATTAAATGTAAGCTACCATCAATCTAACCTTCCTTTTATTGGTATAGGCTACGATATAAATGAGCGCCTTACTCCAGAATTAAGACTGGGCACCGATCAATTTATTTCAGATTTATCAGTAGAAGCTGTGATTACCTATAAATTTCTGAAAAAAGAAAATTACGATTTTTATGCGGGCCTGGGATATAGAGTTAACGCTTTTGAAGGACTTGTAGCACCCGTTGGACTTAACTTTTACCCGTTTAACGAGAAAAAATTCGGTTTTCACATAGAAGCTGCTCCTATTCTATTTGATGCCGATATACTTAGAGGGAGTTTTGGGATACGCTACCGCTTTCTTTAAATCCGTAAAATTCTTACTGCGGAGAATTAGCAAACTATTTCTGAGCACGCTCCTAAAGCAAGCTTAAAAACATTCAAATCTCAATTATCAAATAAAATTTATGAGAAAAATCACAATAATTATCTTGTTTTTTCTAGTTGCTACACTTGACGGGAAATCACAAAATTTGGAAGTCGGGTTTGGACTGGGAACAGGTTCAGCATATATGTTTGAGAATGCCGATAATAATATTGATATTGATTACTCGCTACCCTTTAGTTCATATCTTGATCTAAAATATTCGAAACCTGATTCTTATTTCGGACTTAAACTTAAATTACAATATTTAAACTCCGCAATTGAAGGCAGAAATTGGAAAAGTTCTAATGAACCTATTGATGGCGATGTTACTTCACTAACTTCTATGATTCTGTTAGAGCACCTTAAAGAAAATAGCAAATGGAATTTTGGCTATAACTTTGGTTTTGGCTATACCCACCAGGAATTCAGACAGGATTTAATTAATTTATCTCCAGTAGTTGATCGTAATTTTATGAGTGTCAGTTTTTCCGGAATTATTAGTTCTAAGCTAAATAACAATTTAGCCCTGCAATTAGAACCCACTTTACTTTGGACTGATCTTGTAGGTTCGTTCAGAGAAAGCGATAAATGGCAAATTGGCGGGGAAGATGTCAGCATTTTAATGCAAATAGGAATTAAATATAAAATTCATTAGCATCCCCACGCAACCTTTTTAATGTTTTCGCATCTAATTACAGAAAGAACTACTAAATTCAAATAAGATGGGTAAATTTATTAAAATATGCTTAGCTCTAATACTTTTCTGCTCTATTGGCTGCAGCGAAGATTCTTTAAGTGAATCAACAGAGGAAACGGGAGAAGCAGTAAGAAATTCTTTTGATGGAGCTTCTTCTGAAGGTACTGGAGAACCAGACAACGGGAACGGTGATTCCGATTCCTCTGGTATGATAACTGCAGGAGAATGGAACGACCTTGAAAACTGGAACTTTTGGCTTGAATTAAAAAACACCCAGGATTTTGCCGAAAAACTAAACCATTGGGATTTTTTCTTTAATAACCGGATTTCAGTTTCTATACAAAATATGAGTGCACTGCCTGTTATAGATGCCGTTATAGAATTAAAAAACGAACAGGCTAACACAACCTGGTCTGCCAAATCTGATAATAATGGAAAGGCTGAGTTATGGATAAATCCTTTTGAAAATTCCTCAAATTTCAGTCTAAGCAATTATTCGCTATGGGTAAATGGCGAAAAGATTAATACTACTTTAAAAGGAATTGGCCAGGGGATTAATGAGATTCAAATAAAAAACACCGAGGTAGTCCCAACCAATGTGGAAATTGCATTTATTGTAGATGCTACCGGCTCCATGGCAGACGAGTTAGAGTTTCTAAAAGATGACTTGAAGAGCATTATTCAAAAAGTTGAAAATTCAAATTCTAATCTTGATATTTTCACATCCTCGGTTTTTTACCGCGATACTGAAGATGAATACCTTGTAAGACATTCAGGTTTTTCAAGTGATATAAATACCACTTTAAGTTTTATTAATAACCAATCTGCAAATGGTGGTGGCGATTTTCCAGAAGCCGTACATACCGCTTTAAATACAACATTAAACGAGCTACAATGGTCTACCAGCGCCCGCACCCGTTTGGCTTTCTTAATATTAGATGCCCCACCACATCATAATCAACAGGTTATTGCTGATATTCAAAATTCAATAAAAAAAGCAGCTGAAAAAGGAATTAAACTTATACCTGTTACCGCAAGCGGAATTGATAAAAAAACTGAATTCCTTATGCGTTACTTCTCCATGGCTACCAATAGCACTTATGTTTTTATTACTAATCACAGTGGCATAGGCAATGATCATATTGAACCCTCTATAGGCGAATATGAAGTAGAATTTTTAAATGAATTATTAATAAGATTAATTACTAAGTATTCTGAATAACAGCTACTAAGCTATACCTTCAAAATTCCTAAATAACTGTAGAGGTTGCTATTCTCTTTAAGAAAGCTTTTCTTGTAAAAAAAAGATGCCACAAGAAGAACCCAAAGTTTGGTATGCCTGTTATGGTTCCAATTTATTAAAAGAGCGTTTTAGCTGTTATATTAGTGGTGGTCGCCCTGCCAATGCCAAACGCGTTTATCCCGGTTGCACCAATAAAACCCTGCCTGAAAAATCTAAAGGAATCACTATAAATGGCGAACTTTATTTCGCTAAATCTTCAAAAACCTGGAGTGGCGGTGGCGCCGGATTTATAAAATCTGACTTTGATAAAAATATAAAAACCCTGGGTAGAATGTACCTCATCACCCAGCAGCAATTTGTTGATTTGGTACAACAGGAAATAAAATTTGAAGGCGATTTTGATATAGATCTCCAACACGTAATTAAAAATCGTAGCCTGGATATGAAAAATAATTCCTGGTACGGGAAGATCATTTATCTGGGTGAAGATGAAAATTGCCCAATCTTCACTTTTACTAATGAAGATTATTTAAAAGAGGAAATAAATTCCCCACACGAATTTTACCTAAAAATAATTATTGACGGCCTTAAAGAAACCTACCAAATGAGTGAGGCCGAAATTGAAACTTATTTAAAGACCAAAGAAGGAATTAAAGGTTTCCCCATTGAAGCTAAATTACCACAGCTTATTAAAAACTGAACGTAATTTTCCTATTTTTAATTAGTTAACCCTAAACTTATGAAACCTGAAAAAGTAAATTTAAAAGATAAATTCGAGTTGTTTAATGAGCACTGGACGCCTAAAATTATTGGCGAACTCAACGGGCAACAGGTAAAACTCGCGAAATTAAAAGGGGAATTTGTTTGGCACGATCATAAAGAGGAAGATGAAATGTTCCTGGTTATTAAAGGAAGTCTAAAGATTGAATTTCGAGATAAAACTATTCGCTTAAATGAAGGCGAAATGTATATTGTCCCAAGAGGTGTTGAGCATAACCCTGTAGCTGAAGAGGAAGCCTGGATTTTACTTTTTGAGCCTGCAAGTACCAAACATACCGGCGAAGTGAAAGATAAACTAAGCGTGGAAAATCAGGAATGGATTTGAAATCCTGCCCTTTTCCAACAAGTTTTCTAAAAGCAATAATGTTTTATAGCGCTTTAATTATAGGGAAAGTTATCTTTGTAAGCTTCAGAAGCTTTTGATATTTATATAGAAAGATTAAAACGTCGGTAGCTTTAAAACAAATCTTATGTCCTTTAAAAAACTGAATATTCCGCTTAAAGAAGCTTTGGAAAGACTGAAAATTGAAAATCCGCTTCCATTTCAAAAACAAATTTTACCCAAAATTAAAAGCGGAAGAGATCTTTTTATCGTTGCTCCTGAAGGTTCCGGAAAAACTACCGCACTTGTAATTAGCACAATTCAGAAATTAGAAAGCGCAGCTTTTGAAGATGCTCCCAGAGCTTTGATTTTTGTTCAGGACAAAGAAGCTGCCCTGGCGCTGGAAGAAGAATTCAACAAATTCACAAAATACATGGACTTACGCGTTTATAGCGCGCATGACGCTCCCGATATCAGCAAACAAAAAGATGATATTTATGATGGTGTGGACATTGTGATCGCTACACCAAAAAAATTATTTCAGCTTTTTAAAATCACCGGCATCAATGTAAGTCAGTTAAAGATTCTTGCGGTAGAAGACGCCGAATTCTTAACCAAAAACAGCGATTATAACGATTTAATTAGGATTCCGCAGCATATTACAAAATGCCAATACCTGGTGTTTGCCTCTACGATGAATCCTAAAATTGAACGCCTAAAAGATTCTTTTATGGCTCGTGCCGAAATGCTTAGACTAAAGGTATAGCAGATTTTTCGTATTTTAGAATATGCTAAAATCTATAAGTTGTTTTATCTTAATTTTCTCTTTCGCTATGAATTTAAATGCGCAAGATCTTTCTAAACACCAATGGAAAGACCGACTAATTTTGATTGTAGCTGAACAGAAAAATGAAAAATTCCAGCAACAACTTACCGAACTTCAAAAACATCAACAAGGCTTAAACGAGCGAAAACTGGTAATCTACCAAATTTTACCTGAAAAATATACAACCGGATTTGAAGAAGAGAACTGGAAAAATTCTTCTGAGCTTTTTCAGAAATATAAAGCTGAAAAAAGCGATTTTCGGGTTATTCTAATCGGATTGGATGGCGGCGAAAAACTGGAACAAACCGAAGTGCTTTCCGCAGAAAAACTTTTTAATACTATAGATAGTATGCCGATGCGCCAAGCGGAAATACGGAAAAACAAGTAAGTATAACTCTACAAAAACCTGAATTTCAGTATTTTTTAAGCTTTTTATTTATATTTATTGTGAAAACAAAATTTAATTTCGAGTAAAGCCTGGAAATATTTAATCCTCGATTATCGCGTAGTATGCAAAAATCCTGTTTGGAATGTGGCGAAAAAATTGTAGGTCGCGTAGATAAGAAATTCTGCAGCGATTATTGTCGCAATGCACACCATAACAACCTCAACAAAGACAGGAAAAACCTGGTTAGAAACGTCAATAACCTGCTTCGCAAAAATTACCGAATTTTAGAAGAATTCAATCCAAACGAAAAAACCACGATTAGTAAAAATAAATTACTCGCCCGTGGTTTCAATTTTGAATATTTTACCAGCATCTATACAACCAAAACCGGTAAGGTCTATTATTTTGTGTACGACCAGGGATATCTTCCTTTAGAAAATGGAATTTACGCTTTAGTTAAACGCAGTTAACCACACACTATTACATAGTGCATTTCCCGATAGGGATTTCAAAATTAATACTAAATGAAATTTATAAAATCGGCATTTACGATTCTATCTTTAATTTTTTTAATCTACTCTTGTGGTTCTCAAAATAAGATGAAAAATACTCCGCAAACAGATGAAATGCTTATCAGGATTTCTGAAATTAAAATAGAAGAGCAGTATCTTGAAGAGTATATAAAAATTTTAAAATATGAAGCTGAAGCTTCTGTTAGGTTAGAGCCAGGCGTTATTTCTATATACCCAATGTTTCAAAAGGAAGACCCTACCAAAATAAGAATATTAGAAATATATGCAGATAATGAAGCCTATAAAGCTCATCTGGAAACACCACATTTCAAAGAATATAAATCTTCAACACTTAATATGGTAGAATCCTTAAAGCTTATAGATATGGAAGCAATAGACGGGAAAACCATGTCAAAGATTTTTAAAAAGCTTGAATAATTAGTTTAAGCAAAGGTCTTAATCTCCCCAATTATTACTTTTTAAACGCACCGCTGCCCTAAGTACATCACTTTGGCTAATTTGCCCAATAAGTTTGCCGTGTTCCACAATTGGAAAACGCCTAAACCGTTTTTCAATAAATAGTTTTGCGGCATCCATCACATTCATATTTCCGTCTATGGTTTCCACATTACAAGTCATTCGCTTACCAATGGTAGTATCTTCTAAGGGCATATTGTAATACTGGCTGTCTGAAATTTGTTTCATACAATCCCCTTCAGAAATAAGCCCTACTAGTTTATTATTGTCATCTACCACACACCCACCAGATATTTTATGTTTGGTCAGTTTTTCGGCAACATCTAAAATATTCTCGTGTTCTTTAAAAGTAACCAGTGAGGTACTCATATAATCTCTAACCAACATGGGTGCGCTCTTCGGCTTCTCCGGTTCCGCCCTTTTTCCCTGAAAACTTTTAATACCCATAACTTAAATTTTTGATTACTAATAACTTAAATATAGGTAAAATTTAATTATTCTGAAAGCCTGCTTTCCTGTATTACTATTCCTTAAAATCTTAAGTATCTTTAAATCCTGTAAACCTTTTGTTTTTTTCTGAATTATGCTGAAGAATATACCTCGCTTTTTCTCTTTCATTTTTATTACCATTGCAGTTTGGTTTAGCTTTTACAGCAGCCAACCAAAAAATATTGAAGCTAAAGATGCGCCTGAAACCACTTTTTCTACCCAACGCGCTTTTAAACACGTGGAAGCGATTGCGCAGAAACCACATTATGTAGGGACTGAAGCTCATAGCCGCGTAAGAAATTATATTGTAGGCCAGTTACAGGTAATGGGCTTACAGGCGCAAACTCACGAAGATTATACGCTTACCAAAAGCGGCACGCTAGTGCGTCCTCAAAATATTTTAGCACGTTTAGAAGGCAACGGAAACGGTGAAGCTTTGGTGCTTATGACGCATTACGACAGTAATCCGCATTCTTCTCCCGGTGCCAGTGATGCCGGCAGCGGCGTGGGAACAATTTTAGAAGGAATTCGTACATTTTTAGCTGAAAATAAAAAGCACAAAAATGATATTATCATACTGTTTACCGATGCTGAAGAACTCGGTTTAAATGGCGCCGAACTTTTTATAAAAGATCATCCCTGGGCTAAAGATGCCAAACTTGCCCTTAATTTTGAAGCCCGCGGCAGTGATGGCGATTCTTTTATGTTCCTGGAAACAAATTCTGGAAATGCAGGGCTTATTAATTCTTTCAAAGAAGCCAATCCAGAATTTCTAGTTACGAATTCGCTGGTTTATAGCGTTTATAAAATGCTGCCTAACGACACCGATCTTACTGTTTTAAGGGAACAGGGAAATATCCCGGGTTATAATTTTGCATTTATAGACGATCATTTTGATTATCACACCGCGACTGACACCCCCAAAAACTTAGATAAAGAAACCTTAGCACATCAAGGCAGTTATTTAATGCCTCTACTCGATTATTTTAAAGATGCAGATTTAAGCGAAGTAAATGCGGAAAAAGAAGTATTGTTTTTTAATATTCCGGGCGGGGAAATAATCAGTTATCCGTTTTCCTGGATATTCCCAATGCTTATTCTCGCTTTTGTTTTGTTTTTTATCATTCTGGGCTATGGATTTTCCAAGGATCATCTTCAGCTAAAAGAAATTTCAAAGAGTATTATTCCGTTTATGGTGAGCCTGGCCTTTTCTGGCTTATTGGTTTTTCTACTTTGGAAATTTCTACTTTACAGCTACCCTGAATATTCAGAAATGGAACAGGGTTTTACCTATAACGGCTATTATTATATCGCTGCTTTTGTTTCATTAAGCTTACTCATTTCGTTTTTCACCTACTTCCGATTTAGACATATAGACAAAAAGGCGAATCTATTTGTTGTTCCACTATTTTTCTGGTTATTGCTTTGCACTTTGCTAGCATTCTTTTTAAAAGGCGCGGCATATTTTATAATCCCAGGCTTTTTCGGCTTACTGCAGCTATTTATTATGATGCGTCAGGAATCGCCAAATTCCTTATTAATGGCGTTCTTAAGCCTTCCGGCTGTATTTATTTTAGTGCCTTTTATAAAAATGTTTCCGGTAGCTTTAGGTCTGAAAATATTGTTTGTCTCAGCTTTACTCACCGTTTTATTATTTCAACTGCTGTTACCTGTTTTTGCCTATTTTAAAAGCAATAAAAAAATCGCGGTTTTATTCTTCTTAGTTTTCAATATTCTTTTAATTATCGCACATTTTAAAGCCGATTTCACCGAAGAACACCCTAAACCGAATTCGCTGGTGTATCTTTTTGATGCCGATAAAAATACTACCAATTGGTATTCTTACGATAAGATGCCAGACGAATGGACTGAAGCATATTTTGGAGAAGAACCATTAATTGCTCCTTCAGAAAATAAAACCTTTAGCAGCAAATACGGCTCAAATTTTACCTGGCGTGCCGAAGCTCCAAAAATTGATCTAAAATCGCCCGGCGTAATTTGGGAAAAAACCGATTCTACCACAGCTTTTAATTCCTATTCTCTGAAAATTGCTACCAACCGAAAAGCGGATAGAATAGAACTTTTTGCTGATAGAACCGTAGATTTTGAAAGTTTTAAAGTGAATGGTCTCGAAGCTGATTCTGTCGCGCTGGGAAGTAACGATTTTCATATTCACACCCGTAGATGGCACGACCGAATATTGACTTATCATATTTCGGGAAGGGATACTTTAAGATTGGAATTCAGTTTGAAAAAGGATAAAACACCAGAATTCACACTTTACGAGTCCAGTTATGATTTGCTTGAAAATCAAGATTTAAATGTAAAGCCCAGACCAGAAACTATGATTCCAAGGCCTTTTGTACTAAACGATGCTGTAATATTTAAGAAAACCATAAGTCCCGAGTAGGTTTTGGTTTTGTAGCTTTGAGGTTATTACTCGTCATCCTGAATTTATTTCAGGATCTAACTTGATAAGAAATCTTCTCATATTAGAAGCTGAAACAAGTTCAGCTTGACGAATACACGAATATTTTATTTAAAACTTAAAAACACCTCCCCTTTGGGGAGGCCGGGAGGGGCTTTATGAACATATCTATATTAGGAACCGGCTGGCTGGGATTGCCACTCGCAAAAAAGCTTAAAGAAGAGCACGTAGTAAAAGGCTCGGTAACCAGCCAGGAAAAAATGCAGCCATTGCGTGAGGCCGGCATTACGCCTTATCAGATTAAAATTTTTACAGAAGGCGTTCAGGGCGATCTTACTTCTTTCCTGGCGCATTCTGAATTGCTAATTATAGACATACCGCCCGGCCTTCGTGGCGATCCCGAAGCCGATTTCGTTGGTAAAATAGGCAGGATTATAGATTATATAGAAAAATCTCCGGTAGAAAAAGTGATTTTTGTGAGTTCTACTTCAGTCTATAAAGACGAAGAAAACTTCCCCGAATACACCGAAGAAAACGAAGCTAACGGAACTTCAGAAGCCGCTAAACAACTTATTTCTTCAGAACAAATGCTATTGAAAAATCAGCATTTTCAAACCACAGTTATTAGGTTCGGCGGATTAATTGGTCCGGGAAGACATCCTGTAAATTACCTTGCTAACAAAACCGGGATTAAAAATTCAAAAGCGCCGGTAAACCTTATTCAACAGGAAGATTGTATAGAAATCATAAATCAGATCATCAAGAAAGAAGCCTGGGGAAAAACTTTTAACGCAGCCTGTCCAGATCATCCAACTAAGGAAGATTATTACACGAAAACTGCAAAGGGAAAGAACTTAAATATTCCCTATTTTGACCAGAATGGAGTTTCTAAGGGCAAGAAAATAAGTTCGGTTAATTTAGGGGAAGTATTGGATTATCAATTTGAGAAGGAAATCTAGAGACCCTCTGAACCAGGCTGAAGATGGCGTAAATAAAAAACCTCACAGATTTTAAAAACCTGTAAGGTCTATATTGTAGAAAGGTTTTCCTTTCACTTCGGTTTAGCAAACTTGAGGTTTGGTTAGAACTTATAACCTACTCCTACCATCAAAGTATTTACTCCACTTTTAATATCTGTATCGTATTGTTCGGCAAATTCTATAGATTCGTCAGTATATCTATTGGTTAGTTCAATACCATAACGTGCCTCAATAAAGAAATCCTCGGTGATATGATAGCCTACACCAAATGCCGCATCTAAACCAAATTCGTTTGTAGTGGGAACATCTTCTAATACAATAGTTGCCTGAGGACCCGCTTGTAAATAAAAACCGGAATTTTCTATATAATACTGCACAAGAACCGGAATAGATAAGAAATCGGTTTCTTCTACATTAAAATAATTTACGGAAGGTTGAAGGTGCCAATTTTCGGTGAATTGAAAATCGGCTAAAAATCCTACATAAAAACCGGAACCGTCTGCAGAAACCTGTGTACCACCCTTGGCATTAGCTTCTACTTCAACATTTGTATATCCAGCCTGGATACCGAAATCTACATTTTGAGCAAAGGAGTTTAATCCCAGAAAAAGGAAGAAAACTAAAAAGAAATTTTTAATCATTTTGTTAGATAGTTTATGTTATAACTACAAACATAGTTTTTATTTGCTAAAACATTGGAAAAACCACAATATTTAGGTTTTAAAATGAATTTTTTTACTTATTTGAAGTGACTATTTAACAACATAGATTCTGAAACGAGTTCAGAATGACGTAAAAGCTCCTTCCCTTTTTAAGGGGAGGTGGCATTCCGAAGGAATGACGGAAGGGTTCAACCACCCCGGCCTATCGGCCACCCCTCCTTAAAAAGGAGGGTGACATTTTTTTTATTCCCGCTTCGGAGGTTAGGGGGCTTCAACCTCTTCTTCCTTAACCCTAAAATCCAGGGGCTGCAAAACTTTTAAAGCGCTTTCTATCGAATTGATCTTTTCAAAAGTTAAGAGCAATCGCAAGCCATTCCTGGTTTTCTTCTCTTTCATGGTGCATTTATGCTTATGCGTTTGTACATATTGCAGCACCTTGGTAAACGTATTGGTTTGATAAAATCTGGATTGCTGATCGGAAATAAAATAGCCTATCAATTTGCCTTGTTTTAATATGATCTTTTCCAGACCTATACTCGCCGCGATCCACTTTATACGAACACTATTAAGTAAATCTACCGCCTGGGTTGGTAATTCCCCAAAACGATCTACAAGCTCTGCTTCAAACTTTTGCAATTCTTCTTCTGAAGTAATTTTATTTAACTGTGTATATAAATTCAGTCTTTCAGTAATATTATTGATATAATCATCGGGGAAAAGAATCTCAAAATCGGTATCGATCTGCGCATCTTTTACAAAGGTTTTATCCTCTATATTTTCAGATTCATTATAAAGCTCCTGAAATTCATTTTCTTTTAATTCCTCAATCGCTTCATTTAAAATCTTCTGATAGGTATCAAAACCAATTTCGTTGATAAATCCGCTTTGTTCGCCACCCAGTAAGTCTCCGGCTCCACGAATTTCCAAATCTTTCATCGCGATATTAATTCCGCTTCCTAATTCAGAAAATTGCTCTAAAGCACTAATTCGTTTCCGAGCATCTTCAGTCATTACAGAATACGGTGGCGTTATAAAGTAACAAAAAGCCTTCTTGTTGCTTCGTCCTACTCTACCTCGCATTTGGTGAAGATCTGAAACCCCAAAATTATTCGCATTATTAATGAAAATAGTGTTCGCATTAGTAACATCAAGTCCGCTTTCCACGATCGTTGTTGAAACCAAAACGTCAAATTCACCATTGATAAAACTCAGCATCAGTTTTTCCAGCTTCTTGCCTTCCATCTGGCCGTGGCCTACACCAATCTTAGCATCTGGCACCACACGCTGAATCATTCCGGCGACTTCTTTAATATTTTCAATCCGGTTATGAATAAAGAAAACCTGTCCGCCCCGTTGAATTTCATAAGAAACCGCATCCCGAATAGTTTCTTCGGAAAAACGAATTACGTTAGTTTCAATTGGATAACGGTTTGGGGGCGGAGTGGTGATGGTAGATAAATCTCGCGCGGCCATTAAACTAAACTGAAGCGTTCTTGGAATAGGCGTTGCCGTTAATGTAAGTGTATCTACATTTTCCTTGATAGTTTTCAGTTTATCTTTTACCGAAACTCCAAATTTTTGTTCTTCATCTACGATCAGTAATCCAAGATCTTTAAATTTCACCGCTTTATTAACCAATTGGTGCGTACCAATCACAATATCTACTTTTCCATTTTCCAGATCGGCTAAAGTTTCTCGGCGTTCTTTAGCGGTTCTAAACCTATTTAAATAATCTACTGTTACCGGGAAATCTTTTAAACGTTCAGTGAAAGTTTCATGATGTTGAAACGCCAAAATAGTGGTTGGCACTAGAACAGCAACTTGTTTACCGTTATCTACCGCTTTAAAAGCTGCCCGAATAGCAACCTCTGTTTTCCCGAAACCAACATCCCCACAAACCAACCGATCCATAGGGCGCTCGTTTTCCATATCTTCTTTTACCGCCTGGGTTGCGGTACTTTGATCTGGCGTGTCTTCATACATAAAAGAGGCTTCCAGCTCGTGTTGTAAGTAAGAATCTGGGCCAAAGGCAAAGCCTTTTTGTAATCTTCGTTTTGCGTAAAGTTCAATTAAATTGTAGGCAATATGTTTAACACGCGCCTTGGTCTTTTGCTTTAGTTTCTTCCAGGCGTTACTTCCCAATTTAAAGATCTTGGGCTCTTTGCCATCCTTCCCGTTATATTTCGAAATTTTATGGAGAGAGTGAATGCTGACATATAAAATATCCCGCTCACCGTAGAAAAGCTTGATCGCTTCCTGCTTTTTTCCTTCTACATCAATTTTCTGAAGTCCGCCAAATTTCCCTATTCCATGGTCAATATGGGTTACATAATCACCCACTTCAAGATTACCGAGTTCCTTAAGCGTGATCGCCTGTTTTTTAGCATAACCATTCTTAAGATGAAACTTATGGTAGCGCTCAAAGATCTGGTGATCTGTGTAACAAACATTTTTTCCGGTTTCATCGATAAAACCCTGAAATAAAGCCAAAGTAATTGTTTGGTATTTTACTATACGTTCCTGATCATCGAAGATATCGTGGAACCGTTTGGCTTGCTGTTCACTTACGCAGAAGATATAATTTGTATACCCGTTTTCCTGATTTTCAATTAAGTTATCAATCAGTAAATCGAATTGCTTATTGAAAGAAGGCTGGGGTTTTGTTTGAAATTCTATACTTTTCTGAGCTTCTAAATAAGTCTGGTTACTCAATTCAACAACTGAAAAAAGCTCTAGCTGACTTTTAATTAACTGCCCATCACAAAACAGCTCTTTGGGTTCACTATGTTTTACATCTTCAGAAAGTTTATTAAAGGCTTCTTCTGCCTTGCTAAAAAGTTTATCGGCTTGCGCAGTGAGTAAATCGAGGTTTTTAACAAACACCACGGTTTTTTCTGAAATATATTTTAGAAAACTATCCCGTATTTCATCAAGGTGTTTATTTTCCACATTCGGCATCACCGAAATTTTCTTCACCTTATCTGTAGAAAGCTGGGTTTCTACATCAAAACTTCTGATGCTGTCTACTTCATCTCCAAAAAACTCGATACGGTAAGGCTCGTCGTTACTAAAGGAAAAAACATCTATAATCCCCCCACGTACTGAGAACTCGCCCGGTTCGGTTACAAAATCAACCCTTTTGAATTTATATTCGAATAAAACCTCGTTTACAAAATCTATAGAAAGTTCATCTTCTACAGAAATTTTTAGCGTGCTTCTATCCAGTTCTTTTCGGGTAACTACTTTTTCAAATAAAGCATCAGGATAGGTAACAATTATCGCTGGTTTTTTACGCGAATTAATTCGGTTTAAAACTTCGGCTCGTAATAATACATTTGCATTATCTGTTTCCTCAATTTGATATGGACGGCGGTAACTGCCGGGATAAAAAAGCACATTTTTTTCTCCTACCAGCTGCTCGAGATCGTTTAAATAATAAGCCGCTTCTTCCTTATCGTTAAAGATCAGCAAAAAGGGTTTTTCTGCTTCTTTAAACGCATTGGCTACAACAAAAGAAAAAGCAGAACCAACAAGTCCTTTAAGTTGAATTTTAGTCCGATTTTTTTCAGAAGAGACAAGGGAATCCCTCAATTCCTGCTGTTGCGAGGATTGTGCAAAGCTTTGGGCGATAATAGTTTTACTCATTGGCGCAAAGATAATTGCAGAAATTTTGTCCCGCAACCTCTCAACATTTTTTTAACGTTAGTTGATTTATACTTTTTTCTTTTCGGGATCTTGCCAGGAATTAAATACGGAATAAACAATCACCTCACTCTCCTGGACTTCGTAGATAATAACATAGGGGAAGCGTTTGACTACAGCTTCCCTAAATGGTTTTCTTTTCTCCGAAAAATGAAAAGGATAGTTTTTAATCCACTTAAAATACGAGTTAAGATGATCTAAAAATAAATCACCCAACCCACTTTGTTTTCTCTCATAATAAAGAAAAGCTTCAATTACTTCTAATTGAGCTTCCTCTTTAATTATAAGCTTAAAAGTCATTTCTTCAAAGCATTTTTAGCTCTTTGCTGCACTTCTTCCCAGGAATATGATTCGCTTTTCTCTTTTAAATGATTCAACCTGCGGTTATCCATTTCATGGTAATCTGATTCGGAGAGAACTGAAGAGTCGTTATTTTCATAACTTTCGGCGAGAGAAAGCATCATTTCTAATAGACGTGCATCTGCTTCTTCAACATATTTAAGGACCGTTTTCTTTAACGCTATTGTTTCCATAATCAGAATATTATTGGTCTTATAAAATTACAAATTTTATCTCTACTCCACTTTTACCATTTTCATAACAGCAAAAATGCCTGCAGATGCCTAATTTGCTGTAAGAATTTATAATTATGGGATTTGAGCATTTTGATGTATTTGTGATAGGAACCGGGACCGCCGGAAAGGGTGTTGCTAAAGATTGCGCTAAAGCAGGATGGAAAGTAGCGATAACCGATAACAGGGAGTATGGCGGCACCTGCCCAAATCGTGGCTGTGATCCTAAAAAAGTTCTGGTAGGTTTTACCGAAATTATAGATCGCGCCACTAAAATGCAAGGTAAAGGAATTACGAAAATGCCGGAAGTAAATTGGAGTGATCTAATGACTTTTAAAGAAACATTCTTAGATGCCATTCCTGCTGCTACCGAAAAAGATCTGGCAGCCCTGGACATAAAAATGTATCACCAATCTCCGAAATTTTTAGATAAAAACACGCTTTCTGTGGAAGGCAAAACGATAACCGCAGATAAGATCGTTATCGCAACCGGACAAAAACCTATGCCGTTGAGAATTCCTGGCGAAGAATACGCTCTTTTAAGTGAAGATTTTCTCGATCTAAAAGAATTACCCGAAACAATGATTTTTATCGGCGCCGGATATATTGGGATGGAATTCGCGCATATCGCAGCCCGTTTTGGTGTAAAAGTCACCATGATGGATTTTATGCCAGGTCCGCTTTCCAACTTTGATGAAGATATGGTGAACTACATCCAGCAGGTTTCGGAAGAAGATCTGGGAATCGATTTTATTTTTAATGCAGAAGTGAAGGAAATTGAAAAGCTGCAAAAGAACTTTAGGGTAAAAGGAATTCAGGATGGGAAAGAGATTTCAGCAAAAGCTGAAATGGTTTTTAATACTGCAGGTCGTGTTCCATCTATAGAAGATCTGGATCTGGAAAAAGGAAACGTTGCCTTTTCAAAAAAAGGAATTACGGTTAACGAATTTCTTCAAAATTCAACCAATAAAAACGTGTATGCCTGTGGTGATGTTTCAGACAGTTCGGGATTACCTTTAACCCCGCTTTCTTCACAGGAATCAAAGATCGTTTCAGCAAATCTTTTAAATAGTAAAGAGCCTAAAAAAGCAGATTATCCTCCTCAACCTACCGTGGTTTATACCCTACCAAAACTGGCTTTCGTAGGACTTTCAGAAAAAGAAGCTAAGGAACAGGGATACGACTATGAACTGGAACATAAATTAGTGCCCGACTGGTTTAATGCTAAACACATCAATGAAAAGATATATGCTTATAAGACCTTAGTGGATAAGAAAACCGGATTGGTACTTGGCGCTCATTTGGTTGGCCCGGAAGCTTCAGAAATCATCAATATGTTTGTAATGGCGATGTGTGGAAAGCTTGATTGTGAAACTTTAAAAAAAATGATTTTCACTTATCCCAGTTGGGCAAGCGACATTAAAGGAATGGTTTAAATTCTTTACTTTTTTATTGACTACTGGATTTAGTTTTACTCTCAAGGAACTTATACATCGGGTTAGTTTCCTTATTCATCCAACCGTGATAAATAATATTTGAAAAAATAGCAACCGCACCTATTAAAGCAGAATAAGTAATAAGTGGAATTTCGCCAAAATGTCTAAAATAAATAGCGATTAACGCCCAAACTCCAACTGCGGCAAATTCCCGCATATTTCTGCGCCAGATGATAGCGATATTTATAAAAACAGCCACTGCAATAATAATAACCGTCCAAATTTCTTCCCCAAAAAACGGGGCTGTCCAGCCTATTTTAGAAAGGTAAGCCGAAACATTGGCGATACTGGCAACGGCGATCCAACCCGAATACAAGCAGATAGGCCACCAACTAAAAGCAATGATCTTTAAGGGAGCATCCCAGCGCTCCATATTGGTATTGAGAATGACTTTTATTAAGGAAAACATAATTAGAAACATCAATAAAACCGAAAGTCCTGTAAATTCATTAAGCCAGGCGATAACCCAACCGGCATTGGCAAGGTTAGCAATTAGAAACCAATACCCAGAATTCCTTAAAAACTCCAGATCATTTTTCGCGGAAAATGCCTGGAAAAGTTGATAGCCGGAAAAACCTAAAAGCGAAAGGAAGATTATTCCCCAAATGGCAAAAGCGTAACCTGCAGGAGTAAAAAGATTATAATACTCGGCGCTAAGGCTGCCCATAGTGTTGCCGTTAATAATCCCGGTTTGGGAAATATAACTTACCGCAATGATCAAGATTACCGAGATGAAATTTAAAATAGCAAGACGTTTTTCCATTTTTAGCTGTTTTCTATTAAAATTACTTCATTTTGGGTAATCGCGTATGCTTTTTCCCCTTCATTTAGCTTCATCATAAAATTCCCGGTGAATTCTCCAAACGCAGGAAAGATCAACTGATCTTTTCTTCGGAAAAAACAAGGTAACTTCAGGCTTTGTTTTCCTTTTCCATTTAATCGGTAGCCAGGATGAATATGGCCACAAAGATTAAAGAAACCTACTCTGTTTTCAGGATGATGGGTAAGTAAAAAACCATTAAGCTGCCATTCTGAATGAATTTTAACGCCCAGCTTTTCATATTTTAAGGGAGAAATTATATCGTGATTTCCTGCTATTAAAACTACTTCGGCTTCTACATAACTGAGCCAGTTTTCGAATAATTTCCACTCACTATTAAGATCGCTATGAAAAAGATCGCCTAGAAAACAGACGGTTTTAGGCTGAAATTTCCCAACAACTTCACTCAGCCTTAAAAAATTTGCATTAATAGCTTTATGAGGCACTGCACTTCCAAATTTCCTGAAATGCGAGATCTTCCCCAAATGCACATCGCTAATTAAGAGGATTTCCTCTTCTTTCCAAAAAGCGGCACCGCTGGGGTGGAGTTCAAAAGTTTGGTTTTGGAGGTTTATTGTCATCTAATTACAATGTATGAAACTATACGTCATTACGATCCCGATGCTAATCGGGAGAAGTAATCTCTTGCGGATTTTAGAAAAGCACAGATTGCCGCGTCGGCTTCCGCCTTCTCCTTTAGACTTGCATAATTAGATCCTGAAACAAGTTCAGGATGACGTAATATTATAATTTATGTAAAATCTCAGCTGCTTTTTCCAGGGTTTCATCGGTTTTGGCAAAACAGAAACGCAATTGTTTGTGATCTTTGCCATCTTTATGAAATACCGAAACCGGAATTGTGGCCAGTCCGAATTCAGTAATTAATCTTTTCGCAAAATCCACATCGTGTTCATCGGTAATTTCTGAATAATCCATCACTTGGAAATAGGTTCCTTTTGAAGGTGTTCCTTTAAATTTTGAGCCCTGCATCAATTCCAAAAACTTATCTCGCTTTTTCTGATAGAAATTTCCCAGGTTCAAATAATGATCCGGATTTTTTAAATATTCAGCGAAAGCTCTTTGCATTGGATGATTAACACAAAAAACCGTAGCCTGATGAAACTTAATGATCTCTTTCATTAAAACTTCGGGTGCCACGCAGTAGCCCATTTTCCAACCCGTGTTATGAAAAGTTTTCCCAAAAGAAGCACAAACAATAGCTCTTTCAGCTAAACCAAGGAACTTTGAGGCACTTTGATGCTGTTCCTCATCATAAATAAGATGCTCATAAACCTCATCGCTTAACAGGATAATATTGGTGTCTTTTAGCAATTTTTCAAGTTGCTGCATATCGTTTTTTGAAAGAACAGTTCCAGTCGGATTATGCGGTGTATTGATTACGATCATCCTGGTTTTAGAAGTGATTTTTTCTTCCACTTCCTGCCAGTCAATTTTAAAATCTTTTCCTTTTAATTCAATTAAAACAGGTTTCCCACCGGCCAGTTTAATGTCCGGTTCGTAAGAATCGTAAGCCGGTTTAAAGACAATTACTTCATCTCCAGGATGAACAAATGCGCTTATAGCACAATACAATGCCTGGGTAGCTCCAGCGGTGAAGATAATTTCAGAAGCTTCATCGTATTTCTTCCCGTAAAGATTTTCTATTTTACTAACTATTTGCTCACGCAATTCGGGAATGCCATTCATTGGCGGATACTGGTTGTAGCCATCTTTCATAGCTTTACAAACCAGCTCCTTTAAATGATTATCGGTTTCGAAATTCGGAAAACCCTGAGAAAGATCTATCGCATTATGCTTTCTTGCCAGTCCACTCATTACTGAAAATATACTGGTTTTTCCGGCTGGAAGTTTTGAAGGAAGATTTTGGAAATCTGGCATTATGTTATTTTTAAATAAGTTGCATAAAAAATCCCAAATTCAAAAGGAATTTGGGATTGATTTATTTGTATTTAAGGAAGTTTTATCCTTTTACGCTAGCTGCAAGATATTCACGGTTCATACGCGCAATATTCTCTAAAGAAATTCCTTTAGGACATTCTATTTCGCAGGCTCCCGTATTACTACAGTTTCCAAATCCTTCTTCGTCCATTTGTCTAACCATTGCCTGAACACGCTCAGTAGCTTCTACACGCCCTTGCGGAAGCAAAGCATATTGAGAAACTTTTGCTGAAGTAAACAACATAGCACTTGCATTTTTACAAGCTGCTACACAAGCTCCACAACCAATACAGGTTGCCGCGTTAAAAGCTTCATCGGCTTTTTCTTTTTCTATAGGAATAGTATTGGCATCTACGGTGTTCCCCGAAGTATTTACCGAAACATATCCCCAGGCTTGTTGAATCCTGTCAAAAGCAGTACGATCTACAATAAGGTCTTTTATTACCGGAAAAGCTTTTGCTCTAAATGGCTCTATATAAATGGTATCACCATCTTTAAAAGAACGCATATGCAACTGGCAGGTTGCGATTAACTTATCTGGCCCGTGAGGCTCCCCGTTAATTTGCAAAGAACAGGAACCACAAATTCCCTCACGACAATCGTGATCAAACTGAATGGTATCTTCTCCTTTTTCTACCAACTGCTCGTTAAGTATATCCAGCATTTCAAGAAAAGACATATCACCGTCTATCCCATCTACAGGATAATCTACCATTTTTCCTTTAGCAGTGGCATTTTCCTGACGCCATATTTTAAGTGTTAACTTCATATCGTTAAAAGTATTGAGTAGTGAGTATTTAGTATTGAGCTTTTATACTCAATACTAAAATCTCAATTCTATTTATAACTTCTTGTTTTCAATTCTATATTTTCAAATACCAGGTCTTCTTTATGAAGCACGGCATCTGCAGGTTTCCCTTTATATTCCCAGGCAGCAACATACTTAAAGTTCTCATCGTCTCTTAAAGCTTCACCTTCCTCGGTTTGGTATTCTTCTCTAAAGTGCCCTCCACAAGATTCTTCTCTATGTAGTGCATCTTTAGCGAATAACTCTCCAAGTTCAAGGAAATCTGCTACACGACCTGCTTTTTCAAGCTCGGCGTTCTTAGAAGTTGCACTTCCGGGAACTTTTACGTTTTTCCAGAAATCTTCTCTTAAAGCTGCAATTTCTTCAATCGCTTCTTTTAATCCTTCTGCATTACGTGCCATTCCACATTTGTTCCACATAATCAATCCTAATTCCTTGTGATAGGAATCTACAGATTTCGTTCCGCCGGCATTCATCATTTTATCAATTCGCTCCTTCACTGCTTTCTCGGTTTCTTCAAATTCTGCTGAATCTGTAGGAATTGCTCCGGTACGAATGTCTTTTGATAAATAATCTCCAATAGTGTATGGTAGTACAAAATAACCATCTGCCAGCCCTTGCATTAATGCAGAAGCCCCAAGTCTGTTAGCGCCGTGATCTGAGAAGTTTGCTTCTCCGGCAGCATAACAACCAGGAATGGTAGTTTGTAGGTTGTAATCTACCCAAAGTCCACCCATTGTATAGTGAACCGCAGGATATATCATCATTGGGGTTTCATACGGATTCTGGTCTACGATCTTCTGATACATATCGAAGAGGTTTCCGTATTTAGAAGCCACAACTTCTTTCCCAAGTTTTGTAATTTCTTCTTTTGAAGCATTTTTATTTCCAGAGGTAAAGGCTTTTTCTTTTCCGTAACGCTCAATAGCACTAGAGAAATCAAGATAAACTGCCTGTCCTGTTTTATTTACTCCATAACCGGCATCGCAACGCTCTTTAGCTGCTCTTGAAGCCACATCTCGAGGCACAAGGTTACCAAATGCGGGATAGCGACGCTCTAAATAATAATCTCTTTCTTCTTCTGAAAGTTCTGTTGGTTTTTTCTTGCCTTCTCTTATTGCCTTTGCATCTTCTTCTTTCTTAGGCACCCAGATTCGTCCATCATTCCGAAGAGATTCAGACATCAAAGTCAATTTAGACTGGTGATCTCCGGTAACCGGAATACAGGTTGGGTGAATTTGTGTATAGCAAGGGTTAGCGAAATAAGCTCCTCTACGGTGAGCTCTCCAGGCTGCCATCACGTTACTTCCCATCGCATTTGTAGAAAGGAAGAAAACATTCCCATAACCACCGGAAGCCAATACCACGGCGTGAGCCGAGTGGCGTTCAATCTCACCGGTAACCATATTTCTGGCAATAATTCCACGAGCTTTACCATCTACCAATACCAAATCCATCATTTCGTGACGGTTGTAAGGCTTGATCTTTCCACGGTTAATTTGGCGGTTCATTGCTGAATATGCTCCCAACAACAACTGTTGTCCTGTTTGTCCTTTCGCATAAAAGGTACGGGAAACAAGCACCCCACCAAAAGAGCGGTTATCTAAATAACCACCATATTCACGGGCAAAAGGAACTCCCTGTGCCACACATTGATCTATAATATTTCCTGAAACCTCAGCAAGACGATAAACGTTCCCTTCACGAGAACGATAATCCCCACCTTTTACAGTATCGTAAAACAAACGGTAATCTGAATCGCCATCTCCCTGGTAATTTTTGGAGGCGTTAATTCCTCCCTGGGCGGCGATTGAGTGAGCACGTCTTGGAGAATCTTGATAACAAAATGTTTTTACATTATAACCTAATTCGGCAAGAGTTGCAGCTGCAGCTCCTCCCGCAAGACCTGTTCCAATAACGATAACATCGATATTACGCTTATTGGCCGGGTTTACCAGGTTAATATCATTTTTATGATTGGTCCACTTTTCTGCTAGAGGCCCTTTAGGTATTTTTGAATCTAAAACTGACATAAATCTTACGTATTAAAGGTTATTAATATAGTGAAAAAGGGCTATAAAAATAAATCCTAGCGGTATGATGATCGCATAAGCTTTGGTAAATCCTCTAAGTCCTTTAGCGTACTTATTTCTCCATCCAACAGATTGGAAAGAAGAAGAAAAGCCGTGATAAAGGTGAAGGGCCAAAAATACAAATGAAACCACGTATAATATTGTTCTAACCGGGCTTTGGAATTTCGCCACTAACTCATCATAATAACGAGCAGCGTCTTCGGGATGCGATTCTATATATTTATGAATCATTTCCGGAAACCAGAAATCGTAAAAGTGAAGCCCTAAAAAAGCTAAAATTACAAGTCCGGAGTAAATCATATTTCTTGAAACCCAGCTTGAATTTTCATTTCCGGCAAACTTCACATATTTTATGTCTCTTGCTCCACGGTTTTTCGCTTCCAGTATAAAACCCATTACAAAGTGAAAAATCACTCCAAAAATTAGAACCGGTTGCAATAAAGCCTGGACAAAAAAGTTGGTTCCCATAAAGTGAGAAACTTCATTAAAGACGTCTTTACTGAATACTGAAATAAAATTGATGCTGAAATGCTGAGCTAAAAATAAGACCAGAAATAGTCCCGATAAGGCCATAGCAAATTTTCTTGCTATGGTTGAATTTAGAAATCCACCCATTGGTTTGATAATTTTATAGAAATTTAACAGCAAAAATACACTCCAAATCACTTACGGACAAACTTTCAAGGCTGTTTATAGGACTATTTAGAACAAGTATAAGTAAGCGATAATTTTGTTGAAGATTATTATTCCGAATTAACACAATAATAAAGCTTAAAACCTTTACCTAATGCTATCTTCCAAGGCACTTCAATTCTTTTTGCTGAAAATTCATATAAATACGGCTACACAATTCACAACCAGGTTAGGAATTAAAACTCCATAAAAAAAGCTACCCATAGATTTAGGTAGCTTTTTAATAAAATTTAATTTTCGAAATTATTTTTCTAAGCTTTTTGGTAACTATCAGCATGAACATTTGCTACTGCTCTACCCGATGGATCGTTCATATTTTTAAAAGACTCATCCCATTCTAAAGCGGTTGGTGTACTACAAGCTACAGAAGGTACAGAAGGTACTGACATTGCTGCCGCATCACTTGGAAAATGATCGGTGAAAATAGATCGGTAATAATATTCTTCTTTACTAGATGGTGGCTGAATTGGAAATTTAAAGTGTGCATTTTTAAGCTGCTCATCGCTCACCTCTGCATTAACCAATTCTTTTAAAGTATCTATCCAACTATAACCAACCCCATCTGAAAATTGTTCTTTTTGCCTCCAGGCTACGCTTTCTGGCAAATAATCTTCAAATGCCTTTCTTAGGACCCATTTTTCAATACGTTCCCCGGTAATCATCTTATCTTTCGTGTTTATTCTCATGGCTACGTCCATAAATTCTTTATCCAAAAATGGAACACGACCCTCTATACCCCAGGCGCTAAGAGATTTATTAGCCCGCAAACAATCATATTGATGTAATTTATCTAATTTTCGAACGGTCTCCTCGTGAAAATCCTTTGCACTCGGAGCTTTATGAAAGTAAAGATATCCACCAAATATTTCATCTGCACCTTCACCCGAAAGCACCATTTTGATTCCCAAAGATTTGATAGTTCTAGCCATTAAATACATAGGAGTAGACGCCCTAATTGTGGTTACATCATAAGTTTCTAAATGATAAATCACATCTTTAATCGCATCTAATCCTTCCTGTATAGTGAATTTTATTTCGTGATGCACCGTGTCTAAATGATCGGCCACTTTTTGTGCAGCCGCAAGATCTGGCGAACCCTCTAACCCTATGGCAAAAGAGTGCAATCTCGGCCACCAGGCCGCGTCTTTATCGTCACTCTCTATTCTTTTTTCTGAATACAATTTGGCAACTGCAGAAGTAATTGAAGAATCTAAGCCACCTGAAAGTAAAACCCCATAAGGAACATCACTCATTAACTGCCGGTGTACCGCTTTTTCAAGAGCTTCCTTTAAATCTTCGATACTGGTTTCATTATCCTTTACGGCATCATATTCCATCCAGTCACGCTCATACCATTTTTGAAAACCTTCCTTTTTACTGGATAAATAATGCCCGGGAGGAAATAATTCAATCTTAGTACATTTTCCTTCCAGAGCTTTAAGTTCTGAAGCTACATAAAAGGTTCCGTTTTGATCCCAGCCTATATATAAAGGAATAATCCCCATATGATCTCGAGCAATAAAATACTCATCATTCTCAGCATCATAAATAGCAAAACCAAAAATCCCGTTTAATTCATCTAAAAAGCTATCTCCTTTTTCTTTATAGAGCGCAAGGATAACCTCACAATCAGATTTTGTTTGAAAATTATAATTTGGAAACTGACTTCTTAATTCTTTATGATTATAGATCTCGCCATTTGCAGCAAGCACTAGCTGTTTATCATCAGATAATAATGGTTGTCCACCAGAAATAGGATCTACAATAGCCAGACGCTCATGCGCCAAAATCGCTTTTTCATCACTATAAATTCCACTCCAGTCTGGGCCACGATGTCTTAAACATTTAGCCATTTCTAATATTTGAGGTCTTAAGTCTTCAGACTTCTCTTTTAAATCGAATGCACAAACAATTCCACACACAGCATTAAAGTTTTAAGTATTAATATTGAAACAAATATTGAATAAATATTTCATAAAAAAAGCTAATAGAGTATATCTGGTTACATATGAAAATTTAAAATTGAATATTAACTTCATATTAAAAATAATTTTTAATAATAATTACAATTTAATTTCAGCAGTAAACTACTTCGGAGTAAACTCGAGTAGAATTTTCGGGAAACATTAAAAATATTATTCCCAAACTTGAAGATTGCGAAAATCACCTTTTGGTTGAATTTCTCCTAATTTCTCCGATTTTGCAAAAACTTAATGGGAACTAAGCCAGCTTTTTAGTAATTTCAGGAGATAGAATTTCAACATTAATTCATAAGTTTTCATGGATTTTATAGACTACTACAAATTGCTGGAATTAGATAAATCTGCCAGCCAGGCTGATATTAAAAAAGCCTACCGGAAGCTGGCCAGGAAATATCACCCAGATCTCAACCCCAATAATAAGGAAGCTCAGCTCAGGTTTCAGCAAATAAACGAAGCCAACGAAGTTTTGAGCGATCCCGAAAAACGTAAGAAATACGACCAATACGGGAAAGACTGGCAACACGCCGATGCTTACGAAGAAGCTAAAAAACAACAGCAAGCTTCTGGCGGCAGAGCTTACTCGGGCGGCGGATTTGGTGGCGGCCAGGGCGGCTATTCCTATTCAGGAAATTTTGACGATGATACTTTTTCAGACTTCTTTGAAGAAATGTTTGGCAGTGGCGCAAGAGCTCACGGTTCAGGCCGCGGCCGTCATTTTAAAGGCCAGGATTTTAATGCTGAACTTCAGCTAAACCTAAGCGATGTGTATACCAGTCACAAACAAACGCTAACGGTAAATGGGAAAAATATCCGACTTACAATACCCGCCGGAGTTGAGAATGGGCAAACCATTAAGATTAAAGGTCACGGCGGGCCGGGCGTTCAGGGTGGCCCTAAAGGCGATCTTTATATCACTTTTAATATTGCAAACAACACAAAATTCAAAAGAGAAAAAGAGAATTTATTCTGCACTGTAAACCTGGATTTATATACCGCTTTACTTGGCGGGGAACTCACCGTAGACACTTTTGGCGGAAAAGTTAAGTTAAAAGTAAAGCCTGAAACCCAACCCGGAACTAAAGTGAAATTAAAAGGCAAAGGCTTTCCGAAATATAAAAAGGAAAATCAGTTTGGAGATTTAATTATCACTTATGATGTAAAAATGCCGACAAACTTAAGCGCGAGAGAAAGAGAACTGTTTCAAGAACTTCAAAAATTACGCTCATGAATTTAGAAGATTTAATACCAACCGATGAGATTTGCGCAAGGTATAAAGTGAAACGCACTTTTGTTAGTTCGCTTTACGAAAGCGGTTTGATAGAAATTATTACCGTAGAAGACACAGAGTATGTGCATTGCGATGAGATTTCAGAATTTGAGAGGCTATGGCGTTTGCATTACGACCTCGATATAAATTTGGAAGGGCTTGAAGCAATTCAGCATTTATTAAGGCAGGTGAAAAAATTACAAAAGAAAAATCTAGAGCTTAAAAACCGTTTGGGTTTATATGAGTAAACCAGGATTTGTCTCGAAATCAAGTTATAGTTCCAGATAATACTTATAGGCTTGCCTGGAGGTTTTTTCCTCTGGGAGATAATGATAACTTTGCAGGAAGACTTTACAAACGAACAAACCTCACAGGTTTTGGAAACCTGCGAGGTTTAAAATATAAACAAATGAAATACGATCAAATAGACAGTAAATTATTTATAAAAAACCGAAAAAGCTTTACGGCTGGAATGAAGCCTAACAGCCTTGCGGTTTTTAATGCTAACGATATTTACCCGATTGGTGCCGATAGCACCATGCCTTTTCAGCAAAACAGGGATTTATTTTATTTAAGCGGTGTAGACCAGGAGGAAGCAATTTTGGTGCTTTTCCCGGATGCCCCAAAACCGGAGCATCGTGAGATTTTATTTCTTACGGAAACTAATCCGCATATCGCAGTTTGGGAAGGCGCAAAATTAGATAAGGAAAAAGCTTTAGAAGTTAGCCGTATAGAAACGGTTTACTGGCTTCAGGATTTTGAGAAGATTTTCTTTGAAGTAATGTCCCAATGCGAGACAGTATATTTCAATACCAACGAGCATTATCGTGCGAATGTACAAACCGAAACTCGTGACGAAAGATTTATAAAATGGTGTAAAGAAAAATATCCTGCACACCAGGTAGCGAAAAGTAATCCTATTTTGCAGCGTCTACGTTCAGTAAAAGACCCTATTGAGCTGGATCTAATGCAAAAAGCTTGCGATATTACCGAAAAAGCTTTCCGCAGGGCATTAAAATTCACAAAACCCGGAGTGTGGGAACACGAAATTGAAGCCGAATACTGGCATGAAATGATTAGAAACCGTAGCCGCGGATTCGCTTACACTCCAATTATTGCCAGTGGAAATAACGCCAACGTACTGCATTATACCGAGAATAACCAACAATGTAAAGAAGGAGATTTAATCCTTTTAGACACCGGGGCAGAATATGCCAATTATTCCAGTGATATGACCAGAACTATTCCGGTTTCAGGAAAGTTTTCTGATAGACAGAAACAGATTTACAACACTGTAAATAAGGTTAAAAAAGAAGCTACAAAATGGTTGGTTCCCGGAACAATATGGGCAGAATACCATAAAGAAGTCGGTAAATTAATGACATCAGAATTACTAGATCATGGCTTATTGGATAAAGCCGATGTTCAAAATGAAGACCCAAAATGGCCTGCTTATAAAAAATATTTTATGCACGGGACCGCGCATAATATTGGATTAGACACCCACGATTACGGGATTTTAACCGAACCCATGAAGCCCAACCAGGTTTTCACCGTAGAACCGGGAATTTATTTACCCGATGAAGGTTTCGGAATTCGTTTGGAAGATGATGTGGTAATTCAGCCAGAAGGCGAGCCTTTCAACTTAATGCGCAATATCCCAATTGAAATTGAGGAGATTGAGGATATTATGAATTCTTAATAGAATAGGTCAATTACTTTTTACGTATCTGAACTTGTTTCAGATTCAAATATGAGATCTACCAGAATAATGAAAGATCCTGAAACCAGTTCAGGATGACGATTTAAAACCAAAGCCACGAATGCAAGAATTATTTTGTGAATTCGTGGCTTTTTCTATTTTAAGCACTAATGAAAACAACCTATAAAAACACACCTATTTCTTTTACCTCACAGGGAACAGGAAATCCTCTAGTTCTCTTGCATGGCTTTTTAGAGTCTAAAGAAATATGGCAGGATTTTGTGGTAGAACTATCAGCAAAGCGAAAGGTTATTTGCATAGACCTCCCCGGGCACGGTGAATCTGGGAATATTGTAGAAGTGCACACGATGGCTGAAATGGCAAAAGCAGTAAAAGCGGTTTTGGACGAGCTTGATATTCAACAGGCTTCTTTTGCAGGTCATTCTATGGGTGGCTATGTGAGTTTGGAATTTCAAAATATTTTTCCTACAATGTGCAACAGTCTGGTGTTGGTAAATTCTACTCCGCAGGCAGATTCTGAAGAACGAAAAGCAAATCGCGACCGCGCGGCTGCTTTGGTTCTAAAAAACAAAAGCGCTTTTGTAAGTATGGCTATCTCAAATTTATTGATGCCAGCAAATAATAAATTATTCAAACCTCAAATTGAAGAATTAAAAAATCGCGCTCTTAAGTTTTCTACTGAAGGAATCTACGCTGCAATTAAAGGAATGAAAATTCGTACAGATCACACCGGGCTTTTTGCAAATTTTAAAGGACAAAAAATTGTGATTGCAGGAAAAAATGATCCTGTTATGGATTTTAACACAATAAAAGTCATAGCTAAACGTTGTGGAAGTGAGTTTGAAAGTCTTCCGGGTGGTCATTTAGCCTTTTTGGAAGATAAAAATGAACTCTTTAAAGTTTTGCAATTTGTCGATAAATTTTAACTTTTTGTCGAAAGTTTAACTTTTTTTTATACTTTAGACTTTAAGAAATAAGAAAATCAAGCTTTTATGAAAGAAAAACACCCTACTAGATTTTCATTCGGAAGAGTTCTTTGCAGCATTTTCGGGCATAAATTACGCGTGTCTAAAAATGTTACAGATCACGTTCACGAATACAAATGCGAGAAATGCGGCATGGAAATGACCGATACCGCAAATGGTTTTTTGGCTCGCTTAACCCCAAAATTCAAAGAAACCAACGATTATATTTCCAAAATACACCAAAAAAGAAAGCGTAAGCATTACGCTCACGCTTCTTAAGCATTTATTTCGGAATTAAATTCCCGGAAATTTATTCCTTTTTCTCAGATTTTTCATTTTTATCTTCCATAGAATTCCAGCCTCTTGCAATTAGTGGCAACTTCTGGTTTGCACGCGTTATTAAATGCATTCCTTCTTTTTCCTCTGCCATATGGCCTATTACGGTTAAGTTAGGATTTGCTTTTATTTTATCATAATCTTCCTGGGAAATAGTGAAAAGTAATTCGTAATCTTCGCCACCACTTAAAGCAATAGTAGTACTATCTATATCAAACTCCTCACAAACCGAAATCACTGCCGGGTCTAGCGGAATTTTCTCTTCATATAAATTTGCACCAACCTGAGAATTTTTACATAAATGGATGATTTCAGAGGAGAGTCCGTCGCTAATATCTATCATAGAAGTTGGTTTTACACCAAGTTCCTTCAATAAAGGCGCAATATCTTTTCTTGCTTCCGGCTTCAATTGTCTTTCAATTAAATAAGTATAAGGATCCAGATCTGGTTGGGCGTTCGGATTGGCTTTAAAAACCTCTTTTTCACGCTCTAAAATTTGCAGACCCATATAAGCCGCACCAAGATCGCCGGTCACCACAAGCAAATCATTTGGTTTAGCACCGCTACGGTAAACAATATCTTCTTTGTCAGCAATGCCGAGTGCGGTGATACTAATTAATAAGCCTGAAGTTGAAGAAGTAGTATCACCACCTACCACATCAATATTATATAATTTCGCAGCAAGTTCAATACCCGAATATAATTCTTCCAGCGCTTCTACCGGAAACCTGTTTGAAGCTGCTATAGAAACAGTGATTTGGGTGGCTTTAGCATTCATTGCGTAAACATCTGAAGCATTTACCATTACCGCCTTATACCCCAAATGTTTAAGAGGCATATAAGCCAAATCAAAATGAACACCTTCCACCAAAAGATCTGTAGTTACTACGGTGTGTTTATTTTCAAAATTTAATACTGCAGCATCGTCGCCAATGGCTTTTACAGTTGAAGAAAGTTTGGGTTCAAAACCTTTGGTAAGATGATCTATTAATCCAAATTCACCTAATTCTGAAAGGTTTGTGCGCATATCCTGACTATCCTGAAACATAACTAATTATTTTAATTTGCAAAATAACTGAATATTATTCAACTGCCATTATAAAGATAGGCATAGATTAAAAAAACGACGGTTTATTTATTTCAGAAAGAATTGAAAATAAACACTAAATGCTTTAATTTTCAGTTATTTAAAAGCAATTGACCTTTCAAAAATTAGAATTGGCAGGACTTATCAATGTATTCTTAAAACATATACCAGCGCTATGGTAAACCGCTTGTTTTATAGTATATTTGTACCCAATTTAGAATTAATCTTTTTAAGCTATGATAAAAGTAAGCGAAAGCGCTAAAAAAAAGATTGCCACACTTATGAGTGAAGAGGGTTTTGACAATATGAAAGACTTTGTTCGGGTAGGTGTGAAAAGCGGAGGCTGCTCTGGTTTGTCTTATGAGTTAAATTTTGACAAATCCAAGGCCGAAGATGACAAACTTTTTGAAGACAACGATATAAAAATAGTAGTAGATAAACGCAGCGTATTATACCTGGCAGGAACTGTTTTAGAATTTTCTGGCGGATTAAACGGCAAGGGATTTGTATTTAATAATCCTAACGCCCAAAGAACCTGTGGATGCGGAGAAAGTTTTTCTCTGTAATTAATTAAAAGGAACAGAATTTAAAAATAAAGATTAAACCTCGAAATTTTTAAACTTTTGAACCTTAAATATTTTTGAATAAATAAGAGATGGCATATACTGAAGATGATTTAAAAAAAGAGCTCGAAACGAAAGAATATGAGTACGGGTTTTATACCGACATTGAATCGGATACATTTCCTGTGGGATTAAATGAAGATATTGTTAGAGCGATCTCCAAAAAGAAAGAAGAACCGGAATGGATGACTGAATGGCGACTAAAAGCATATCGCCATTGGAAAACCATGAAAGAACCTGAATGGGCTAACGTGCATTACGAAAAGCCAAATTTTCAGAATATTTCTTACTATTCGGCTCCTAATAAAAAACCTAAATACGAGAGTTTAGACGAAGTAGATCCAGAATTGTTGGATACTTTTAAAAAGCTTGGAATTTCTGTAGACGAACAGAAAAAACTTGCCGGTGTTGCTGTAGATGTAGTTATGGATTCTGTTTCTGTAACCACAACATTTAAAAAGACGCTAGCTGAAAAAGGAATTATTTTTTGTTCAATTTCAGAAGCAATCAGGGAACATCCTGAGCTTGTTAAAAAATACATAGGCTCAGTAGTACCTACAACCGATAACTTTTACGCAGCATTAAATTCTGCAGTATTTAGTGATGGTTCATTTTGCTACATTCCAAAAGGCGTTAGATGCCCAATGGAACTTTCAACGTATTTTAGAATTAACCAGGCTGGTACCGGGCAATTTGAGCGTACGCTTGTAGTTGCAGAACCGGGAAGTTATGTTAGTTATCTTGAAGGTTGTACCGCACCTACCCGTGACGAAAATCAATTACACGCGGCGGTTGTAGAACTTATAGCATTAGATGATGCCGAAATTAAGTACAGTACTGTACAGAACTGGTTCCCGGGAAGTAAAGAAGGAAAAGGAGGAGTTTATAACTTCGTAACCAAACGTGGACTTTGTGAAAAAGGAGCTAAGATTTCCTGGACGCAAGTTGAAACGGGATCTGCAGTAACCTGGAAATATCCATCCTGTATTTTAAAAGGAGATAATTCTATTGGTGAATTTTATTCAATCGCGGTTACCAACAACCACCAGCAGGCAGATACCGGTACAAAAATGGTTCACCTTGGTAAAAATACCAAGAGTACCATTATCTCTAAAGGTATTTCAGCGGGACAGTCGCAAAACTCTTATCGCGGACTCGTGCAAATAAACGGCAGAGCTGAAAATGCCCGTAACTTTTCACAATGTGATTCCCTCTTAATGGGAAATAAATGTGGCGCGCATACCTTCCCATATATTGAAGTTAAAAACAAAAGCGGGCAGGTAGAACACGAAGCCACCACAAGTAAAATTGGAGAAGACCAAATTTTCTACTGTAACCAACGTGGTATTGATACCGAGAAAGCTATTGCTCTTATTGTTAACGGGTTTAGTAAAGAGGTATTGAACAAACTACCTATGGAGTTTGCAGTGGAAGCACAAAAACTATTAGAAATTTCTCTGGAAGGATCTGTAGGATAATTTGGGCGAATGAAGATTGAAGAAATGAAGAAGTTTTTACTAATTCTTAGCCTTGCTTTTACGGCTTTTTCCTGTCAGGACGAAGGCCGCCAGGATCTAATGAACCAGCCTGAAGCAGAAAAAGTTCCCGATAGTATTCAAACGCTAACCGGTGAATTTATTTATGCCGGCGATGCAGCAATTTTAAGAGGAAGCGATTTTGTTTATGGTGTAACTATAGACTCGATGTCTAAAGTACTCGCCGAGCAGGTACAACCATTTCAGAAGGAAGAATTCGATATGGTTCCAGTAAAAGTTAAAGGAAAAATTGTGCCCAACCCAAGACAGGAAGGCTGGGATGAGAATATAGAAATAAGAGAAATTATAGAAATTCTGGAGTCTGAGAAGGCTTTAGAAGAACAGGAAGAAGAATAATAAACCAATCCCAAATTTATTCGGGATGCATACAGATAATTTATGCTACAAATAAAGAATTTACACGCAAGTATAGAAGATAAAGAAATCTTAAAAGGAATTAATCTTGATATTAATCCCGGAGAAGTTCACGCTATTATGGGACCTAATGGTTCAGGAAAAAGTACACTTTCTTCGGTAATTGCGGGAAAAGAGGAATTTGAACAAACCCAGGGAGAAATTATTTTTGAAAACACAGAGATTTCAGAAATGGATCCTGAAGAAAGAGCTCATAAAGGTATCTTTCTTTCTTTTCAATATCCGGTGGAAATTCCTGGAGTTTCAGTTACCAATTTTATGAAAACCGCCATTAACGCTCATAGAAAAGCTAATGGACTGGAAGATATGCCGGCAAATGAAATGCTGAAAAAGATTAGAGAGAAATCTGAAAGTTTGGAAATTGACCGTAAATTTTTGTCAAGATCTTTAAATGATGGGTTTTCAGGTGGAGAAAAGAAAAGAAATGAAATCTTCCAAATGGCAATGTTAGAACCAAAATTGGCTATTCTTGATGAAACCGATTCAGGTTTGGATATTGATGCCCTTAAAATTGTTGCCGACGGGGTAAACAAATTAAGAAGCAAAGACAACGCAGTTTTGCTAATTACTCACTACCAGCGTTTGCTTAACTATATTGTACCAGATGTAGTTCACGTAATGATAGACGGTAAAATAGTGAAATCTGGCGGTAAAGAACTTGCACTCGAGCTGGAAGAAAGAGGTTACGAATGGGTTAAAGCCGAAAAAGCGGTTTAATAACTTATTTCGAAAAAAGTAAGAAAAGCTATTTTAGTCTTTTTGAAGACTGGTCAAGTTTCCCGCTTACGCGGGAAAGACAAAATACATTATCATGGAATTAAAAGAGAAATTAGTATCATCTTTCCTGGCTTTTGAAGAAGAGTACACAGGTTCTAACGATGATCTTCATAAAATAAGAAATCAGGCGATTAAGGATTTTGAAACTATAGGTTTCCCAAACCGAAAGCAGGAAGATTATAAATATACTTCCCTTAAATCAATTTTAAAGGAAGATTATAGTCTTTTTCCAAAACAGGAAAATACGCTTGAATATAAAGACATTAAAAAGTATTTTATCCACGAGATAGATACTTACGATTTAGTGTTTATAGATGGTATTTACTCATCACACTTATCTAGCACTACGCATGATAAGATTGATGTTTGCTTAATGTCTTCGGCTTTAAATAAAGATCTTTATAAACCGGTAATTGATAATTATTTCAACAAAATTGCTCCAAAAAATGGACTAAATTCGTTGAATACTGCTTTTACCAAAGAAGGGGCTTTTATTCATATTCACAAGAATACGATGGCCGATAAACCAATTCAGATCATTAATTTCTCTACCGGAAACGAATCTTCTTTATTAGTGCAGCCTCGTAATTTAATTGTGGTAGACGAAAATTCCCATTGCCAGATTATTGAGCGTCACCAAAGTTTAACAGATCAACCGGTGCTTACTAATTCGGTTACCGAAATTTTTGCTGATAAACGTGCTATAGTAGATTATTATAAGATTCAGAACGACAAACTTTCGGCGTCTTTAATTGATAATACCTACATAGAACAGAAATCTGAAAGTTTTTGCTCTGTACATACTTTTTCTCTTGGCGGAAAATTAACGCGTAACAACCTTAATTTTTATCAAAGAGGGGAACGCATAGATTCTACTATGAAAGGTGTTACCATTATTGAAGGAAAACAACACGTAGATCATAATACTTTGGTACATCACATAGAACCAAATTGTGAATCGCACCAGGATTACAAAGGTATTTTTGATGAAAAATCGGTTGGTGTTTTCAACGGGAAAGTAGTGGTTGAAAAAGAAGCGCAAAAAACAAATGCTTACCAGTCTAACAATAATGTTTTATTAAACGATAAAGCAACCATAAACTCAAAACCTCAGCTGGAAATTTTTGCAGACGATGTAAAATGTAGCCACGGTTGTACTATTGGACAGTTAGACGAAGAAGCATTATTCTATCTTCAATCTCGTGGTATTCCAAGAAAAGAAGCCAGCGGACTTTTAATGTATGCATTTGCTAATAATGTATTGGAAAGTGTAAAAATTCCAGAGATTAAGAAGAGAATCAATAAACTTATAGCCCTTAAATTGGGCGTAGAATTAGGATTCAACCTGTAAATCGCTATTAAAAGTAGCTTTAATAGAATCCTCAAATAAATATAAAAATGAGCATTGCTACTAATAATATAGCATTTAACGTTGACGAAATTAGAAAAGACTTCCCTATCCTAAATAGGGAAGTTAATGGTTACCCCCTGGTTTATTTTGACAACGCAGCAACTTCGCAAACGCCGAAACAGGTAATGTATGCTATTGTAGATTATTATTCTAATTACAATGCCAACATTCACCGCGGTGTGCACAGCCTGTCTCAGGAAGCAACCGACAAATATGAAGGTGCCAGGAAAAAAATTCAGCAACATTTTAATGCTGGAAAATCTCATGAGATCATTTTTACATCAGGAACTACGCACGGGATTAACCTCGTGGCAAGTGGTTTTTCATCTATTCTAAAAGAAGGCGATGAAATCCTGGTTTCAGCATTAGAGCATCATTCCAATATTGTGCCCTGGCAAATGCTTTGCGAAAAAACTGGTGCAAAACTGAAAGTTATTCCTATGAACGAACAGGGAGAACTTATTTACGAATCTTTTGAAGAATTGCTTTCAGAAAAAACAAAAATGGTTTTCCTAAACCACGTTTCAAACGCTTTGGGAACCATAAATCCTATTAAAAAGATTATAGATAGAGCCCACGAGAAAGGCGCAGCCGTTTTAATAGATGGCGCGCAAGCTGCCCCGCATATTAAGGCAGATGTACAGGCATTAGATGTGGATTTCTATGTGGTTTCTGCACATAAAATGTGTGGCCCAACAGGTGTTGGCGTTTTATATGGCAAAGAAGAATGGCTGAATAAACTCCCCCCCTACCAGGGTGGTGGCGAAATGATTGCTACGGTAAGCTTTGAAAAAACAACTTATGCCGGTCTTCCTCATAAATTTGAAGCGGGTACGCCTAATATCTGTGGTGGCATTGCTTTTGGCGCAGCTATAGATTATATGAATAGTATTGGTTTTGAAGCAATTTCCCGTTACGAGGAAGAATTGTTGGATTATGCTACTTTAAAACTTCAGGAAATTGAAGGGATGAAACTCTACGGGACTTCAAGAGAAAAGACCGCAGTTATTTCCTTTAATATTGAAGGGCTTCATCCGTATGATATTGGGACGCTCGTAGATAAAATGGGGGTCGCGGTAAGGACCGGCCACCATTGCGCACAGCCTATTATGGATTTTTATAAAATTCCAGGTACTGTTCGGGCTTCTTTTTCGTTTTATAATACCAAAGAAGAAATAGACCGGTTTATTGATGCAGTTATAAAAGCAAAATCAATGCTTTCCTAAATATATTAAATGAAAAAGATCTTATTTATATTCAGCGCATTTTTAATGATTTCCTGCGGAAATTCAGAAGAAAAAATTTCAGAAGATCCAGCAGACCTGAATTCACTAAGTGGCGATTATAATTTAGTAGAAATGGATGGAGAAGATATTTCTGCAGAAGGTTTCATTTTAAATTTTAATGGTACAGAAAAAAGGTTATCGGGAAAAACCGGTTGCAACAATTTTGTAGCCACCTATAAAATTCAGGATTCTATCGTGAAATTCAATCCGCCGTTGGGAACCAAAATGTACTGCGAAGGGCAAATGGAATATGAAGAGATTATGAATGAAGTAATTCCCGAAATTAGAAATGTTAGAATTAGCGATAAAGATTTAATATTTTTATCTAAAGAAAATCAGGAGCTTTTAAACCTGCAAAAAACAGAAGATAGTGAGTAAAACGATACAGGAAATACAGCAAGAAATTGTAGACGAATTTGCAATGTTCGAGGACTGGATGCAGCGTTATGAGTATATGATAGAGCTTGGAAAAGCGCTTCCGCTTATAGACGAAAAATATAAAATAGACGAAAACCTTATTAAAGGTTGTCAAAGTAAAGTGTGGGTTCACGCTGAACTTGAAGATGAGAAATTGGTTTTTACGGCCGATAGTGATGCGATTATTACCAAGGGAATTGTAGCCATTTTAATTAGGGCATTTTCCAATCATCATCCTTCAGCAATTATTGAAGCCGACACGAAATTTATTGATGAAATTGGCCTTAAAGAGCACTTGTCTCCTACCCGCGCCAATGGTTTGGTGAGTATGATCAAACAACTTAAAATGTATGCTGTAGCATACCAAACACAACTTAATTAAAATGGAACAGGAAATAGACACACAGGAATTAGGAGAAAAGATCGTAAAGGTTTTAAAAACTATTTATGATCCAGAAATCCCGGTAGATATTTACGAATTAGGCCTTATTTACGACGTAATGGTAAATACCGATCACGAAGTGAAAATATTAATGACCTTAACCACACCAAACTGCCCTGTAGCAGAGAGTTTGCCGCAGGAAGTAAAGGAGAGGGTAGCTTCTATAGATACGGTAAAAGATGCAGAAGTAGAAATTACTTTCGATCCGCCGTGGAATCAGGACCTTATTAGCGAGGAAGCAAAACTGGAATTAGGTCTTTTATAAAAGTCCCTTGGCTCCCAAAGGGGAATAAAAACTTTTACTTTAAATGTTTATTAAATTTTAACCATTAACACTTAACCCATTTTATGGCCGAAGAAATAGTAAACCGAATAGCCAACAGTAAACTTATTACCTTTAACCTGGAGGATTATTATCCTGAGGGGGAACGCGTATTGTTTGATGTAAAAGACTGGCTTCTGGAAGGTTTCGTGCTGCGGGAAGGAGAATTTAGAGAACAGGCCAAAAACCACGACTGGAGTCAATACCAGGATAAATTTATAGCCCTTACCTGCTCCAGCGATGCAATAATCCCTGCCTGGGCATATATGTTATTGGCTACTTATTTACAGCCATATGCAAAAAAAGTAATCACCGGTGACCTGGAAACTTTGGAAACCGTACTTTATACCGAAGCTATTAATAAAATGGATGTTAGTAATCTTACAGATAAACCTGTGATCGTTAAAGGCTGCTCTCACAAACCGGTTCCAAAAAATGCCTATTTACTTTTAATAGAAAAACTGCAACCGGTAGTTAAAAGTTTAATGTATGGTGAGGCTTGCTCGTCGGTACCATTGTATAAAAAACCAAAAAATTAAGTTGAACCCTCTGGATGTATACTGCTACAATTAGCAAAACGCAGGAAGTAAATACAAAATAGTGGTAAACATCCAGATAGGGATCCTAAATTATAAACAAAATGAAAAAATTATTATTTGCTCTCGCCCTTTGTGGCGGGATTTTTAATTTATCGGCTCAGGAAGAAGAGAAAGAACAAAAACAAGGATGGACAAAAGAAGGAAACATAGCCATTCTTTTTAATCAGTCAGCCTTTAATGAAGAGTGGACGGGCGGTGGAACTTCCAATATTGCTGGAAACCTTCTTTTTGATTACGATTTTAATTATTTAAAAGACGATTTTACCTGGGATAATAAATTGCTCCTTGATTATGGGATGACTAAACAGCGAAGTGACGAATTTGCCAGGAAAACAAGTGACCGCTTAGAATTTAATTCGATTGCGGGAAAGCAGGTACAGGAATCAAACTGGTATTATTCGCTTTTTCTTAATTTTAGAACGCAAATTACAAAGGGCTATAAATTCGGCGAAGACCCTGAAAGCGGCCAAACAACCCGAAGTGAATATACCAATTTTCTATCTCCCGCTTACCTTCAATTTGGTCCCGGTATGATGTGGAAAAAAAGTGAAAATTTCTATATAAATCTTGCACCGGCTACGGGAAGAATGGTCTTTGTAGATAAAGATTTTACTTCAGGTCCAGATTATGTAGATGGTGATTATTTTGGTGTAGATGCAGGGAAAGCCATGCGTTTTGAACTTGGTGCATCGGTTTCGGGTTACGCGCAATTCGATATAATTGAGAATGTAACTATGGAGAATTTAATTAACCTCTACTCCAACTATTTGGAAGATCCTCAAAACGTAGATATCGATTATACGATGAACATGAAAATGAAGATTAACGATTATCTTTCTACAAACCTTATTTTCCAGGCTATTTACGACGACAATGCAGTAAAAGGTTTTCAAATTAGAGAAGTTTTTGGTTTAGGGTTTAATTATGGATTTTAACCAATAACAAACCCATAATTTATGCTGAACTTGTTTCCGTAGTTATTTTGATTATTTAAATACTGAAACGAGTTGAAAGTGAAGACAAAACCACCACAAAATTAAAAATACAACCTGCCTTTTCCGGCGGGTTTGTTGTTTATGAGCCTATTTTAGTTAAATATATGTTGAAATAATTTCCGCAAAAATCGCAGTAGCAATCTATTGTGTAACTTTGTATTTATGATTGAAAAAACCGACCTAACCCACGAGAAAGCTGTTCTAATTGGTATTGTAACCAAAGAGCAGGGGCATGATAAATTAGAAGAATACCTGGACGAATTAGAATTCCTTACCTATACCGCAGGCGGGGAAGTGATAAAGCGTTTTAGCCAGAATATGGATAAACCCAATCCAAAAACTTTTATAGGGACAGGGAAGATGAACGAGCTTAAACAGTTCGTAGATGAAAATGACGTAGGCACCGCTATTTTTGATGATGAACTTTCTCCTGCTCAACAGAAAAATATTGAGAAAATCCTGAAATGTAAAGTTTTAGATAGAACTACACTTATCCTCGATATTTTTGCTCAACGCGCACAAACCAGTTACGCGAGAACGCAGGTAGAACTTGCCCAATATGAATATTTATTACCGAGACTTGCGGGAATGTGGACTCACCTTGAACGCCAGCGTGGTGGTATTGGAATGCGTGGGCCAGGGGAAACAGAAATTGAAACTGACCGTAGGATTGTTAGAGACAAAATTTCCCTATTAAAGAAAAAACTTGAAACCATAGACAAACAAATGGAGGTGCAGCGTGGTAACCGCGGGCAGTTGGTAAGGGTTGCACTGGTAGGTTACACCAATGTTGGGAAATCTACTTTAATGAATACCATTAGTAAAAGTGAGGTTTTTGCCGAAAATAAACTTTTCGCAACCTTGGATACTACGGTAAGAAAAGTGGTAATTCGAAATTTACCCTTCCTTTTAACCGATACGGTAGGATTTATAAGGAAGTTGCCTACACAACTAGTAGAGTCTTTTAAATCTACCTTAGATGAAGTTAGAGAAGCCGATTTATTACTTCACGTGGTAGATATTTCTCACCCTAACTTTGAAGATCACATAGAATCGGTTAACCAGATTATGAGTGAGATTAAGAGTAATGACAAACCAACGATTATGGTTTTTAATAAAATTGATCAATATGAAGCTGAAGAAATTGAAGATGATGATTTAATGACCGAAAGGACAAAAGCGCATTATACGTTGAAAGAATGGAAGCAAACCTGGATGAATAAAATGGGAGATAACGTTCTGTTCATATCTGCTTTGAATAAAGAGAATATGGAAGATTTCCGCAGAAAAGTTTATGAAGCTGTTCGTAAAATTCATATTACCCGTTTTCCCTATAACAACTTCCTATATCCGGAATATGATAAATACGGAGAAGAAAAATAAAAGTATACAGCCCCGAAAATTTCGGGGCTTTTTATTGGTATTTTCAGTAAATTAGGGTATACCAATAATTTACTACAATGAAAAAATTAATCTTATTACCCTTACTTTTTTTCTTCGGAATAATGGGAGCTCAGGAGCTTGATGGCGCCTGGAAACTAATTCAAAAAAACGGTGAAACGGTGAGCGATCGTGAAGTGATTAAAATAGTTCAGGACGGTTATTTTGCCCTGGGTTCTAAAAATTTAAGTAATAATGAATTTTTAGGCGCTGCGGGAGGCGAACTTAGCCTGGAAGATGAAACCCTTACCGAAATCCGGGATTTTGACACCTACGATGCCGAAAACATTGGGACTGAACGGGAATATAATATTACCTGGGAAGGTGAAAACAAGATGGAAATTTCTGACGGAAATACTACTAAAATATGGGAACGTGTTTCAGATAAATCAGATGCTTTAACAGGAAACTGGGTAATTACCGGCCGTGAAAGAAACGGGGAAATGAGTACGATGACCCCAGGTGACAGGCGCACGGTAAAAATTTTAAGCGGTGGAAGGTTTCAATGGATCGCCTTTAATTCGGCTACCAAAGAATTTAATGGAACGGGTGGAGGAACTTATTCTGCAGAAAATGGAAAATATACTGAAAATATTGAATTCTTTTCACGAGATGCCAGCCGTGTAGGAGCAAGTTTAGAGTTTCAATATGAAGTTAAAAATGGCAAATGGCATCATAAAGGCAAAAGCTCTAAAGGAGATCCTATTTATGAAATCTGGTCGCCTTACAGCGAAGCTTATCAAAAATAAATTATCTAACTAAAAAAGCCTCCTTGGGCATATAGAATTCTCCGGGAGGCACTTCTTTTAGATAAAAACGAATAGCTTTTTCACTGTCTATATATTGCAAACGTATTTTTCCTGAAGTATAACTTACGGCACTTTCTATAGTTCCGTCGTAAACACCTTCAGCGATTTTAACCAAATTGATTGTAAACGAATTTCCATTTTTTCTTTTACAATCGGTATTTTCACCCTGTGAGAAGATCACGCAATGATTACCTTTAATACTTCCCTGGCTTTCATACTCCAGTTCTAATTCCATGGTATTCTGGCCGTCTGGAGATTTCCAGAACCAATTTCCGGCAAAATCCTGGGAATGTTGAGCAGAGCTTAAAGATGTAATTATCAAGAATAAAAAGAGTAATTTTTGCTTCATGCGCCGAGTTTAAATAATCTCCCAATTTACTCAATTCCCGCTTATTCGTATGTTATCAATATGATAAGTTGTGCTTTTATCTGGTGCAGCACCTAAATATCTAAAGGCGAAATGGATATCTCCCTTTAAGCAGGTAATATCTATTTCACTTTTTACAAATCTTTTTCCGTATTGATTAGTTGGGCCTATAGGAATTACAGCATCTACCGGCCTCCAATTCGTGGTTAGGACATTCCCGGTAAATTCCTCTGTAACGAGCACGCTTAGAATGGTTGCATTATCATAAGAAGACATAATCTCAAAAGATAAATTTGCTTCTGAAACTTCATCCAAATCTATTGGCGGACTCACCAGCCAGACTTCCATAGGGGTTTCTTCGGTATTATATGCTGAAACCCGAATATACCTATTCCCGTCAAATGTTCCCGGTTCAAATGCTTTGCCGCCGTTTACATTTATGTTAGTCCATCCATTATTTTCTAATGCAGAAAGACTTGCTATATTAATGAAATTTTCTTCGAAAATGAGGGAACCACCCCTTATATTATCACCCTCACATTTAAGAAATTCGGGGTCGCATCGATCTTCATCAAAATTAAAATCATCGGGTGAATTTACCGCGATCACAAAATAATCATCGTAAAAATTACGGGTTAGAATCCCCTTTACGCTTCCGGAATTTTCAGGCAAATAAAGGGATTTAAAACCCGAGAAAGTACTGGTGCTTAACATCGCGCTGGCACCGGTACGGCAACTTTCCAGCTGCCTTTCACCATCATACTCATCGGTTATTTCCCCTGCAAAAGTATAATGATGCTGTTCCCTTAGTAGGTTTAGATTGAACTGGACATTTTTAACTTTAATAAATAAATTTTCGTGTCTTTCATTAAATTCTGAAATTTCAAGTTGTAGTGGAAGAATTTCCGCAGTTTCCATAGTTCTAATAATATGATCGTCTATCCTTGAAGGTGGGATTGCCACCACGTCTCCCCTATTTTGAACTCCTAATTGATGCACTCCATTGTTAGACCATAAAGCGAGACCGTCTAATTTTACATAGATTTTCCTTCCAAAATTATAGGTTTCAAAAAGCGAATTATCATCTACCAGAAGTAATATGCCAGCAGTTGGGTTTTCAGGTTTATCCTGCAACACCAGTTCTTTATAAAAATTTCCACCCTCATCACTGGAAACTACACAAGCTTCCATTACCGTATTGGTTTCAGAAAAAACATAGATTTCTTCGGTTTCTGGATTAAAATTGCTTTTTACTGCAGAAATTCCGGTAATATTTCCTTCAATATTTATCTCTTTATTTTTGGATTCCGGCAGCTGAAAATCATCAGTTTTCACGCAAGAAGTAGCTAAAAAAGCGAATAAAACAGTTACAATTAAATTGAAATTTTTCATAACTATAATTTTAAAATCTAACATAAATCATAGCAAAATAGGAAGCACCGGTGCCATAGTATTTAGGTCCAAAAATGGGGTTTTCCCTATCCCGGTCTTGTTTTAAAGTGCGGTAATTGGCATTTCGGGATTGCTCGAAGCCACCGGTTTTATAGAGCTTATCAAAAATATTATTGAGACTCACAAAGAAGCCGATAAACTTTCCTTTTACCAAACAGGATTTGCCACCTATGGCATTTACAAGCATATAATCTTTAAATTGTTCTTGTTTTAGCAGTTTCTCGGCAACATTTTCATCGTAATTCAAAATGGGTAGACCATCGCTATCATTCAGGAAATTCGCAGTTCTAGTTAACGGACTTACATCCAGAAAAGCCTGGGAGAAAAAATTTATTGTAGTTCCAAACCACCAATAATCGGGGTCACGATATTCAAATCCAATTTGCGCGGCTCTCTGCGGGCCGCCGGCTATCCTGTAATTTTTTAAATAAGAAGTCCCGTAATCTACCATATCATTAAAATCGTCTGAAGTTAAATAGAGTTCAGGATTATTGCTATAAACAAATTGTCCCAATGCCGCCGCAGCTTTTAATTTTATGGCTGAAGTTAATTGGGCCTCAACTCCCATTTCCAAACCTAAATGTTGTTTATCAATTCCGCTTAAAACCTCTTGCACGAATGCTGTAGTGCTATTTCTACCCAATCCTGAAAGTCCATCGGCATAATAAAATGAAATTTCAGTAGCATCTTTAATTTGCGTGTAATAAGCAGAAAGCCTGGCTTTGATTTTACTGGATCTATACCATAAAATTATTCTTGATTCCATATTTAAGAAAGAACCTTTGGCTAAGATTATAAGTATGGGCGATTTTAACGATGATCCCACCAATAAAAGTTTCAAGGAAGTATTAAAAACTGTAGCTACTCAAAATGAAGTAAACCCACATCAATTATATAACCCTATGGAAAAAATGCTAAAGAAAGGAATGGGCACCCTTGCTTACCGGGATGGCTGGAATTTATTTGATCAGATTCTTGTTTCTGGCGGTTTAACCGGGAGAAATTATTCTACATTTCAGTTTTATAAAACAGGTATCTTTAATAAAAAACAACTCATTACTGAGAAAGGTCAATATAAAGGTTATCCTTTTAGGAGTTACGGCTATTCAGGTTATCAGGGCGGTTACAGTGACCATTTTCCGGTTTATATTTACCTGCTTAAAGAAGTCTCTTCAAATCCAAGCCGAGACAATAAATAAATTACCTCGTAGCCTTTAAATCTCGATGATTGGATGAAAGTAAAACCTTAGAAATAATTTAATTATACAGTTTTAAAACCAGGCGTTCCAGGGAATACGGGATAACATTACCAACAATCCTAAGGTATAAAATATAGCAAGGATTTTAAACTTAGGCTTTGAAGTAAGTTTACTCTTGTGTTTTGAATATCCAATGGTAATTAAAGTTACCGCAATAATCATCATTAATGGATGTTCCAGAATGTAAAGTCTCAAAGTAGGATCTGGCATTACCGTACCCATTCCTTCTTCCAGAAGTACTGAAAAATAAGGAGAAACAAAGTATAAAACTATTCCTATTAAAAGCTGAATATGTGAAGTGATAAGTGTGAAAAGTGCAATCCTAAAATTAGTTGCTCCATACTCTTTATTAGAAGCATAACCAATAATTGCATTTATAGAGGCTACAAATAAAACTATTAATACTAAATAAGCCCAATAAGAATGAATGAATTGTACAGTTGGATACATAGGAGTAAATTTTTAGTAAAGATAGGATTTTCTATAAAATTGTAGCAGCATTGTACTTCTAAGTTTAGAATTGAATATCCAGTTTTTCAATATTAACTGAAATCATATTTTTTAGTTTTTTGGCATTTTAATTGATGGTTATTTAAAATACCAACCATTCTATTAAGTTTCTTATCATTTATTTACTAACTATTAATCCAATTTATTATGAAACCTAAGAAAAATGCCAAAGCCGATCTTCGGAAAAAATCAAACCTGTTTTTATCATTCGGACTTATTGTAGCCTTACTGGCCAGCTTATTATTAATAGAATGGAAAACCTACGTCAAGGATGAATTTACAAAAGAGCAGGTCTATTTAAATGATCTTGAAGAAGAAGTTATCCCCATTACCGAGTTAGCAAACACTCCGCCACCAAAAGCTCCGGTAATTCCAGATGAAATAGAGGTCATTAAAGATGACCCCGAAGCCAAAGAAGACGAAATTGAGTCTACCGAAGCAAATCTTGACGACATTGTAGAACCGGAGGAAATAATTGATCATAAACCCGATGAAGAAGTAGAAACTGTTCCTTTTACATTAATTGAAGATGTACCAATATTTCCGGGTTGTGAAGCATTAGAAGATAATACAGCAAGAAAGAACTGCATGAGTGAAAAAATAACCACTTATGTAAATAAGAATTTCAATAAGGATCTGGGTGGTGAATTAGGTCTTTCAGGAGTAAATCGTATCAATATTCTTTTTCAAATAAATACTGAAGGAGATATCGTAAATATACAGGCACGAGCGCCACATCCAAAACTGGAAGAAGAAGCCAAAAAGCTAATTGAAGCCCTACCAAAAATGCAACCAGGCAAACAACGCGGAAAGCCTGTTAATGTAAATTATGCCTTACCCATAATTTTCCAGGTTCAGGAATAAAAATCAACTTTCTACAATACCTAAAAAATTCAATTCATGAAGTATAATTTACTATTTATTTTAAGCCTATTTCTCTGCAACTCGATTTCGGCACAGACAATAACCGGAACGGTAAGTAATGAAAATTCAACACCACTTCCCGGCGTTAACATTCTTAATAAGAGCACAAATTCCGGGACACAAACCGATTTCGACGGAAAATACAGCATTAAAGCTAAAAAAGGAGATCTTCTTACCTTCAGCTTTATTGGTTATAAAACCAAAGAGGTTAAGGTTAAAGATAAAAAGGTGATTAATGCCTCTTTAGAGCCTGACAATGTTTCTTTGAACGAAGAAGTAGTAGCGGTTTCAGAAACGATAAGAATTCGAGGAACTTCAAGTTTACAGACTGGCTATGGCTATAACAATAGAACTAACACAGAAGCTTATAAAGAAAAAAACGAGAATATCTTCAAGAGTGTTAAGACCGCACCACTTTCTACCTTTTCTATAGATGTAGACCGTGCTTCTTACAGCAATATTAGGAGGATGATCAACAATGGGCAGGAGATACCCAAAGGCGCCGTTAAAATAGAGGAAATGATAAATTATTTCAACTACAATTATGCCGGGCCTAAAGATGAACATCCCTTTGCCATACATACAGAGGTAGCAAAATCTCCCTGGAACCAACAAACAAAAATCGCGAAAATAGCCGTACAGGGTAAAAACATTCCTACTGAGGATATCCCGGCATCCAATCTTACATTCCTATTAGATGTTTCAGGTTCTATGAATTCCCCTAACAAATTACCCTTACTAAAATCTTCTTTTAAAATCCTGGTGAACCAGTTACGGGAAGAAGATCGGGTAGCCATAGTGGTTTACGCGGGCGCTGCAGGGGTTGTTTTAGAATCCACACCCGGCAGTGAAAAAATAAAGATCCTGGAAGCGATTAATAACCTAAATGCAGGGGGCTCCACAGCCGGAGGTGAGGGCATAGAATTAGCTTATAAAATTGCAAAAGAGAACTTTATTGAAGGGGGAAACAACAGGGTGATTCTCGCAACAGATGGTGATTTTAATATTGGCAGCAGCAGTGATAGCGCAATGAAGCAATTAATTGAAGAAAAAAGGGAAAGTGGTGTATTTCTAACCGCTTTAGGTTTTGGAATGGGAAATTACAAGGACTCAAAACTGGAAAGCCTTGCCCAGGCCGGGAATGGCAACCACGCTTATATAGATAGCATGCAGGAATCCAGACGAGTTCTGGGAACTGAGTTTGGAGGAACACTTCACACCATTGCCAAAGATGTAAAAATACAGGTAGAATTCAATCCCGCAAAAATCCAGGCCTACCGATTAATTGGTTATGAAAATCGATTATTGAATGCAGAAGATTTTAATGATGATGAAAAGGATGCCGGGGAACTTGGAAGTGGCCACACCGTTACAGCTCTTTATGAGCTAATTCCTGTAGGAGTTGAAAGTGAGTATTTAAAAGAAATAGACTCACTGAAGTATACTAACACCGAATTAAAAAATAATAGCGGTGAGTTATTTACGGTAAAATTTAGGTATAAGGATCCAGAGGGTGCAAAAAGCAAGCTCATTACCAAGACGGTAGCAGATACTGAAAAGGATTTTGAAGAAGCCAGCACCGATTTTAAGTTTGCTGCTGCTGTAGCTCTTTATGGAATGAAATTAACCGATTCAGAATTTGTGAAAAATCATAATACTGGATTCATATTAGATCTTGCCGAAAAAGGTCGTGGAGAGGATAAGGAAGGTTACAGAGCGGAATTTATAAGACTTGTAAAAAGTGAAGTAAATTAATAAACAGGTCTTTCTAACCACCTTTAAAAACAAAGAGGCTGTCTGAAAAGGCAGCCTTGTTTGTTGTATTATTTTCTGGTTTTTAGTATTTTGATGTAATGAAAGCCAAAGCAGTATTTAAGACCTATGACCAGTCGCAGTTAAGTCTTTTGCCTCCCAGTTATGATGATCTGGTCCCTGCCCATCATCCCGTTAGGATCGTCAATACGATTATTGATCAAATCGACATCGCTGACCTGGAGCGAAGTTATAAAGGAGGAGGTACTTCCAGTTACCATCCCCGGATGTTGCTCAAGGTGACCATCTATGCCTACCTGCGCAATATGTATTCCTCTCGTAAAATTGAGCAGGCCCTTCAGGAGAACATTCATTTTATGTGGCTCA
>NZ_FOOH01000016.1 GCF_900113135.1 Salegentibacter agarivorans | reverse complement strand
ATCTTAGCAACAAATTCAGGTCCATTATCCATTCTTATTTTTTGAGGTTTTCCCCTGCGATTAATCAAATGGTTCAATACCCAGACGACACGTTTGCTGGGCAGTGAAAAATCAATTTCTATATGCAATGCTTCCCGGTTGTAATCATCGATTACGGTTAAACCACGGAAGCGCCTTTTATTTTCCAGAACATCGGTTACAAAATCAATACTCCAGCTACGATTAAGAGCTATGGGAGCCTCCAGGGGTTCTTTAACTCTGGCAGGTAACCGCTTTTTTACCTTTCGTCTCAAACTTAGGCCAAGCTTTTTATAGACCCGGTATACCCGTTTATGGTTCCAGGGCTTGCCTTCATTTCTTAGACGATCGTAAGCCATCCAAAAGCCTTCTTCGCTATGTTCTTTAGCTTTTTGTTGTAAGGCCGCTTCGATAGCAGTATCGTCCTTTGGAATTGGCCTGTAATAAAAAACGCTTTTGCTCATATTTAAAACACGGCACGCCCTGCTAATACCGTAATGAACAAGTTCTTTAGCAATAGTTCTTTTACGGCAGGGCTTTAAAGCTTTTTTTCAATGATTTCTTTGGCCATTTGATGATCTAGGGATAGATTGGCATACATCTGCTTCAGTCTTCGGTTTTCCTCTTCCAGATCTTTTAGGCGCTTAAGCTCTTTACCGTTCATCCCGCCATAGCGTTCCCGCCACTTGTAGAACGCAGCTGTACTAATACAATATTCACGGCTGATCTCTGCGGCCGTTTTTCCGTTATCAAACTCCTTTAAAATCTTTGCGATTTGCTGTGGTGAATATCTACTCTTCTTCATAATTACTGTTTAAAGTTATAAAATATATTATACTTTTAAACAGTTCGGTTTTAAGGGAAGCTTACATTACTGATGATCCTAAAAGAGTAGCTGAGAACGCTTATAAGTTTGCTAAAGAACTTCTAAAAGAGCGTGCTAATCATATTTCATAAACTTTACTTAACCGATTATGACAGAAAACGAAAAAAAGATTGATTCTATTGACCAGGAGATTAAAAGGCTTCAGGGTGAAAGGGATCAACTACGAGATAAAGGCCAACAGCCTTCTGAAGAAGAAAAGAATCACTTCAGGCAGTTAATTAAGAATTAGTAAACTATACATTATGACTGAGAATGAAAAAGAAATTGCAGCTACTAAAGGTATGATAGGCCGTCTGCAGGAAAAATTAAAAACGCTTGAATCCGGGGAAGAAAAACCCGATCAAGAGACGAAAGAAAAGCCTTCTCAAGAGGAACTTAACAAAATAGTACAAGGCACCCCAAGCTGGTAATAATGGAAGTAGGATATAATTTTGCCGGGGTAAAAGTTAGAGATACACTAGATGCAGTGCAACTAATGCATTTCTTAATCTATGATCGGCAACACGAAATTGGCAATAATCAAGAAGCTAATAGGAAATTTAAAGAGTTGCTTAGGTCTGAAATCAACCAGCAGCTCAATGATGCTACTAAAAACCCTATTGAAGCTTCTTTAATATTTGCTGCCAATTTCCACGAATATAGCCAGGAGGAATTAGTTAAGCTATCTGACAGTATCTATTACGACCTCAAGGAATACAATAAGCGGAATAAAAAAAGCTGATACTATATGAAAGCGAAGTTTACAATGGCCGGCATTAGCCAGTATATCAAAAGTCAAACTCAGGCTTATGAAGATGCTGTCATTGAAGCGTTAAAATATCAGGGAGAAGAATTTGTAAATACTGCTAGAAATAAAGCTCCTAAGAGCTTAACTACTCGATTACCTAAAGGAGGCAGGTTCAATGATAGAACAGGAAACCTCGCAGCCTCTATCGGTTATATCATCCTTAAAAATGGGGATGTAATAGATTCTTTGTTCCCAGGTGAAACTTCGGAAGGTGTTTCCGTAGGAAAAAAAGCAGCCGCTGAGGTTGGCGAGAAATATCCAAGCGGTATTGTGTTAATTGGAGTAGCAGGGATGAGCTATGCAGCTGCAGTTGAAACTTTAGGTTTTGATGTAATTACCGGCAGTGCTCCAAAATCAAAAGACATTAAAGATCTATTAGGAGCCATTAAAATCAAGCGATGAGAAAGTTATTTGACCACATTTACAATACCATCAAGGACATTAACTTCGATGAAAATGAGCTTTGCAAACAGTACTGGTTCAGACTGGAACGGCTTAAAGCTAATTTCACAGATGAAGGGGCCCTCTATATGCTTCAAGAAAATATTGAGTGGCTTATAAACACAGAGGTTATTGATAGTGATGTGCTCCTTTCTCTAGGTGATGAAAACAAAATGAATGAAGCCGGGATCTATTTTACTGGAACCGTAGTTGAAAAGGATATTCAGTTAATTCTATTCAAAAATGCAAAAGCGGTTGTTTCAGGTCATAGCCGGGTACGTTGTTTTGATGATTCCATTTGTGAGGCTTATGATTCCTCGTTTATTACAGCTTTCCATAATAGCCAGGTTACTTGCAAAAACTCCAAAGTAGTAGTTTTTAACAGCGCTTCAGTACAAAGTAAAGGTTTGTGTTTGATTGAGGATTATACGGAAGGAAAAGCGGTTATTAAGGCTACTAAACGGGATTTAGTTTATTAGTTATTCTTCAAGCAATGTAACAAATTCTTCTTCAGTCGAATTCCCTTTTATCATTTGAATTCCGCAGCTTCTACAGTTATCATTATTCGGCATTTTAGTTGTGGATCTAATACCATCGGTATGTAAAATATGCTTAGCTCCACAAGCCTCACAGACGGCTTTTCCTATCACCTTAGCTTGAGGATATTGATCACTTATTTTTTCTTTATATCTTTTTCTTTCGGCCTCTGTGCATTGAGACCACTTGCAATTAATGTAAGCCATAATAAAAATTTTATTTATAAGAACTCAATTTATCTATACTCAGGGTATTTATCCCAATAACCCTCAACAGTACCTTTACCTGAGTTCTGATAAAAGTAATGATTTCTTAGAAATAGTCGTTTTGGCTCCATAAGTCCGATTGATTCATCTTGCATAAAACTTTTTGTTTTAAAGGAATATACAGCGTTATCAAATTGAATATGAGGTCCACCAATTTCGGAATAGAAAGCATAAACTTCTGATTTCCTCATTGCACCATATCCGTTCATTGCTCTATATTCTAAACGAATAAAGCTAAAATTCAAACTGTCTGGCTTTTTATGCGTCGCATAGTAATCCACCTCAAAAGGACTAGTGTCATCTAGGGAATCTGTTCTTTTAAGTTCCCAATCTGGCATTATGGTCCACTGTATTTCCTCTAATGACTCCGGATCGTGGAGTGTTTCATTTAAATATTCTCTAACTACCTCTTTTTTTTCGTGATCCTCCTCAAAGGAGCAGGAAATCAATCCGATACAAATAATTAAAACGGGTGAAATTCTTTTCATAATAATCGATATCAATTCACCTATAAAGTTATGAAAATAGTAGTAAGAATATTTACGGTAATACGTAAAACAGATTTCAATAGCATCTACGCATAACCGCCCGTAAATAAAGGGCTTAGCCTCTAATCCTGCTCTAAATTGCTTACAAATTTGACAATTATGGCAATACGGGGAAGTAATAGTTTATTTTTTGACTCTGGAATTGACACGACCGGGCTTAAATCCGGTGCAGCAGAAGCTACAGGAATAGTGCAGGGTTTGGCAGGGACAATTAGTAAAATTGGACCTTTTGGTATTTTAGCCAGTACTGCAGCTGCAGCTTTTGCAAAAATAGGTAACGATGCCTTTCAAATGATGAAGGAGTTTGAGCAGGCAATGAAAGAGGTGCAAACCATTTCTAAAGCTACTCAGGACGATTTTGAAGGTATATCAAGCGCTGTATTTGCTTTATCTAAAGTAAGCCCCGATGCACCAGCCAAACTTGCTAAAGCTTACTATCAAATAGTTTCTGCCGGCTACGATGGAGCCGAAGGTCTTAAACTACTGGAAACTGCTACTAAAGCAGCAACGGCAGGTGTAACTACTACAGAAAAAGCAGCGGACGGATTAACCACTGTATTAAATGCCTTTAAGTTAGAAGCCGAAGATGCGGAGAGGGTTTCCGACATCCTTTTTACTACCGTACGATTAGGTAAAACCACAATAGATGAGTTGTCAAATTCCTTATCTGAAGTCGCACCTCTTGCGGCATCTTCTGGCTATAACTTTGAAGAAGTAGCAGCAGCTATTGCTTCGCTCACTAAGCAGGGTGTGCCCACTTCTCAGGCAATGACACAAATAAGGGCAGCAATTGAAGCCGCCAATGAAGTATTAGGGGATGGAGCCGCCAAGTCAATGACTTTACAGAATGCACTACAAGCCATTTACGAGGAGGCCGGGGGAAGCCAGAATAAACTTAAAGAACTTACCGGACGGGTTGAAGCTATGAGCGCTATTCTTGCCGTATCTGGAAAGAATGCCCGGGGTGCACAACAGGATCTTGCAGAATATGCCAAAGCAGCTGGAGCTACTAATTTAGCTAACGAAAGAATGCTAAGCTCAAATACCAATCAATGGGCAATTTTAGGGAACCGAATAAAGGCCACTACAAAAGAGGTAGGGGATGCTTTAGTAGATGTTTCAAGCGGTTTTGCAGGATTTGTTAATGAAGCGTTAGCTAGTAATGAAAAAATAATTTCATCATATGAACAGCAGCGTATTGAGGTTTACAAGCTTAAAAATTCCTTAGAGGAAGTAAATGAAGAAAGCGAGGAGTTCAATTCTTTACGGGATGAGATAATCAAAAATTATCCTGAATTCCTCGGCAATATTGATAAGGAGAAAACAACTACAGATCAACTCCTACAGGTTTTAAATCAAGTGAATGAAGCTTACATTTTGCGCTATAAGTTTGCAACCAGGCAAAAGGAACTTGAAGAAGCTCTAGCAAATCAAGGTAATACGGAAATTCAAATAGAAAACGCACAAAGTCAGTTTGATAATGCCCTGGCAGAATTGCAGGTGATTGCAGAGGACAAAGGAATTGAGCTTAAAATAAATCCGGACTTTAATAATCAGGAGCTTATAAAATCTATACGGGATCAACTAAGGGAAGCCGGTCAAGGTGTAACCGTTGCGACTGGTTTTGGTAATGTAAATCCTAAAGAGGGTTTTGCGGAAAGCAGTTTAAGGGAAATGAGCGCGGCTACTTCGCAGCAAAATGATCTCAATAAACAATTAATTGAATATAAGAACCTTGTAGAGGATATTACAGAGCGCAATAGAAAACTATCCAAACAAGAATTACAAACGGCATCTGGAAGAGCTGAAGCCCTTAAACGGATTAATGAGGCAACTAAAGAAAGCCAACTTTCCGATTTTAATAATTCTGGCATTGATGAAATTGAAAAGGCCTTAGAGGAGCGTCGGAAAATTATAGGCCAATTCAGGGAAATAGATGAGGTCCAAAAACTAGAATCTTTAAAACCCTTTCTGGATTCTGAGATTGAAGAGATTAAAAAGTATGCTGAAGCTCGAAGCCGATATTTAAATACTGAGTTTAGCGGTTCCGGAGGTGGTGATGGTGAAAGCGATTATTTAAAAGAGCTTCAAAAGCAGTTAAAGGAAACTGAGCAGAATTACCAGAACTATTTTAACCTGGTACGCAGGGGGTATGATGACCTGGCAAATGGTATTTATGCTAATTTACTAAAGCAAGGCGCGGACTATGAAGAATATTTAGATCGAAGAATTGAGGCCGCTCAAAGTGCTGCAGAAAAAGAAGCTTTAATATTAGCAAAAGACAATGAACAGCGAACCTTACTTTCAGCTGGAAGTTTTGGAATTTCACAGAGCCAGGCAAATAAAACCCCTTCTCTGAAACTCGATACTAAGGATCTCGAAAAACTATTAAAAAAGAGCGGCTTGGATGCCTCTAAAGATTTATCAGATCGCGAGGGAAACAATGTTACAATAGAACCAGGTCGAAAAGAAGAGCAAGCCAATGAAAAATTAGTAAAAGCGCTGTACGGGGTTACAGATGGACTTTATGGAGTTGCGGATCTTTACTATTCAATTTCGGGGGATGAAGAAGGTGCCAATAGATTAGCTCAGTTTGCCGGGGTTGCTGAAGGAGCCGGGATGATTGCCAGCGGAAATATAGTAGGCGGTGCAATGAAAGTTTTAACTTCTGCTATTACTACAGAAATCGAAAGCAATACAGCGGTCTATGAGGAAGCTATAGGTAGGCTTGAAAAATCAATTGAAAAATTAGATTATTCTATTTCTCAGAGTATTGGAACCGAACGCGTTAACAGCCGTCAGGAAGCAATAAACCAGCTTGAAGAAATGGAGATTCAAGCTCAAAAAGCAGAGGAAGCAGAAAAAGAAGCTGAAAAACAGGTTAAAATTCTAGGTACTACCATTGCAAAAAAAGGAAAAGGAAGTGGAACGGATCAGGCAAAGATTGAAGAATTTCAACAAAAAGCGGAGGAGGCCCGTAGGGAAGTTGAAGAGTTAAATAAAGAATTAGATGAGTTATTTACCGGCACCACTGCCTCAAGTATTACCGATAGTATTATTCAGGGCTTCAGAGATGGATATTCAGCTGTAGAAGATTTCGGAGAGAGCTTTGAAGAGGTTATTAAGAATGCCATGATAAATGCTTTTCGAATGAAGTATTTAGAGGATGAGGTAGCACAATTTTATGATACTTTTTCTAATTATGGAGAAGATCAACAATTCACAGCCAGAGAAATAGAATCTTTAAGGGAAATGTACGGAGCATTGATTGATGGTGCTCAGGCCGATATGGATGCTATTAATGATATTTTAGAATCTACCGGTATAGGCTCTTTATACGATCAACCACGGAACCGGGAAGGAATGAGTGGAGCTATAAAGAATATTACTGAAGATACGGCCGGTGTATTAGAAGGTCATTTTAATGCCGTTAGAATTGATACAAGGCAACAATTATTAGTAGCTGAGCAAAGCAGTATATATTTATCTGAAATTGCTCAGAACACTCGATATAACCGATACTTAGAAAGTATTGATAATCGTATGTCTACTATTGAAAGTGGTATTTTGGAATTCCAGAGTAGAAGTTAATTAACACAAATCGAATAGTGTTATAGTTAAATCACTAGAAAATTAAGAAATTTTAGGGTATCGATAGTTCTACCGATATTTGCAGAAATGTTTTCTATCGGATATTTTACATTTTTGGGTAAGCAGGAATGTAGCCGTATCTTTGTAATAATTGTGAAAAACTCTGTTTATAACTCTAAAAAAGTGTATTGATCAATTACTTATCTTTGCTTTGTACTGAATTTATAGAAAAAACATGAAATAATTTAACAAAGCGCTTAGAGTGGGAAGCGCTATAAAAATAAGAAAAGCTATTAAGATTAGGCCCTCAATAGCTTCCCAATTGTTTAACTTAATACTCAAACAAGATGAGCGAAACAGTTATCTTAGTGTTGATCTACTTGATCACCAGAGGGAAGTAATCTTCCCGAAATGCCGAAGGTGAATAATAGTAGCCTTAGCATTACAATACCCGTCTGCTCCAACAGGCGGGTTTTTTATTGGTGTTGTATGTGACAAATATATGATATATGACAAACATGAAGAAATTTTTTTAAGTTTTACCTAAAGTATTTTTTTTTCCTCCATATTTTCAAGTACAAACCTGGCACAATTCATATCGGTTAAGATCTGGCCAAATTTAACCTGCTTGATTTCAATTTTGGATTAAAGCTTCATCCACCTCACTTTTCTTAAAGTATACCTTTTTACCAAGCCGGTACTTTTCAATAATACCTTCTTTCTGGTAGCGTTGAAGCGTACGAATGGAAATACCTCCCAAATATTTAGAAAGATCCTCCCAGGTGTGAATCCAATCTGTATCAGTTTTAGGCATAGGTTTTTTAAGTATATTGCAAAACTTCTCCTTTTCCTGTTTATCTAATGCCAGGAATATATCGTAAACACTTTCAGCTTTCATTAATTTATTATTTTATCTAAGAATTGAATTTTAGGAATGGACCATACGCGTCCGATTAGTGTTCCTTTAATTTCTCTTGAATGCAATTTGTTCTTTACCGTATTATGATGAACACTAAGAAACTCTGCGCACTCTGCAACGCTTAAGCAGGTATTGTTTGCGTCAAATAGAATATGAGCCTCTATACTCCATTTTTTGAAATTTCTTTCTGTGAAAGGCTGAGAGTTGTTGAGGTGTCTTCCATTAACATTTAATAGCGAATCCAGCCTTTTTCTTTCTGAAGGTTCTAAGGACTGGATGATATCCAAGATGCTTTCAGCTTTCATTTTTGGTATAGGTTAATTTCTCCAACTTTTATATATCTCTCTCCCTTTCGTATGTAAAGTTCTTGACTTTCCCCGGTACTTCCTCCGGGTTTAGTTGGCTCAAAAAGGTCTCGGATATCTACATCTAGAAAATTAGCCATATTCAGAAGAAGGTCAGCTCTGGGAAAGGTTTTGCCCCTCACAATTTTGGAGATTGTATTTTCGCTTACTTTCATTTCAGCAGCTAAATGCTTGTTGGAGATTTCTTTGTCTTTTAAAATTTCACTAATGCGTAATAGTTTCATTGGTTGGTTTTAATTCAAAATTAAACTAAAAGTTTTAAACATTTATTAAAATCAAACTTTTAGTTGTATAAATAAAACTTTTAGTTGTATGTTTGTGCAGTTAATAACCTTAAAATTTTAATTATGAGATTAAGTAATGAATTTATTAAAAAAGACTGGGGAAAGATTCAAAATAACGCGCACAACTATATGGTCCTGGATATAGAGCACCTTGGCTATTCCGATGATACAGATGCATTCGAGACTGGTGTATATGTCATAAACCTATACAATACCCTACGAATGGTAAACAGCTTTTTTGCTAATGCGGGGATCGAAAAGAATATTGAAACATCTATATTAGGGGAAATGTTAAACTCATTTTATACCGGGAAACCTTTTACCGATGAAAAACTTGAAGAAATGGTTATTCTTCATAATAAAATAGAAGCCCTTGCCAGATCAATGCATCATATTTCCCCATTGCTTATGGAGAATGCTTATATACCTACTAGCGTTATAATGTCTTTAATAGGTTTCAATCATTGCAAACAGCAAAAACTATCCGATATCGGTAAATTAGGAGAAACTGAAGAAGAATTTTACAAACTGGGAGAGAGACTTTTTGAGGGAGAGATTACAGTTAAAGAATTCAGGAAACTAGGACTTGATATGCTTGATACCCAAAGTAGCTCAGTATCCTAAAACAATAAAGCTTATTTCCAGTCCTTCATAATCTTATCAAGAAATTGGATTTTAGGAATGGACCACACCCGGCCTATTAAGGTTCCCTTGATTTTACTGTCTTGCAATCTTCTTAAAACGGTGTCGTTGTGAACTCCTAACCACTTAGCGCACTCAGCGACACTTAAGCAGGTATTGTTTGCGTCGTAAATAGCTTGGGCTTTAATACAAGCCCTAATTAGATCCTTTTCCTCCATAATTTATGGTATTAATATTTCACAAGAATAAAAATAATTTTAAAAGATACTGAAATGAAAAAAGAAAATATTAAGTACTTCTACCGTATAGAGATAACTACCTGGCAAGAAGAACAAGGTTCTGAAGAATGGTTAACCTATGCCAGGGAATTTAAAAGCGCAGATTTATTGGCAAGTCAACAACAAGCATTGGCCGCCTGGAATAGACAAATGAAAGCATTCGAGAAAGGAGAAATAATGCCCGGATTTTTAGGTCCCAAAGATTCTGAGGATCGTGAGTGGAACTGGATAGAAAAGGCTGAGGCTGAATTATTATTTATTGAAATGGATGGGAATAATGAATATGCATTTTTACTTAGTGGCGGTCTAGAAGAACAAAATGGAACCGGCCGGGATGCTGAAAAATATGCTCTAAGGACTTTAGGGTATAAACAAAATGGAATGTTTGGTTGAGATCAATAAGTAATTTATTGTTAAACCCCTTGGAGTTTTTCAAAATTATCAAACGTTAATTTCCGCATTTAGGTCTGCAAGATGTGTGCTTGTAATGACAATTTTATAAAATTTTCAAACACGTGCCTACCAGGGTAGGAGCAAAAGTTTGATTCGCAGCTCATAAAACTGGAAAAAAGTTCTTATTTTAACATTCAAAATCTTTCGACATCATGAGTTTGGATAAAATTTTTGAATTTATAAACAGGCCGGAGAATGATAATTTAGATTACACCCCGGTAATTAATAAAATTCTCCAATCCTTATCAGATGATGCATTGATAAGACTTTTATTTACAGCTGAAAAAGAAGAGCTCCATTCAGCAAAGACATACATTAAAAAAGAAATAGAAAGAAGAAGCTCAAACTTTCCAAAGAGTTGATTTACCTTCAGGCTTCTTACCATTTGCCAGAATCATCTAATGAACTTGATTTTTTTAAGGCATCTTGAACTATCCCATTTAAACAAGAAGCTGAATTGCATCTTTCAACATCATATTCTAGTTCTTCAAAATGGTCGGCGGCTTTATTGTATGGTTTTTTAGTTTGTAATTTTTGGAGGGTTTGAATTAATTTTTTCTGAGCTTCTTTGAATTGTTTCTCAGTGGATCCTAGGTGTTTGGAATAGGTTTTACCCTGCTCCATTGTGAGTGCATTTTCTATTAAACTTTTATGGGCTTGTACCGATCTAGGAGGATAAACTTTTTTAAGGAGGTTTTCAAAATCACGTCCGGACATATATGTGTCTATAGGCATATAATTGATTTAAAATGAAGTATAAATATATAAAATCTAATTTATCAGTTTGTCACCTCATTTGTCACCCAAAAACAAAAAACCCAGTAAACATAGTGCTTACCGGGTTATTAAGTGGAGTCGGAGGGGACGACCGGAATTTCAATTTTATAGTGTTTACAAGACCTCCCAAAGGGGCGAGATTTATTGGTCACCGAATTGGTCTCGCTTTAACAAATTTTAACGTTTCGACTCAAGTTTTCTAGACATTTTCAACTTAAAATATACCATTCTTTTCTAAAAAAATTAACTCAATATTTCCCTAATTTTAAATACTATATTAGTTGGAGGTCTTTCATTATGGATACTAAATGAGGATTCGTATTGGCGTTAAATTCCTCTCTCAAATCTTTTAGTCTTTTTTCAATCGCACTTTTACTGCTGGGTTTTATATTTAGAGTTTTTAGTTCCTCTTGTATTTGGTCTTGGGTAAATCCGTTAGATAAAAATTTCACAATATTGATTTCAAAATCATTTAGAACCAGTAAATTATTTTGGTTTAAAGCCTTCTCTATTGCTGGGGAGTTATAAGTTTGCCCTTTCCATAGTTTTTCAATTGCTATTTTTAGTTCTTTTAATCCCCTGCGGTCTTTACAAACATAACCGTCTATATTACCAGATTCCCATAATTCTTTTACCGTTTGGGGATGATCTTCAATAGAATTTACAAGAACTTTAATGTCAGAATATTCAGATTTTAAAAGAGCTATGAGTTCTTTACCGGATTTGATCTTTTCATCCCGATGATCTTCTTTGAATGATAGGTCACAAATAAGTAAATCAAAAGGTTCGTTATCTTGAGAAGCTTTTTTTGCCAATAGCCAGGCCTTGTCACAGTATTGCGCGTGAGTTATTTCCGGAATATTCAATTCATTTAAAATAGATGCTACAGCGTGGTTAATGCTGTCCATATCTTCTGCAACTAATACCTTTTTAAACATAGCCTTAATCTATATCGGAATTTGGATGAGTATTTTTAAACCATTTTCCTGTTCGGTATCAAATTTAAGTTTTCCATTTATAGAAAAAATACGGTTTTCCATATTTTGAATACCATTTCCTGATTTAAGGCTTTCCTTTTTAACACCAATCCCGTTATCGGAATATTGAATTTTTAATAGATTCTTTTCAGAAGAAAATATAATTGCCACCAAACTTGCTTTGCTGTGTTTATTCATATTGACCATGATTTCCTGCAAAACCCTGTAAATAACAAGTTTCTTTTCGGTATTTAAATCATTCCATGCAATGGTTTTTTCCCCGCTTAAAATAAGTCTGGCATCTCTGGGACAATTAGAAGATAGCGATGACACTAGCTGATCCAAATATCCCTCCCCGGTATTAATTTCATTATTTTCCCTGGAAATATTTCGGGTACGATTGTAAATGTGTTCAATTCTGTCCATCGTTTCGGCTGGTGCGATTGCCTCCAGGCTACTCATCACATTATAAACATCATTGGCCAGCTCATCATGAATTTTTTTGGAGATCCTAGTTTCTGTCTTATGGGTCTCGCGAATCTTCTCTTTTTTGTGTTTTTCTCTTAGATAATAAACGATGAAAATTGCTAATGTAATTGCAAGTATTGCGATAAATATCAAGATGTAATTCCGAGTTCTAATCTTCTGGTTTTCTAAGGCCTGTACAGCCGCCGAAGCCTCTAAGCTGGAAATCTGCTGTTGCTTGCGTTCTTCATCAAATTTTATTTTTGCAAAGGTATTTTTGGCCCGTAAGTTTATCTTCTTTAAACTATCGCTAAGCTGAATATAGTCTGAAATATAATCCCTGTCGCCAGGATTAATTTTGAGGAGTTGTTTTAATGCATCTATTTGAGCCTGGAGATTGCTATTTTCTTTTCCGGTATTCAACCATTTTTCAGAATATTTAAGCGCTAAATTTTTATTAGCCTTTTCGTAATACTTCGCTAAATTCTCATAACTTGATACAATTCCAGTATGATCATTTGAAGATTTTCTCCATTCCAGAGCTTTTAGCAATCCTGGAGAAACATCCTTATCATTATTTTCTAACCATTTCGTAAATTCCAGATTGTTTAAATATCTTGCTTTAGAACTGTAGTCATTCTCAGAAACCTTGGAATAGCTTTCCTTAAAAATTGAAATTGCTTTCTCGTAATTTTCTAAGTCCCGATATACTAATCCAATGTTGTTTTTATAGGTTAAACTATCATCTAAATTAGAGGCGTAACGAAGGGCATTTTCATATTCCTTAAGGGCATCTTTATAAAAGCCCTGATTTCGATATGCAATCGCTATAATATTATGCGCACTGCTTAAATACTGAAGATCTTTTTCCTTATTGAGATGGCGTAAAGCTTCAATAGCTGATTCCTGGCTTCCAGTATAATCCTGCATCCTATTTTGAGCAATTGCCATTTCCAGGCTTCTACGTGCTGCTTTTGTACTATCCCCTAATTGAAGATAGCGTTTCCGTGCCTCAAAAGCATATAGAAAAGCTTTTTCCTGATTATCTAAATCACGGTTAATAACTGCTTTTCGGTAAAGTGCAAGAGCAAGCCACTCTGTATCTTTTTTGAAAGTTGCCAATCGCTCAAGACTATCTGCAAAAATAAACGCGCTGTCATATTCCTTTAAACGCTTATGGTAATATATTTTATAGTCTAAGAGGAGCGGGTAGAGGGTGTCGCTTTTACCCGCGATGCTTTGAAGTGCCTTATTGAAATTAAAGATTTTTTTCCTGATTTCTTTAGAATTTTTTCCCTTTTCAAAATAGGTAAATGAAGAATCTGTCCTGATTTGTTCAGAAGGCTCAGAAGACATCTTTTCATTGGTGCAGGAGCATAGCAGGAAGAAACACAAAATACTATAGGTATGAAGCAGGGGGCGTAGGTTCATAAAGCGAAAATAAATAAAAAAAGCCACTAAAAAATAGCAGCCTAACATATTAAATTAATTAGCGTCTGCTGATGTTTTGCAGGTGTATAGTAGTAATTTTTTTTAGCATTAATTCTCTCGCGTCATAGTTTGGCGTCCTTTCCTTTCACCTTTGAAAATATAAGTAGCGAAGTTAATTGCTTCGTGTTGTTTAATGTTAAGAATAGATCCGCTTCAGTCTGTGAATTTTCCAATATGTAGGGGTAAAGGAAAATTAAAGGACGAAGCGGAATCTTATTCTGATTTCAGAATTGAAAGAAAAATTACTATGAACTATAAGAATAATAAGGAGCCGAAATTTCTACCGGGATTTAATTTAAGCTCACTTTTTGATAAGTGGGGTGATTTGGATATAGATACGCTGTTTATTGGGTATTTTGGAAAAGTACCCAGTCGGTATTCTTACCAGGAAGTAAATATGGAGGAATTTCATTTAGCTTTTCCTATGCGTTTTCAAGATTATATTTTAGGATATCACTTTAAGAAAGAGTCAAAGAATAGCGACTTTAAAAATGACTTTGTATATATACTGGACAAGGAGATCTTAGTAATTCAGGATAGTGATGAAATATATATATTATTCCAAAACGAAACCTGTGAGTTATTAAGTGATATTGTAGATTTCACCAAAAAATTAATCATAGAAGAAAAGAATAAATCTTCTATTAATTTAATAATAAGTCAACCAAGAGGACTGGATAACAAGAAGATCAATTTTGAAAATCCCGAAATTGATCTCTCTAAAATGTACAATGATGACTTTGAAACTTTTCATAATCAAATTATTCAAATTCTTGGAGAAGAAAATAAAAGCGGACTTCACTTACTTTACGGTAAACCCGGCACTGGAAAAAGCACCTACATTCGGTATTTGTGTGGTCTATTAAAAAAAGAAATAGTATTTCTACCGGGACAAATGGCTCAGAATTTAGACAATGTAGCAATGATAAGATACCTGATAGGAAATGCAAATTCAATACTGGTAATAGAAGATGCAGAAGAACTGATTGTTTCCCGGGAAGGTAAGCGCAATTCCAATCTTTCAATGATACTCAATATTACCGACGGAATTTTGGGGGAGTCCCTGGGCATCCAGATCATCGCAACTTTTAATACTGATGTGAGAAATATAGATCCTGCACTTAAACGAAAGGGGAGGTTGAAATCGGCATACGAATTTAAAGCCTTACCTGGAATAAAAGCTACTACATTGATTAAGGAGCAGGGGATAGATTATAATGTGACAGAAGCAATGACCCTGGCCGAAATTTTTAATATAACTGAGGAGGAGCAATATAAAGTGCCAGATCGAAAAGCTGTAGGGTTTAAATAATGAAGCTGTTTCTTGATGATATCCGTACACCAGAGATGGTATATTATAAAACTGTAGCCAAAGATTTTATTGTGGTAAGGAATTATCTTGATTTCGTAAAGTACATAAAACAAAACGGCCTTCCGAAATTTATCAGCTTTGATAATGATCTGGGATTGGGTGAAAATGGAGAAGTCGCTGCAGATGGATATGCCGCAGCAAAATGGTTAGTATACGAATCGGGTTTGGACCTTCGGGAATTGCAATTTAAAGTTCACTCAGCCAATCCTGTTGCGGCGGAGCAGATTAGGGGATTGTTGAATAATTATATTCAGTTTTTGAAAAAGAGTTGAAATTTCCTACGATTACTTCTAAGATCCACACGTTTACTAAACGATGTTCATTCGTTTTAACATACAATTTAGATTTGGACATTATGTATAAATCAATATAATTTAAAATTCAATTTTTTTTATGGCAGACCAAAATGAAAATAATGGATACGGAAAAGAATACTCTGACGAAGGGTTCTGGAATAAGGTAAAAACTGTTTTTAAAAAAGCAGGTATTAAAGTCGTGTATTCAGCATTGACGCTTTATTATACTTATAAGAAAAAAGATACCCCTGTCTGGGCAAAAGGAGTGATAGTAGGAGCCTTAGGCTATTTTATTTCACCAATAGATGCCATACCAGACATAACACCTGGTATTGGATATGCGGATGATATAGGTGTATTACTAGCGGCCGTAGCTACTGTAGGCGCGTATATTGACAACGAAGTTAAGCAATACGCAAAAGACAAACTTCGTGATTGGTTTGGTGATTTTGATGAGGAGGAACTTTTGTAGAGGGATTAATAAAAATGTAATCGAGCTCCATTGGAATCTTTTGCCAACGTTTATAAATTTAAAATAACAGGGTTGGACTTCGTAAAGTCTGGCCCTTTTTTCATAAATCGTAAGAACCTGAAGATTATACCAAGTTCTTGAATAAAGACTATTCTTAATTTACTTTGTAAAGTATTGAAATGATAATTCCATTAAATCTGGATGCCTTAATTGATAGTAATTGTTTTTCTTCTACAACTCTGAAATTAAAAGGCCGCACTAAAAGGTTTACGCCACTTTGTTTTTTTAATCTGATTCCCTGTCCCCAAATAATATCTTTATTGGACCAGTCATTTTGACAAGTACATACGGACATAATTTTTTTTTAAAAGCCCTTATTTGGAAATAAACTATATTAATAATATATAAGTTTTTGATAAACTTTATTTATGAAGACACATCTTGGCGCTTATGGATTTTAGTTTTACAGTTGTAATAATTTAATTGAAAGTCTATTAGGTTTGTAACCGTTAAAGATCTTTATTATGCCAATGTCTAATGATGGTTTTAAGTGGAGGCCAAATGATAATTCTGCAGTAACAAATCTTCGATATACTCTGGAAGCGGAGAAATGGGTGAATGCGGTTTCTTCCGCACAAAGTAAAACCCAGCCCGGATCTGTTGGAAAAGATTTTTTATTCATCGGGATGTTATTTCAATTAGTCTTATGTGTTCTTTTACTTGTTCTTCTTGGAATTTTGCAGCTTTTAAAAGCTTTGGTGCAGTTTATAGAAACGAGTTTAAAAAGTAAGCCTGCTTCGAAAAAAGTAAACAAGAATATATATAAGGAATATGAAGAAGGGCCAGTGACGAAAGTTTGGAATATTGACAATTCTAAAACAAAATACCCTTCAGGGTGGAAATTGTTCTTCTGGACGAATTATGGAACTTTGAGAGGCATTTGGAAGTTTCTGTTTCTCTTTACCGGTATTTTTGTGATCCTGGTGGTGGTTCTCTATATATTGAGCCAGTGGATTCCCAGTCATTTTAAAGTTAACCAGGGAACTCTCATTTTTGCAGCGGGTGTAAGTTTATGGAATGCCTTTATAGGAATGGATGATTAAATAAAAGAATATTGGTAATTAATTAATATTCAATGGTATTGGGATTAATTCGATAAAAAATGCGGATTCCCGTAATAAATCCTTAAAATTAATTTTATATTTAACAAGATTTTAAGTCCCTACCCTCAAAATCCCCAAATAACTAAACCAGAACATGAAGCCTGCTTCAACCTATTCAGAAATTTCTGAAGGAGCTCTTCTTTTGCATCAACAAATCGTAGGGTTAGCAAAAGAGAATCCTGAAATCCAATCTTTATATAAAGGCTGTCAATTGCTGTTCAGTCCGCTTTTGCAGCGACCAAAGATCCTGTTGGTCGGGTTTAACCCCGGGGGCGGATACTTCAACTGGCACCGAAAGATCGTGGAAGAGTTTCAGCCGATGAAGGCGTTGGAATATTACCTAAATACCCATCCCTTAGCAGAACAAACAAAATCCTTATTCCGCCAGGCCGGAAGAGAAGAGGACCTGCAGCACTATACAGTAAAGACCAACTTCTACTTTTGGGCAACAAATAATGTTGCCGATTTTCACCGGCTCCTAATACTACTTCCTGTAGAATTGAGCGAGAAGATCTTTCATATGGCCCGGCTTTGGATAAAACAATTAATAGATTCCCTGCAACCTGAGCTGGTAATTGCTGAAGGTTTTAAGGCTTTTGATGAAGTGGAGGTGCTGTTTCCCGAAAAGATGAAATTCGTAAAGGAAGAGAATCTCAGATCCTTTGAAATTACCGATGGAATGAAGGTATTAGGATATATAATAATTCAGGCGAGTATAGTAAGAAAAGAACATAGGTGCTTTTAATAATACAAATATCAACTGCAAAATAGAAAGAGCAATAACTACATAACTTAAAATATGGCAACATTCGAGATTAAAACCAAACGCGCAATGAATGTAAAGGGAGAATATATAGACAGAGGACTTTCTGTACAAATAAGTTCAATGTTTCCAAATCCACTTGATGAAAAAGAGAAAGTTCATAACGCATTTATGAGGGTGTACGGGCTGGATTTGAAGACAGAGGGTTATTTGAATAATGGGTATTTAGAATTTAAAAATATTTAAGAGGCATGAATCAAATAATAAATATTATTAATGAAAATTTAGGGCCAAAAAACTTCAACCAAAACAGCTTTACAGGAAATGTATTTTTTCGAAATGAAAATGGTCTTAATATTGAAAGAAGTGTTTATAATAGATTGTTAAATAAATATAATGCAGCTTTTGATCTTGAAGAAGGAGATTTTTTAACATCCAATGATGAATTATTGTTGGTATTTGTTATTGAAATATTTGAAGACAATTCTGATAATTTGTTTCGAATGGATAGAAACTATTATTTATCTGTTATTATTCTGGAATGGGGAGTGTTTTCCATATGGTCTGAAGAAACAGAGGGTTCTGACAAACAACCAGATGAAATTTTTGCTCTTCCATGGGAAGATATTGATTATGTCGAACTTTTTGATGCTTCCGAGGGTGGATATTTATTTAGATTTTTTGAGAAAAATAAAGCAGAACAGCATGATTTATTATCGAATAGATTTGGAACATCTGATTTAGAAGCTTCACAAAGAATCATTAATATTCTTAACGAGACTATTGAATATAAAAAGGAAATTATTGCCAATTCAACCAGTGAACATTCAGAATTAAAAACTAAAATTAATAATCTGATTGCAGATGAAAGAAATTATGAAGCTGCACTTGAAGAACTGGAAAATTTTAAAGACATCTACGATACCGAAGACGCTTTCAGTGATAACACTGCCTTTTATCACCTTCGAAAGACATATACTTTAATTAGTTCGGAAAATTATGGGAAGGCTTTAAAGACAATTGATAGCTATATCAACAGATTTAAAGAAAACCACGAGATACCGCCATACGCATTTGAACTCAAAGGTGAGATTTTGTTAAAAACAAATAACATTTTACCTGCAGTTAATTGTCTGGCTCTTAGTGAGGAGGGGTATGAAGTGATAGCATATGATAATGATGTTAGAGCACTAAAGGAAGAGTCATATTCCAGGTTAAAGGATGTATTTTTAGATGTCCCGTTTAATCAAAGAAAGCTTATTTTTATTGGGGAAGATGTTTACGCCACACAATCCGGTGGGATGATTATTTTAAAGGTAGGCGATCTTCCTATGAAGGTAAATTTTCCCGTGGGACATCCTCATGTGAACGAAGTATATACTTGCCACCCGCACAAACAGGATTTTTATCTTCCTGTAAAAAGTTATAGTGAGGAGCTCTTTTTGGATAGGATCCACGAGTTTAGCTGGTTACTTCAATGTTTAGGAGCAGCTACGCTGGAAATTTCCAGTAGTACAAGTGAATCTTCTGATCAGACGGTACGATCAAAAACGGAAGTGGATGCTGATTTTGATTATAAGCTTTCAGGCGGGAAAGTTAATTATCAGGGAGAAAATACAAACAATTCTGTACTGGACGGAAAATTAAATATAGCTAAAAAGCAGGTTTTTAGACCTACAAAATCTCCTTTTGTACCCGATGATTTGGTTTGGTATCATTCCAATACAAGCTGGCAGAGATTAGCTCACCAACGACTAAACGGCAGCATTATGATGCATAATGAACTTATCTCCAGTTCACAGAGTGAAACTTTATCCGCACAAGAGTTAAAGCAGGTGGAGGCTGAATTAAAACTATTACTGCCAAAATTAGGTGTAAAATATAATTCTGAAGAGGAGGTGAATACATCTTCTTTTAAAAAGTATGAATGGATTGTGAATGTGGAATTTGCCGATGTAAATGAATTGTCTCAGTTTGAGCAACCTATTAAGATAGAGCCATCTGACACTTTAAATTCAGATAATAAAAAATATAATTCTAACCTGGAAAAATATAAAGAAGATGTACTCTTAATGATTGAAGATGATGGTATTATTGATGAAATGGAAAGGAATATTTTAAACAGAAAGATAAAAAAATATGGATTATCTGAGGAAGACGCTAGGGCAATTGAAAATGATCTGATAACCTCTGGTTATTCCGAAAATGAACTAAAATATATTGAGGAGCTTAAGGAATTTTTAGAAGATGGAGGGATAACAGAGATCGAAAGAAAAATTTTAGACAGGTATGCTCAAAAATTTGGGGTAACAATAGATATTCAGAAAAAAATAAATGGAATTTTCATTCCTTAAATATTAATGCCGCATCTGTGAAAATATATATGACCAGAAGATTTTAAGCCCTTACCTTAGGATCTCCCAAAAAACCGAACCAATTATGAAGCCTGCTTCAAATTTTTCAGAAACTTTTGAAAGAACTTCTTTTGTGCATCATGAAATAACAGGGACCGCAAAAAAAGATCCGGAAGGACAATCTTTATATAAAGATTGTCCTCGGCTGAGTATGAGAAATCTATGGAGGACAATGTTAATGGTATCGTTATTCTTTGTCAACGGGGAACTTTTGGCGCAGATCAAAGTATGCTCCTGGAACATTCAGCATCTGGGGAAAACAAAATCTGCAAGTGAAATCGAATTCATAGCTAACACCCTGCGGGATTTTGATATTGTCGCACTTCAGGAAGTGGTGGCCGGAAATGGAGGAGCAAAGGCTGTAGCACGATTGGCAGATGCTCTCAACAGAAAAGGGGTGAAATGGGATTATGTCATTAGTGAACCGACCGAGAGCACTCCATATGCCACAGAGCGATATGCTTATCTATGGAGAACATCAAGGGTGAAAGGAATCAGGGAGGCCTGGCTGGAACAAAAGTTTGAATCTAAGATAGACAGGGAACCCTATATAATGGATTTTATTTACAAAGGAAAAGAATTTACCCTGGTGAATTTCCATGCTATTCCTAAAAAAAAGCAACCTGAAACCGAAGTGAAATATTTTAAATTCTTTCCTAGCTCCTATTCGGGCAAAAACTTAATATACCTAGGGGACTTTAACTTACCACAATCCCATACGGTTTTTAATCCTTTGAAAAAAATGGGTTATAAACCAGCCTTGATAGATCAAAAAACTACCATGAAGATGCAGTGTACTACTGAAACATGTTTGGCATCAGAATATGATAATATTTTCTATAATTCTGCCCAAACTGAATTTTTAAATTCAGGGGTAGTTTTAATATATAAATCCTTTCCTGACATGGTTTCGGTGCGGAGAATATCAGATCATATCCCTGTCTGGTTGGAATTCGACCTACCCCCGAAAAGTTCAGGAGGAGTATCTACTATAATTTCTAACAATTAGAAAATGTTGAAAAGACTGCCATCAGCCCATCACCAGTTCGCGCATTTTTTTCCGGATGAAAATATACGGCCGCTAGCGTACGCGGTCTCACTAAATCTGGCTAATCAAAGTATTTGTATAGATCTTTCTAAAGATCTTGAACCGCTTTTAAAGGATTGGGAGCAGAAAGAAAAACCGAACCTGGAGGATTTGAGGAGTTACGCCGCGGCTTATGGGAGTTACATTGGGAAAGGACTGGAAGATCTGAAACCTTTTATTTATGACAACGGGAATTTTTATATCAGACGGTATTTTTCCTATGAAAGTGGAGTAATCGATCATACAAAAAGAATCGCTGCCGTGGATAAGAATTTATTAAGGGAAAGATTTTCCAGTCTTAATAATTCTGATTTCCTAAAAGAAATGGTCTTAAAGAGGGATAAAGATGTAACTATTGACTGGCAGGTTATCGCAGCCATTACCGCATATGTTCAAAGCTTTACCGTAATTACAGGTGGTCCTGGTACAGGTAAAACCACTACAGTTGCCAGAATTCTGGCATTGCTCATCAAAGAAAACCCTGACTGCAGAGTAAAGCTGGCAGCCTTCACGGGTAAAGCTGGAAAGAGAATGGAAGAATCTCTTAGAGAAGCAACAGCAAAGCTGGAGGTTTCAGAAGAAATACGTGTAAAACTCACATCTTTTTCTGCTCTTACCTTACACCGGCTACTAGGATATAAAAAAGATTCTCATTTCTTCAGGCACAATAACGAAAATCCAATTGCTGCAGATGTAGTGATTGTTGATGAGGCCTCGATGATAGACGTTCCTTTGTTTGCAAAGCTTTTACAAGCCATAGGAGATAATACCAGGCTTATTTTGTTAGGAGATCAGAACCAGTTGACTTCTGTTGAGGCTGGAAGTGTTTTTGGAGACCTATGTAATTCTGTGGATGCACTAAACAAATTTTCCGGAAGCTTTAAAGATCTTATTAACCAATCTTCTTCCGAACAAATATTGGAACAAAGCGAAGTAAACACTACACCTTCTGAACTTCAAGATCATGTAGTGGAACTCAGGAAGTCATGGAGAGTAAAGGATAACGTATTTATTTCCAGACTATCAAAGGCTGTTTTGCTCGGTAAAAAGGGTGAGGTAACAGTAAGGGAAATATATGAAAGCGATCCTATTAAGGAAAAAATAATAATTGATGAGAACTATGACCCGGCGGTTTTAGAAAGTTTTGCTGCAGATTTCAGGAAATTTATAGTGGAAGCGAATAAAGAAGGGGAGCAGCATACTATTAAAGCCCTTGAAGAATTGAACAAACTACGCATCCTTAGCCCGGTTAGGGAAGGGAAGGAGGGAATCTACAATTTGAATAGGATGGTAGAAGGATTTTTGGAAAAACAAGGCCTTATAAAAGTAGATTCAAAAGATTATGAGAACCGGCCGGTTATGATCACCAGGAATAATTACGAATTAAATGTATTCAACGGGGATGTAGGGATCATAAAATATCTGAGGGGTACTCCTCACGTATATATTGTGAATAATAAAGGGGAACTCAAACATCACCCGACATCCTATATTTCAGATATGGAAACTGCGTTTGCCAGTACTGTTCATAAGAGCCAGGGATCTGAATTTGAAAAGGTCATGGTTGTACTTCCGAAAAAATTCAAGGAAAGAATTATGACCCGGGAACTGTTGTATACCGGCATCACCAGGGCTAAAAAACAGCTCACTCTCCAGGCAACCAGGGAAGTTGTTTTAGAATCTATGGGGAATACTATAAAACGGGCCTCCGGTATCACCAACAGGATGAACCAAAGATAACAGCTATGCCGATATACTTAAAAAAGTTTCAGGATTTTGACCAACTGGCAAAAACATTTTCAGAGGATTTACATTTTACTGGTAAACCTGTATTTCAGCCGACCTTTATACTTGGATGCGGTACAGGACAAAAAGAATATATAAAAGAAAAGCTGGCAAGCAGTCATGGCATAGCAGCAAATTTGAAATTTCTTAGTGCTACCGGTCTGTTAAATTATGTTCTGGAAGGGTTGATTGCTGAAGGGGATGAGGTTTTATTAGACATGGAAGCAATGAGCTGGAAGATCTTTCAGCTTCTTCAGACGGAGGAAAGCCTGGCGGTTCTTGAAGAGGTGAAAAAATACTGTGATGGAAGTGAGCAAAAGAGAATGGGGCTGGCGGTTAAAACCGCGCAACTTTTTATTAAATATCAAGAGGAAGTCCCGGATCTCCTAAGGGAGTGGCAGGAAAACAAAAATAAACCCTCAGACTGGCAGGAATTTCTCTACAGAAAATTGTTGGATTCTGAAAAGGAGGTCGCAGACAAAACCCTGAGCCTGGAAAAACTTAAAAAGGCATTAGAAAAGAAGGATAATCAGGAGCGGTTAAGAACTTTAATTCCTGAAGTTTATCTTTTTGAACCTGAGGAATTGTCAAAAAGTGAAAGGGAGCTTGTAAAAATGCTCGCAGAACATTTAAATATAAATAGCTATTTCCTCGAGGTGTGTAGTACAACTATAGCAAATCCTGTTTCTTCGAATTGGGGGGTATATGGTGTCAACAAAATAAAAGAACTAGAGAAATCAGCTGAAGTATCACATGAAAGATCTGCTACTTCCGGGAATGAGTCACTGTTAATAAAGATTCAGACCGATTTTTTCAATGACTCTGAACCAGACAGAAATTTTACCGCCAAGGAAAAAGATAATAGTCTGCTTGTTTACAATAGTTTCACCCGGGTAAGGGAAGTTGAAGCACTGTATAATTATCTCGTAAAGCTTGTAAACCAGAATGGGGACATAGGAGCAAGGGACATCATGGTGGTTATCCCAAATCTTCATTCTTATATAGCTCCTATAAAAACAATTTTCGAAACAACTGGCTTTCGTTTTCCTTACTCGATTATCAGCCGTGGTTTCACGCCAGAAGACAGCTTTTGGAGCTCATTGGAACAGGTGATTAAATTCTCAGAAGATCAATTTACGGCATCAGGAGTTTATGAACTGGTTGAAAACAAATGGATACAGGAGGCATTTGGATTTCAGGATCTTGACAAGATCAAGCTAGCTATTGACAGGGCTAACATACGTAGGACTTATTGCGGGAGTAAGGAAGATGAAAGTCACTACAGCTCCTGGAACTATGGCTTAAAACGGCTTATTTATGGTTACAGCCTGGGGAGTGAGACGGAGATTGCTGACCCTGAAGATGAGAGAGAGCAGATGTATCCTGTGGATTTCGCAGAGGGTTCTGATGCGCAGGATCTCTTCCGCTTGTATGAGTTTGTAGAAATGCTACAGAGCCTTATAGCGGAAAAAAATAAAACAGTTACTGTTGCTAAATGGGAAGCATTCTGTCTTCAGACGGCAGAAAATTTCCTGAATCCCGAAGGCTGGCAGTTAAAGAAACTCCAGGACTTATTGGAGAATATCAGAACAGGAAAATCTGTAAGTGCCCTAGAGATAGATTTCAGCACCTGGTTCTTCAGATTCCGGGAATTATTAAAATCTGAAGACGTGGGTAGGATGACAGCAGGAGGCGGGATCATTTTTAGCGGTCTCTATCCCGGAGTTGCCCTGCCAAAAAAAGTGGTCGCTTTCCTTGGAATGAATTTCCGAGAGTTTCCCCATAAACAGATCAAAATAGATTTCGACAAATCGAATACCAGCTCGAATATTCATACAGACAGGGATCGTTATGCCTTTTTAAAGATCTTCCAAAATGCGCGTGAGCATGTGCTGTTAAGTTATATAGGACAGGATGCAAAAACAAATTCAGAGAAACCTTCTTCAGGAGTGGTAGATCAGTTATTGGATTACGCGAAGAATTATACAGACCAGGAGTTAACCGTTAAACATAAGCTGCATGCCTATAATTCCATATATTATCCGGGGGATTACCGGTATTTCACCTATCTAGCCAACGCACAAAAGGCAGTTATTCCTAAAAAAGTAAAAGAGGAAGAATCGGTTGAAGAAAAACAAGACGTTTTCCTTTTTGAATTGGTCAATTTTTTTAAGGATCCTTTTAAGGCTCATTACAATAAAACCCTGGGAATCTATTATGATGATGAGAAAACTTTAAGAGACACTGAATTATTTGGTCTTGAAAAGCTAGAAGAATGGAGAGTCAAACAGGAAATGTTTGATCGCTTTATTGAAGAGGAAATAGAGTTTTCTGCAGAAGAGTTAAAAATCGAAATTGAAAAAATCAGGAAGCAATTTGTTATAGAAGGACTGTTGCCTTTAAGAAAAAGAGGTTTAAAATATCTCCATGAAGCATGGCCGAAAGTCACGGCTTTAAAAAGGGCTTTAAAAAACCGGGCTGCCGCAAACCCTAAAAAACAAAATCTGCAGGTTGAGATTGGTAAATATGTTCTTTACGGGGAGGTGTATTTAACATCTAGAGGTGAAGGCCTGTTTTTCACAGTTTCAAACCACAAAGAAAAATACAGGCTTGAGGCTTATTTGAAATTCCTTACGCTCAAAGCATCTGGAACCAGCGATAAACTTATCTATTTTGCTTTGGATAAAGATCAGGTGGTAGAGAAGGAGATCTTGGATGCAAGTCTTTCAGTTGAAGATGCCAGGGATATCCTTTATGATTTTATAAAAATGATGAAGGAAAATCTGGAAGAGTTGAAGGCGTTTTGTTTAGATTTTGGATCTATAGAGGAAATAAATAAACTTCAGAACAAAGAAGACCTATTAAAATTTATTAAAAACAAGATTGATACTTATGAAAAGTATGAAAGGGGGCTTTATCCCAGCAAGTACTTTCTTAATGAACACAGGCGTCATAATTATTTTTATTCAGATTACTTTCTTAACAATTATAAAGACCAGTGCTATAAAGTCTTTGAAAAATTAAACCAATCATTTCCAGCATAAATACCAATTATGGCAAAATTTAATGTACTTGACATTCAATTAAAAGGTAAAAATCTGGTTGAGGCCAGTGCCGGGACAGGTAAGACCTATTCCATCGCTATTCTGGTTCTCAGGCTATTATTGGAAGAGAAGAAAGAGATTTCGAGGATCCTGATGGTTACTTTTACTAATAAAGCAGTAGGAGAACTGGCAGATAGGGTGAGAAAATTTGTAAAAATTGCTTTGAAATATTTGGAGGATCCCAAAATCAAAGTTGAACTCGAAATAAAGCTCATTATTGACCGGGAACTTACAATTACAGGCAGAGCAGAGTTAGAGCAATTATTAAAGAGTGCCTTGTATAATATGGATGAGGCGCCTATTCAAACTATAGATAGTTTTGCAGGTGAATGTCTTACATCATATGCTTTTGAAACTGGAAGGCCATTTGGACAAGAATTAATTACAGACTACTCGGAAGTAGTTGAAACCTGTGTTCAAAAATTTTGGCGAGAGAATATCGCGAATAAAAATGAGGAAGAATATGTACAATTGAAAAGGCATATTTCCTTACAAACACTTCAGGCGCTAGTATATGAAGCAATTAATGCTAAAGAATATATTTATGGAGAGAATATTTTAAAGAAACTCCATTCTCAGGAGAATAAATTCCGTCACCTTTGGGCAGGTAAGCTAAAAAAATACCTAAAGGAAATAGATGATCTTGATTTAAAAGGTTTCCGAGAAGCAAAAAAGGAAAAGCTAAAAGATAAATTTAAAGACTTCAATCAATTTATTACCTGCATCAGGCAAAAGGATAACAAGACGAACAATGAAGCCGTAGCAATTTTGTTCCCTGAGGAAGAAAAACTTTACGAGGATCTAGATTTAACAGGAAATCATCCTGTCCATGCTTTATATAATGAATGCATAAAAAAATCAGTAAGAAAAATATACGATTTTTTCAAAGAAAATAATCTAATTACATATAAGCAGATACTGGACAAACTTCATGATGTATTAGAGGAAAATGATCATTTACAGGAAATACTTTCCAAGAGATATGATGCGGTGTTTATTGACGAATTCCAAGACACCAACAGGACTCAATATGAAATATATGATCAAGCTTTTGGGAAGAACAATCTAATCTTTTATATCGGTGATCCCAAACAGTCAATTTATGGTTTTCGCGGGGCAGATCTTCATAGTTATACCGTTGCAGCAGCAAAAGTGGATCATTTCCATACAATGGATGTCAGTTTCAGGTCGACAGAGAAAATGACAAAGGCTTTAAATATTTTCTTTAAACCTTCTGATGACTTTGACACATTTCATACTGCTCAGTCTTTAGAAAGCAAGGAAGAAAAGCTGAATATAAATTATATACCGGTCTCTAGTGGGAAAAAAGATAAAAATGCTGTGGGGGTTACAGATGCTACCGGAAATGCTATTCCTTTAAGAATTTTCACTGAAGAAAATAAGGATGACATCTTATATCACTCGGTGTCACTCGTAAAAAATTTGCTCGGTCCTGATTATCTATTGAATAACAAAAGGATTAAGCCTTCAGACATTGGTATACTGGTTAGGAATGGTTATGAGGGAGAGGATCTGAAACACGAGCTTACAGTTGCAGAGGTAAAGGCAATTACCATGAATGACAATAAAATTTTCAGTGCAAAAGAGGCAAAATCAGTTTCTTATCTTTTAGAGGCCGTTGAAAACCCTAACCGGGGAAATATAAATCGTGCTCTTTTAACTGAATTGACCAAATACAGCCGAAGGGAACTCTTAGAATTAGATGAAGACAGCCTGTCAGAAATGTTTCGGAAGTACCGCAAGCTTTGGTTCGAGAGTGGAGTATATGCTTTGCTTAGGAAATTTATGGATGAATTTGGAGTGGTTCACTTTCTCATGAAAGAAAAAAGTGAGGAGGGATTAAGGAGCCTTAGCAACCTTACTCAAATCGCTGAAGTTTTGCAGCAGGAGGAATTACATAACCAGGTGGGTCCTACAGCCCTTTTAAAGTATCTAAATTACCAGATATCTTCTTCCAATGCGGTAGGTGATGAATATGAGCAACGCATAGAAAGTGATGAGGATGCAGTCCAGATCTATAATATCCATAAGGCAAAAGGGCTACAGTTTCCTATAGTGATCGCACCGTATCTCGATCTGGACGATACTAAGGAGTGGAACTTTAATACTTTCAGAGATCCCGTGGAAAACGTATATAAGTTTTATGCCAAAGGCTTGGCACCGACAATTGCCAAAGATTTTTTCGTGCGACAAAATACTCAGGAAAATAGGAGGCTGTTATATGTAACTCTAACTCGGGCAGAATATAACTGCTTTTTATTCAGGGAATCCGGAGCTGATTCTGCTTTGAAACCTTTTGTCGAAGCTCTCGAGAATAATGAACAGGCCACTGGCCTCATTGAAGTAAATGAGTTTAATCTCGCGGAGAATGTTCAATTATATAAGCAGGATCAGGATACAGAAAAGTGGGGTGAAGCTCTGGATCCTGGTACGAATAACTTGAAAGATAAGAACTGGAGAAAAATGAGCTTCAGTGGGCTTTCCAGTAAAGGGCCTTATACTCTTAAAGAAAACTCAGCTGAAGAAATGGAGGAATATGACAAGTTCATTTTTAAAGAGATCCCGGGAGGTAAAAAAATGGGAAACCTGCTGCATGAGCTATTTGAAAATATTGACTTTGATGACGCCAGCGAGCATAAAAATATGCTTGAAGATATCGTAGACAGATATTATCCGGAAAAAAAAGAAGAGCTGGCTAAACTTGAAGAATTTATTCCGGCTGTTCTAAAGGCTAAAATAAAATTTGATGAGGATAGTGAGGAGGTCAATCTCCACAGACTGGGAAAGTCAGATAAAATATGTGAACTGGAATTTGATTTTCTCAGTCGTTCTTTTAAGCTTTCTCAACTTCGGGATGTGCCGGAGTTGAATGGCTTCAAAATCTATACTAAAAAATGGCCATTTTCTCCTGAGGGTATGCTCACAGGGTTTGTGGACCTTCTTTTCAGGCAGAACGAAAAATTCTATATCCTGGATTGGAAATCGAATTACCTCGGAGATTCCCTTGAACATTACGAGAAAGAAGACCTTGTTGCAGCCATGAACGAGAATAATTACCATCTCCAGTATTTGATCTACACAGTTGCGGTAAAGCGATTCCTGGAATCCAGATTAGGGAGTGACTTCGATTACAGTAGAGACTTTGGCGGCGTAATCTATATGTTCCTTCGTGGAAACAGAGAAGGCGAAGATACAGGAGTCTTTACAACAAAACCTTCTTTCGAACAAGTGCAATACTTTGAAGAGCTTTTTTATAAGGACAATATGGAGGATGAACTTAGAACTTTTGAAGAAATAAAAAACGATTTTACCTCGCAAATCTAACGCTTAAACCTATGATCTACCCATCTTCATTTCCTGAATACTCTCACAACCGAGCTGAAAAGAAAGTCTACCAGGCTCTGGAAAATTTGGATCCTTATAATTTTGACATTTTCTGGAACCGGACTTTTGCAGGGAGATCCAAAGATGAGGATAATCTTTATGAAATTGATTTTTTAGTTTTTGATTTAAGAAGTGAACGGCTTAATCATGTGTACATAATTGAAGTGAAAGGTGGAAACCTGCAATTCAAAGCAAATGAAAATGCCTGGTACCAGTCGGGCCGTTTAATGGAAACGAATCCAGATACGCAGGCGATGGGTTATACTTCAAATATAATCTCCAGATACAATGGTCAACTATTGCATAAAGTTCCCGTTACATGGTTGTTATGGTTTCCCGATGGAGAAATTGATTTTGAGAATTTACCGACCCAGTTTGATACCTGGCGACTGTTGGATCAGGTTGATCTGGATGAACCCCGCGAAGCATTGGATGAAGTTCGGGAATCACCCAATAATCAATACTATGGGCATGAGGGGGTTAGCCTGGATGAATATGAGGCAAGTATAAAAAAGGATCTGCTACAGGATCTTGGTATCTCACAGAACCTTCGAACACTTATGGAAGATATGAGCATAAGTATGGATAGGGCAGAGGCAAATCAAAAGCTCTTTCTAACAGGCTTTTTAGATATGAAAAGACTGGCCGTGGAAGGCTGCGCCGGAAGTGGAAAGACCATACTGGCAAAATGCGGAGCAGAGCTACTAAATGATCGCGGACACAAAGTGCTTTTTTTATGTTTTAATAAATTTCTGAGTCATGAGGTGGAAGCTAATATGAGTGTGGGAATCAAAACCGATACCTTTCATAACTTCATGCGGGAGTTCGTTGATGACAGGGAACCTGACTGGTTTGACGAACAGGTAAAGAATACAGACTTTTTCGATAAACAACTACCAGATAAATTCCGAGAACTTTTAAAATCGGCACCTCCAGAGCTAGTCGAGAAATTTGATGCTATTATCCTGGATGAAGCTCAGGATATGGAAATTGGCTGGCTTAATTCCCTGCTTAAATTTCTGAAGTCTGAATCGAAATATTTTCTTTTTTACGATAAAAGGCAGAATATCTTTAATAAGAATTTTAGTCTCCCCATAAGTGAGAATTGGACCAAACTTCCGCTTCCTTTTAATTACCGGAATACCAAAAAGATCAATGATTTTATTAACGAACAAATTGGAACAAATTTTATTTCGGGGATGGTGCCTGAAGGGGAAGAAGTGAAGTTAAGAACCTATAATGTCGAAGAGCCTGAAGGAGCTTTATTCCGATGCCTGTCTGAAGTTCATAGAATAGGTAAAATACCTTTAAAGGATATCCTAATTATTATCGATGGTTCTACTAAAGACTGGGGACTTGAAGAAATAGCCTCTAATGGCTTTACCTATGAGCTATTGGAAGCAGAAGAGGAAAATGATCCAACTAAAGTATATTATACCTCTATCAATCGCTTTAAAGGTTGCGAGGCAGAGGTAGTTTTACTTTTGCTAAACCAATCACTTGAAAAAACCGAAAATAAGAATCTGCTTTATACTCAAATGACTAGGGCCAAGACTTTGTTGTATGTGCTGGAGCCGGAAGAAAAAATATGAATCTAAACTAATTTGACCATGATTTCAACTATGAAACCTCCTTTTCAGACCGCTAGAGAAATAATTCTTTCCATTGAGGATCCTGACTGTATCATTGCGGTAAAAGGGCTTCCTTTAGAGCAGATCCAGACTGCGTTAAATCAACCTTTTTTAGAAGAGGACTATATTTCGGATGGGGTGCTTTATTTCGAAGGGATGAATACTACTGAAGGTAAAGCTTTTCTTGTACGTAACATGATGACGCCTTCAGGAGGTAAACGTGTATTAGCTTACGAAACGCTGCTATATGCTCACCGACTTTCCAAAGAAATAGGTGTTCAGGATAAAATAATTGTTATAGACTTTAATTTACATCCTTTTGCATACCCTGCTGTACCTGAAGATAAGGTTCCAATAATTGAAGATTTAAATGAAACTACCGAAGGAGTTCTTGATTCGGTTTATACTTCCCTCTATGCGTCAGCAATAAAAGCGAATGGTCAGACTCTCGTGCAATATAGAGATCAGGAGCTTCTTGAAAATTCTGAGGTTATTAAGGTATTTGAAATTGTTAACTGGGAATTTAAGAATCTTCAAGCTGTAGAGGAGAGTCTGATCGTGGAAAAGGATCTGGTGTTTAATTATGAGTCAAGAGAGTATGTATCCTATTTAGATGATATTATTCGTGGAAAGCGACAGGAACAGAATCTTAAAATTTTTGTCGAAAACAGTGTTCAGGCTGATCGAGTAGCACAGGAACAGTTAGGGATTATAATTGATTTTCTCCAGAAATCTGAGATTGAAGTAGAGTTGTTTAAAGTGAAATACGACCTTACTAAATCTGCGCGACCTGAGTTACAAAAGCTTTTAAAGGAGGTTTGGGATTATGATAGTTTCCGATCCTTGAAAATATATGCCGATCCCGAAGTCTCTAAAGAAACTATGGAAATAAGTCAGGCAGAAATAATTGAAACAATAGTTGAACAATATGAAAAAGCGAATGCAGGTGGGAGTTTTGATGATATTTTTTTAACTGCTCCAACGGGAGGAGGTAAATCTCTTATGTTTCAGCTTCCTGCTATATATCTAGGGGATCAATATAATGCCCTTAGTATAGTGGTAACTCCTCTGATATCTTTAATGGTAGACCAGGTTGATAATTTAAGAGCAACCGGCTATAGCAAAGTAGCTTATATCAACTCCAATATTAGTATAATTCAAAGGGAAGAAATTTATGAGCAGATAAGAAACAAGGAAATTGACTTGCTATATCTGGCCCCGGAATTACTTTTATCCTATGACATCAGCCACTTCCTTCAGGAAAGGAATCTTGGTCTCTATATTATAGATGAAGCTCACACCGTGACCACCTGGGGAAGAGATTTTAGAGTAGATTACTGGTATTTAGGGTCGCATATCAATAAGGTGCGGAAGTACGCGACAGATAGAGATGGAAAGAAATTAAAATTTCCTGTTGTTGCTGTTACCGCTACTGCTCCCTATAATGGGATACATGATGTCGTCTTTGAAACTCTGAACAGTCTCAAGATGATCAGTGCCAAAAAGTATATCGGCTATGTTAGAAGAGAAAATATAGAATTTATTATTAACCATGTCGATATTGATGGAAACCTGCAGAACAAAAAAGTTGACTTAAGTATCAAGAGGATAAAGGAATTCAATAATGAGGACCGCAAGGCTATTATTTACTGTCCATACAGGAGACAAGTATCTGAAGTAAATAGACAAGCCAATAAAGAAGGACTTGATTGTGAAATGTACCATGGTCAAATGGATGGAGAAGCAAAGGACAGATCGTATAATTCTTTTAAAAATAATGAGGTAAAAGTAATGGTAGCAACCAAAGCTTTTGGAATGGGGGTAGATATAGCAGATATTGACTTGGTTTATCACCTTGCCCCCACTGGTTTATTAACCGATTATGTCCAGGAAATTGGTAGGGCAGCCCGTGATAAGGATATTCAAGGGGAGGCACTGGTGGATTATTCAACCAGGGATTTTCAGTTTATAAATCAACTACACGGTTTAAACAGAACTCATGATTGGCAGTTAAGGGAAGTAATGAAGCGTTTATGGAATTTTTATAGGGAAAACGAACGTCAGAACCAGTTGGTATCGGCAGAGGATTTTGCTTATATTTTTAATGATGAAGACGATTCTAAATTGAGCAACAATGTAAAAAATGCCTTAATGCTTTTGGAGAAAGATTTGAATAAAAAATCAGGGAATATTCCTGTTTTAATTGCCAGACCTAAAAATCTATTTGCTAGAGTTTACGCTTGTATAAAGAATGAAGAAGTTTCTTCTTTTAAGACAAAAGTTTCAGGGGAGTCTTACAAAATTGTAGATTATCCTAATTACAGGGAAAATGGTAAATCTGTTGTCGAGTTGGAACTAAATGAGATATGGGAAGAAAATTTTAGTGATAAGTCCTTTGGGGATATAAAAAGAAAATTCTTCCAAAACATCCTTTTCGATGGAATTGATCTGTCACCAAAACTTAAAATTCAATTGAACCTTGAAACCAGTCCCGAAATGACAGTACAGGAGCTCCGAGATCACTTTAATGTCTTTAGAACCGCTTTTAATGACCTGGCAGGTCACTTTTTTACGAAGAAAGAATTTGCGATTAAACTGATACAGTTAACTAATAACATAGAATGGAGCAAGAGAATTGCCGATTTTGTTTTACCACTATTTAGCCAAAAAAGATCAGGGGCAGATCCATATCTGGATGTAAATGATGTGAGAGAATATTCAAATTTTCTTCAGCATAGAAGAGAAGGTGAGGAAATAAAGTACAGGGTTGTTGATGGAGCCATGAATAGATTATTTGCTCAAATTAGGACCACAGTAAGAGATCATTTCGGAAGTTCTAAATCTATTATAAAGTATGTAGATAATGACGGTCCATATAAGCATCTTTATGTAAAGGTTGGACAAATTCTTGAGATCCTTGAGTTAGGTGGTTATGAGGTGAGTGGTGGAGAGAACCCGAAAATTTATGTCAGGATAAATGATCCATTTCGTTTGCGCCAGGAAGCCTTTGGTAATTATAGAAATTCACTTTTACAAAATATTAGAGATAGGCATGAATTTGGAGTTAATTTAATGAAGGAATTCTTTGAAGCTGATTTGACCTCTAATCAAAGGTGGGATTTTATTGAGGATTATTTCCTGGGAAAAAAACAATAATAAAATTATTTAATTAGCTGGATATATTCGAAGAATATTTTTTCTGTAGTTCCACAGTTTTAAAAACTTCGAAGATATCCAGTTTTACATCAATCTTTAGTTTTTAGACTTTTATAGAATTTCTCATATCCTGATTCCAGTTTTTCAATGAGTTGCGTAATTTCTTCAAATGCCTTTTCTATGAAGGCGAAATTAATTACTTCATTTTCCTCAGGTTTAACCATTTTATGGATTATTCTTCTAATATCTTCGGGAAGATCCCTGTCTAATTTGTGGATATATTTATTTCTTACTGCGCCAATGGCCATAAAATTCTTTTTATTTTCTTTCGTTAATTCGATGGTTAAACCGCAGCTTCTGTCAAACCACTTTAAATAGCGTTGAAGAAAGGAACCCTGGGTGGGAAGTTCCACCGATATATCCAGATCTCTGGCAATTTCTACACTCAAATCTTCTAGCAATGTTTCCAGAAGACTAAGGGACATTGATAATATTGAACCTTTTAGAAATTCAGGGAAATATTCAATATCCGAGTGTTCATTTTCGTAATGAACTAATAATAGTTCTTCAGACCAGTCACTTTCATATAGCATGCTTGTCTCCCGGTCGTGCAGAATTCCCGTTTCTTTTTCTTTAAAATAATTTAGCTTTTCGGCCTCGTAATTTTTTAGGATACGGTCTGGGGTTTCACTCACTTTTTTGGTATAGTCTACTATTGAATCTTTACTGAATTGCCAATGACGATAAAGACTATTAAATCGATAACTAAAATCCCAGATGCAGGGAATTACAAAATCAGGATTTGGTTGGTAAATATTCATTTTATTGATGTTACATTTAAATTGAATGACTAGGGTTAATTCTTAATATCCCCAATCCACATGACTGTACGGTAATCTATTAAGTTCCTCACGATAAAATTTCCATTTCGGCATAAATTTGTCCATTAGTCTTACGAAATTTTGGTTATGACTTCTCTCCAGTAAATGAACCAATTCATGAACGATAATATACTCTAAACAATCTTTTGGTTTTTTTGCCAGTTCAAGATTAAGCCATATTCTTTTAGCCTCAGTATTACAGCTACCCCATTTGGTGCGCATTTTTTTTATTCCGTGGTCATTACTCTTTACACCTATTTCTTTTTCCCATTTTTCAATTAATTCAGGAACTAACCTTTTTAATTTTGAGCGATACCACTCATCTAAAACTTCTGCTCTTTTCTTAGTAGAAGTGTCAGGGCGAATGTAAAGGTGGATGTATTTATGATCTAATTCTACTTTGGGACTTGCTTGCCGGTAATGGATTTTTAGCAAATATCTTTTACCTAAAAAGTAATGGCTCTCTCGTTCTATGAACTCCCTTTGGGGTTCCCGTTCCTGCTCCAGTAAAGCTTTTTTCTGGTTTTTAATCCATTGAAGTTTTGAAATTGCAAAGACCCGGATGGTATCCATATCCATTTTTTGAGGTGCGGCAATACGTACCCTTCCATTGGGAGGATAGACACTTAAATGAATATTTTTAATATCCTTCTGTTCTACTTCAATTTCGATATTTCCCAATTTCAACTGCTGCATTAATATTCCGGTTGCTCGGTTATAATTTCAAATATTTTTTCAACTTTGGAGGGAACCCCATAGCCTGCAGGTGGCTCTTCCACTATTTGATCTGGTGTTGGGTTTTCAGTTGGTAAATTCTGCAAGAGTGTATTATAAATGGTATGCTTTACAACATTTTCCTTCGCCGGATGCCCACGCCAGTCGGCAGGAATGTTTTGTTTTAATTGATGATCCAGCTTTACAACTATATTTTCATCCTGATCTAAATTATTATACAGTGCACGCATCCCCGTCGAATTTACTGTTTCCGGGGTATCGTCTCCAAATCCTTTATTGGTTTGCTTTGCTAATTCAGCAATACGTTGCAAATATTCTTCATAAGAGACAGCATTTAATTTCCGCTCTTTAATTAATTCGTCCAAAAGCTTAGACATTTTTTCAAAAAATGTAGGATCTATATGTTGCTCTTTGATGATTTTTCTCCTCACATTATTTTCAATAGTTTCTGCAACAGCTCCTTTATTTCCTTTTATTCCTTTAGGTAATGAATTTATTGCGGCGGCTACACTTTCGTTAGAGATGATGTCCAGTAGGGTCATTCCCTCGAAGGGTGTTATGTCCTCGGCTTCTTCAGCCTGGATATAGGCATCCAGTAAATGCCGCATATCTGCTTCATAAGTTTTCATATCCAGAGTTTCACCTGATGCTTTTTTAATCTGATCACGAAGTTTTACATAGAAATCCAGATCCTTTTCCATGTTTCTTATTTCGTTTAACGAATAACCAGCCTCGGTCAATTCATCAGCTATGTTAGCATAAGCGCGAATAAATGCAACTGTTTTTTTATACAGTTGCGTACGTCTCAAGGCTGTATCCTTTAAATCGTTCTCGTTTTCGGGGTTTCCGCAGAAATAATGCTGATACTCCAGTGTGCCTTTTGGAGGCTGAACCGGCTCACACAGTAAAGCCAATTCCTCCATTGCATTATCAAGTCGTTGTTTACCGGCTTCCAATCTATCCTTAAGCATTATGCCTATATCCGCATTTTCAAAGTTATCCATGTCCAGTTCAGAGGTGTAGACTGAGATGGCTTCCCCCACACTGTCAAACATATTGCGATAATCTACGATATAGCCATAATCTTTATCTTCCCCGTCCACACGGTTAGTGCGGCAAATAGCCTGAAACAAACCGTGATCCTGCATACTTTTATCTAAATAAATATAGGCACAACTTGGCGCATCAAATCCTGTAAGGAGTTTTGATACCACGATGAGCAATTTCATATTAGCAGGTTCCTTAATGAATTTAGCCTTTGCCCAGTCTTCGTAAGTTTCTGTTTTAGTTTTATTGGGCTGGGGCGAAACACCCTTTAATATTTCTTCATAAAGATTATAAATAGATTCTTTCTGGGTTTCAGTATTTGCACCTGTATCTTCTGAAGTAACATCACTAGTATGAGGGTTATAACTGGTGACAACGGCACATTTGTTTTTAAATTCGGTTTTTTGAAAGAGCTTGTAATATTCACAAGCTTCATAGATGCTATTTGCCACCAAAATGGCGTTGCTTCTGGAAGACATCAACAACCGTTTTGTAGAAAAGTCAAAGATAATATCGGCAACTATCTTGTCCATTCGGGACCTGCTGCTCAATACATTTTGCATAGTACCCCACTTCTTTTTCAACTCTGCCTGCTGGTAATCGTTCAAACCTTTGGTTTTAGCTTTGAACCATTCGTCTACCTTTCTTTGAGAAGTTAGTTTTTGATCAATATCACGGGCTTCATACATAAGGTCGAGAATTACTTTATCCTCCACACCTTCATCAAATTTATAAGTATGAATATATTGCCCAAAAATCTCAAGGCTGGTTTGTTTGTCTTTCTTAAGCAGGGGTGTACCGGTAAAGCCAACAAAGACTGCATTTGGCAACATCGCCTTCATAGTTTTGTGCAGTTTACCGCTTTGAGTTCTATGGCACTCATCTACAAATACAAATATTTCTCCCGATATCTGGACGGGGTTTTCTTTAAGTTCCTCGATGTATTTATTGAAATTCGCCACATCTTTCTTACCGAATTTATGTACAAGTGAACATAATAAACGCGGACTAGGCTGCGCTAGTTTGCTCATTAAATCCCGACCGCTTTTGGTTCGAAATATTTCTTCACCTGCATCTGAAAATACCCCTTCAATTTGCTTATCGAGTTCATCGCGATCTGTCACAATTGCAATACGTGCCTTTGGATTATTTTCCAAAATCCATTTTGCCAGGTAGACCATAGTTAAACTCTTACCGCTTCCCTGCGTATGCCAAATGATCCCTCCTTCGTAGCGATTGACAAATTTCCGAGCTTCTTTTACCCCAAAATACTGATGAACCCGCGGCAGTTTTTTAATACCAGCATCGAACAGAACAAATTTATGAATGAGTTCTATGAGACGTTCCTTAGAACACATTTTAATGAGATACTTATCAAGCAAAAGGCGGGAAGAGTCTTGTTCGTCTTCTTTCCAGCTTAAGTAAAATTTCTCCGGGCTGCTGATTGTGCCATAGCGAAGTCCTTCTGAGTCATTTCCGGCAAAGAGAATTTGATTGGTTGCAAAGAATGGTCTTATAAACCTATCCTGTAGGTTGGTGATGTTTTGGCGGATGCCTTCACCGATACCTACAATACCTCTTTTAAGTTCCAAAACCGCCACTGCTATCCCGTTTATGTAAAGTACCACATCTGGCCGTTTGGTTTTTTCTCCTTTGTAGTTTACTTCCTCGGCTATGTAAAAATAATTGTCTTCTGGATCTTCCCAGTTTATGAGGTGAACAGTATCATAATTTTCGCTTGCAGTAACTTTTACCTTTACACCAAAACGTAACTTATTGTAAACTTCTTTATTTGTAGTGTATAAGCTATCATTGAAATTGGTTGCTACCTGTTGCAGTTCGAAAATGGCTTTATTGATCTGTGCTGTGGAATATTCTTTTTCCTCCAGATATTTCTTAAGTAAGGCTTCCTCAATATTGCTGTTGCCTTCTCGTTCCTCCCAGTTTCCCAGGTACGTATAACTTAACTCTTTTTGAAAGAGTTTGACCACCCGGTTTTGGGTAATGCGTTCAAGGTCGGTTATTTGGCTCATTTTATAGGTAAAATTTCGTTTCTTCTATTTAGTAGATCCAGAATATCATTGTAATGATTTAATATTTCAGCTTCTCCCCATTGACCATTTGAATTCGTTATTTTATACATAGTTAGCTGTTTTGCAGGTAGGTTCTCATTATAATACTTTCCTTTTGGGTCTGCCTTCCCTTTTGGTGATTCATCATTCATTTTAGAATTACCACTTTTACTAACTAAACACAAATTACCTAAGCAATCTAGTACATTCTCATTATCGGTATTTCGGTAGGATTGCGGCAAGTGATGTTCAACTGAATTCCTGTATTTGAATTCAAAATTGAATTTTTCTGGACTTTCAGTCCAATAGAGATAATCTATAAAATTAAAAAGAAAGTGAGGTGTACTGGTTCCCTTATTATAATGAGGAAGTGGTATCAGACTCTCGAAATTTTTATTACTGTTATAAGTTTCTAGTACTAAGCCATTCAATTTATTTAAGTATTCCTTCGATTGGATTTTTAAATCATCAACCTCATTAAACCAGAATAAAATTTCCTGTAGATAATTCTTATATTTTTTCGTCCTAAAGGTAACCTGTAACATGGAAAGACATTTGATAATTGGCTCTTGGAGTTCCTCAAATGAATTTTTATAAATTAATCGGTTACTATTCTGTTTTTCATTATAATAACGTTTAGGCTTATGTAATATCCATTTCGTGTTATCTTCAGATTTTTCGTCTTCAATAACTGTTACAATGAAACGATCGAAAACTACTCTATAAAATAATAGTTTATCAATAAATTCAAGTGGATCTATTTTTTCTTCTAACTTCTCAAACCATTTTAAGAGTTCGTCTCCATTTAAAGGGATATCCAATGCTTTATTATCAAAAAAGTATAGCTTTAAAACATGCATCAAAAAGTTAGGAAAATCAATAATAGCTTCAAAGGCTTCTTCATCTCCTTTATCCCTGTCTTCATCATCTATCAATATTGATTCACCATTTAGAATCCTCTCAATACTTAAAGAAGAATTCCCCTGGTTTTCTGTTTCCTTCTTAGATGTCTTATCACTTTCGAAGTAACAACTATCGTATTCTTTTCCGAAAAAACTTTCTCTATCGGTTTTACTAAATAAGCGTTGTATAGGCTCATTCATTTGTGAACAAGCATCCCAAATTTTTGAAAACTGAGCAGATCCAGTTTTATAAACTTGAATTTTATCTAAAAGCCTGGCTTTTACTATTTCATGTTCTTCTAACTGATCACCGCGGTTGTTCATTACCTCAAAATAATGGGCAACATCTGTATCAGAAGGTATTTCTACCTTAACCAGTTGAACCTGTTTGAAAAAATAATTTTTAAATTCATCAATAGAATCTTCCTTCAAATAATCAATAAAATGAAGCGTCTTAAAATCTTCTGCTTCCAAATCAACATTTTCAATATATTCAATAGCTTCATTAAAATGAGAAACTAAATGATTTGTTGTGGTAACTGCTACTTCACCTCTTTGAAAGTAAGTACTTAAAAAACTTTCAACTTCAGGTCTGGAATCATATTGTAATTTTGAAGTATGAAGATTTGGATCTAGTTTTTTAGCTATTAATGAAAGTGTAGTTAATCTTTGTTGACCATCTATGACTTCAAAATCTCCGTTTTTTCTTTTCAGGACGACCAATGTTCCAATGAAATAAAAGCCCTTTGGGTCTTTGATGTAATTTTCATAAATATCTCGTATTAATTGATGTATTTCATCATCAGACCAGGCGTAATTCCTTTGGTACAAAGGCACGACATAATTCCATTGGAAAATTTCTCGAATACTTTTATTTAACTCTTTTACTTCCATTAATCTTCAATATCAAATTTTGACAAATCTACTTTGTTATTGTCTTTTCTGATTTTGACCCCAAAATCTATAAAAAATTCGACGATAACATTTTCTACTTTTGAACATGCAATTCTCTTTTTAGCCAGCTCCGTTAATTTTCTCAATTCAAAGTAATTCTTGCTTTGTTCTATTATTGAGAAAATTTTCATATCGGATGGGTACTTAGCTACTGCTGCATACTTTACTTGTTGTTTTTCTAAGCGTAAACGATATACAATTGCATAAAGCTCTTTATATAATTTATTAACGCCATCTTCTCCGTATTTATCAAAAACTAAAATGATTAGGGATTTATAAAGTTCTTTTAAGTATTTGTCACCATCTCTATAGCTTTTAGGGTAATTACACTGTGCCTCATAGAAACCTTTAAATTCCTTCAGAAAATAATCGTCTTTTTTGATAATGAATAGCTGTTTGTAAATCTCTACATAAGACTCTACGTAATCGAAAAAAGATTTACCATTTATTAAAGGCTGATTAATAGCAACAAAATCGTTAACGTTGGATAAATGCTTTTGGTTAAACCGGGATTTCATCCCTTTTACCTGAACTTGTAAAGAGTTAAAATAGTTTAATGCAACTGAATGTAATAAATTACTATTGTGAAATGGATATTCCATTTCCTCTTTCGATCTAATGGTATGTCCTTTAAATTCATCAATAGCATTTTTATTGAATTTATAAGCCGCCTGTTTTCTACTCCAAACTCTTGTACGATAAAGCTGTTCATTGAAAAGTTTTTTAAGAATATCTTGAGGATTGCTTCTTGTATTTAATGGGTCGAGTACAAAACGAGTAGCATTTTCCCACCTTCGGTCACTCTCAATTTTATCTGTTGCTGTAGCTTCCTCATCTTCCATTGCTCTAATGTGGTAGGCTTTTAATAAATTATAGGCTTCCAAACTTTTACCCCGGCTATTTTGCGAATCGAACATCTGAAAAGCTTCAGAAAGGCTTGTAACTCTTATCTCTACAAATTCACAAAACTTATTTATATAGTTTAAAAAATCTGCTTTCTCCTTTCGTACATTTTCCGATAACCAATCATCTATAAAAACATTATTCCTTCGGATACACTTTTCTGAATCGCTATGATTGAAGCTAAGCTTCTTAGATAAAGTAATTGCTTCCTCAGATTTTAACTGCCGTAGAATTAATATAAGGGTAGTAATACGTTGTTGCCCATCAATGACATAAAAATCACTTTTTTCATTTTCAAACAAAATAACGCTTCCAATTCTATAGGCACTCTTTACTTGTTTCCAACTTCCGTAAATATCTTCTAAAAGCTGTAAAACATTTTTCTCCTGCCATCTATATGGCCTTTGATAATATGGAATTTGTAAATCTTGACTTAGAACAGCGTTTACCTTCTTTATTTCTGCCTGAATTGTTTTATCCTGTTTGGTTGCTGCATATAAAACTTTAGCTTCAATCATTTAAATCTATTTTTTCACATCGTTAAATATTATCTGTGCCATTTGAAGATCCTCTTCGGTAATTTTTACATTCGCATGCCCTATTTTATTTAAATCATTAAAAAGGATATCTGCTTCAAACATATTTATCAATGCAGTTTCTATAGATTCTGCTACTTTTCTTTTTCGCTTATGTTCTATTGTTTCATCGTTAATGAATTCCTCAATTGGATAAAAACTGGTCGCGATTAAAATTTTCTTTTCAAATAAGGCTTTATCTATAATCTGTCTTTTACTTATACCCTTTATCTTCTCTAAAATGCCTTTTTTAAATAAAGCCTTTATTAATTGGGAGTCTGTTCCGCTTTTTGAATTATATGGATTAAAATGCCCCCATAATCTATAGAATGGAGAACGAGCAGCGGTATATTTTCTATCCCCTGTTTGCCCTATATAATAGAAGGTTTTAAGGTTGTGAACTACAGTTATTACATATACATAGTACCTTGATTGAAACCAGCTGCCATCAAAATTAATTTGTAGTTTGTCTTCTAAAACCTCACTCATACCAACCTTATTTTCCCGGTTAACAACTGCTGCATCATTCCTTGTTTTACATTTTGATACTTCGCTAGCCTTTGCTCCAGCTGCTCAATTTCTTTGTCCATATCAGAAAGAATTTCAGCTGTCTCTATTTGCTCCTTTTTAGATGGATATTCAATTTCCATTTGATTTAAAGCTCTGAAACTAATTGCTGCCATTGTAGTCGAACTTGACAGATTTAAGACATCATCATTTCTATACGTAAAAAGGTGGTAAAAGAATTTTGGGAAAATGGATGTTTTAGGGATCAAACGAAATAAATTATTAGCAATGACTCCATTAAATCCATAACCTAATAATCCTGGACTACCATATCTAACCATAAAGAGATCCGTGTCTTTTATAATATGAGAGGAATTAGGTTTACTAATATATCTTGGTAATTCTTTGTTATTGGTTAAATCCACAATCCTAACGAACCTAACTAAACCTTCTTTCTTTAATTCATATTGTTCTTCAACTGGACATTGCAACCCTTGTTTTAATAAAAATAATTCTTCCAAGGTTTTTACTTCCCACCCCTCCTTAGGCTTCAGCAGTTCCTGCATTGCGCCTTTTTTAATCATTGCTTTCTTGGCGATCTTTTTTTCAAGAGCCTGGATGAGGGCATCGGTATCACTCAGCACCCTGGCAATGGCTTTCTGTTCGGTGAGGGTTTGGGGGACGGCTGCAGTAACTTCTTTAACTTTGCTCGGACTGATTTCAAGAAAAGTACTACCACTTGCTTTACTTATAATTTTAGATTTTAAAGTAGAGAGTAAATAATAAATGTATTCATTGTAGTAGTCCTCATAAACTAACAAAGATTGAAATCCCTGATTTGTAGATGCTTCTTTGGTTAGAATTCCTAAATCTCCAATTCCCGCTCTGCTTGTGAGTAAAATAGTGCCAATAGGCAATATTTGAGCGGAGGAATTCTGAAGCCCTTCTAAGGATATTTTTCTTTTACTCTCCTTTAAATATTTTCGCTCACCGACTTCAGTGGGAGTAAACCAGGAGATATTTCCATTCCAATACTGTAAGACATTTGTCTTAGGCGTACCACCACCTATTACTTTTGCTATTTCACCAAGTGTTCTCACTTCCCAATCCTCCGGAATCAAGCCTACTTCTGTTTGTTTGTATTTGGTTGCTGTTAGTTCCATACAAATCCCATTTTTTCCAGATGAGCGTTTACGCTGGTTTCAAGTCCTTCTACTTCAGTGTTTATAGCTGGTAATGGAGTGTCATAACGGTCTGCCAGTTCTTTAATGCGGTTGGTAAGGCGCTGGCTAATCTGGTCTATCTCGCCGCTCAGGGCATTTTTAATAGTACTAAGCCATTTGTCATTCACTACCAGTTCTTTGATCTCGTCTTCATTTAACTGGGGATATTTGGTAAAAAGAGCATCGTCCAGTTGCTTTTCTTTTTGTTTGATCTCCTTGTTGGCAGCTGATAATTGCGTATGCAGTTTAACGTATTTCTTCAGAGCGTTTAATTCCTCCTCCAGTTCAGTATCCTTTTCTTTCTGAATTTCTTTGATGCGCTTGTTAGCATTGCCTTTATTGACTTTGTCAAGTTCAGCAAACAGTCCGTCTTCACCACTGTGCTCTTCTTCCAGTTCGGTTATTTGAGCAGAGAGAGTCTCCTTAGTATTTTCTAGTTGGGATATTTCCTCTTGTTCTTCAGAAAAATACCTGTTGATCACCAGTTCTTTGGGGATCAAATCGCAGGCCCAGCCTTTATCTACCATCTTCTTCTGTTTGTTTTCTATCAGGATGCGATAAGTTTCGGCTTTCCAGCCGTCATAGGAAATGATGTAAATATCGTCCTGCATTACCTCGTGCCAATAGCTAAGAAGATGTTGATACACATCGTAATTATTTATAAGTGGCTTCTCCCGGTAGGTTTCTAACAAGTTTTCAGAAATATCATTTATGGCTTCTTTTGGGTGACAATCTTTATCTAAAGCTTTTAGATAGGTTTCGGTGTCTTTCGCCCAACCGGTGTAAAGGTTATTCATTTCTTTTATAAAAGCTTCAAACTCCCGGTGGCTATAAATGCTGTTGTTTACCCGGTCGTTTTCAATTTTCAGTCGGGAATAGCCCGTGCGAAATTCCTCAAATAAATCAGCCTTTAGGTTGGGATACACCTTCCAGTACTTTTCCAGGGCTTCAATATCCTTATTGGGAATACCGCCATTAAGGTGAGCATCTATGTCCTGGATATCTTCTTTATCCTGCGCATCTATATAACGTGGTATGTTGAGATTGAATTCATTTTCTTCAATGGCCGCCACAGAGACCATTTTGCTGTAACCCTCTATTACGGTTTCCTGGTTGAATACATCGGTAATTCTGCGAATATCTTGCTCCCTAAGTCGGTTCTTATTCCCGTCTTTTATAAAACCTTTACTGGCGTCAATCATAAAAACAGCTTTTCGGTTACCGGCGTTTTCCTTATCGAGCAAAATAATACAGGCGGGTATGCCGGTACCATAAAATAAGTTGGCCGGCAAACCGATGATTCCTTTAATATACCCGCGTTGGATAAGATTTTTCCTTATCTCAGCCTCAGCATTTCCTCTGAACAGCACTCCATGTGGAAGGATGACCGCTCCTTTACCCTGGCGTTTTAGCGACCGAAGGATGTGTAGGAGGTAAGCAAAATCACCATTTTTGGAAGGTGGAATTCCGAAGCCTTCAAAGCGGTTGTAGCTTCCATCATCGGGAAGCGATAAACCATTACTCCAGCGTTTATCACTAAAAGGTGGATTTGCTACTACAAAATCAAACTGTTTGAGGTTGTTGTTTTCTTCAAATAGTGGTTTGGATAAGGTATTTCCCTGTTTGATTTCCGCTGTGGGATAATCGTGCAGGATCATATTCATTCGGGCCAGGTTGGCAGTCGCTGAATCTTTCTCCTGTCCGTAAAGCGTTACCTGTGTATTAGCGGCAGAACCTATTCTCAAAAGAAGAGATCCCGAACCACAGGTAGGATCATATACAGTGGTGTTGGCACTGGTCTGCGCATCTGAAATCCCTATAATCATCGCCATAATACGACTTACTTCAGCAGGAGTATAGAACTGGCCTTTGCTCTTTCCGCTTTCCGTAGCGAAATGGCGCATCAAGTATTCATAAGCATCCCCTAATATATCATCACCTTCAGCCCTGTTTTTACTGAAATCGAGTTCCGGTTTTTCAAAAATCGCAATCAGATTGGTAAGACGGTCGACCATTTCTTTACCATCGCCCAGTTTTGATACATCATTAAAATCGGGCATATCAGAAAGATTATTTGCCTCTTTTAATGGCGCAATAATTTTCTTGTTGATCTGGTCACCAATGTCTGATTTACCTTTGAGAGCTACCATATCTTTAAAGCTTGCGCCCGAGGGTATGGTAATAGGGGCATACAATTGCCCTGCCCATTTATCACTAATGTATTTGACGAACAACATTACCAATACATAATCTTTGTATTGGCTTGCATCCATGCCGCCTCTTAGTTCATCGCAACTCGCCCAAAGGGAGCTGTATAATTCTGATTTTTTAATTGCCATTTACGGGTGATTTGTTTTGTCTTAGATATGCTTCAAATTTAAATTTTTTTAAGCTGTCCCCTTAGCAGAAACAGGCTTTTTAATAAACAACTTTGGTTCTGTACCCCTGTTATCAAGCAGAATTTCATTTTCAGCCTTGAAGCCGGTAAGAATCTGAGAATTCATGGTTTCCAGGTTTTGGTAACTGGAATCACAAATTTCAAAAAATGAATCGAAGGAGTTTTTACTATTATTTATTAAAGAGTCTATATCTGATTTAGCCAGAATGGATTGTTGCTTCAATTCGGTATACCGATTGTCTAATTTCTGGTTAAACTCCAACACTGCATCCTTCAAAGATTTGTGAATAAGGTTTTTTCTTTTGAAGTTTTCAATTTCAGCTTTCAGCTCCTCTATTTTCCCTATTCGGTCTTCATCCATATTAGTTACAGACATATTCATTTTTAATTTAATGAGCTGGGTCATTTGGTATAACTCTTCAGCAGTAATAGCAAGTTTCAGGGCATATAGAAGCCCTAATTCCTCTATTTTCTGATTGATAGTTTCTACCTTGGTTTGGCTGCTACGCAAAAGGTTACCTGCACCGTCCAGACCAGAGTGCAATACGTTAACTGCCTTAGAATTTTTAATACCAGACATTCCTTTATTAAAAAGATGTTTTCCCTTTTCTAAAAAATTGGCTTCTTCCGCTAAAATAATTTCATCGTTTTCTTTATTGGAACTAACAGCCGAGACCAGTTTGTTTATTTCCTGCATCTTTTCGATACTGCTAATCACATACTCTTCGCGAATGGTCTTGAGATCATAGGAGATATGATCCAGATGGACAAAATCCTCCAGAACAAAATATCTTCTGTCAGCATACTTTTTTAATGAAGAAAAGGCATATTTCAATTTTGATTCACGTTCAATATGATGCAGACGTTCCAGACTACTCAGTTTATCAAGAACCTTATTTAACTGGTCTGAAAGATTATTAAAATAATACTGGCCTGTGACCATGGAAGCCATTTGAAAAACAATTAGGGGAGTGAATGCTGAAGGCCCCGCGGAATGAAAAGGTATATGTTCCACTATTTTTCCTTCTACTCTAACTGCTGTTCCCACACCATCTTTTAATGCCGATAATTGTGAAGCAGTTGCCGTAGTAGTATATAATCCACTAGAGGATTGAATTGTAGCGCCTGTCAGGCCACCTAAACCGGCAGCCGAAGAAAGAATGTTGCTCCAATTGCTTTTTTGCCCGGCTGTGGTATTTAACTCCAGCCAGTCACTTGCCACCAGATCATTTTCCTTTAAAGTAAAGGTGACTGCTGTATCCTTTTTTTTATTATCGATAGAAAAACTTCTAGCTAGTGGCAATTGGGGATTTTCTGAATTTTTTATTTCGCCTGCTTCCTCTTTAGAGGGTTGAAGGTACCTTATTTTATTTTCGGTAGATTGATCTTTTAACTTTTCAATTTCAGAAGTAATTGAAGTATATTGATCCAGGATTCTTTTTTGTGAATCCAACACATTTTTTTCTATGGTATCCAAACCAATTAAATCTCTAAGCCAGGTTTTTAAACTCATTTTTTTCTTTTTTGATTTTATAGAAGTTCAATGATAAGACGAGAGGACGTCAAATAATGTCGTTTCCGTTGTTGCTGCTGAATACCGAGAATAAACTGCTGTAATTCACTTTTTCAAAATCTATTTCTTCGGTTTCTTTATTATAGGAGTACAAGTACCACTCAAAACCATCTCTTTCAAAATTGGTCATACCGTGGATTGCCTTAGCAGTATGCTGGTCCTGAATACCGGTTATAAGTATTTTCCTGATCTCTGTTTTAGGATCCTCTTGCTTCAACATTCCAGCGTACCTTAAAACCTGTTCTACTGCTTTTTTTCCACCTCCTTTTAATTTCACCTCTACTACAACATTTCGCCCGTTATCCCTGGCAAAAAAATCCATTCGGTCCCGGGTTCGGTCCGGGCTGTGTTCAGGAATAACGTTGTAAAGGCTTAGTTTCTGTAAGTGACCTTTTTCATCTAATAATTTCTGAAGTTTCTTTTCATTCTTTGTAAAAACTCCATTGGATTTCACTGGGAAACTATAGATTTCGATTTTAGAATTCCAGGTGAGCTGTTTAGTTAGTGGAGGATAGGAATGAAGTTTGTTTTTATTCAAAAACTGAATTATTTCTTCGGTATTTTTAGTCCCTCTTCTTTTATAACCAAAAGCCCTGAAAAAACCACCTACCGTAATACTTTTACAGCCATTTTTCTTTATAGCCTCTTGTATGTCTTCCAAAATTTTCTCCTTGGTAATAGGACTCAGTCTTTTTGAAGACCTTCTTTTCCCGTTGCTCTTTTTTGTTTTGCTTTTTCCTGAATGTCTGGAGCCGGCGCTGATGGTCTTTAAAAAATTCTTGATGCTTTTATTCATTTTACATTCAGGTTTATAATTGAGAGGAAGGAGAATTGCTAACTAAAAACTGATTTTTTCATACTCATAGGATTTCCAATCATCCAAAATTTTTCCAATTGAAAATTCCTCAAAATAAGGCGGATCTGAGTATTCAGTTTTATACCAGGTGTCTGTATTCCCTTCAAGGCCTTCCCCAATCAACTCAGTTTTTATCTGCGCTTTCTTTGTGAGATAATTGATGCTTGTCTCTGTTTGTTTATTTCTATGATAGCTGCCTACGGTTAAACCTATCAGGGTGTATCGGACATGTTTATTTTTTCTAAATTTTGTTTCAATCCAATTACCATATCCATCGCCCGTATATATGGAAATCACAGCGTTTTCAATTTTCAAATTAACATACTCTTCATATCTTACCCTGTCATTGAAATCTTCATATTTAGTGGTTTCCGGTACAAAAATATCAGCTTGCTCTAAATAAAAGAAATCTGCAGATTCAGTTTCTAACTTCCATTCTGAATCATCGTGAAGATATATCGCAACTGACTTTTTCCTGGTGCTATTATTCCTAATTACAATTACCAGATCATCCTTTGAGTTCGCATTTAAATCGCCAAAGACCACATCCTTTAATTTGTAGCCATCGGGAATAAGACTACCAACGTCATCTCCGGAATCCGGAAATGATTGAGCTGATATTATTAAAGGAATCAGAATTAGAAATATGCAGAATTTTGATTGATTCAATTTTATAAGCATTACATTTTAGCCTAAGATAAAATCAGAAATAACCTTTTCCATGTTAGATGGGATTACGGCCTGTTTTATTTTGTATCGGTCTTTTGAGATTCCCATTTCTTCGAACCATTTGCTCCAGTATGCTTCGATAATATCTGGCGCATAAGGGTTCTCATCATTTAAAGAGTTGATACCTAGTACCAATACTTCCAGATCTTCAAGGTTTTGGTTTGCAGGAATAAAGCCTAGATCTTTTTCTTCCATTTCGGCTTTCCAGGAACTTTTTCTCAATTTAAGCCTGGCAAGACTGTTAGGGGTAAGATATGAAGTGCGATTACCTTCTGTCATCTGGGTTTTGTCATAATACATATATCCATCGGTTAAAATCACAAGGATATTTCTATGGCAGTCATCTACACTATAATCGCGAACGTTGTCCTTGAAAAATCGCCAGATATCTGAACCCGGGTAATTACTTTTTTCGCCATTGGCATCTGCCTGAGCCAATTCATAAAGTTTAATGGGTTCTTCACTATATAAATCTTTAGTTTCATCAATGAGATTAACTGACGCATCTTTAGTAAAAACGATATTTAATCTGTCCGCAATTTCATTGATCTTGCTGCTGGAAGGTTCCGGGTTGAAAAAGAGTTGCATACGGTCTTCAAGCAAGATTGATTTCTTACCATTGATATGTTGAAGGAATGCCCCTGCCAGGCTTTTTAAGTAGGCTGTATCTTTCGAAATGGTTTTATGAGCTTCGATCCTATCTGATAGGTCGAGTAAAACACTTATATTTAAATTGTTTTGCTTTTCCTTTGCCAGGTAAGCAGGACAATCTGGACTTGAATTGTTTACGGCTGCACTGGCAACCTCTTCTGTACTTTTAGTTTGATTATCATTCTTGCAGCTGGAAAAAACAATTATGGCCAGAGCTATGATAAGTTGATTAAAATTTCTCATTTTTCTCATGATGATTTTTTAAATATTTGGTTTTGGCTGGTAAATCCGTCAAGATCGTTTTCCTGAAGGTGTTTGTCATACGCTAAATGGCATTCTTCCAAAAGTTTGTCTTTTTGGCTTTTACCTAATGGTAATTCAGAGGATATATAATACATCCATCCTTCGAGGTATTTAGAAGCTAAATATTTATAATCTTTAATAGGAAAAATGAAACCTTCAATTATCGAATCTAGTTCGCTGATTCGTACTTCCAGGTTTTTAATATCCTCTTTTACAACTTCAATTTGGATTTTTATTTTTTCTATTTTCTCCTTAAGGTTTTTTATTTCTTTGTTAAAGGCGGCAATTTGCTTCTTAATCTTGTCCCTATCAGAATGTTCATGCATGATGAAATCAAAGACTAATCCCCATATGATGTAAGAAATAAATCCTGCAAAGATGATTACCCAGAAACCTGGACTTTCAAGGGCATAAGATACAGAAAAAGGTGGATCAGTTAATGACTTATTTAGATCGTAGAGTTTTTCTTCTATTAAGTAGGCCAGGATAGCATCGAATAAAAAGGTCACAACGAACAACATTCCTATTTTAAAATAATTTAAAAATCCGTTTTTCTGTTGAAACATGTGAATTAGGTATCCTAATCCAAAAAATACGAATGGAATGAAAATAACGAATCCAAATTCAAGTATTCCTGCTTCCCAAGCTTCGGTGAGTGCTTTTGGGTAGAACATTCCTCCAAACAAATCTGTCGACGGGTCGAATGTTCTGAAAAACCCTGAAAAGGAAGTGGAAATATAAAATATAAAAATATAGAGGGTAAGCGGGATGATCAAAGCAAGACCTATCCAGAATTTTGCACTTGCCTTGGAATCTACTTCTACGCCATATTTTTCAGGGTCTCTTTTAACATCAATTTTATCCTGTTTTAATTTTTCAATTCGCTCTTCTAGAACCTCTTCCTGCCCTTCAAGTTTTCCTAGATCTTCGTATTTAGTATTTAGAGCCGTGGTTTTACCTTTTTTTTCAGTTAGATAAGGCTGTTTTAATTTTACCTGCTCCTCTTCGCCTTCCTTGCATTTTCTCTCATAGGACTGAAATAGGGCATTTAATGAAGCTTTTAGGTTATTGATGTTTCCCTGGGCTCCTTTAGATGCTCCAAATCCTTGATTATGGTAGGACATGTAATCGTTAGAGCCTTTGGAAGAAGGTTCCGATGATTGCTTGGTATTCTTTAAAACGGTGAGATTTTTTAGGTTAGTCATTGGGTCAAATTAATTAAGTTCCTGTAAAATTTGCGATTTGGGAGTTCCCTGCTTGGCTTTTTCGAGTAGGTAAGTTGTTAATTCTTCTACATTTTCATCAAGGAACTCAAATTTTTTGCAATACTTTTTAAAGGCTGTCATTTCATCTTCTGTAATTTTCTCATCAGCCCATATCATTTGTGCAAAATCATATAAGTATTCAATTCTTTCTTCAATGCTATCTGGAATTGTTACTTCACCAATTGCTCCAGTTAAAATAGAATCAAGCTCACTTTTTGGAATGCCTCTTTCTTCTGCAAAATGATATAAAAGTTGCATTTCCATATGGTTAAAATTTTCGTCAGATAAGGCTATTTGATATAGTCTTAAAAAATGGCTTTTCAATTGTAAGGGAATACTGGTTTTTTCCATAATAATTTATTGGTTAAGGTTAATTGAAATTAATTGGGGAGTAATTCTTCTATATGGGTTGGTTAGAGTGATCGACAATTTGAGAAACCCGTTCTTCGAATTTTTAGCTCCTATGTGTAACTTTTTGGATTTTTTTTTCCGGTAGGAAATGGTATAAAGACAGACTAAGGCTATATGATATGCAATAGTTTTTAATACTCTATTGACTTTATTTAAAACAGAAGATCCCATGAAGGCAGATTAGTTTGGTCCGTCTTCTGGTAGGGCAAAAGATAGAAATTTCTGATATTTCAAACATAGCTTTTTTAAAATTGATAATCAAAAAAAGTGTTAAATTAGTAAGTATTAAATGGTTTTTTAGGTTTTGAGACCCATATCAAAACACATACTCACAAACCCAAAAGGCGGCCCACCGCTGGTGAACCAGAGGTGATTTGGTTCATTCTTTAGCACTTCTTCCGTTAATTTCAGGTAAAGTTCTCCGTGTTTGTCTTTGTTTTCAAATTCTTCAGAGAATTTTTCCTTTATATCATCTTGTAAATGTTCAAAATGCCGGTAAGAGTGCAAAAACAAAAAAACCATTGCAGGGGATGGATTGAACTGTCCTGGATCTAGTACCCGTTGCCCTGTTATAGGGCAGTAAAGGTTTTCTAATTCAGTTTTTAAATCAACTTCGGTCATAGCTGCATTTCTAAATAATTATAGAGTTGTTTCTGTGAACGAGTATTTAACTCTGTGCTCTGAAAAAAGAATATTGAAAATTTAAGGCAGGTGGTTCCCCTGGAAATGAATTTCTCATATTTAGTTGGTTAAGTTGCTGAAAGTTCTTTCGTGTAGGGGGCAAAAGAAGAACCTCTATTTTGAGGACCTTCCAAAAATATAAGTTTTCTCTCACAAAGCATAATTTTATGTTAATAAATTATCATAATTTCTTCAACATTGCAGTATTAATTAATGAGGTTCAATATTACTCAGCTTTAATCTGCGGATGCATATCCTCACCTAAAGTCACCTTACTTATATTTGTCAACCAAGCTTAAAAATTATAGGAAGGCAGTTTCTCACAATTTGGTATAGAGCTGAGTTATTTCGTTCTTCATCCTCAAGATTATTCACTTCTTTTTCCTTTCTGAAATTTTCAAGTTCCTGAATAGATTTTTTCTAATATTCACTCCCCAGGGATTATGATAATCTGGTGCTGCTTTCATCGCTTTAAGTAATTCCTCGGGCATAGATTCCCTGTTCTCGTAAAGCCAATAACTCAGTTCACGTAAATGCACCTTGAGAAAAATAAATCTTTTATAGAAAATACTTTGGGTAAACATAGCCCGGTTATAACTCTTTTTACTTCTATAACAATGCTCCAGGTATTCTTCCCTCGCCCTAAAATTCAGCTCTTGGTATAACTGGGTTATAGTTTTATGCTCAGCATCTATTTCAAGCAAATTGAATGGCTGGGTAAGCTTTTTGTATTCCTCTGGGTTCTCCATTATTTATAAATTATATTAAAGTCTGAACTTTGCCCTTGGAGAGCCTATTAAATAATCTGAGAAGAAGCTTAAAAGATGATTCCCATTAATAAATGCATCAGAGAAATCTGACAAATAATGGATATTTCCCTCTTTAATTTTACAGTCACTCACAATGCTTTTTTCATGAGCTTTTTTCTGGTTGTAAAGCATGATCATTTGTTCTATGATCTTAGTTGGAAGTTCTTCTATACTATGTAGTTTTTCACTGACCAGGATCGCGCATTTACTCATAGAAAGTTTTTCTTCAATAATTATAGAAGAAATATCTATCTCCCGGTTTTGGAATTCGTTTTGTAATGCCTGGATGATCCCTTCCCATATAGTGCTATTATTATCTCTTCCTACCCGGTTATTGTAAAATGCCTGAAGGTGGTTATTACTGAAATTTTTAAACTTCGCGTGATATTTTTCTCTCCAAACCTCAAAGGCAGCTTCTTCGTTATAAACTCCACTAGCATAAACTCTCCCGGCATTAGGAAAATGGATCTTTTGCTCCATAACTGCTATGCCTATAGGAGGGATTAAGGCAGAATCTTTATTGCAATAATCTTTTAAATTAGACAGGCAATAGTGCTTCTTCTCCAGTTCCTCCAGAACGTATTCCCTATCTTTTCTGAATTGCTCTCCCGTTTTTCCACAACGGATATTAAAAGCTGCGATAAATAGTTCTGAGGAATGAATTCCATTCCATCTAGAACCTAAATCAACGCTGAGATAAGGATTTCGGAATCGCTCATAGCTACTTTGGCAGCGTCTTGGCCACTCAGGAAGGCCTTTCGGGAACATCCATTCCATTACCTCTTCAAGATGCTTTTTAAGTTCTCGCAGTTTACTGAATTTAGGATCCTGGAAGAAATCTTCAGCTTCATATCCTTCACGGAGCAAACATTCGGTATGAAAAATATTCTCAGTGATGCGATAAAGATCTGAATACATTACCTCAATTTTTTTGTCAGTACGTACCCCTAATTTTTTGAGTTCAATTAGATGGTTTTGGTATGAGAGCTGATCCATATGTATAGTTTAGATGAGAATAAGAAAATACCCACCCCGGAATCAGTGGGTATTAGTTAACAAATCAAATTAATCAAAACAATCATTCCCGGTCGAAAAGTTAGATCATCATAAGCTTTTGCTTTTTTGCTAGAACAAATATAAAAGGAGGGCGCGACAAAGTGTGTCGTTTTAATTAATACCCAACTCGTAGGAATTTAATTTTTGGTATACCCCATATCAAAGCATAAGGTTGCTGATCCCATAGTGCCATAGGTGATCAGAAGTTTGTCTTGGGCCCACCGGAGGTGTCTCTTCATCGTTTTATATAAGAATTCACCGTTAATTGTTTCCCCGTTCTCATTAAAGTGTAAAGGAAATTTTTCTTTCAATTTCCCACTACAGTATTCAAAGTCCTGGATCTCTTCTACGTAAATAAAGAGCAGGCTGGGAGGAGTGTGGTATCCTTCTGGATGCAGCACAATTTCACCAGTAACTGGACAATAAAATTTTTCAAATTCACGATCTAAAATGATTTCTGTCATGCTAATTTTAATTTATCTATTCTTAACCAAAGCCTTTCTCAAGATGATATGAATACATTTATTTTGAAAGATCCAGTAGAGCTACCAGTACCCATCTATCTGGAATTCCTTCAAAATAATAAACCGGTTCGCCGTATTTATCCTTTCGTTTTAATACTCTACCATCTAAATACCAGATTTTCGGTCCGTACTTATCACGGTACCGGATGTAATATCCATCAAATTCGTATAAACGATCACCATATTTATTTTCCAGCTTTACCGTGTTGCCATCTAAATAATAAAGGCTTTTGCCGTATTTATTCTTTAATTTAATTTCTTCGCCATTCCAGTAGAATAGCTCCTCTCCATATTTATCTTTTTGCTTTAGCGTATTGCCCTCAACAAAATAAAGCTGCTCTCCATATTTATTCTCTTCTTTTACGGCCTGAGCCATAACGCTAGCATTGATTAGACAGCTGATGAGAAAAATATTTGCAATTTGTTTGATAGTCATTTTAAAATTTATTGGATAATAATTTTTAATTGTTCATTTTTTCCATTGATGAAAAAACGTATGTATTTCTCTCTTTTCACTCGTCGGATAGAAGTAAAATCTGGGCTTATCCCACGAATTCTCTTTAGACAGGCTACTCTTCATCTAAATTTGAGGAGGGTTTAAAATACTTTATAAAGCGTAGTTACTAAAACTCCTTTAGCTCTGGGAGCCTTAATTGATAGTAACTGTTTTTCCTCTTCAACCTTAAAATTAAATGGCGGCGCTAAAAGATTTACACCACTTTGTTTTTTTAGCCTGATTCCCTGTCCGGAAATAATATCTTGATTGGGTTCAAAGTTCCCTTGCGGTAAATGCTCTGTTAGAATAACATATTTAAAATCGTATAATTTTTCTACCACACTTTTTATTTCAGCATTCGATAAATGTTGCAAAACCTGTCTTAGAATCACACAATCTCCGGCGGGCAATTCATCTTTCGCGATATCCAGAGAATGAAATTCTAAATTTTCTGCTTTAAATGTTTTCTTGTTATGCGTTATAAGCTCTGGAACTATGTCTATGGCAATATACTTTTTGGAGTACTTCACCAATTCTTTGCCAATATTAAAATCACCACAACCCAGATCACATATTATCGGAGGAGTTTCAAAAGCAGCTAAAAAAGAGGTCAGAGTTTCCAAATATGGATTTATCAATTCGGGATTATGCGAGCCATCGCCAGAGAAAAATTCAGATTGATTACCGCCCCACAGGTTGTTCTCATATATCTGAGCCATAGCATCTTTAGTTGGCCAGGGCTTTTTTAGTTGATTCTTCTTCGTCATGATATTGGGTTCAGTTGACTTCTCTAGTATAAAAGCAGCTATTCATAGTTGCCTATACAAGACTTTAATTCCTTTTTGATTTCGGATTTGAGGCTTTCCGGTTCTACTACTTTTATTTGGTCGCCATAAGAGAGTATTTCCATTCTAAAATCGTAGGTAGGACGAATAAAATAACTAAACCTGATCTCATCATTATTTCTCAAAATTAACTGCTGACTATGGTGTAGTGGAAGTGATTCTACATACCTGCCTTCACGGGGTGTAAACGATAGGATAACTTTAACCGGTTCTTCATCTGTGCCGTTTATTATTCCGAAGCTATCTTTGAATTCTTCGTACGCCTGGTATTGAATTGGTTTAAACTTGTCTTTGGTAATTTCCAGATTTTTAATTCGATCGAGCGAAAAGTTTTTAATAATGTTATCCTTCGTATCTTCTGCAATAAGATACCACCGGTTCCGGGCTTCTTTAAGCGCAATGGGTTTCACCTTTCGATTACTAATTGAAGTATCCCAAAACTTATAATATTCAAAATCTACTTCTAAAAAATTCTGACTGGCGTGCAATAAACCCGCTAAATGATGGGTGCCCAGGGGTTTTCTTTCTTCAAAAATAAGTTGATTTCCGAAACTTTTTGAAAGCCTGATGGCATTTAAAAGGTCAAAATTTTCCCTTAATCTTTGAGAATGTGTTTCCTCGACATCTTCGTTGATGTAATATTTATTAGTACTTCGATTACATTTTATTACAATATTATGTATAGATGCAATATCCTCCAGATCTCGTTGAAAAGTACGTTGAGAAGTCAGGAGCTTTTCCTCAACAGAATCGGGATCATCAGCCATTTCATCCTGAACATCCTCATAACTCATAGGGCGTAACCTTAGCAGAGAAATAATTTTATAATGGCGTTTTATAGTTTGGCGTAAAGACATAGTTTTTTTGTTTAATTAGAACGGTAAGGGTCTAAGTTGAGCCTAGATACTTTTATGTTAGATGCCGAAACGAGTTCGGCATGACGTTTTAAATATTACTGACGAACCAGGTTTAAGCACAAATATCTTTAAAGAATTTTTTAACCTGATCAGTAAAAACATCTATAGGAATTCGATGACCTAATTGCGGCAGCACTTTGATATTCAGTTCTGATTTTTGCAGGTTTTGTCCTAAAAAGTTGAGGGTTTCTGCTGCATTCACCACATCGTCACTTCCTCCCAGTAAAATCTGTTTTGGAGAAAGTCCGCGAGTAAATTTATGGCTGAATTCTATTTCGCTGTATTTAACCAAAGGCGGATTAAACAATAAAGCCGGCCTGCCTATAATTTCTGAAATAGCATAAGCATTTAGCGCACCCATACTACTTCCCATCACTACATTAAATTCTGTATTCGGGAATTCCTTTAGGATAAGACCGGGTTGAAAATGTTTATCAGAATAATCTATATCAGGAGCGAAAACCCGGCCGTATCGTTCCAGTACTTCTCTTTTTTCGTCACTTAATTTGCTATTGAGTCCGTGTAGGTAAAGTAGTTTCATATTACTTGGTCTTTTCTTTTTTGGTTAGATCTGCTCTGAAAGATTTTCCGTCTTTTCCCCAATTCCAGATATCCGAAATTTCTTTTTTCTGCGGAAGCTCTCCATCTGGAACTGCTAATTTTTCTTTTACGATTCTTCTTAATTTGCGATTGGCTTTTTGCTTTTCAGTCTTTTCGGAAGTAGCGGTACAATTGGGAAGTATGGGTGTTTTTCTTTTGGATCTACTCATTATCTCGATTGTATATAACAAATTAAAGTATTATTGACGACAAAATATGACGCTTAAAAAAGATTGAAAATTTTATTTTTCAAATCTGAACAAGTATTTCAAATACCTCATTATTAATCTTCCTGCCCAAGCTCCTCTTCGGTAATTCTGTTAATGTTTGTAAGGGAGTTCATAAGATTTTCCAGTTCACCAAAAAAAGTCAGTAACTTATTTAGGTTATCATCTTTAGTTCCGCGAAATTGTTCAAGATCAAATTTATAGGTGTCGCCAGGCTTGAAAACTGTATTTACTTCAGAGTATTCTCCGGTCATTCCTACATTAATTATCCTGGTGAGCAGTTCCTCGTGCATTTCGAGTAAATGTCTATAGGTAAGAATTATTTTCTCTCTGTATGCTGTCATCGCTTTTTATTTAGATGTTTAAGATGATTAATTTTTACGGAAACTCCATTCCACTTCTCCCAGGTCGATCTTATTGATGTAATTTAATTCGAGATAAGTATAGATATTTGGAACTCCAACGTGAAGCGTAATTTCATATCCTCCTAAAGTCTCTTCTTCAAGGATTGTCCTGCCGCCATATTTGATTTCTTCCTGAATATGTTGGTATTGCTCTTCGGTAAGTGTTATCTCTAATTTTCTCATCGCTTTTATTTTGTACTGCAATAATAAGGGAGGTAAGCGTCATAATATGTCGTGTAGTAAAGATTCTCTATTTTAAAAATGAAATACTTTTTAGCAATGGTGAGTACAGCTAAGTATTTTTCAATTCTCTCTTCGGATAGATTTTCAAAATTTATAGCATAAATAATTTGGTGTTCATAAACGAAACCAGGTTAAACTCATAACCAATTAGGGTATTTGAGACTTCTCCCGAGAAAGAAAATATTTTGAATACTACGGATTTCCAAGAAACTGCGTTAAAATATCGAGTATAAGGCGGATAAATTATTCGTAATATATGATATGTATTACTTGTATTTTTTAAACAATTGTTAATTAAATCGATTGAACGCTTGTTAAACCTTAAAGAAATATTAGTATTCCTTCATATTTCTTTTAGTTTGCAGGACTATTATTCATTAACTGTTTTAATACAGTTCTAAAAAAATTATATTTTATGAGAAATATTTTAACAAGATTAAAATTTAAAGGTTTATTTTCCGTCGCTATAGGTGCGGCTTTATTTGTTTCCTGTTCTGAAGACTCTGTAGATTCAGTTCAATCAGATATGGATACAACTGCAAAGCAAGAATTTGAATTGCTTGCCCCAGATAATGGCTTGATTAAAATTGATGCTAAATTAAATACTGCGAAAAGTAATATTAATAAAAAAAGGGCTACAGATGCAGCAGGAGTTGATCGTGGTCGTTTTAATATTTCGATAAATTATTTAGTACCTGTCACGGATAGGCAGCGCGAAGTATTTGAATCTGCTGCTGCTCGATGGGAACGAATCATTATTAAAGATGAATCTTCTATACCAGAAGAAGAAGTTGCAGGAGCAATACCATCGGCTTTTTTAGGTTTTCCAGCTTTAAATGCTAATGGTCCTATTGATGATGTAGTGATTGAGGTAGTTCTTATACCTATCGATGGACCTGGACGAGTTCTTGGCTCTGCTGGCCCGAGATTTGTTCGTACCAGTAACCGTTTAACTATTAGTGGAATTATGCAATTTGATACTGCTGATCTTCAGTCTTTGGATGATAGAGGTTTATTTGAGAACGTGATTGTTCATGAAATGGGACACGTTTTAGGAGTAGGTACCTTATGGAATTCTGGAGATAAAATGCTTAGTCAAGGACCTGCTAGTAATCCATATTTTACAGGAAAAAAGGCGAATGTATTTTGGAATGCTGAAGGTGGAGAATTTGAACTTCCAATTGAAAATATGGGAGGTCCCGGTACAGCCGGTGGTCATTGGAGAGAATCGCTATTGCGTAATGAACTCATGACCGGATTCATAAATTTAGGAGAAAATCCATTAAGTCGAATAACTGCAGGCTCTATGAAAGATCTTGGTTATGGAGCGGCAAGTGTTGGTGAACAATACGATCTTGCTAAAGGTACACCAGGAGTAAATATAAGCGAGCTTGATGAAATGAATGCCGATGGTAGCCAGGGAATCAATATCGCTGACCATGAGGTTCTACTTGAACCAATTGGAGAAGTTGTAGATAAATAAGAATTTATTGGAGCTTTTAAGAAATTAAAGGTTTAAATAGTTTAGAAAATAACCTGATTCATTTAGAAAATGAATCAGGTTTTTTTTATGTATTAATGTATCCAATAAAGGCCATAAAAATATTTTTTAGAAAACAAGATTAGCCAGTATATAAATGCTTTACGTGGAATTCTGAACAGAAGAAAGATCAGGGTTTCAACCAACCTGTAAAATATGGCATTGTAAATATCATTTCCCTGTTTGAAGTAATCTTTAATCAAGCTGGGTAATTGCTATAAAAAACTTTCAGAAATTAAGGCTAGGAAAGTTAGAATTACCAAATTCCCGGGCGGAATTACCTGGGCTTTTGAGCAAAAAGTGAACCGTGAAAATGACTGTAATTTTCGGTATGTGAACGTAACTCCGAAAAAGCCATTTCTATTCCTTTTTGAAAATTTTTTATCCTCAAAATTGCCCAAACTCTTCAATTTTAGCCTCGTTTACATCTATTTAGGTAAGATGTTAAATTTTCTCGTAGTCCGGTAGACATAGTGAAATTAATTTCCTAAAGCTGCTCAAATTTGCCTAGAAGTCAAATCAACGAAATCCCGCCGTATAAAAAGTATAACCATCGGTGGGATTTTAAACTAAAACTTTTAAAAATGCCAAAAGAAATAATTACTACCGATGATCTAATGAATTTTAAGCTTGAGTTATTAGAGGAGCTTAAGAAATTGCTTAGAGAGCATTCAACTGGAATCCATAAGAGGTATTTGAAATCTTCGGAAGTGAGAAAACTACTGGATATAAGTTGGGGAACTTTACAGAATATACGAATAAATGGTAATCTTCCTTACACAAAAATAGGAGGTACAGTCTTTTATGATTGGGAAGATGTACAACGATTAATGGAGAAGTATAAGATAGATAATAGTGATTAATATGAATTACATAAAGCACCTTACCGAGGTTTTTTATCGATTTAATGAAGATAGCCGTTTAAATCCCTCACACGTGAGCATTTACTATGCTTTATTTCAGTATTGGAATGTTTTTAGGTTCTGTAAGCAATTCTATATACAAAGGCAGGAAATTATGGAAGCTTCAAAGGTTGGTTCGCTTTCAACCTACCATAAATGCGTTAGGGAATTAAGTGACTGGAATTACATTTTGTATATGCCTTCTAAAAACCCCTTGAAAGGCAGCCAGGTTAAGATGTCCATTTTTTGGACTAGTGAGGAACAAGCAGAAGATGAGCATTCAATTTGTAGTGTAAATGACCTGGATAAGTATGAGACTTTTTTAGAACAGGTTGCAGAAGAGTCCGGTAAGAGTAACGAAATAGCTCCGGTATATGAAACAAACAATATTAAACATATTAAACAGAATAAAACTTATTGGCCAAAAAGTGAATTTGAAGTTTTAAAATATTTTAAAAAAAAAGGCTGGCCAGATAATGAAGCTTCCAAATTCTATTTACACTATGAAGCTGTTGGTTGGAAAATTAATCGTGATACCCCGGTAGTAAACTGGCAGGCTTTAGCACACCGATGGATGAAAAAGTCTAAAGAGATTCAGCAAGATTTAAAACAGAAGAATCCTGATTATTTAAAAATTAAAAAAGAAAAGAACTATGGAAAACCCTTGTGAAATAATAGAAAGCGGAGTAGTTTACAAGATCGGGGAATTTAAAGGAAAAGAAGTATTTTATGATTTTCCATTGATGCTTGAGTATCTCCAGGTAAAAGGAAAGTTGCTTTTTGGAAAGGAATTTCGCTTATACAAAAAAGATGAAAAATTACTTTTTAAGCTCTGCAATTATATAATTGCAGATAAGGAAAAATGCCAGAAATTCGATATTGATCCTGCAAAAGGAATTTTACTAACCGGGCCCGTGGGCTGTGGAAAAACTAGCTTTCTTAAGCTTTTGCGTTATCTGGTGCCACACCAAAAGGAATATCAGGTTATTCCCTGCAGAAATATAGCTTTTGCTTTTCACCATCTGGGATACAAAACAATTGAAGATTATGGGAATAATAGTTATTTATGTTTTGATGATCTTGGTGTTGAACCGGCAGGAAGATTTTATGGTCAGGACTGTAATGTGATGGGAGAAATTCTACTTTCCCGATATGAATTGTTTCTTAATCATAAAATAAGGACTCACGCTACAACAAATTTAGATTCCGATGAACTTGAAGAGCGCTATGGATCCAGGGTAAAAAGCAGAATGCGCCAGCTATTTAATTTAGTTTCATTTGATGAAAAAACAGTTGATAAGAGGAAATAGCCGAAATCTTAATTTCAATTAGGGTTCGATAACAAAAATCTCATTTTAACCATTGAGAAATTATAAAAACTTACGTTTTAACCTCCATAATTTCATCTGACTTTATAGTTATTAAAAAACCGAATTTTCATTTTCATAAAATTTGATCTCATTTGAGATCTAAATACCTCACATAAGAGTAAAACTTCGGTTACTTCGTTTCCAATTTAGCGGTATTGGTATCTACTTCTTTTGCAACTTCTTCCGGAGAAATACTATTTTCTTTCTGATTAAAGATAAATTCCTGGTCTTTTTCCATCCCGGGAAGCTGGTTCTCTTTCTCTGGGCAATCAACAAAACCTGCAGCGCTTTGAGCATAATTTGCTCCCAGTTTTTGTGAAGTGATAGTGATATACATAATAAATTATTTATAAAAATCAGGATGAGTATCGTCTTCCTCGTAATCCCTTTTGCGATTAGAGTAATTGTTTTTAGGATCTGCTGCTTCCATGAGCGATTCCAAAATGGCTAAAGTGGGGTTTACTTTATTCTTTTCCATATCCCTCGTTATTGCGATCACGGCATTAATTCTTTTCTTTATGATATTTTCAATTCGCCTCCCAGTGGGGCCAAAATTTTCTTTTGGGGAAATCTCATTGTAAAGGAAAAAATCCAACATCCCTGCCAGTGCCTCTGAATGTGTTTTGTAATGTATTCTGGAAAATTGTTGAAAGCGTTCCGCGGTTTTCTTTTCGAATGTGATGTTCTTAACCTCCTTCATAATTCAGTCATTTTTTGAGATTTACTGGTTTTTACAACCATTTTACTGGGCTTTAGAGGCCAAAACCAGTAAATCCCTATTTTTATAGTATTTAGCATATTTTTTAAATAATTGATAATCAATATTTTAAAATAGAAAAGGTAATTCCTAACGGGGCTCTGCCCGTTACCCTCTTGCTCTACCTTTTCGTCCCGCAGGGACAAAAATCTTGACTATTAAAATGAATTTAATAGCCTTTTAAATGTTTAAAAAACTGTATCCTGTTTTTATGATTTGAAAAGAAAATCTTTGAAGTTTACTATAGAAAAATGACCAAATAATTGAGATTTATATAAACTAAGGTTTAGCTCGATTTTAAATTTTATTTCTTCCATAATTGCTTTTTGAGCTTTTTTGGTGTGATTTACTTATTGTATCCTGAGCGTTTTCCTTTTTTGATTTTTTTAATTCCGATTCCTTTTGTGGGTTTTGTATGATTTCATTTTTCCGTTATTCGATTTACTTCCCGTAGAGCCTTCACTGTTACCTTTTTTTGATGCTGAACCATTTTCAAGATTTAGAATTAGGGAGAACTTATAAAAAGGGAGCGCAGGGACCGGCTTTATGCAGTATGGACTAACTTCTCAATCTTGGTATTTTGCATTACAGAAAAAGGTAGTGGCAGTGAAGGCCGGGAGTTCTTCAGATATGGAAAAGGAAGAATAGGAGGGGAGCTGGAAGCGGAATTAAATTAATTATGGAGTCCAATTTAGCGGACTTCATCGAAAAACTTCGAACTGTAATGGAGCGATCTGATTTTTCATCGGGTTAGCGTAATGGAAGTCGCAATTTCTTTGATGGGGTCCATGATCTTTACAGAGAAGCGCTTTTCCCGGAATGAAGCTTTGGCAAAATGTAGCGGGAATGGGCTGAACGGGTTTTGATACATATCACGATGTATCCCATTCCTTAATATCTAGATGTAAATTTGTATTTCAATATTAACAACAACGTTATAAATCTTCAGGAGAAGTCTGTCCAGCTTATAATTTTACTGTAATGCAAACTGAATTTGATTGAGAGGAAGTCTATAACCGATGATTAAAAAAAGTATATTACAGGTGATATAGCGAGATAATTGTAATATTCACAAAAACGAGTGATATGAAAATAAAAAACTTATTCATTTACGTAATACTCCTTAGCTTCATAAATGGGTATTCTCAACAGGACGATTCATATGAGTTAAAAATACTATTTTCCGGTATGATAGAAAATCATAAAATTGACTATCAGAAATCAGAAAAAAATTCAAGAATTATTGTAAGCCGGCTTGTCTCTAACTCCCCAAGCAGTGAAAATGATTATCTAAAAATGAAAGAGTTAATTGCGGAAAACAAAGAATATGCTTTAAGAAAAGTAATTCAAATTACAGAAAAGTATAAAGAATATGAGAGAGATACTTTATATATAGAATCTGAAAATTCTTTAGAAAAAACGGTCACTGACTTTGTTCAAAATTGGAAGAGAATAAAAAATAATATGAAGTTAAATCCGGATAAAAGACTAATTTTAGATGGGTATGGGGTAGTTATTTTCCTAAAAACAAATGAACTTAATTATGACCACATTTCCGCAAGAAGTCCGAGTTCCACTTCTCATCCCGAGATATTTGATTTAATTTCAAAAGTGAAAGCTTTTTATAAAAATGAGGCTAAAAATCCAATACTCGAATAAAATACTACAGCTAAAATCGTTAAAGAAAATAGCTTAGGTTTAGCTTAAAATCTATAATTTAGAACTCTAAATTGAACCTGGTTTAGCCGACAAGTTAGCTCTTCCCTACACGCTACTTACCTTAACCGTAACCCTTGGCTCCAATACTTTAAAAAATGACGAACAAAATTCTACTTCTATTTCTTATTACTATTTTATTTTCATGTACTTCCCAAAAAGAATCTAATTATGCTAGCGAATTATCAGGTTGCTTGAATGAGAATGATATTAAGGTTCTAAATGAAGCAACCTTAATATTCAAGGCAGAGTTAGCAAAGCATTACAATCAAAAAAATGACAATAAAAATTTCAAATCCTATATCGAAGATTTAAGTTCTATGCCTCCAAATCATGATTTCGCTCCAGACTTTTATGTAAATGAAAAGGCTGTTGAAATAATCAAAAAACTGAAGGAAAATAGGACATTTCAGAAAATTTGGGTAAAGTATGAAGTGAATAATTCTGAACAAGAAATAACTCTAGTTTCATTTTCTGATGAGATAGAAGAAGAATCTGAACAAGAAGAATTGATTACATATGTTTTAAATCCAGACGGAGATTATTTAAAATGCATAAATAGTAATTATACAAATGAGACTATCAAAGAAGTTTTAAATGCTCAAACAAAATATGGTGATATTTCGCCTTCTATTATTGCAGGAGCAATGAATTCAAAATTAAAAAAGGAAGATTTCCAAAATGATATGACTAAGCTAGTAGTTGCTTTTGCTCTATATTATAATATGGTAAATCTTCTAACAGATCATCCGATTAAATAAATACTGGAGCCAACAACGCATCGCAAATGGCAGCCTTAGAAAGAAAAGAACTAAATTAGTTTCCTTGACAAGCAAAATCGTTAATCCGAAAAAACCTCCTACCTAGTCTACTTGTCTACAATCATAAGCCTGGTGGCTAATTTTTAACAGGTGCTGAAATACTATGAAAAAGAAAACAAGGACTTTGATAATTAGAGCAATATTGTTCGCTGCAACAATTGTTTCCTTATACTTTGTCCCTTGGCCTATAGTAAAAGCCTGGATAACTCCGTTACCCGATTCAATTCAAAAACAGGTAAATAAAGCAGAGGATTACGGGTTTGATGGTATAATTGTATGTATAAACAAGAAAGGGAATCAATCAGAATTTTATACTTCGGGCTACAATAACAGAGAAAATAAAACCCCCGCAGACCCGAATTCATTATTTAAAATTGCTAGCGTAAGTAAGTTGTATAATGCCTTAGCTGTTGCAAAGCTAGTTAATGATGGAAAATTATCATTAGACAAAACACTCGCCGATTATTTACCAGAATTGAAAGGTAGAATAGAATATGCCGATAAAATTACTTTACGAATGTTAGTGCAGCATAGAAGTGGTATTCCAAACTTTACTGACACTTATATGTATTGGGTTGCTCCTAAGGAAACCACTGATGAACAACTTGCTTTGGTTTTGGATAAACCTGCCAATTTTAAACCCAATGAAGATTATGAATATTCCAATACCAATTACTTATTACTTGGAAGAATAATGAACCGGGTTCTTGGATATGATAAATTCAAATATATTCAAAAAGAAATTTTAGATCCTTTGAACCTAAAACATACTTTTAGTTCAATTCAGGATGTAAACATAAATGATGTAATGAGCGGTTACTATGTGGGCTATGATAAAGATCTAAAAACAGATAATGTAGGTTCCATGTTGGCAACGGCAGAAGATTTGAGCAAATTCATCAGAGCTTTAAATGAAGGTTCTGTTTTTAGAGATAAAAAAGAACAAGAGATATATTCTTCCATTTATGGATATGAGCACACTGGTTTAATACCAGGTTATCAGACTATTGCCAAGTATCATAAAGATTTAGACGTGGTAGTAATACAATTTACAAATACAGTAAATTTTGACGGTTATAATTGGAATATGTCAGAAATAATGTACAATCGTATTGTAAAAATAGTTAAGGAAAAAGAATAAGCGAAAATTTAAAAAAATATATTAATTTTAATTGGTAAGATGCTATACTATAATAGTTTACTTTCTTTCTCCAATGCTAGACTTAGGGAGTTATTAAAAATTAATATGTTGAAATGGAACCAAGAAGATTATCAATAATTACCGGTTTAAGTTATTGGATAATTTTTTTTGCTGCCATATTCGCCAATTTTTTTGTTCTTGAAGCCATCGTCGAATCGCCTCTTGAAACCGTTCAGAGTAATGCTTCAATAGTCAGATTTGGCATACTGGCATTTCTGATCACTGTTGTATTTGACGTGGTGGTTGCTTGGGGGCTTTACAAGTTATATCAAAGAAATCTTTGGACCGGTTTAAGTATATCTTTCAGGATGATGCATGCAGCCATTATGGGTGTAGCCATATTTGCGCTTCCATTTGCACTAAAATCTACCACAGAAACTGAAATTCTAATACAAGTTGATATTTTTAATACCATCTGGCTAATAGGCTTGTTCTTTTTTGGAATCCACCTGATCCTTTTAGGCCTAATAATCAGGAAACCTTTAATTATTGCATGGTTTCTTACCATTGCGGGAATTATGTATATGGTTGATACTTCTGCACATTTTTTAATTTCTAATTATAGTGATTATCAATCCATATTTTTAATACTGGTCGCTATTCCCAGTATTATAGGCGAAATGTCATTTGCAATTTGGCTTATATTAAAAGGAGGTAAGAGTTCCACTGAAATTTAAAAAGATGATAAGATTTTTCAGAAAGATCAGATTGAATTTATTGTCAGAGAAAAAGTTCACCAAATACTTATTCTATGCCCTGGGAGAGATCATCCTGGTGGTAATTGGGATTTTGATCGCGCTGGCGATCAATAATGCTAATCAAAATCGAATAAACAACAATTATGAACAAACATATTTACTTGGTTTAGAACAAGAATTTGAAACCAGTAGAATGAAGTTAAAAGAATTGATCGCAGTAAATAAAGACAATGCTAATAATTCCAAAAAAATATTACAATACACAACCTATAAAAATGAAACTCCAACTGAAGCAGTCTTTTCAAATCTTCTGTATAATACCTTCTCTAATGATATTGCATTTAATCCAAATAATTCACTTTTAAATGAAATGATCAATTCCGGTAATCTTAAGAACCTTTCAAATACAGAATTAAGAAGACAGCTAACTAACTGGCTGTCTACTATGGAAGATATTTCAAGACAGGAGAATGAATTAAGTGTTCAAAGAGAAAAGGTCCTGGATATGTTCAGAACAGATAAGAGCAGCCTTAGGACAATTTTAGAACAAACAAGCGTGTATAATCAGATTGGTTTACCGGAAAGTGAAAATGAGGTTAGCAACTTGCATTTATTAAACTCCACAGAATTTGAGAATAATATTCTGATGTTTATTTTCACCAGTTACGCGACCGAACAGGCACATTACTTACCTACAATACAAGACCTGGAATTTATTTTGCACTTGATTAGAAAAGAAATAAAAGAATGAAAATCAACTCGGTGAATATTTTAATTCCAGGCATTAAATAACAACGCTGTCAATTACATTTACTACATCTAACATACGAACCAAGAATGCACTCCAAAGGCATATGGATAATATGATATAATTTTTGAGAGTTATTAGCTAATAGAGTTTAATGCAATTTTCACCAGAACATTGACGCAACCTTTTTGTCATTCTCGCATCTTATAGTAGAATAACCAATTTTAAATTAAAAAATGAAAAAGTTATATCTTATTGGAATTTTAATCATCAATCTCGTAATATTAGGCTCTTGTGATAAAGAAGATATTTCAACGGATATTGGGGACTTAAAAGGAAGTTGGTTTCGTTCGGATAAAAACAAAGTTTCAGCTGGCCCAAATGAACCTTCTTTTTTCAGAGGTGAATCGCACATAAATTTAAGCTTTGGGGAAAACGGGGAATTTATCAAAAAAAGAACAACTCTTGGATTATATGAAGGAACCAGCCTCGAAGATACCACATCAATAGTAATTGAATCAGGAACGTATACCGTTCAAAATGATAGCATTAAAATAATTCTTGACAGGCGAACTTGGCGGGATTCATTTTATGAAGATATGGAGGATTTCGAAGATAGTAATTACGATCCTAACAAATACGGGGACATCACTTTTAAGATCATTGACGATGAACTAAAATTAGAATATTTTATTCATACCGATGTTGTCTCAGAAGATCAGGAAAAACCAGGAGTAGATAAGTTTGAGGAATCATATACTAAAATGTAGAACTGTACTTTAAAATTAATAGCGTTTTTCATTTCTTTTGGCTTTAGTAGGGTGTTTCACTAATAAGTATAACCCCGGGAGAAGAAAATAGTTTTGGTTTAGCTAAATTCTCTATTTTAGAAGTCTAAATCAATATTAGTTAAGCCGACAAGTTAGTTCTTCCCTACACGCTAATTCCCTTAACCGTAACCGTTGTATATAACTATGCAGCATCTAATAAATAAAATTGAAAAGTAAAACGAACATTTTCCTTTTGATTAGTTTTCTATTTGCACTGAGCATTACAGCATGGGGATATTATCAGGCGACACATAGAATTGGAGAGTTAGAAGCTAATGACAGAATAGATGACAATGATTTTGAACTTTGCAATGAAGATAAGGTTGCTGAGTATTACGGAATGAATACCGACTATATTGGAGGGAAAAAAGCAATAAAAAACAGAATTTTGAGTGAGCTACAATTTTTAGATTTCAAGGAATCTGGGCTGTTGACTTATAGATTCGTTGTAAATTGTAAAGGAGAAATTGGTAGATTTAGGTTAAAGGCAACTAATAAGGATTTACAAAAAACTGAAGTTAATTCTAAGAATATTCTAGAGATTGAAAAAGAGCTGAGAGCACTTAAAAATTGGAATCCAGCCATAAACAAATCGGGTTATACTTATGACAGTTATTACGTTTTAAATTTCAAAATAGAGAATAGTAAAATTGTAGATATATTTTAATGAAGAAAATTTTTAAAATATTAAAAATTCTTTTGACTGTTCTTTTCACATCTTATTCAATATTTGTGATTTTATTTCTATTCTTTTCGGATAAAGAAAAGAGATATGATTTTGCTTCCCACTTGCAAGGAGATTACCTTTCACAATCAATGTTTGAAATATTGAAACTCCAAAATCCGCAAAACGATGAAATTTATTTTGAACAATCAGTTCCTTATAACAAAAGAGGGTTTTACAAGGAAGGTTTCCAACTTCTTAACAAAGCTGTAGAACTAAAGCCTAAAATGCATTTAGGGTACAGGGGTTATATGAAACTTCGATTCCTAAGAGATTTTAAAGGAGCTTTAAAGGATTTTAATCGGTTAGATTCATTAACTCCAAATTTCGTAGACTCACCCTGGGGTGAAGATATTGACTTTTTAATGGGAGAAGCATATTTTGGACTAGAAAAATATGATAAAGCCATAACTCACTTTGGGAAAAGTATAGAGAATCAAGGAGAAGGCTGGGTTGATATTCAGGCTTTTGTTTACACTGGGCTTTCAGAATATAAATTAGGGAATTTTGATGAGGCAAAAATACAGTTTGAAAAGGCATTAAGCCAATCTAAATATACTGTAGAAGCTCATTTAGGCTTAGCTAAAATTTATTTAGAAACTGGCGATTTGACTAAAGGTAAACTTCATTTAGACAAAGCAGAGAAATATTTCAGTTATAAAAGAAATGACCCTTATAACGAATATTTAAATGAGGTATATGAAAGTGATATCGTAACATTAAGAAGTTCAGGAACATAATTGCGTAAACTAACTTATATTAAAAATTGGGGGCACAGAAAAGAACGAAATTAATTTCCATAAGGATAAAAAACCTTAAACCGATCAATTGGAGTTCCCAGCCGTTAACACCTTCTACAAATTGTGATGAAAATTTAGTAAATGAATAAAACTTACCTTACTTGCCTATTAATTATAATTTTGGTTTCCACGGGATTTTCGCAAGAAATATTACTAAAAGGAGAAATAACAGATAAAGGTAAAACAGGCCTACCCTTTGTAAATATTGGAATTCCTTTGAAAAATATTGGTACCGTTTCAAAGGAAAATGGAGAATACAAACTTAAGATACCTTCAAATATTTCTGAGCTCGATACAGTGATATTTTCCTATATAGGTTATAAGACAGTAAAAAAGTCGGTTGCTGAATTACAGGACCCTAAAGGAAAATTGATTCAGATGGAAATTGAAGAAAATCAATTGGATGAAGTGGTATTTGAGACGAAAAAATTCAAAGACAAAAAACTAGGAAGAACTAATAATGGTCTTGGTTTAATGCATTTAAATTTTTATACAGTTTACGAGAAGGAAATTGATGATAGATTAAGCAAGGAAAGAGGAATGAATTTTAAACTTAGAAAAAATTGCCGGCTTGAAAGATTTCATTTTGCAATTTCTCAAAATGAATTTAAAAGTTTAAAATTTAGGATTAACATCTATAATTTAGTAGAAGACCAGCCTCAAGATTTATTAATATCGGATAACATTATTTTCAAAATTGAGAACGAACAAACTGGTTGGCAATCTATTGATTTAAATCGTTACGATATCTATCTTAAAGAAGAAATAGGTGAATTTTTATTAACTATACAATGGGTGGAAAGCAAAAAAGCTGAAGCTGATAGTAAGTTCTTTTCTATTCCAGCAAGTAAATCCCCATTTCATAAAATTTATTTTAGGGATAAAGCAATGGATAACTTTGAATCTCAAACCGGAAGTTTGAGCATGTATTTAGATGCCAAGTGTTCTAACTAGATAAAAACTAGTGGTAATAAGCTTTGATTCGGGGGTTTTGATTGTGCTTTTAGATTAGAAAACGGGCAATTTGTTAATGTAACAAAGAATGGACTCTGGTAAAAGGAATACAATACAATGCTTCATATCGGTTAATCAACAATAGCCGGCAGCGTTGTAAGAAAATAATTAAATTGCTCAAGCCAGTACTTTAGCTTCCTGGAAAAACCAAACGCTTAAAGTAAAAAACGTTACTTTTATGGAACTGGTCTGTAAATTAAATTCTAATGTTAGAACTGGGAAAAGTTTATTTACCAACGTGGCTTTCCTATGACCCGGAAACAAATATGATTTCCCTGGATTTACCTGAAATTCATACTCCGGATTATTTTAAGAATGTTTTTTATTCTTTGCAATTAGCTTTTAGTGGGACTCGTGTTACAGTTATGTACTATGGTGAAGATGACACTTACCTCTCACAGGTTCTTTACTTTGAGGATTGGGAGATTGCCGGGGGAGATTTAGAATCAGAAAGTTTCGGTAAAATTCAGGAAAGAGCTTTGAAGGCCCTGGGTAATTATATTCCAGACCTTAACAGGGAGGTATTTGATCTCTTTAACGAAGAGTAGACTCCATTAAACGGTGAAATTTTTCACTTGGATTTATGGAAAACTACATTATATTTTCTTACCTGTGATAATCGTTTTTAAAGTCTTTAACTGCTCTTAGTTCTGGTTTATTTTTTAAGGTTTGAAAAATGATGTTCTACTTAATTATCAGAACTCTTTTCAAGAGAAACCAGAGTATTATAGAAAATGTAAAAATAAAAATACCGTAAACAGTAGGGATCATTGAAATTTTAAATCCTTCTGCAAACAGTTCACGTGATGCCTCCACTTCTCCAAATCTGATCGCTCTAAAAGCAGAGAACAAGCCTATCAACTGACCAAGAATTCCAATAATCAGAGCAAAGATGCCTAAAGACTTTACAGTGTTTATCTTTCTTAAGGTTTGTTCAGAATTATTTATTTTGCGAGTAGAAACAGTGATAAAGAAAACCACCGAAATGATAAGAATTATAAGTAAAATAATGGTCAGAATTCCCATAAAAATTGGGCCTCCTTTAAAGAACAATTCTATCATTTCTTTAAGTTTAAATTACGGAAGAAGCAGTTATGCTGTTTTCTGTTTCCCAAATATAGCGAGTTTCGTTAATCTGAAAGAATGAAAAAGTCCTTACTCATTCAGGTTTTTTATTGGAGCTCAGTTCTTTTGGTCTTTACACTAATTTTCGGCTTTAGCTGGGAGAGTCCTCTTTTGGCCTTCTATTTTTCAGCTTTGTTACTTCCAATTCTTATAATTACCACCTATTTTTTTAATTCGTATTTGGTACCGAAGTATCTTTTAACCGGCAGGTATAAAAAATTTGCGCTCTATTTCTTTTATATGCTGGTGGTTTCGCTCTATTGCGAAATGCTGGTCTCTTTATTTTCGTTCGTAATTATTGCAGAAATGGATAAAGCAGTGGTAAACCTAGAAGGTATCTCTATTTTTACCCTGGGCATAAGTCTTTACCTTGTTGTATTTTTAACAGCTTTTATAAGGCTGGTTATACGTTTTCAGCAGAAAGAAGAACTCGTTGCCAGTCTTGAATCTGATAAAACAAAAAACCTACAAGAGAATTTACTGGTTCGGGCACAGCGTAAAAATCATCTTATTCCGCTGGATGAACTTCTTTATATCGAGAGCCTAAATGATTATGTGAAAGTAGTTACCACAGAATCTGAACTTATCACCAGAGAAAAGATCACCAGCCTAAACGATAAATTACCAGATAGATTTATAAGAATACACCGGTCTTTCCTTGTAAATTCTGAGAAAGTGACTTCATTTACCGCTACCGAATTAAGCATTTTAAATACCACTCTACCAATCAGTCGAACTTATAAAAAACAGGCTGTCGAAATTTTGGAAAGCTTTCAGCCAAACTCCTAAAGGAAATCGAATCATTATTTAGTAAAACCTTTCTATAAACTCCTTAACCTAATAAAACCGGGCTTTTATCGGTAGAATGCAGTTTTAGTTACGGATTCTACCTTGCTTTGAATAACCTGCATTAGCGAAATTGTGAGCCTACAATTATAAAAAAATCATCATGCAGTTATTTGAAATTCTCTTATTATCTATTTCAACTATTTACCTTGGATTCCATCTGTTTTATCAGAAAACTATTGAACCAAAATATATTTCTGGAGTATTAATATTAGTACTTTTAGTTCACTTGTTAGTGGAGGGTTATCGATGGCAAATGATTCCAACTTATTTGCTCTGGGTAATTGCTTTTATCTCCGGTTTGCGGAGGTCAAAAAAAAGTTCCAGAACATTTATAAAGGTTTCTAAATGTATTGGGTTATCACTTTTTTTGATAATCGCAATTTTTCTTCCTTCTGTTCTACCCGTATTCGATCTACCGGAACCCGAAGGTTCATATTCCGTTGGTACTCGCGATATTTTATTAGAACTAAACCGTGAAGAGGTAATTACAGAAGAGGAGGATGACAAGCGTAAGCTTATGGTAAAAGTATGGTATCCTTCAAGCAATAGAGAAGGCGAAATCGATCCATATATTGATCAAGGAGGAAGACACGGGTTTGCCCAGAAATATGGACTTCCAAATTCGACATTTAACTATTTGGATAAAGTAGATACACACGTATATAGAAATGCCGACGTTGCTGAGGGAAAATTTCCTGTGCTCGTTTTTTCACATGGGTATAACTCTAAAGCCAATAACTATTATGCATTATTGTCCCAAATCGTAAGTCAGGGCTATGTGGTATTCGCGGTCAATCACACCTACGAAAGTACAGGAAGTACTTTTCCTGATGGATCTGAAATTTATTTCAATTATGAATATGCTCAAGAAATTGAACAGGGGACCTGGGAAGATATGGAACCGGTGGTCGCTGCTTTTAAGGAGGATCTATCTTTTAAAGACCGACATCCTATCGTAAAAAAGGGATTGAAAAATTATTTCGTGAGAGAAATGCTTGAGCGTTGGTCTAAAGATCTTACAGGCGTTGTGGATCATATAGATTCCTGGAACACGTCTGGATTTTTAAAAGCAAAGTTGGATACAGACAATATTGGCGTTTTTGGTCATTCTAGAGGAGGAGGTGCGGCCGGAGAAGCATTATTAACTGATAAAAGGATTAAGGCAGGAGCTAATGTTGATGGCGTGCAGTGGGGACGTATAGTAGATAGCGCTTTTGAAGATCCTTTCTTATATATTTCTGCAGACTGGCCAGAAGATAAAGAAGACCTTAACGCACATGCCTATATTAATAAAAGCCGATCAATGTTCTATGAAGCCAGGATACTTAACACAGGCCATAGCAACTTTATGGATATACCGTTTATGATTCCGTTAGAAATGCTTAGCGAAGCCGGAGAAATTGAACCTGAGGTAGGCATTGAAATTACGAGCAGGCTAATCACATCATTTTTTGACAAACATCTTAAAAACAAAGAAGTAGATTTTAATTTGCTGGCTTCAGAATATGGACTGCTGAATCTTAAAACCTACAAAGGTGATCTTGTAAATAATTAAATCTAAATCTGTAATTTTTAGATAAGCTTTAGTTTGCTGAAAATGATTATTTTAGAAGATGTCTATTGCTGAAAAATGGTAGCTGGGATTCAGTGTTTTGCATTTGTAAATTTTTGTCGGCTGGTCCTAAAAGAGTTGCAACGACTTAATTAAAATTTAGTCTTTAGCTAAAATATAATATGAGATACAACCAACTTATTTTAATGCTTTTTGTTCTTTTTACTTTTTCTATTGGTTATTCTCAAACTAAAGAATTTTCAAAAGAAGAAGTTTTGAAGGATTTGGACACCTTAAAGGACCTACTGGAAAAAAGCCACTATAATTTATATGCTTATAATCCAAAAAAGGAGTTTGACCTAAACTTTGATGAGGTGAAGAATTCAGTTGAAGAAGATTCGATCTCTTTTAAAGAGGCCGTGGGAATATTTCAAAGGGTGATCTCAAATGCTAATACCGGTCACGCTGAGGTTGATTTTCCAGCCAAGTCCTATATAGATTTTGTTCAGAAGGGGGGAAGAATATTTCCCCTGGAAATCGCCCTGGAAGATGATAAAGCTTATATAAGAAAGAATTACTCCGATAAACAGAATATTAGAACCGGTTCCGAAATATTAGAAATAAACAATGCAAAAATTGATGAGATTCTCAAATTGATGTATCCGCATATTTCTGCCGAAAGACCTTACTTGAAAAAAGCAAAGATCGAGTTTTGGTCTTTCCCACGACTATATTGGCAAATTTTTGGGGAAGAAGAAAACTTTTCCGTTTTAGTAAAAGAAAACAACCAATTAAAAGAATACAGGCTCCAGGGAGTTGCCGCCCTGGAAGATTACGAATATAAAAGAAAAGATATTTTAAGCTCTGACAGACGAGTAAAATTTTATAGGAATACCGCCTATTTAAATCCCGGGAATTTCAGTGGAGATGAAGAAGATTATCAGAAATTTATTGATTCGGCTTTTGCCGTTATAAAGGAAGAATCATCAAAAGATCTAATTATTGATTTGAGAAATAATGCGGGTGGGGATAATTCATTCAGTGATTATCTTATTTCTTATTTTGCTCATAAACCCTTTCGTTGGAACTCAAGTTTTACCTTAAAAACAAGTAAATATCTAAAGGAAAATACCAGGTTAAATAACGACACTACCAATGTTTATTTTCAGGAAATTTTAAAACAACCCAATGGAAAGATTTTTCCTTATCATTTTGAAGCAATGCAACCCCAGGCACCCGGTAAAAGATACAATGAGAAAGTATACATCTTGATAAACAGGCAAACCTACTCTCAGGCTGCGGTTGCTGCCGGTTTAATTCAGGATTATCAGTTCGCTACTTTGGTAGGTGAAGAAACTGGGGATTTCCCATCCTTATACGCGTCATTATTTACTGTCTATTTACCAAATACCAAGATTCCTGTAAAGGTTCCTAAGGGCTATATGGTAAGAGTAAACAAAAGCGAAAAGCCTGAAGGAGTCAAACCAGAAATAATGATCAAGGATCACTTGTTAGACGATGAAGATGAGATATTGGAAACCCTGTTGCAGAGATTGGATTCTTAATTCAAACAAGGACTCTTTTTATTCAAGGACTCTTTTTATTTTTTCTTCTTAGAATTGGTTTTTTTTGAGTCTTTAGCGGCTTTTTCTTCTAGTTTCTTCCTTAACGCTTTCATATCCTCACTAATTTTTCTATCCACAATTTTTGCGTAATGTTGGGTCGTTCTCAGATCCTTATGGCCTAGCATTTTACTTACAGACTCTATAGGCACTCCATTGGAAAGTGTTACAGTAGTCGCGAATGTATGGCGGGCGAGGTGCGTGGTAAGTGTCTTTTTTATTCCACAAAGCACAGCAATCTCTTTTAAAAAAGCATTATAGTTTTGATTTTTGGGGACGGGAAGAACTAAGTCCGCGTCTTTTACTCTTGGATAATCTTTATAGCGTTCAATAATCTCTTCAGCTATTGGAAGTAAGGGGACGCTGGTTATAGATTTAGTTTTCTTTCTTTTTGTTCTTATCCATCTTCCACCATCAATACCTTTAATAATATCCTTTTCAGAGAGTTTCTCTAAATCACCATAAGCTAAACCGGTATGACAACTGAAAACGAACATATCCCTAGCAATTTTTAAACGGTCAAAATGAAGTTCCTTCTCTATCAGGGCTTTCACTTCATCTTCATTTAGAAATTCCCGATCTACGGTTTCATATTGAACCTTATAATTATAAAATGGATCCCTATCCATCCATTGATTGGCTAGTGCTATACGAACTATCTTTTTAAAATTGTTGACGTATTTCAAGGCTGAGTTATGATTACACTTTCTTGTAGTTTTTAAAAAATATTCAAATCTTGTAATATACTGGTGGTCTATATCTTTCATTCGGAAATCCTCAGTTTTATAAACTTCCTTTAGAAATTGCTCCATGTGGTTATAACAGGTCCAATATCGCTTAGCGGTGCTCTTAGAGATACTTTTACCGGAAAGACGATCCATTTGTTCATTATGCTCTTTAAACACCTCTAAGGTCATTTTAGATTTATGTTTCGTTTCACCTTTTAGTTCTTTAATCATTCTGGAGGAAGTGATTTGTTCATCGTTATCAGATAGTACCTGATGAATCTTATTTAACCTGTGCCGAATATTGTTAATATGGGTGTTGATCTCTTGAGAGATGTGATTATTTCCCATCACTTTCTCTAATTTTGAATTCCATTTTTCGGGTTCTATCCTTCGGGTGATACTATATTCTTTTCTCTTACCATTTACGGTAAGCCTAAGATATATGGGGGCTAAGCCTCTTTTATTGATCTTTGAATTTAAGAGGTGAAAATGTAAGTGAAAGTCAGTTCTCATAATAATGAATTTTTTAGGTCTCGATTCGTAATAAATATACCTAAAAAAGGGTCTCGATAGAAAACTTTAACTTTGCGTAAAGGTTTGTAAAATAGGGTTTTAAGTGTCAATCGAGACCTATTTTTCAATTTTAAAATAGGTCACCGAATAGGTCTCGATTTATTTGATATTATTTGGGATATTTTGATATTCCTAAAAACAAAAAACCCCGTAAATCCTAGGATTTCGGGGTTTTTGATACATTTTGAAATGTAAAAAGTGGAGTCGGAGGGGTTCGAACCCTCGTCCAAACAAGCAATTCAGATGCTTTCTACACGTTTAGTTTTCACTTAAATTGTCGGGAAAAAGTCTGGCCGAAAACTACCTAACTTCTTCCGTATCCTCAATTAGATTTTAGAACTGCATCAAGGTCCTACAGTTCCTATATTTACTTTATCGGTGCCCCTAATGCGAATGCCGTAAATCAAGGCCTTCGCGGGACATCTTGGCTCCCTGTCTTACAGGGACTAAGCAATCCTACTGTGATTCGGATTATGCAGCCAAGGCGTAGTTATCTTCGCCGTTTAAAAAAGTGTGAAATATGAGATTTACGAGCTATATCCCAGCGCTCGACGTGCTTACAACTCAATTAGACTCGCTGTCAAAACCAAGTCGACCCCATAAATAAAGAACATTGTTATTTCCGCAAAGGCGGAAATCCAGTCAGTTTTTAGCTGCTCTGAGCATGCAAAGATACAATTTTAAATTCATACCTTTGAGTTACACACATAGAAGTACAAAACCCATACCATAAATGATAAAATTTGCACTGATTAAAGAAGAAAAAACGCCATCAGACCGTCGCGTAGTTTTTTCACCTAATAAATTAAAAGAACTCGTAAAAAAGTTTCCGAAAGCTAATTTTAAAGTGCAAAGTTCTAATATTCGTATTTTTACCGATCAGGAATATCGAGATGCCGGTTTTGATGTTACTGAAGATGTTTCAGATTGCGATGTTTTACTGGGTGTAAAAGAAGTTCCACTACCGGCGTTAATTCCGAATAAAAAATATTTTTTCTTTTCCCATACCATTAAAAAGCAACCTTATAACCGCGATTTGCTTAGGGAAATTCTAAAAAATAATATCGAATTATACGACCACGAGGTAATAGTTAATCAAAAAAATCACAGGCTTATTGGTTTCGGCCGATATGCAGGTCTGGTAGGAACTTACAATGGATTTAGAGGAATTGGTTTAAAAGAAAATCTATATACTTTACCGAAAGTAAAATCTCTGCCAGATCTTGATGCCATGTTGGCAGAACTCGATAAAATTAAAATTCCGCCAATTAAAATATTACTAACCGGCGCAGGAAAGGTGGCCCGGGGCGCAAAAGAAATTTTAGATCATTTAAAGATCAGAGAACTGGACGTGGAGGATTTTCTGGAATTTAAAGGAGAAGAGCCGGTATATTGCAATATAGATGTGCTTGATTATAATAAAAAGAAGGATGGCTCAGCGGGCAGTCATAAAGAGTTTTTTAAAGAACCCGGCAAGTACGATTCTAACTTTTTGCGTTTCGCTAAATGCAGTGATTTCTTTATATCGGGACACTTTTATGGAGATGGAGCGCCGGTATTTTTTACTGCTGAAGATGCAAAATCTAAAGATTTCCGAATAAAATATATAGCCGATATTTCTTGCGATATCAATGAGCCTATTGCCAGTACAATTAGACCTTCTACCATAGCTGAGCCTTTTTATGGTTACGATCCTGCAACTGAAGCCGAAGTAGATTTTCGCGAAAAAGAGAGTATCCTGGTTATGGCGGTAGATAATTTGCCTTGCGAATTACCAAAAGATGCCAGCGCAGGTTTTGGCGAAATGTTTATGGAACATGTGATCCCGGCTTTCTTTAATAATGATAAAAATGGAGTCTTAGCCCGAGCGCAGATGACTCAAAATGGCAGGTTAACTTCAAAATTCAGTTATTTACAGAATTATGTAGACGGAGTGTAGGTTCTGTTTATAAGAATTTCTAAAATAAGACAGCTTAAAAGTCCTAACAGGTAAGCAACCAAATCCCAAACCGAAAAACTGCTACCTAGTATTATCATTATAGGTTTGGGTGGCTGGTATTGGAGTAATTTTACGATATCAATGAGCTGGAGAAATTCTATTTTAAAGGAGAATATCAGAACAATAAATAGGCTTTTATAAATAGAGAATCGGCTTATTCCCATGAGAAAGCAATAAAGCATTATTACCACCAGGAAATCCCCAAGGTAAGGTCTTATAAAATCATCTTTTATAAAGCTGGCGATAAGAATTTCAATAATTAACAGGGAGAAAAAGCCAATGAGATAGTTTCTTCTGCGATTTCGGTTAAGTTTAAAGATGCTCAATTTTTAATTCTTTAGATTCCTCATTTTTCTTGCGTGGTATATGCATTTTGAATGTCCAGCGATTTGATCTCTTCTTGATATTCTGAAGGTAGGATCAGCGATTTAAGAAGTCCGTCTATTTTTATAATTCTGCTAATTTTATAAATAGGGATCACCGGGTTTAAGAAAGAAAACTTACGCAAATTTAAATAGTTACGAACGCTAACGGGAGTAATAAGGCTTTGTGTTTCCATTAATAGCCTGTAACGCATTAACCCCAGGTGTTTGCGGTACTGTTGGTAAAGGTCTTTGGTATATTCTCCATACTTAAGGTTTTGCTCCAGGTGTTCCTGCCGCATCTTTTCAAATTCGTGGAAATTCTTTGGTAGATATTTTAAATTCATTCTTTTACCTACCCTAAAAAAAACATCAAAAACTTCTTTTTTTTCAGAAAGTTCTAGCTTGCGTTCCAGGATTTCAAAAGACCTGATAGAATAATCTATAAGCATAAAAAGCACGTCCCGGTAAGCCCAGTCTGGAATATTTTTTCCGCGTTTATTTTCCAGCGAAGCGTGAATAGAATTTATATGATCTATTGCCTTAAGTGCCGACGATTTTTCAGCAAAAACTATTTCCCGGGCATAGGAAACCGTTGAGAAAAGCCTGCCAAGCGGATCTTGAGGTAAACGGCCGGTATAATAAAGCCAGTCTACAGCTTTATTGAGCGCAAACTCTGCCGAAGCCCCGGCGAAAATAAAGAGAATGGTATCACCCTTTCCCCAAATTTCGCGAACTATAGAGTTTTTATTTACAAAATATTGCATTAAGCGATTTTAAAATATTGTTCTGATAGTTTTTTTAACTTCCGGCAAAAGGAGTTCCAAAAACACCAACAGCAAGTTCTGCCCAGATCATAAAAAATACTGCAAGAATAATTCCACCGATTATAAGTCGGTTTTTACTGCTGGAAACCTTTCTCAACACAAGGTCAATTCCCAGCCCGGTAACCAGGAGTAAAATTCCCATAATAATAAAATCTGAAACAGTCCAAACCACTTCACTGCTAAACTGCATCGCGATAAAGGGAATCAATAAAAGTGCTCCCACGATAAATAGGATAATTAAAAATCGGTTAGTTTTCATAATAATAAATTTGATTAATAGTTATTTTAAGTACTTTGAATTTCAAAGTTGAATGATAAAAAAATAGGTTTATCCTTATTGCCTCTGTTGCTTTAATAAGTTTTCAATGGCGTCTATATGTTTCTGAAAATCCTTTCGGCCGGTTTTAGTGGCACTGTAGCGTGTATTTGGTTTTCGGTCTATAAAAGATTTTTCTACCGTTACATAACCTTTCTTTTCCAGGGCTTTAATATGGCTCGCAATATTACCATCGGTAACTCCCAAGAGTTCTTTTAGGCTTGTAAAATCAGCATATTCATTTACCATTAATACACTCATTATTCCCAGGCGTACCCGGTGATCAAAAGCTTTATTTATATCACTTATAATATTTTTCATTAAGCATTTTTTCTGTCATACTTATTGTACATCCAGATACCGTAGGCAATATGAAAAAATCCGAAACCAACTGCCCAAAAATATAATCCGTAGCTCAAAAACTGGGTTGCAATAAGGCCCAGGACTAAATTTGAATACCCTAAACTTCTAAGATCGCCAAAAGTATATTTGCTGGCATGAATAAGGGCAAGCCCGTAAAAAATAAGCATAAAGGGAGCTATAAGTCCTATAAGATTATATTGCAAAAGGATTAAACAGAAAATTCCACCTGATGTTAAAGGAGCAAAAAAATTGATAAGTAATCGTTTGCTGGTGCTATCCCAGCTTTTTTCGTTTGTTTTTTTAGCTTTCCTGGTGGTTAGAAAAACCGCCGTACCAATAGCCAGAAGAAGAACAGCAAGAGCTAATAAAAATAACTGCGTCAATATTTTCGCGTCCATTGAAGCCGGGCTCAGCGAATCTATGGCTGAATTATGCCCATCCAATAAACCTTTTCCAACTATAGCTCCAATAATTGCATAGCCACCTGCAAAAACTCCCGCGAGCCCGCTTAGGGAAATAAATCGAGAAGAGCGGTTCATCATGTGCTTGATGTCGCTTAGGTCTTGAACATACTTTTCATTTTCCATTATAAAGTACTTTGAAATACAAAGTAAAATAAAAAACTTTAATTATTAGTTAAAAATCATCAAAATATTAAATTGGCCTGTTTTTTTAATTTTTTTCCGAACTTTATCCAAAATCAGAAATATGATAAACCGAAATTTCTTTGTTTTACTGCTTTTCATTTTTACCGGAACTACTCTTTCTAGCCAGGAAGTAGAACTGATGAGTTACAATATTAAATATGCCAATGAAAATGATGGTGAAAATTCCTGGTCTAATCGCAAGAACCATATAACCAAACAAATTAAGTTTTACGAACCCGGGATTTTTGGAGTTCAGGAAGCTTTGGCGATTCAGTTAAAACATTTCAAAGCCGAAATGGATAATTACAAATATGTTGGAGTAGGGCGAGACGATGGGAAAGAAGCCGGTGAATTCAGTGCTATTTTTTATAATGCTGAAGAGTTTGAAATGCTGGAAAATGATACTTTTTGGCTTTCGGAAACTCCAGCTGAAATTTCGGTAGGATGGGATGCTGCGATGGAAAGGATTTGTACTTATGCAAAATTCAAAGAGAAAAAATCGGGAAAAGTATTTTGGGTTTTTAATACGCATTTTGACCACGTTGGAGAAAAAGCTAGGGAGAACAGTGCAAAATTAATCTGGGAAAGAATTTCAGCATTAAATAAAGAAAATCTGCCGGTGATTTTAATGGGTGATCTAAACCTGGAACCCCATACTGGCGGAATAAGATTTTTAATGCGAAAAATGAATGATTCTAAAGCGGTGGCTAAACTCGATTTTGGACCAGAAGGTACTTATAACGGTTATAATTTTAAGGAATCCGTAACTCGAAGAATTGATTATATTTTTACTTCAGATGAGATTGAAGTTAAAAAATATGGCGTTTTGAGTGATTCCAAAGACCTAAAGTACCCTTCAGACCATCTGCCGGTTTGGGTGGAAGTTGATCTTTAATAGACCCATTTCTGGAGATATTTTTTAAAACTTTTCTCTATAATCTATCCGTAAAAATTCGTCATCCTAAACCAGGTTACAGGATGACGAATTTTATTAGAACTATTTAGAAATCCATAACGGTACTTCGGGGTTTTTCCCGAATAATTCTTCGGTTACACTTCCCACTAATAGGCTGGAAATATTATTCGCACCTTTATCTGCCACAATTAAAATATCAACGTTATTTTTCTTTGCACATTCCAATAAATTGCTGGCCACACTGGCGTCCCTGCCGGGAATAATTAAGGGAGTCACTTCGCCCTGGTAATCTAATTTGATAAGAAATTTATCTCCTTTTTCCCTGGCGTGTTTTTCAATTTTCGGGGCCATTGCTTCTTTAGGAACATAAGGTGAAAATTGCACCGGTACCGAATATACATGTGCGGCAGTTACAGGAGCCGAAGTAGCCTTTTGAAGCATTTGAGCTATTGGAAATATTTTTCGGGATTCACGGGAAAAATCGGTTCCTGCCCAAATTGTTTTTATTTCTGGATGAAAGTCTCGTGGAACAGAGAGAATATCACATTTTAAAAGACGCAGCAATTTATTGCTTACAATTCCGGTTCCTTTTTTTCTGTTCTTGTTTCCAACCATCACCAGGTCTATATAATATTTATTGGCGATATAATTTATCAAAGATTCGGTATAAGGGTCTTCCGAAATAAGAACTTCCCATTCTGCCTTACTATTAAAATGGGTTTCTACTTTTTCATTGAGTTCGTCGCCAATTATCTCATCAAGATTTACATCTTTCATTTGTTCATCAAAAAGCGAAGAAATCTCATATTTCTTAATATTATGAACAAAATATACTTTTTTAATCTTTAGCGTCTCCGATAGGAATGAAGCATATTTTATAACTGAATTATCAATGTCTGAAAGGTCTAAGGCAACCAGAATGTTGGTGAATTTTTCCATAATGCCTGTTTTTTAGTTTTGGTTATTGTTTTTCCCGAGGTTTCTTTTCTTAACAATATCATTCACGATATCTTCATAATTTTCCATCTCCTTTTGTTCTTTTTTATCCTGCATTTCTACCAGGTCTTCTTTTAAACCTTTGTAGAGAGAGTAGCACATAATAAGCAGAATAACAGCAAAGGGTAATCCCGTAACTATGGTTGCGGTTTGGAGCGCTTGTAGCCCGCCACCAATTAATAAAACTGCGGCTACAGTTCCTTCGGTAACTGCCCAAAAGATTCGCTGACCTTTTGGTGCATCTATTTTTCCTCCAGAAGTTAAACTATCAATTACCAAAGATCCAGAATCTGATGAGGTAATAAAAAAGCCGGCAATTAAAATTACTGCTACTACATTTATTACCATAGAAAGCGGGTAATCTTCAAAGAAAACAAATAGGGCAGTGGCAATATCATCGTTAACGGCGTCTATTATACTCATATCCCCACCAAGCGCTTCCTGGATTGAAACACTACCAAAGGCTGAAAGCCAGAAGAAAGTTACTAAAGAAGGTACTAATAATACACCTAACACAAATTCTCTAATGGTTCGTCCTTTAGAAATACGGGCGATAAACATCCCAACAAATGGCGACCAGCCAATCCACCAGCCCCAGTAAAACACAGTCCAGTCGTTTTGCCAGGAGCTATTAGTGAAAGTTTCACTCCAGGTAGAAATTTCAATAAAATTGAAAAGATAACTTCCGGTATTTTCAACAAAAGATCTAAAAATAAAAACGGTAGGACCAAGCACTAAAGCCAGGCCAAGCAAAAGCAAGGCAACCCGCATATTCCATTCACTAAGAAATTTAACGCCTTTATCTACCCCAAGAACTACTGAAATTGTGGCAATAAGCGTAATTCCAGCAATCAATAATACTTGTGTAGTAATTCCGCTGGGAATATTGAAAACGTGATCTAAACCAGAGGCAATTTGCTGAACCCCGAACCCCAGCGATGTAGCTAAGCCAAATAAAGTAGCTAGAACCGCAAAAATATCTATTGCATCTCCAATTTTTCCATAGATTTTATCTCCCAAGAAAGGATAAAAAATAGAACGTATAGTTAGTGGCAAACCTCGAGTGTAGGTGAAATAAGCAAGTGCCAGGCCAACTAAGGCATACACTCCCCAGGCGTGAAAACCCCAATGTAAAAATGTGAAATTCATAGCTTCCTGCGCGGCAGCTGCAGTTCCTGGTTCACCGGTTGGAGGTGCTGTAAAATGCATTACAGGTTCGCCCACACTAAAGAATAACAGCCCAATTCCCATCCCTGCGCTAAACAGCATGGCAAACCATGAGAGGGTTTTAAATTCGGGTTTGGCATTTTGGCCACCTATGCGCATATTCCCAAATTGCCCGAGGGCCAGGTAGACCAGGAAAACCAGGAATATATTTACACACATGATAAAAAACCAGTCGGCATTATTGGCAACCGCGGTTTGAATATCTGCAAAAATAGTTTCTGCCTGTTTTTCAAAAATGAGGGTAAGAGCGATGCTTACAATAATTATAAAGGATGAAATAAAGAAAACGGGACCGTTTACTTCTAATCCAAAAATTGACTTTTTCTCATCGCTTCTGGTAACTTTCTTTGCCATATAAGTGGTTTTCAGAAATTAAATTAAAAATAGTAGCCTATGTTGATGTTGAATCTTGCTTCCCATTTTGCATCAGGGTTACCGACTGCAAAATCGTCTACAAAATTACCTCCCAACCAGGAGTGATTATAACCGGCGGCGTAATCTATATAAGTATAAACATGCCCGGCGGTAACCAGTACTCCTGTAACGTTCATATAAGAATCAGTAAAATTGCTCTTATGTTTTTGCATATAACCAAAATCGTTATAGAATTCCAAATTAGAAACGGGCCCCAGGTTTACAGGGATATTTCTTGAAATTGCCAGGGAATATAAATTAAAGTCGGCAGCAACTTCATAAGGTGCGCCATAAGCACCAAAACTTAAAGCTTCCCTGCTTTCTCCTTCGGCATTAATTGGATTATGCGAAGCGGTTAAAGCCTGGGCTTTTAAATTCCAACGATTTTGAGTGATTTCGTAATGCGCGGCCAAACCGTAATGGTTTCCGGTTTCCTGAGTGTCTAAATTATATAGGCCGCCATATTGTGCCGAAACGCCTAATCTATTAGCAGCCTTATCCCCAAATTTATAAACAAATTTCCCGTTAAATTGATTTATTTCTTTGTTTCTGCCTACAACGTCATAAGAATATCTACTGGTAGAAGATTCGGTATCACTGCCAAATCGCAATTCTTCCGAATTTTTAAAGAAAGCAAAGTGATATTCATATTTCTCCCCGGCGTGAATATATTTTATGCCCATATCGTGATCGTCTTCCAGCCCCATATAATAGGTTAAATTAAAGAACCAGTTGTGGGAATTATATTGCTGAATACCAAATGGAACCTGGGTAAGGCCAATTTGAATTTCGTCTATATCATTAAATTTATATCCCATCCAGCCTTGCTTCATTACGCCACCGCCAAAAGCGTCAGAATATAATCTATATTCAGCATTTAAGTAAACCTCTTTATATTTTGCATTGAAGTTTACTCTAAAAATATCGTAACCAAAATCACCACCACGGTTTTTTTGTCCGTCTTTCCAGGAAGAAAGGTTGTAATTATAACGAAGCGCACCACCAACAGATACTTCTGGTTCTTCCTGCGCAGTTAAAGGAGCTACTAAAAATATACAGAAAATAGCTAAACAGAATTTCCAGGTAAATACACCTTTCGAAATAGGTTGTTTTTGCATTAAGGTTTAGGTTGGTTGAATTTCAAATTAACTTAATTTAAAACGGAAACTCTTAATAATGAATTAGATTAACTTTTATTTAATTAAATATAACAGCTGTTAAGAGAGCTATAGGTTTTGTTTACTAGCAGGAGATAATTAAAGCTATGGACAATAAATGCCCTCCAGCAGCTTTAAAATATAAAAGATTGCAACTGAAGAAAAACAACCTTAAATTTTGATAATTTTATTAAATAGGGTAGTGCAATAACAATCACACCCAAGACATATGACCGGGTGTTTTGATAAAATATGTGGTAAGTAGAACGACATCCACCTTGGACTTAAAGAAATTTTTATAAGCTATTTACCGTTTTTCTTATTGCAACTAAATTACCTAGTAATTTCTCTAGGTAATTAAGATCTAGCATATTGGCGCCGTCACTTTTAGCGTTAGCCGGGTCAAAATGAGTTTCTATAAACAGGCCATCTACTTTATTTACTATTCCTGCGCGGGCAATAGTTTCTATCATTTCTGGTCTGCCCCCGGTAACACCGCTGCTTTGGTTGGGTTGTTGGAGAGAATGAGTAACATCTAAAACGGTAGGAGCAAATTCACGCATAGTGGGAATTCCCCTAAAATCTACAATCATATCCTGGTAACCAAACATAGTCCCACGATCGGTAACCATAACCTGCTCGTTATTGCAATCTGTTACTTTGGTAACCGCGTGTTTCATACTTTCAGGACTCATAAATTGTCCTTTTTTAAGATTAACCACTTTTCCGGTTTCTGCGGCGGCAACTACTAAGTCTGTTTGCCGCACCAAAAATGCTGGGATTTGGAGAATATCTACATATTCAGCAGCCATTTTTGCGTCGCTTATTTCGTGAATATCGGTTATAGTAGGGATCTCAAAAGTTTCAGAAACTTTTCGAAGAATTTTTAAGGCTTTTTCATCTCCCATTCCTGTAAAACTATCAATTCTGCTGCGATTAGCTTTTTTAAAAGATCCTTTAAAAACGTAGGGAATTTCCAGTTTATTGGTTATTTCAACTACTTTTTCAGCTATTCTCAGCGCCATTTCTTCCCCTTCAATTGCACAGGGCCCGGCTAGTAAGAAAAAATTGTTAGAATTAATATGTTTTAACTGCGGAATCTTTTCAAGTTTCATAAAATGGGAATTAGGAAAGCAAAGATAACAGAATTAAGCGGGTGTTACAATTCAAAAAATAAGTGTTTTCCCGAGTTTAATTTTCTACTTACTACATTATACGTAAGAACTATTTGTTGTAATTTCCCGTGGTAATTTTTAAAATATGGAGCTGCAACATTTGCTAATTTCTGAACTACAACACGAAGTTGTGCTTACCGAAAAATTTTTGAAACGTATTCCTGCCGATAAATTGGAATGGCGACCACATAAAAAATCAATGAGCATAAAGCAATTGTCGAATCATCTTGCTGAAATTCCAAGTTGGATAACCGCTACTATGGAAATGGACGAAATGGATATGGTTGGTTATAAATCTCCAGATTTTGATAGTATTGAGGAAATTCTTGAAATATTGCAGAATAATACCTCTGAAGCCGAAGCTGCTTTAAGAAAACCGGATAGTGAATACGAGAAAAACTGGAAAATGATGCAGGATGGCAAAGTGTTAATGGATATGCCTAAATATTCTGTTCTTAGAATGATGGTTCTTAATCAATTGCCACACCACAGGGCGCAATTGGGCGTTTATTTTAGATTACTTGATATACCGGTGCCGGCCACTTATGGGCCATCAGCCGACGAAAATTAAAAGATCAATTTTAAATTCTTAGCTTTGCAAAAAATTTAGCTATGCAAGGATTAAAAGAACAGTTCAGTAATTATTATACCCCTAAGCGTTTACTTATCAACGCACTAATAATGACGGCTGCTACCATTTTCTTTATCTATCAAAGACCCGAAGAGCCTTTGTTAGGTGTTGGTTTCGGAACAATTGCGGCTATTTATTTTGGTTTTTTCGTTTATAAAAAGCTAAAATCTACTTCCTGATTTTATTAAATTGCATTTTCAAAATTAACCTTTTGAATATCAGTTAATTTGCTTCTATGTTTTTTATTTTGAATTAGTCGCCTTAGATACTTGTATCTTTAAAATTAGCCGTACATTTGCAGCCTTAAAAATGAGGCGCTTATATGACAGCTATTAAAAACATCGCGATTATCGCGCACGTAGACCACGGTAAAACTACCCTGGTAGACAAGATTATGTATCACTGCCGTTTGTTCAGGGACAACCAGAACACCGGAGATCTTATCCTGGATAACAACGATCAGGAACGAGAACGTGGTATTACTATTACTTCTAAAAACGTATCGGTAGTCTATAAAGACACCAAAATCAATATTATTGATACTCCTGGTCACGCCGATTTTGGTGGAGAGGTAGAGCGAGTATTAAATATGGCCGATGGGGTTCTATTATTGGTAGATGCCTTTGAAGGTCCAATGCCGCAAACCCGTTTTGTGTTGCAAAAAGCTATAGACCTTGGTTTAAAACCTTGCGTTGTAGTGAATAAGGTAGATAAACCAAACTGTACTCCAGATGAGGTACACGAAAAGGTTTTTGACCTTATGTTTGAATTAGGTGCTGAAGAATGGCAGCTTGATTTCCCAACCGTTTACGGTTCAGCGCTTAACAACTGGATGAGCGACGATCCAGATGTAAAAACAGATAATATTGAACCGCTTCTTGATATGGTACTGGAACACATTCCATCACCTAAAGTACAGGAAGGTTCTCCTCAAATGCTTATTACTTCTTTAGACTTTTCTTCTTTTACAGGAAGAATCGCTATAGGTAGATTACAACGTGGGCATTTAAAAGAGGGAATGCAGGTTTCATTAGTGAAGCGTGACGGAAGTATAAAAAAGACAAGAATAAAAGAACTTTTTATTTTTGAAGGTTTAGGCCGTAAAAAAGTAGACGAAGTTCAACCAGGTGATATTTGTGCTATTGTTGGTCTTGAAGGTTTTGAAATTGGTGATACTATTGCTGATATTGAAAACCCTGAAGGGCTTAAGACCATCGCTATAGATGAGCCTACAATGAGTATGCTTTTCACTATTAACGATTCTCCTTTCTTCGGAAAAGATGGAAAGTTTGTGACTTCAAGGCATATTAAGGAAAGACTTACCAAAGAATTAGAGAAAAACCTTGCGCTTAGGGTAAAGGAAACCGATAGTGCCGATAAATTTTTGGTTTATGGCCGTGGGGTAATGCACCTTTCTGTACTTATTGAAACAATGAGAAGAGAAGGTTACGAGCTTCAAATTGGACAGCCACAGGTGATTATCAAGGAAATTGATGGTGAAAAATGTGAACCGGTTGAAGAACTAACTATAGATTTACCTGAAGAAGTTTCAGGAAAAGCGGTAGAAATGGTAACGATGCGAAAAGGAGAAATGCTAAGCATGGAAACCCGTGGCGAACGTATGATTATTCAGTTTATGATTCCTTCCAGAGGAATTATAGGTTTGCGTAACCAGTTGCTTACTGCTACTGCAGGTGAAGCAATTATGGCTCACCGTTTTAAAGAATATCAGCCGTTAAAAGGTGGAATTCCACAGCGTCAAAACGGTTCTTTAATTTCTATGGAACGCGGAAAAGCAATTCCTTATTCTATTGATAAATTACAGGATAGAGGGAAGTTTTTCGTAGATCCGGGAGAAGAAATTTATGAAGGTCAGGTAATTGGTGAAAATTCCCGTCAGGATGATATGGCGGTAAATATTACCAAAACCAAAAAGCTTTCTAACGTCCGTTCTTCTGGTGCCGATGATAAAGCGAAGATTGTACCTGCACTTAAGTTCTCTTTGGAAGAAGCCTTAGAATATATTCAGAAAGATGAGTATGTTGAGGTTACTCCAAGTCACTTAAGGTTGCGTAAAATTTATCTTACCGAAAACGAGCGTAAGAGAAATAAAATAGTTTAATCACTCAACTTTAAAGAGTTTGTTTGCTAATTTTCAAAAGGCGTCATGCTGAACTTGTTTCAGCATCTAATAACTTAGAACCTGAAACGAGTTCAGGTTGACGTTAAAAGAGAATTTTCAAACAAACTCTTCTTTTTTATATGGAATTCCTGGGAATTAGTCTTACTGAATGGATAGGTTATCTAGCCTCCTTTTTTGTAGCGATTTCTTTCTTTATGAAGAATATCATAAAGCTTAGAATTGTAAATAGCCTGGGTTGTGTCTTTTTTATTGTCTACGGAGTTTTAATAGATTCCTGGCCGGTAATTATTACCAACGCGGTAATTGTTTGTGTAAATTTCTATTACCTTTTTATCAATAAAAAACCGCACAGGGTAAAAGCTGATGAAGTTCAGCCTTAAACCGATTTTTGAACAACTTCAAAAACACGCTGCCCATCGCATTTTAAAGTTTTTGAAGGATATTTAAGCAGTAAAGCATAATCGTGCGTGGCCATAAGAATGGTGTTCCCATTTTTGCTAATTTCCTGAAGTACTTCCATAACTTCTACTGAAGTTTGCGGGTCCAGGTTTCCGGTAGGTTCATCGGCAAGAATAAGTTCAGGGTCGTTTAAAAGAGCACGTGCAATAGCTACCCGTTGCTGCTCTCCGCCAGAGAGTTGATAAGGAAATTTAAATCCTTTAGATTTCATTCCTACTTTATCTAAAACCTCGTCAATTTTAAGATCCATTGCTTTTTGGTCTTTCCAGCCGGTTGCTTTTAGTACAAAAAGTAAATTGTCTTTTATATTTCTATCGGTTAACAATTTAAAATCCTGGAAAACCACACCAAGTTTTCGTCTTAAAAAAGGAATATCTTTTTCCTTAAGTGTACGCAAATTAAAGTCTACAATAGTTCCCTCACCTTCGGTAAGTGGTAAATCGCCGTAAAGTGTTTTCATAAAACTACTTTTTCCGGTTCCGGTTTTACCAATAAGATAAACAAAATCGCCTTTGTTTATGTGTACATCTACTTCAGATAAAATAAGGCTTTCACGCTGATAAATAGCAGCGTTATTTAATTCCAGGACGGTATTAGACATAAAGTTTTAGGCTTTTCTTCAGTGTAAAAATATCGGTAAATATACATTTTTCAAAAGGCGCGGGTTTACTTTTTTTTACATTAACATAATTATCACTTTATATCGGCGTTAATAAAGCAAGGTTTAAATTATCTTTGAATACTCAACTTAAAAATCAATAAATGACACCTAACAAAATTTTACTGTTTGTTGTTTTAATTTTCTTCTCTTTTAAAGGAATTTCTCAGCGATCGGCTAACTATACCCACGATCTCGCTGAATTTAACAAAGCTCTTGAACTTTATAATAATCAGCAATTTTTGGCTGCCCAAAACTTGTTTGATGAAGTAAAAGAGCAAACCGATGACGAGAAAATTGAAGGAGATTGTGCTTACTATATTGCCAATGCGGCCGTAAGGTTAAACCAGCCCGGTGCAGACCGGTTAATGGAGCGCTTTGTAAGTCGTTATCCCACCAGCACAAAAACTAATTCGGCTTATTTGGATGTAGCCGATTATTATTTTCAAACCGGAAAATATTCCCTAGCCCGCAAGTGGTATGATAAAGTTGATGAAAAAAGTATGAGCAGGGCAGAAAGGGAACGCTATTATTTTAATAATGGCTACGCCTATTTTAGAGCTAAACAATACGACCAGGCCCGCACATATTTAGAAAGGGTTCGGGATTCGCAGGAGTTTGGTTCGCAGGCAAAATATTACATTGGTTATATGGCCTACGAGGGTGATGATTATGAGGAAGCCAATCAAAATTTTGAAGCGGTACGTAGTAACGATAGGTACAGTGAAGACCTTTCTTATTTCCAGGCCGATATGAACTTTAAACTGGGTAATTTCGAGGAAGCTATAAAACTGGCTAAAGAACAATTACAAAGTTCTAATCGTATAGAACGTTCGCAATTAAATAAGATTATTGGTGAAAGTTATTTCAACTTAGAGCAGTATGAAGAGGCGCTGCCTTATTTAAAAGAATATGATGGTGAACGCGGAAAATGGAATAATACCGATTATTACCAGTTGGGTTATGCTTATTACAAGCAGGGAGATTACGAAAAAGCAATCTCTGAATTCAATAAAATTATTGATGGAAAAAATGAGATTGCCCAAAACGCCTATTATCATTTAGCGCAATCTTATTTAGAATCTAACCAAAAACAGCAGGCTTTAAACGCATTTAAAAATGCCAGTGAAATGGATTTCAATTCTCAAATCCAGGAGGATGCGTATATGAATTATGCAAAACTCAGTTATGAGATTGGGAATAGTTATGAAAGTCCGTCGCAGGTTTTAATCAATTATATTGAAAAATACCCGGAATCTGAAAACCGGGAAGCCATGGAAAGTTTACTTATAGATTCTTTCCTTACTTCAGGAAATTTTGAAGAAGCGATGCGCTTGCTGGAAAACAATCGCAACTTTAGCGATAAACAAGCCTATCAAAAAGTAGCTTACTATTACGGACTTCAGTTATATGAAGAAGGTGATTATGAAAGAGCGATTAATAATTTTGAAAAAGCGCTTTCTGAACCCAGAGATCAAAAAATTACGGCTAAAGCTACTTTCTGGAAAGCCGAAAGTGAATATAACATCAACCGAATTGATGATGCGATAATAGGTTATCGGGAGTTTTCCGGAATGAATGCTGCACAAGGCACCGATGAACTGGAAAACCTGGATTATAATCTTGGTTATGCATATTTCAAAAAAAATGAATATTCGAGAGCAATTGAATTCTTTAAGCGTTATTCAGCGAATGGATCTAGCGATGTTGCCCGTAGAAATGATGCTTTATTGCGTTTGGGTGACACATATTTTGTAAGCAGCCAATATTGGCCGGCCATTGAAGCCTATGATGAAGCACTTTCGCTAAGCGGCGATAATGATTATGCTGCGTTTCAAAAAGCAATGAGCTATGGGTTTATTGATAGAAGAGACACCAAAATTTCTGACCTAAAAAGCTTTATAAATCAATATTCTCGTTCTTCTTTTAGAGACGATGCAATGTACGAATTGGGAAATACTTATGTTGCTGCAAATAATATTTCTGAAGCCTTATCTGCTTACGACAGGCTAATTAGAGAAGTGCCTCAAAGTGCATTTGTACCCAAAGCAATGCTTAGACAGGCGCTTATTCATTATAATGCCGATAACGGCAACCGTGCTTTAGAAAGATTAAAAAAGGTGGTAAACGATTATCCTAATACACCTGAAGCTATGCAAGCCGTTTCTACAGCAAGAATGGTTTACGTAGATCTTGGCCGAACCGATGAGTATGCCAGCTGGGTACAAAATATAGATTTTGTTGAAGTGACTGATGCCGATTTGGATAATACTACTTACGAGTCTGCAGAAAATCAATATTTCAAGAATGAATATGACAGGGCGATTAGTGGCTTTGAAAATTACCTGCAACGTTTCCCAAATGGAATTCATTCTATAAACGCGAATTTCTATTTAGGACAAATGTATTTTAGAAATGGAAACAAGCAGAAAGCGGCTGCCAATTACCGTTCTGTAGCCAATAAGCCTAAAAATGAATTCACTGAAGATGCGCTTTCAAGGCTATCTGAAATCTTACTTGAAAATAAAAATTACCGGGAAGCGGTAAGTTATTTAGAAAGATTAGAGAAGGAAGCGAGTTCTGAACAAAATGTGATTTTTGCACAATCTAACCTTATGAAATCTTATCTTGAATTAGACCAGCCAGAAAAAGCTGCAACTTATGCCGATAAGGTGTTGGCTAATTCAGAGTCAGATTCTGAGGCGAGAAACGATGCGCGTGTAATAGTGGCACGTGCTGCTTTTGCTTCCGGAAATATGAGTAAAGCAAAAAATGCTTATTCAGAAGTTCAAAAAACTGCTAAAGGAGAATTAGCTGCTGAAGCTTTATATTACGATGCTTACTTTAAAAATGAAAGTGGAAATTACGAAGCTTCTAACGCAGCGGTGCAAATCCTGGCAAAAGACTTCTCTGGCTATAAACGCTGGGGCGCTAAAGGCTTGGTTTTAATGGCCGATAACTTCTACGAGCTGGATGATGCTTACCAGGCTACTTATATTCTGGAAAACGTAATCAATAATTTCTCTAATTATCCTGAAATTGTTCAGGAAGCTAAGCAGGAATTGTCCAGAATAAAGACAGAAGAAGCAAAAACCAATTCTTCGGTAGAAGCGAACAACTAATTCAACTTTCAATCTAACATTTAAGAATTTCTATATGCAAATGTTTTCAATAAAAAGAAACCTGTTTTTAAGTCTGTTTTTAATGAGTGGGCTTCTTTTTGCTCAGGATCCTATAGACAGCGAAACTGTAACCGTAGTAAAACCATATACCCCAACAGTTAAAGATGCAAATAAAATAAAGCAAACTCCCAAAGAGTCAGATTCTGTACGTACAGAAAAAAGACCGGTGCAGTACAGTATATTTTCAGTGCCTGTAGCTTCTACTTTTACACCCGCAAAAGGGCGTGCTACCACAGTAGAAAGAGAACGCCCGGTAAAGGTTTACGATAATTATGCAAGTCTTGGATTTGGAAATTATGGCAACCTTTTAGCTGAATTTTACAGTAACCTGGAAGTGAACCGCACCGATAATTTTGGGGTTTATTTAGACCATAATTCGTCCCAGGGTGGAATTGACGGGATTGCGCTAGACGATAAATTTTATGATACCGAGCTTAACCTAAGTTATAACTCAAAAACGAGGAATTTAGGTTGGAAAACCGAAGTAGGAGCGCAGCACCAGTTATTTAACTGGTATGGTTTACCGCAAGATGCTAATTTTAGCAACGAAGAAATAAATTCAATAGATCCTGCACAGAATTATTTTTCAGCTTATGCAGGAGCCGAAATTGAGCTTTACGATTCTTTTTTCGATAATGCCCGTGGTACTTTTAGGCATACCGGAGATTCCTATTCTTCTTCAGAAAATCATTTTGATGCCCGCGGTACTTTTGAACTGAATATTGCCGATGAGCTAATCACCACAAATATTTATACTGATATTGTAAACGGACAAATGGGAGAACAATTCCTGGCAACCGATACTTATGATTATACTTTTATGAATTTCGGTATAAATCCCAGTTTATTAATTTTAAGAGATGACCTTACGTTAAATCTTGGTGTTGCATTTTTCTATAGTCAGGATGTAGAAAATAGTGATGGTAATTTTTATATCTATCCTAAAGTAACCGCTAGCTATAGATTAGGTGGCGATTATTTCACCCCTTACGCCGGTTTGGAAGGTGGCCTGCAACAAAACACTTATTATAGTTTTATACAGGAGAATCCTTACGTTTTTCCGGGCTTGGTAATAAAACCTACAGATAATGAGTATAATGCTTATGTTGGTGCCAAAGGAAAGTTAAGCAATAGTATTTCTTATAATTTCAAAACCGGTTATGAGTCGCAATTTAACAAAGCATTGTTTAGGCGAAATGCCCGGGCTAACGATATCACTACCGAAAATTATGCCTACGGAAATTCTTTTGAAGTGGTTTATGACGATGTAAAAACCCTTTCGGTTGCCGGGGAATTAAATGTAGATGTAAACCGAAATTTTAGATTGGGAATTAATGCTGAATATTTTAATTACAGCACAGATAACCAGGTTGAAGCCTGGAACCTTCCAGATTTTAAAGCTTCATTAAATGCCGATTATCAAATTAATGAAAAGTGGTATACCGGCGCTAATTTATTTTACGTAGGCGAGCGTTTTGACCAGGAAAGAATTGCTTCAGCAGGAGAGCCTTCTATGAATACAATTAGCCTGGATAGCTATTTTGATGTAAACGCTCATTTAGGCTATAGGTTTAACGATAGGCTTTCAATATTTGCTAAAGGAAGTAACCTTTTAAATAATGATTACCAACGTTGGACAAATTTCCAGGTACAGGGATTACAAGTACTGGCAGGAGCGACTTATAAATTCGATTTTTAATAGAAAAGCCATCTTTAAATTAAAAAAAGCATCATTTATTGATGCTTTTTTTTGTTATTAATAATATCTTGGGCCAGTTAATAGCCGGTAGGTAGCTTCAATTCAAGTGCTTATAGGAGTTTGTAAGGTAAAATTCCTTAACAATAACACAACATTGGAAATTCAAAATTAACAATAGAACTAACTAATATTGTATCCAAATTTTTAAGGGGGTCTTTTGGTAAAGACCAAAATCTAAGTATCAAAACTATTAAAAAAGCTACTTAAATGGCAAAAGGCAAAAAGTTTAAAAGGAGTGACCGGTCCCGTCCCTATTTGAATATTCTGGACTTTATGGTTCAGGAAAAGGCATTCCTTGCAATTGTTATAGTTGGTATTATTATGGCCGGAATTTTTACCGGTAATAAAACTGCAGCCATGTGGCTTGGTTTTTTCTTCGCTGCCTATGCAACGGTAGCTAATGATAGTATCCAGTCTTTGGGAACTTTTATTGAAAGTAATAAAGCCAAACGTTGGTGGATTCTATGGCTCTACGTAGGTACCATCTTTTTGGGAGTTGTAAGTTTCAGTTGGTTTTATTTTGATGGAGATGTGACCTTTCAGCGTTTGCTGAAACCCGATGGAACCTCACCTTATCCGCACCCTGAATCTTTCAGTTTCTTTCAAATTATAGCACCTTTGGTGCTATTAATCCTCACCAGGCTTAAAATGCCGGTTTCTACCACTTTTCTTATTTTAAGTGTGTTTAGTGCCGATACCTCTGGGATTACCTCGGTAGTTTGGAAGAGTTGGACAGGCTATATTATGGCTTTTATACTATCGTTTTTAGTATGGTATCTTTCTTATAATTTTATAAAAAAATACTTTAAAAGCAGGAAATTTAATCACAGCTGGACGGCAGTTCAATGGATTGTAAGTGGTACACTGTGGGGAGTTTGGGTAATGCAAGATGGAGCTAATATAGCAGTATTCCTTCCGCGAAGCCTGGACACTTTCCAATTTATAGTCTTTGCCTTAACAATATTTGGTGGCCTGGGACTATTATTTTACTTAAGGGGAGATAAAATTCAGGAAGTGGTGAGTGAAAAATCCAGGATTTCTGATATTCGTGCAGCCACCTTAGTAGATTTAACCTACGTAATCCTGCTTATTTACAAACTATTTATAAGTACCGTACCAATGAGTACCACCTGGGTTTTCCTTGGAATTATTGGTGGGAGGGAAATTGCAATTAGTTTGGCAAGAACTAAAAAAGGTAAAAAACACCGTAAGAAAGCCGGTAAGATGATCTTTAAAGATTTCTCTTACGCGATGATTGGTTTATTCGTTTCTGTAGCACTTGCTGCAGCGGCAAACAAAAGTATTCGCGATCAAATTATCAATGCTATTTTTTAAGCAGTAATTAAATAAAACTCATAAAATGCGCCTTTAACGGGCGCATTTTTGTTTGCCCTGCATGCAAACAATTCCGAGGCTTGAAAGAAAGCCCGCTCACCTGATCGGAGGGAAGAGCAATGTAAAGTCAAGTGCGTCACTGGCAACGGTGGTGTGTGAAGGAAGACCTAGCAAGTTAGTGGAACATAGAGAAATCGAACCGATTCTGGCATATATTGGGGGTAAGGTTGCAAAAAGTGCCGATGCCCAAAATCCGAATAGCAATATATGTTAAAACGGATGGCTTCACTAACAGGAATGTTTGCTTAACGGGGGAAGCCTGATTATTCGCCTTTCCAGGCTAAGCAGAAACAAGTCGAGAGACAAGGATTTGTTATGGAA
>NZ_FOOH01000049.1 GCF_900113135.1 Salegentibacter agarivorans | reverse complement strand
GTCGGGGTGGCAGCCTTTATTTTCTGCTCCCGTAACATCAATAAATTCAGTACTATTCTTTATTTTCTTATCCTGCGGTAACCGAATAGGTAACTTTGAGAATGATTTTAATAGTAAATCAAATATAAGGTATTTTAAAAAATATGCCTTATTGCAATGTGTTTAAATCTTTAGATCCCCAACAAATTGAAGCGAACGAACTTCGCGTAATTCCAAGATTTCGTCCTTATAGACACCTTCATCCGGTTTAAAAAAGGTTATGGCGCAAGGGAGTTTTGTTAGTTCTGCGGTAAAATCAATATTAATAGTTTCATCAATATCATCCAAATTAATAGTGTATCGAAATTTCGATTCATTTGGATTAAATAACCTAAGTGAGTTATCTAACTCTCTTAGGTCAGCATAAGAATTAAGAAATTCATTTTCAGGAACAAACTGAAATCCAGCACCGGGAAAATCGCCCTCTACACTAATATTATTTGGGTCAATAGTTCCGTTATCGATTAGGTTTGCCCCTGTGCTATCCACTATTCTGACATATAAGGAAGGAAATATTGGATCATAAAGTGAACAGTCAATTTCTTCTTCATCATCATTTTTCGAACAGCCCATAAAAATTGTAACTGTAATTATTAGGAGAATTATTTTTTTCATATCACTTTGAAATAAAAGGTTTGTCAATTTGAAAGTAGGTTATAGATGAAAATTCAATTCGCATAAAACTTACTTAAAGAGATAATTTATTCTAAAAGAGAAACTATTTGTTCTTAGATTAAATTCGTCAGTTTTATAGAAATCACTTATGGCAGCCTGATAATTATAGCCTATTCCTGCTTCCAAATTTTTAATGATTTCATAATAAATTGTAGCTCCAAGAAAGGCTTCTAAAAAATATCCTTTACTTATTGTATCTAAGTCATTTTTTATTGCAAAATTATTTTTGAGCCCACCATTTATCACTGGTTTAAGTTTACCTGTCAGTAATGAATAATTGATGGAAATGGGAACAACTAAAAACCTTTGCTCTATGATTTCCGGAATCGAAGAAGAATGAACATTACACAAAATGCAATCGTTGTAGGTTCCAGTGAAATCTTTGTTGGAATAAAGAAATCCAGAAGATACGGCTAATTTTTCTCCAAAATAGTAATTGGTTGTCAGTCCTAAACTATAATTGTTTTGGTCGAATTTTACCACTACTGCATTAGCTCCTTCCATCCCTATATAATCTATTCCATCTCTTTCATCTGAAAAAGATATATTATCTGTAGAAAATTCAATACCGAAGCTCCATTGGGTATTATTTTGAGAATAAACGCTAATTTGAAGTAGTAAAAATGCTATGAGTAGTATTTTTTTCATAAAGCTATTGATTAACGGGAACATTGGTATTTATTGTAGCATTGAGGCTTATAATTAATGACTCTATTTAATAGATACATTTTTTCTCGATTGGTTGCGTCAAATTGTTAACAAAAATACTGTTAAATTAATTAGCTGATTCTTATACAGTATTCTAACTCCTAAAATTTCAGTAAGAATACAAACTATTTTTTTTTGTTTAGTTCATATTAAAATAAGGGGAGTAAGCAAGAGGATGACACGCAGAGCGATGTCATTTGACTCCCCTAATATTTAAAATTCTGATTATAAGTGTATTAAATAATAAAAAAACTTGAAATATATCCACCTCAGTGGATATACCCCACTGGAAGAAGCTGTAAAATCACGAGGGCTATAGCCAGTAAGTATTAAAATAGTATCCATTATGGTAAAATAAAATGCCACTCACCACTTTTACTTCCACTTCGCAAAAGCTTCATTTCAGCAAAAAAGGTTCATTACTAATTGTTCTGGACACGAGTCAAAAAGCTAAGAATTTTAAATTCTGAAAGAATAATATCGAAAAATCTTTTTGACCCAAGTCCGCCTGGGCAGTAACTAAAATTCATCGATCAGGATTTCAGAGTTTTTTTATATCTTCTTGCTTCACCTTACCTTTTGCTGCTAAAAAACAAGCTTTTAAATTAACCGGAGTGCATAACCGCTACGCTTTTATAACTCCTCTATAATATAAAAGCTTGAAGATGAATGGCAACAAAAGGTAATGCGACGGCTCTGGAAGAAGTAAATAAAGAAAGCGGAATAAACCAGTTCATCCTGATCTACAAGATTTCTTCTTTTCGCCGGCAAAAGGAAAATGCTCAAGATGAAAAAAGTAAATCTTATTATCTCAGTGATGGCGAACTTAGGCAGTTAAAATTTTTCTTTGAGTAAAACATCGTAATTATTAAACTGAATTAGTAGCTCGATTTCCAAATGCATCAAAGAAAAGGAAAGCAAGATGTGTCATTGTAATGACAATCTTGCTTTGCGCCCGATGGTTGCAAAAGTTTTTAAATAAAAAACTTACCTCAAATAGCCTGAAAGCCCCAATAAAACCGTTGAAATTTGCAGTAAAACTAATTTGAATTAGACAGTATTTTTATACCGGAGTAGTGAAATGAACGCGAGATTACCAGTAAATGGACTGGAACACCCTGAAAATAGGTTAAAATTTACTGGTATTACAAAAACAAAATAGGTTTTGCGCCCTATGCTGTTTTTACTTTTCACTTAACTTCCCGTACGCTATAAAAACAGCATAGGATCCAGCGCTGTAAGTTATGGTAGATTTGGGACCATATTTTTTCTTTTTTAACTAGCTTATTTTATATCAAAACCTGCAAAATCTATACAAAGTTCAGCATCGTTTTATTTTTGATGACAAAGTGATGCGGAAATGATGCGGCTGAAAATCCCCAGTATTACTGGTCTTATTTATATCTGGCATCGATTCATCAAAAAAAGAAGAAATTATCGGAGGCTTTTCTCCTTTGTTGTATTCAGAATTTGTTGCTTTGATGCAGATCTTCCCGCAAGCCTTGATAACATTGAGCTATGACCCGCATCACTTCTGCATCGTTTCATCGCTTTTTTAGGAGAGTTTAGATTGCAATTGATCCATATCGTCTCCTAATTTTTGATCAACTACTCTGGCATAGATTTGCGTAGTTGATAATTTAGTGTGCCCCAGGAGCTTTGAAACGGTTTCTATGGGCACTCCATTGGATAGGGTGACCGTTGTAGCAAAAGTATGTCTGGCAACGTGAAAACTAAGCTTTTTAGGAATTTTACACTGCTCTGCAATTTCCTTCAAGTAAGTATTTGTTTTTTGGTTGCTATACACCGGTAATAGAAATTCTGAAGTTGGTTTTTCATATTTATACAAAATACTGCGGGCTTTTTCCAGTAGCGGTACCTTAATCGGTTCATTGCTTTTCTCCCGCCTGCTATAGATCCAGTCCTTCCCATTCACACCTTTTATCAGGTTATCTCGGGTAAGGTTTTTTATTTCCCCATAACACATACCAGTATAGCAGGAAAAAACAAAAATATCCTTAGTGGTCTCCAGTGTTACTCTTCTGAATCGGGTCTCCTCAATATAATCTAGTTCTCTTTGGCTCAAATACGCACGATCAAATTTTTCAAATTTCATTTTATAGTCCCGGAATGGATCCTTATCCAGCCAACCAAGTTTAATGGCTAAATTTGTGAGCTTCTTAAATCGCTCCATGTGTTTCATTATTCCGTTATTACTCAATTGCTTTTTGCCATTTTTCCCCTTTTTTCTTCTTAGAAACTTGTCGAAACTGGTAACGAATTGATAATCTATATTTTTAAGATAGATATCTTTGATTCTATGATCGTAGGAAAGGTAATCATTCAAATACTTTTCTGTAGCTCCGTAATTTTTTAGCGTTCCTGGTTTAAGCACATCAACCATAGTGGTTTTATGATATTCAAGAATTTCCTGGAGTGATTTAAAAGTCGCATCAGCCCCAAGAAAACGGGCTTTGATAGCCTTGGCTGTTATAATTCTATCTTCTTTGAGCAGGTCTTCATAACACTGCAATAGTTTCGAATACTTGGCGTCCAGATAATTATTCAAAACTGTCGCTTCAAGGTTTCTTCCTTTTAACCTGTGGGCGCGATCATCCCAGGATTCCGGGTCACATTGTCGTCTTAAACTAATTTCTGCCCGACGGCCATTGACAGTTACCCTTGCATAAATAGGTGCAAGAGTATCTTTTTTCTTGGCCAAATTCAGCCAAAAGAGAATACGAAAAGTGGGTTTTGTTTTCATTGCCTTTCATTTAGGTAACCGATTTAACATAATTGTCGAAGTCAAATCACGCTAAAGCCCTAAGGCAACTGAAAGGTAAGAAAAAATGGGTGACCGATTAGGTAACCGAATAGGTCACATTTTATTTGATATCAAACAAAAAAAAATGATTCCCAGTTTTGCTAAAAGCACTGAAAATCATTTATTTAGGTAGTTTTTGAGCTATTTTGATACTCAAAAAGTCGGGGTGGCAGGATTCGAACCTGCGGCCTCCTGCTCCCAAAGCAGGCGCGATAACCGGGCTACGCTACACCCCGAGTAATTTTTTAATCGCGCTCGGCGCGATAACT
>NZ_FOOH01000052.1 GCF_900113135.1 Salegentibacter agarivorans | reverse complement strand
TTTTTTTAAGCTTTTATTTCCTTAAAAAATCACCGTATCCCAATATGTAATGAACTTCCCACTTTACTTCCCAACCCTCGTTGTGTTCCAAAGCGGGTGCAAATATACTGCGGTTTTTTAAATGCACAAGACTTTATTCAGTTTTAGATATTTTTCAGGAAATTTCAGCTGGAGTTAGTTTATTCTCATAAATGTCATGCTTCACACACACCATCCCTTCTAATTAAGCAAACAATTGGTTAAAAAACATTCAAATGAGAATTGCCTCCGAAGAAAAAATTAAAGAAAAAAGTTCCAAACAACACCAAATCGAAGTAAAAAGTCTCTATACGGATAGCGCGGCGCTACAAAGTTGTTATTGGTATCTAATAAAGAATTGACATTTTCCAGCTTAAAAAATATTCGAGTCTGATCAACTTTTCCATTAAAAAAGAAATCTACGACGGGATAATTTCCAAATTCGGCTGAATTCTGCACATAGAATTCGGCTAGAACAGGATCGTAGGCATTCATATTATAATTAGTAAAGTATTTAAAAATAAATCCTGTTTGGAGATAGAGGGCTTTGTCAAACCATTCATCTTTGTAATAAATAGAATTTCGGGTAACGAATTCAGGAAGATTTAGCACCGACTTGCCATCTAGAACATTTTGATACATTAAAGTATTATCTATGGCAAAAAGGCCAAAATCAAAATCTTTACTTGCTTTTAGCTTTAAATAACGCACCTGGTCTCCTGCCTGGAATGGCTTTACTAAGGAATCTTCTCCTTCAGTAAAATAGGTATAGTTTTGAATTTGCGTTAATCTACCTTCAATATTCAACAACTTTTCAGAACGTAATTTTCCATAAATACTTTGCGTATTTACATTATCAAATTCATTCTGCCAATTGTAATTAATATAATTACTCTGATACAATAGGAAATTATAATTGGGCATATGGCTATTTTGATTAACCCCAAACTCTAACCTATTTTCTTCATCTAAACTATAACCAGCGTGTGCCGAAAAATAGCTCCCCGTAAAATCACCGGCAAGATTAAGCATGGCATCTGCCTCTACATCAAAACCACCTATTTTCTTTCTATATTCTCCACCTATTGCATAATTTGATCCCGTAAGTTTATTATTAATTGTATCGCTTTCCCTTATATAGAATGTTTTATAACCGTATTCAAAATTCTTAACGGCAGCTTTAGCTTTTACTTCTCCCAGGGTTTTGTTGGACCATTGCACATAAGCTTCATTATAAAATTCGGTTAAACGCACCCGGTCCCTTAAATTATTTCGTTGAAAAGAAGGTCCAAAAATATCGTTTACTGCATTGGCTTGAAGAAAATCGAATTTCTTATAATCATGATTAAAAATATGACCAACCTTTAATGCATTAGACGAAAGAGTATCTGGCCTGGTAAGGTGATAAAAATGATCCAGGTAAAAACGTTTTCCGTATAAAGCACTTTCAGCATTTTCAAAATTCATTGCCAGTAAGGAACGATCTTCGAACTCCTCTTCTTTATCAATATATTGCTGAACCGCTAAATCTGAAAGTCCGCCGTTTTCCTGATTCATTAAATCGTGAGAAACAAAGTGCGTTCTTAACTGATATTTCCTATCCAGGGTTTTATAGGTTAAGCCAAACCGAAATATCCCTGTACTTGTAAGTGCATTTTGATACCTACCTAATGCGCGCACACCTTTATAGGCTACAGAAAAATTTAATCTCTCTGAAGTATTAATAGTAAACAAAACGTCTAATTGCTGGCCCTGTTCTGGGACAGTTCTAAAATAGGCCTCGGTTACCGGAGTAGGCACGTGATAGTAATAAACATCTTCTATTTCTAAAAAATTATAATGCCTGGCCTGAGCCCCGAATTCAGGATATAATTTTTTTGCATCAAATTCAGCTCCCAATCGGTTATAAGTTTGACCGGTATTAGAAAAAGGCAACAATTCAAAATTATCTTTTCGACGGTAATTGAATTTATAATCTTTTTCTATAGTAAGTGTAGTATCCACGAAGGTAGTATCGTTAGCTACCGAAATAATTTTATATGCAGAAATTGGGGGTTTAATAGTGTCTTTATCAGTTTCCGAATCGGGAGAACCTCCTAAAGTGGTCTGAGCCAAAATTAAGCCCGGATTCATCAGGATAAGAAAAAGAATAATTTTTTTCATTAAGACTGCTTTCCGCAAATTTAGTTTTTTTGATTTAATGAACTTAAGAAAAGGAATAAATAAAAGTTTTTGTGAGAGAAGCGCTTCTTCTTTTGTAGATATTCTTAATGATAAAAAAAGGCAAGGAAGCCCCCTTCCTATGCTATACTGAATTTTCTTAAG
>NZ_FOOH01000019.1 GCF_900113135.1 Salegentibacter agarivorans | reverse complement strand
AGTTACCTATTCGGTTACCGCAGGATAAGAAAATAAAGAATAGTACTGAATTTATTGATGTTACGGGAGCAGAAAATAAAGGCTGCCACCCCGACGAACCTTCTTTAAAAGGATATAAAAACACTGTTAATCTATTGATTTTCAGTGTTTTTTGTTTTTACGATATCATTTGATATGGTTTGATATCACCCTATCCAGTGAATGATTCGGTGAATACTTTCTTTCCAGCATTTCACTATCTTAGAATGATCATTTGATTGATTTGACTTTCGTCTTTAATACTTATTGTTTAACTTAAAGACATTCGAAATGCCTGATTTTACTACATTCTCCGTGCTTTTCTTTACAAGAAAACTTAATCGGAACAAAAAAGAATTATCTATTTACGCCCGTATTACGGTAAATGGAAAATGCGCTGAAATGAGCCTAAAGAGGAAAACTTCAGTGAATGAATGGGATAGTTCCAAAGGACGACTTAAAGGAACTTCCCCAAGGATTAAAATACTAAACAGTTATTTAGACCAGGTTTACTCCAAATTACTCGACACCCAAAAGAGAATTCTGGATAAGGATACCTTAATCACTGCCGATAAAGTCAAAGCTTCCTACCTGGGATTAGATGAAGAGCATAAAACCCTCAAGGACATTATTGATTATCATAATAAAACAATGAAAGGCGTCCTTAAATGGGGCACGCTAAAGAATTATAGTACCACTGCAAAATACCTGAATGAGTTTCTAAAAAAGAAGAAGAAAACCAATGATGTGTACCTGAAGCAGATCGATTACCAGTTCATTACCGAATTTGAAATGTTCCTCAGGAATTACCGGGCTAAAAAAGCAAGAAAAACCTGCGGAACGAATGGAACTATGAAACATCTGGAACGCTTTAAGAAAATGATCAACCTGGCCATTAAATTAGAATGGCTGGAAAAGAACCCTTTCCAGAATTATAAAATGAAGTTTGAAAAGAATGATCGTCAATTCTTATCCGAGCGTGAACTAAATATGGTCGAAGAAACCTATTTTAAAAGTGAATCCCTGGAACGGGTTAAGGATATGTTTCTATTTTCCTGTTATACCGGGCTTACTTATGGTGAGCTTAAAGAACTCACCAAAGATCATATTGTCAAAGGAATGGACGGTAAAAACTGGATATATACCAAACGTGAAAAAACTAATGAACCTGTAAAAGCTCCACTACTCTATAAAGCCGATATTATTTTGAAAAAATACCGGGAAAAACGGTTTGACCTTGTTAGTAAATATTTGTTTCCGGTAAGATCCAATCAAAAGATGAATGAATATGTAAAGAAAGTAATGAAAGCTTCAAAAGTGAGAAAACACATTACCTTTCATTCCGCGCGGCATACCTTTGCCACCACTGTTACCCTTTCTAATGGGGTGCCTCTCGAAACGGTTTCAAAACTTTTAGGGCATACAAAATTATCCACAACACAGATTTACGCAAGGGTGATGGAAAATAAATTAAGCTCTGACATGAGCAAATTAGACCAAGTAATAAGAGAAAAGAAAAAAATAAATGGGAATTAATTTGTAGGACCCTATAAATTTTGGTAATCGATTTTATGGTGAAATCCGACAATGTTGGTTTTCTTTACTAAAAAGTATTTAAGCTCATCCTAAGATATTTCTGTTGAATTCACTTAAGTGTAGTTCCATTAATCTGCAATATTTATATACCTAGAGATTTTGCTAGGAAGTGGATGGAAATTATTCATTAAGTTTTCCCTTTTTGTGAGAGTCAAATATTCATTATCTTAAAAATTTCGAATTCGGCTATTTGTTAAGGTTATTTTAAGATTTAATTTTCCGTATTGATTGTTACAGCCATGGTCGGCTCTTACGTTGATGCTTTAAATTTATATTTATGAGTATTGTAAGGTTTCTAAAATGACTCTCATATAATTTAATCATACCTTTTATCCCGAGGCAATTTCCCCCTTTGCCATATCACCACGGATCCTGTGCATCAGCTACCCTTCCGTTGTTTTACAGAAATGTTTCAGATGTTACAGCTGAAGTTGAATAGCAGATGATTTTTTTATTGAATTTAATAAAGGCCATTGCTAAATACCAGGTATATTCAATAGGAAGTTTGTAAATCTTGAGCTCAGTTGTCTATAAATGTTAAGCCAACTTGGTTTTAGGTGATTGTATATTTTAACATTACTGTGCCTATATGTATTGTATTTCTTCATAAAATGGTCATATGCTCCAGATGACCTTTCGTAGAAGGTGTTGAATGGCATTTCTTAAGATTAACATAAAATAGCTTTAAGTATTTTTAACAAAAATTAACATTTATTTAAGAATGTTGAATTCCATTTTTTCTAGTTTTAAAACGATTTAGTACCCTACACTATTTTCAACAATTCCAACTCTTAAAAAAACCAATTTATGGATAATAGTGTAAATGCTATAAAAAAAATTTTAGAACTCCTTAGAGTCAAAAATACAAAGAAATATATTGAGGATAGTGTTTTATCTCATCCAGATCACCCTAGTCTATTAGCAGTCTCTGATACTCTACTAAAGTTTAAGATAGAAAATTTAGCTATCAATATCAACGAAGAGAAGATTAATGATATCCCCCTTCCTTGTCTTGTACAAGTTAAAAAAGATGGAGCTTCGCTATTCTATGTTTTAAACAAGATTTCAAATAAGGGAGTTGAATATTTTGATGATAAAAACAAACTTACTAAAGTTGCTAAGGAAGAATTCTTTAAAATTTGGACGGGTATTTGTTTATTAGCGGAAGCTACAGAAGAATCTGGCGAAATCAATATAGAGCAGAAGTTGTTTTCGAAAAACTTATTATATGGTTTAAAAATAGGCATAGGATTATTACTTTTTACTTGGATTTTGGGAACTTTCTTTAATTCCGAATCTAAAAGTGATTTTATTCCAGCTATTTATATTGCTCTTTACACCATTTTGAAAATAACAGGTTTACTAGTTGGTGGTATGTTACTATGGTTTGATGTTGACCAATATAACCCAACCTTGCAAAATTTTTGTACTGGTAATAATAAAAAAATCAATTGTAATTCTGTTTTGAATTCTAAACATTCAAAATTATTTAAAGACACTCTAAGTTTAAGTGAACTGAGTTTCGCCTATTTTTTAGGTACTTTAAGTTTTTTAATCTTACAACAGTTTTCATCCAATACCTTATATATATTAGGTATTATTAGTTTTATAACCTTACCCGTGATTATTTATTCTTTATACTATCAAGCTTTCATAATTAAACAGTGGTGTAAATTTTGTGTTATTATTCAGGTAGTGTTGAGCTTTGAAATATTTGTTTCATTTTATGGAAATTTTTATAACTCAAACATTCAAATTAATACAATACCTCTTTTTTTGGCTTTACTGTTAGTGCCATTACTTGCATGGAAACTTATTAAGCCGTTGTTAGAAGCTGAAAAGGAAACTAATATCTATAAACAGAAGTTCAATAAAATAAAATATAATCCCGTAGTTTTAGAAAGCTTATTATTAAAATCAAGAAAAATAAGTAATTCTACTGAAGATTTGGGTATATCTATATTTAATTCTACTGCGAAATACAATATAATTAAAGTCTGTAATCCTTACTGTGGGCCTTGTGCGAATGCACACCCTATATTAGAAGAGTTGGTTAACACTGGTAAAATAAATTTACAAATACTATTTACAGCTGAATCTATCGATGATAGAAATGGTAAACCAGTTAGTCATTTCTTAGCTATTGATGACTTTTATAATAGAAAGAAAACTAAACAAGCACTTGATGACTGGTATTTAGCCGATCAAAAAAATTATGAGGTATTCGCACGTAAATATCCAATGAATGGGGAGTTAAAAAAACAAATAAGTAAGGTAGAAGCTATGCGAAAATGGTGTAAAGCAGAAAATATTACTCATACCCCCACTATTTTTATAAATGGATATGAATTGCCAAGAGAATATAGCATACAAGATTTAAAAGAAATATTATAAAAGCAACTACTTTGGCTTTTTATAATATTTCTTTTACGAAAGAAAGACCAAAACCCAGATGGTCTAAAATGTTCTGGGCTAATTAACAATTTTTAAAGTCTTTATTATGAAAAAATTAAGTTTACAGAAACTTAAACTTGGAGCGGATGATCTGCTTCAAAGAGAACAATTGAAATCTGTGTTTGGCGGCTATGGTGGGTATCAAGGCGGCTCTGGTGATGGTCTATGTTCTTGTAAGGCGGGTGGAAATATTACTTACGAAACATATGTCGGACAATGTGATTATTGTGAAACTGTGTGTCATTATAGTTCTCCATCAAGCACTAGTTGGATATGTTCAGGAGCATGGTAGTTTATTACAGGGAAAGACAAGTGTCTTTCCCTGTATTTAATTAATAATCAATAAGAATGAGAAATACAATATTTAATATCATAATAATAATTGTTTTTTTTAGCTGCAATCATCATAATAAATCCAATACAGACTATCAGAATAATAAAAGTGCTAATGGTAAAGATTTAGAAAAGGCTATGATTATTGGAAAAACGGATAATTTAAAAGCTTTTAAATATTTTAATATAATTAATAAATCGTCGTTATCACTTAAATTAAATAATTATTACGATGAGATAGAAATAATTGGAGACTCATTAACATTGAAGATTGATTCTATTACAGAACCACAATTAATTGATATGTTTTCTTTTACTGATAATATATTGTACTCCGCAAAGTTTATTCTAAAACCAGAAGATACAATCATATTTGAAATAAAAAATAAAAAATTACTAATTAAAGGGGATAAAGCAGATGAATACAATTTTTATTCAAATTTAAAGGACTCTACGCCAAATTATATGCTGAACTCTTATAAAGGTAATATTATAGAATATAAAACCAGGGTTGATTCTATATACAACAAAAAAGTAGATTTTTTCAACGGTTATATAGAGAAACATAATATTAAATCGCAGACATTTATAAATTTTATAGAGTCAGATTTGAAATATTGGCACTTATTTGAATTGATTAATCCTAGAACACAAAAAAAGCAAGACTCTATTTACTTGGTTGATCCAGATGGATTATCTCCAATTATTCAAGAAGAGTATGGTAGTAAAGAACAATTGTTTAATACCAAAAACTATTTAGGAGATATTACGATAGATGATTTTAAAGATGAGAACCATTTAAGTTTACTCTCTTTTAAATCTGTTTTACCCGCACTTATAAGAAATCACTTCGAAACTTCTGGTCATCCGAAATATTCTCAGCAGAAATTTTTAGCAGAAAAAGCAGTTATAGATAGTAATTTTGAGGGAAAAATCAAAGAATTCGCAATAGCTTCTCTTATAGCTATTTATCATGATAAGGGTTTTGCAAACACTAAACAAAGTTCCTTTTTTTTTAGAAATGAAATTAATAATTTTGTAAAAAAATACCCTTCTTCTAAATACACCAGAGATATAGTTGATTTAGCAGAAGATTTAGATTCTTTCGAATTAAAACTTTCAGAATCAGCATTAAACACAAAATTGCTCAGTAAATATGGAGACACTTTAACATTAGGTGAAATTTTCAGCCGGTCCAACAAAAGGATAAGAGTTCTTGATTTTTGGGCAAGTTGGTGTCCCCCTTGTATAAGTGAAATAAAAAAAGCTCAAAATTTTAAAGATAAGTTATCTATCGAAAATAATGTAGAATGGATTTATTTATCCATAGATAACGATAAAGACAAATGGTTAAAAAAATCAAAAGAACTTGGAAGTTATCTTAATGTACGTAATCAATACTTAGTTATTAATGGTAAAAATTCGCCTTTGGGAAAATCCTTAAAAGTTAATTGGATTCCGAGATATATAATATTTAATAAACAAAATCAGATTGTTTTGAATAATTCACCTCATCCTTCGGACAGCATAGTTTTTAAGAAGATAATTAATAATATTAAATAAAAACTTCCCATTTCACAAACAGCTGATACGAAGATTGTGTTCCTACCTTGTTTGCTCTGAAAATTTCAAACAATTAAAATAACTTTTTCAGATTTAATAGGAATGCGATGAATTTGACAATTAAATTATCTAAAAGTTTGAATTGAAAAAACCATTCCCATTTTACAAACAACCTGATTCTAAAGATTGTGGCCCTACCTGCTTACGTATAATAGCCAAATATTATGGTAAACTAATCACGTTGCAGGAAATTCGTGATTTATCTGAAACAACAAGAGCAGGTAGTAATTTGCTAAACTTAAGCGATGCTGCTGAGAGTATTGGATTTAAATCTTTGGCAGTTAAATTGAACTTCAATAAATTTAAAGAAGCACCTCTGCCACTTATAGTCCACTGGGATAAAAATCATTTTGTGGTAGTCTACAAAATAAAAAGAAGCATTATATATGTTTCGGATCCTTCTTACGGATTGATTAACTACTCTAAAGAAGAATTTATATCTAAATGGATTGGTAGGAATGCTACAGAAGAAACTAAAGAAGGCATCGCACTTTTATTAGAAATCACTCCTAAATTTAAACTACTAGATTGGAAGGAATCTGATAAAAAATCTTTTGGTTTTTTACTACAATACTTCTCTAAGTATAAAAAGTTATTTACACAACTGATTATTGGTTTATTTGTAGGTAGTCTAATACAATTGATATTTCCTTTTCTAACACAAAGCATAGTAGATGTTGGTATACAAAACCAAGATATTAATTTTATATATTTAGTTTTAATTGCTCAGTTAATGCTCTTTGTTGGCCAGTCATCAGTCAATATTTTCAGAAGCTGGATTCTTTTGCACCTTAGTACCCGTATTAATATTTCTCTGGTATCTGATTTTTTTATAAAGCTTATGAACCTTCCTATTGCCTATTTTGATACCCGTATGACTGGAGACATCATGCAAAGGATTAGTGACCATAGACGAATAGAAAGTTTATTAACTGGAAATACATTGAATACGCTTTTCTCCATGACAAACCTCTTGATTTTCGGAGCGGTGCTTATTTATTATAGCTTTTCTATTTTCCTGATATTTGCTATAGGAAGCATTATTTATATCCTTTGGATTTTTTTCTTTTTAAAGAAACGGAAAGAATTGGATTATAAACGATTTTCACAATCAAGTGAGGAACAAAGTACTGTTATTGAGCTTATCAATGGAATGCAGGAAATAAAAATGCATAATGCTGAAAAACAAAAACGTTGGAAATGGGAATATGTTCAGGCAAGACTATTTAAAGTATCTATGCAGAGTCTGACATTGGAACAAACTCAAGGTGTTGGTTCTGCCTTTATTAATGAGATAAAAAATATTTTAATCACCTTTACTTCAGCAATTTTAGTAATTGACGGGAATATCACTTTAGGAATGATGTTATCTATTCAATATATTATAGGACAACTAAACAGTCCTATAGGTCAATTAGTTAGCTTTATACAAATAGCCCAAGATGCCAAAATAAGTTTGGAACGCCTAGGAGAAATTCATGACAAAGATGATGAAGAGAATAAGCAAAAAAAACTGATTTCTCAAATAAAACGAAATCAAGACTTGGTAGTAAATAATATTACATATCGATACACCGGAAGTGATGAAATTGTAATTAAGGGAATGAGTATGAAAATTACCACTAATACGATCACAGCAATTGTTGGGGCTAGTGGAAGTGGTAAAACTACTTTGATGAAAATATTACTAAAATTTTACGATATAGATAAAGGGAGTATTTTTTATGGAGAAAATAATTTAAATACCATTTCACATAAAGCCTGGAGAGACAGTTGTGGTGTAGTAATGCAAGAAGGCTATGTATTTAACGATACTATAGCTTATAACATAGTTATTGGTGAAGATAGTATAGATCACGATCGTTTAATTCACGCTACTAAAATTGCTAATATTTACGAATTTATTCAATCTTTACCATTAGGCTTTAACACAAAAATTGGAAATGAAGGCATCGGTTTAAGCACAGGGCAACAACAACGCTTATTTATTGCAAGGGCAGTTTATAAAAATCCAAACTTATTATTTTTTGATGAGGCGACCTCCGCCTTAGATGCTAAAAATGAACTTGTTATTATGGAAAATTTGAATAGATTTTTCCATAATAAAACGGTAGTTATTATTGCACATCGACTAAGCACTGTAAAAAATGCAGATCAAATACTAGTTGTTGATGATGGTAAAATCATAGAATCTGGAAAACACAATGATTTATTGAATTCCAGGGGTGCCTATTATAATTTAGTTAAAAACCAGTTGGAATTGGAAAAATTAAGTAATACGAGAATTTCTGATGTGTAAAGAAGAATCACAAAATGATTTACAGTTAAGATCTGAAGAGGTACAGGAGATTCTTACTAATCCTCCTATCTGGATTGTTAGATGGGGGATTACACTAATTTTTATGTTTATATGTATTATTCTGTTCCTGTCTTTTTTAATCAAATATCCCGATTTCGTTCAGGCCAAAGTGTTAGTAACTACCAAACAACCAACAGAAATGGTAATGGCGAGATCCTCGGGCGCTTTAGATAAGATTTTCATTAAAAATAGAGATACAGTTAAAGCTGGTCAAAAATTAGCTATTTTGAGAAATACTGCTGATTTTGAAGATATTTATTATTTAAAACATATTATTGATTCGGTTCCATTAAATTTAAAAAATTTTCATTTTCCTTTGGAGAAAACATCCTCATTAATATTGGGAGAAGTGAATTCTGCCTATTTAAATTTTGAAAAAAGTTATGTTGATTATTTTTTATTAAAAGATCTCGATCCCTATTCAAATCAATTAGATGGAAACCAAATATCTCTATTGGAGCTAAAAAAACGGCTAAGCAATCAAATCACTCAAAAGGAATTGTTGGAACAAGAATTCTTTTTAAATCAGAAAGGTTTTGAAAGAGAAAAGATTTTATTTGAGAAAGGAGTTATCTCGCAGAAGGAATATGAATTAAAGCAATTGGAGATTTTACAAATGAAAAAAAATGTAAGCGCAATGGCAATTTCTATTTCTCAAATAACAGAAGCAATTTCAGCAGCGAGCCAAAACTTAAAAAAAACACGGATTAATGAGCAGGAAGATAAAACCCGATATGCAAGTAATTTAAATCAATCTTACGATTTACTAAAAGAAGCAATAAGGAAATGGGAGTACAATTACGTATTATCCTCATCCATAAATGGGGTAATTGGATTTCAGGATTTTTGGGGACGCAACCAATTTGTAAATTCCGGCACTATTGTTTTCTCTATTTTACCAATAGACACATCTACTTTGGTAGGTAAATTAATTATTCCTGCTCAGAACGCTGGTAAAGTTACAGTTGGACAAAAAGTATTTGTTAAATTAGACAATTATCCATACCAACAATATGGTATGCTAATCGGAAAAGTATCCAATTTGTCAATTTCTCCAAATTCTGATAATAATTATACGGTTTATATATCGTTGCCGAATGGTATTGAAACATCATACCATAAAAATTTCAAATTTACTCAAGAACTATTAGGTAATGCTGAAATTATAACTGAGGACTTAAGTGTAGCTGAACGAATATTTTATAAGGTTAAAGATATATTTCAATATAATTAAATATAAAATAATACGGTTTTCACTCGAAATTGTTAAATTAAATTAATGTCTATTTTAATTAGCTAAATTTTCATTCAAATCTAACAGTGTAAAATAATTTATTCCGGATTTGATGAATATCCAGTTACTAAGTATTAAAGTTTCAAAAATATCTACTATGGAATTAATCAATAATCCTCTTATTTCATGCATATGTGTATCTGTAGAAGATTCAAAAAAGTTAAAGAAATCAATATCCCAGTTTATTTCCCAGACATATGATCAAAAAGAATTAATTATTGTGTTTAAAGACTTTAACGGTAAAAAGAAAAAATTATTGAATAAGTATCATAATTATAACATTTTCGGATTTGAGTTGAATTGCTCTATTGATCAAATGTTTGATTATGGCTTTAGTAAAATTAATGGTAGATACATCTGTATATGGGAAGAAACAAACTGGTATCATGCAGCGAAAATACAATACCAGTATCATGCTATTGTATTAAAGAAAATGCCTATTTGCTTAGTAAACTACATAGTTTTATTTGATTCAAACCAAGAAAAAGCATATATATCAGCAAAAAAACTATGGCTAGAAACATTAATGTGTGAAAAAAAAGAACTATTACGGAAGCGATATTCAAATTTAAACGATTATTTAGAAGAAATTTTTGAAAAATCTAATAAAATATTCTTAATTAATGATGTTCCAAATCTGCAAATAAAAACTGTAAATGAAAACCTCTCAATAGAAGAACAGAAAGAAATAAAACAACATAGCTATCAACTTAATGAGTCTGATTCACAATTTATTGGAAGACTTGTCAAAAAAAATAATTATGGCGAAAATGACTCATTAAAATTAGATAGCACACTTGAAAATCCAATATTTGATACGCTTGATGAGGAGGTAAAGTTAAAAAAAATAATTCCTAAAATAATTCATATAACTTATAAGGAAAAAAAAGTTCCTGAAAAATTTCAAAAAACTTACCAAAGTATAAAAACTAATCATCCAGACTGGGATATTAAATTTTACGATGATTCTGATATTAAACATATTATCCAAAAGGAATTTCCAATTCTTCTAAAAATATATGAATCATATCCAATTAATATTCAAAGGATTGATTTGTTTAGAGTTCTTATAGTTTATTTAAAAGGAGGGTTTTATTTAGATCTTGATATGCATAGTTTTAAGAGTCTGAATGAATTATGTTCATTTGATTTAGTTTTAGCTGAAGAAATTGTTTATACTAAACCTCAAGACAAAAGATTTAATTTTACAGGTATCCGGCAAATTGGGAATTATATGTTTGGAAGTAAACCAAAGCATCCGTTCTGGGTAGAACTAATTAAAGAAATGATAAATAGATGCGATCAAAAAATAATTCATGAATGTGATGTTCTAGAAAGCACAGGTCCAGGTGTTTTATCAGATGTTTTTTTTGAAAAGCAAATTTTATATTCTAATGTAAAAATACTTAAGAATAAATTTAAGAGATGTCATTCTGGTTGTCCAGCCGTATGTTGTCACTTCGGAGATTTTGCAGCACATTTACATGTTAATAGCTGGACATGGACTAATAAAACTATCAATAAACCTGAAAATGACTTTTCTTCTTCAATATCAAAAATCTACAAAAAAGAGGTCAAATTATCATTAGATTCATTAGAATAATTAAAAATTAATAGAAAAGGAATTTTTTAAATTTGTTAAGCAAGAGGATAACACGCTACGCAGTGTTGGGTAGTCATTTTCGTAAATTATAGGGCTTTTTGATGCTAAATGAGATTAAATTATTTTAGTTCTGAAAATTTGAAAATAATTTTTCACGGAAAAATCTTCCGAAGCCAGTAATAGCGGTAATTTTTTCACGGAAAAATAGATTAATCCAGTCATTTACCACTTTTACTTCCACTCCGCAAAAGCTCCATTTCAGCAAAAGAGGTTCATTATAAATTGTCTTGGACACGAGCCAAAAAGCTTTGAAAATAAAATACGATAAGAATATTACTAGAAAAGCTTTTTAGCTCAAGTCCGCTAGGCAGTAACTAAAATTCACCGATCAGGATTTCAGAATTTCTTTAAAAATCCTTTTTACATCACCTTACCTTTTCCTGCTAAAAAAAACTAGCCTTGAAATTAACCGGAGTGCATAAACCGCTAAAAAGCTATTTATAACTCCTCTATAATTTCAACGCTTATAGATGAGAGGCATAAAAAGGTAATGCGATGGCGCTGAAAGAAGTAAATGAAACTTACATGAATTCTTATTCATCCTAATCTACAATGGTTTTCAATTCATTTACAAAAGGAAAATGCTCCAGATGAAAAAAGTAAATTTTAAGAACTAGGAAATCTATGTTCCGCTAAAACTTATTGTTTATCACTCAACTTTGTTGCATTAAAAACTTCGTAGAACTGATCAGGCAAAAAATTGGCTGTACACGAGGTAATATACTTTCCTGAAGGTTTCATATCGAATTTTATTCTTAGCCCTTCTTCTTTGAGGTCATCAGGTAAAGTGGCTGTTATAATAAAGTTTACAGAAAGTTCAATGTTACTAGGAACTATTTCATAGGCAAGTTCTTCCTTCTCGGTATTACAAGAAGTAGACCCCTGCACCGTACCTTCAATATTGGTGAAAGTATCTTCAGTTTCACCTTCAGCACTAGTGCAACTAAATAAAATTATGCTGATTGTAATCAGGATTATAGGTTGAAGAAATTTTTTCATTTTATAAATTTTAAAAAATTCTAGTAATATATCTATTTAATAGATGCAATTTCAATTAAGAGGTTGCGTCAAATTAGTTGCTAATTTAACCTATTCTATTTTTCCCTTAAACATCTCCCTTTTATTGCGACCATCGGGAGTAATCAAGATTGTGCCCACAGGCACACATCTTGCGTTTAGTACCAATTCTCAATTAAAGTATAATATGGCATTGTTATTATTCAGGATCTCGCTTGAACATCCGATATGCTTCATCCAAAAACTCACCTTCTTCGAATGGTAAAAGTTGTACTACTAATTCAAGCGATTTACGTATACTTTCTTCCGGGCATTTTATTTTAGAGGGTCTGTAAGAATCACCTTCTGAGGTTAAAATACATACATTCAATAAACTTTCTATAGTGGTAAATAACTCTAAATAACCATCAAATTTTAGAAAGGCAGGTTTCATTTTATTTTTTTTGGAGTTACTTGGGCGAAGTGTATTCAATTTTGATTTCGCCATAGTTTCCAGGGCTTTTAAACTCTTTTCTCGTTCAGTTCTCATAATCAAAATTTAAACTATTTGCAGTCAGCTAATATTGGATTTTTCTTCTGTGAATTACAATACTATTTTGCTGTAATTCTTTCCGAGTATTTTTGATTATGCAGAAGTTCAAGCTCCTTAAGTTTTTTAACGCCCTCTTTACGAACGCTTCTTAAAAAACGTTCCGCTAAATTGCTGGCATAATCACTGTCTTCCATGGTTACGTCATCTACCGTTTTAAAGTTGATATTATACTGTGCATGGCAGAGCTGGCTATAAACCTTTTTTGAGCTGAAAGATTTTTTCGGTAAAACTATCAGGGGGCTAATACTGAAATTTTTACAGAGGTTTAAAAGCAGGTCCAGCTCAAAATAGTGGGGTTTCCATTCCCAATATACCCAGATGAGTGCAGCACAGGTTTGCAATATGGTATGGCTAACCAATACCATCCTTGCACTTTCATCATTCACCATATCTACGGTATCTGTTTTATCTTCAAAGTAGGATGCCCGGTTCAATCTAAATTCCGATATCTTTTTAATTTCTTTAAATTTCCTGGGGTGGTAACAATAGCCTGTTAGGGATAAAGGACTTTCCTGAAATAAACAATTCCCGGGCAAAAGTACCCGACTTAAAAAATTATCACCTTCTTCTAAGCGCCGTTTTATATCATTAAAGGAATAATGGATGCTATACAATTTCACCTGTTCCTTCATTTTATTGAACACCTCGCCCATAAAAGTTTTGGGATCGCCAATTTCTTCGTAACTGATGATAAGCAGAGTCAATTCATAGTGTTGTCTCAAACTTCCATTGGCTTCAGAATTGAACAGGTACCCGGATGAACGCTCATTTTTAGTTGCGCCAATCCAGTAAATGGAATGCACCTTAACAAAAGATCTTATTACCTCTATGAGGCGCTCCAATACTTGCTGCGGTATGTTTTTGATTTTCATAACTATTATGATTTAAAGTGTTTATTGCTCTTAATACGGTTTCCCGTAATTGGTTTTAACGCATTTTCTATATATTTGGACAGGGGTAGAAATTTTTATTATTAAGCCGTTAATTTTATTGATTCTGGCTTCAAATTCTGAAATTTAGTCCCCGTACCGAACCAAGCGCTTTTGTAAAATACAGCCGGTAACCTGTAAATTACCGCTTGCGTAAAGTCTTAAAACTTTAAAAGGAATCCTTATCTTTGAGATTATGATAACAACTACCAAACCCAACCATATAGGGCGCAAGATTGCCCGCATTCGCGAACTACGCGGAATGAAGCAAGAAACTCTAGCCGAAGAATTAGGCATTAGCCAACAAAGTGTTTCCAGCCTTGAAAAAAGCGAAAAAGTGGAAGATGAAACACTTAATAAAGTTTCAGAGGTATTAAAAGTTTCTCCTGAAGCAATTCGTCATTTTAGTGAAGAAGCGGTATTCAATATTATCAATAACACCTTCAAAGATAACAGCGCAAATAATAACAATTACTTCTGTACAATAGACCCAGTTGAAAAAATAGTTGAACTTTACGAACGCCTTGTTCAGGCGGAGAAGGATAAGGTTGCTTATTTGGAGAAACTTCTTAAATAAATAGAAGTTTTTTAATACCGATTTTCATCTATAAAAATAAAGTTCACTTAATGAGAATTGTACACCTTTCAGATATACATCTTAATAGTAAAAATAAAGAAGATCTTAAAAATTACTATGTAGAATCTTTAATTGAAGATTTAAGTAATTTTAGTCAGGAAAAAAGAATAGACTTGATACTTATAACAGGAGACTTAGTCGACAAAGGAGGTAATTCTCTTGGTCCAGAACCTTATAAGTTTTTTCAAGATAATTTTATTAAACCAATAAGTGACGCATTAGATATTCCTCCTAATCATTTTTTGATCATTCCTGGCAACCACGATATAAACCAAGAATTTATTAAAGTGGATAATGAATTTTATCTGTCAGAAAAGTTAAACTGTAAATTAGCAAACCAATACGTGGATGATTTAAAAAATGAAATTAAAGATGAAAATAAAAGAATTGAGCAATTTAAAACCTTTGAAAAGGAATTACACCGCTCAACTGAAAATTATACATTCTCCAATATGCATTCTTTATTCATTTGGGATAATAAAGAATTTAAAGTTGGGTTCGCATTATTAAATGATTCTTGGCGATGTTCACCAGATCTCAAAAGAGATCAACACTATATGGGGCATAGTCAATTATTTAAAGCTCGAAATTTTTTTATAAAGGAAGAAACGGATCTAAACTTAGCTATATTTCATCATCCGTTACCTGCCTTAAACGGAGATGAACAATCAGAGATTAAAAACATTTTAAAAACTAAGAATTTTGATATTGCTATTTTCGGTCATAATCATAAATATGAAGCTGAAAGACTAATCTCTGGGCATGGCGGATATTTATCGATAAATGGCAGATCCGCATTTTCTAACCCTAGTGAAACATCAAGTTTATATCAACCAGGATATAACCTATTAGACTTAGATCCACACGAAAAAACTTATAAAATTTCGGCAAGAAAATTTATAAAAGGTTCTGGCTATAGGTTTGATAAGGATACTGATTCAGTACCTAATGGAGAGGAATCTGGTTTATTACCACAGAATGAGAGACTTTACGCATTAGCAGAGAATACAAACAATGAAGATGAAAATTTACCAGATAGTTACACAGCTGATGTCGATCGGATTGTTGGTCTATTGATTGGAGAGTCAATATACCCTGATAAATATGCATTTACAAGAGAGCTTGTACAAAACTCAGTAGATGCTTGTAATAGAGTTATTGAAACTAATTCTCATGCATCCCCTAGGATAATAATTACGATAGATCCTGAATCTAATTTCATCGAAGTATATGATGAGGGAGATGGAATGACTAAAAATGTTATCAAAAACCATTTCGCTGTAATAGGAAAAAGCATTAGCCAAGATCATAATGACAACACCCAAAGATCCAATCTTATATCAAAATTTGGGATTGGATTTATTAGTACTTTTATCGCAGCAGAAAAAGTAGTTATTAATACTAAAACAGAGGAAGATGGTTCGATCAAATTTGAAATTGAAGATGTATTCAAAGGTTTTAAATATTTTAGTAATTCTCAAAATGAATTAGAAAGTAAAACTGGTACATCAATTAGGGTTTACTTAAAAAAGGGATTTGATATTAATACTGCTTATGATACAATAAGAAGGTACTGCAGACATGTTAATAATCTAGAAATCAAGCACGGAGATTCAGTAGTGAAAATCGAAGAGAGATGGAATATGGAAGACTCTTCATTTTTTTACACAGTCGAAAATAATAGGTACTTATTGAAGTTAGGTTTAAATAATTCCACTAAAGGATTATACGCTTCCTACTGCGGTTTTTTTATCAGTCCTCATAACAGCGCCATACTACCTTTCCGTTTTCCCTCACATATTGTTGGAGAAATAAATTTTGCACCTAAGAGTATAGATTTTGATATATCTAGAACGAAAATTATTTCCACGGATAAATCACAAGCCGTTCAAAGAGAAATCTCATTAGCGCTAAGGAAATTATTTAGAGATTGTTTGGAATCTAGCAATCAACAGACATATCAAATTGTAGTCAATTATCTGCAGTTTTATTTGCAAAATTATGACCAATTAAAGCCTCTATATGATAAGTCATACCAAGATTTTTATTCGAAGAAAGAATTAATCTCTCTCTGTAAAGAACATATAATAGTTGAATATGAAAACCAAAGGCGAAGTTTGAGTGAGGTATTTATGAAATTAAAATCTCAGAATATTGATATTATATTTAGCATTAATTCTAATGTAATCTCCGATTTTCAAAAAATAATTATACAATACCTACAAAGTAAAGGTCACTTTATTTTCAAAAACATAAATTTTAACGTTAGCTTCCACGATGTTTCACAGCAAAGTGTGAACTTAAATACAGTTATTCAAATTATTTGCAAAGAAGTTGCAATTCCTTGCCAAGATATTTCCGCTATAAATCCCTCTATTTTAAGTGAAATGAAAATGAATAAAAAGCAATTTCCCGAACTATTACAGGATTTAATAGTTGAAATTGAAAATGAGTATTCAATTCAAATTGAAGTTGGAAAGTTTAGTAATATCAATAAAGCATCTGTAAATAACGGTAATACCTATTTTTTGAATTATGACCATCAAACTTTTCAGTCTTTAATAAAAAAATCAAGTTCACTTATCTCGGACAAGTTTAAAATATATCTTTTAGGTATAATTGGATTAGATTTAAAAGATTAATATTAAAAAAGAAATCTAGAACATAGAAGTTTCAGAAAATAAGTAGAAAAGATTTTTTAAAATTGATAGAATTTGTATTATTACGATACCAAAGACGATTAAATATTATTAGTCTTTTAGTTCTTTCTAGTTTAGTGAATGATTCGGTGAATATATCCAAAATTTAAAGTACAGAGTCGTGGTATTACTCGGCTGATGAAGCCTCAAAAGCTTCCTGCCACCCCGACTTTTACAAGTTATATTTTAACATAAAAAAAGGGTAATTGTATGGTTTTCATATAGTTACCCTTTATTTTTTGCTCAAAATTTAACAAATAGTGTTAAATTTTATGTGAGTTTATCGTGAGTTCACGGTGAATTTGTGAGTGTACGTGAGTTATTTTTTTGTATTTTTAGCTTATCGATACTCTATAATTACGTATTGTTAGTTTGACTTTCGCCTTAATAATTGTTTCATTTAAACAACAAAGCTATGCGCACCAGTCAAACCTTTTCCATTTCTTTTATTATTCGAAAAAAGAAAAAAGCAACCTGAATTAGCCCTCCTCTATGCCCGAATGACCGTTAACGGCAAATCATTAGAAATTAGTTTAAAACGAACTATTCCGGTGGATAAGTGGAACCAATCTGCCAATAAACTTACTGGTAGCAGTGCTGAAAGCCGGCTAATCAATAAAAAAATAGATGAAACCAAGGCACAACTCTATAAAACGCATGACAGTCTTTTAAAAGACGGGATGCTGGTAACCACGCAGACGGTCAAAGGTAGATTTCTGGGAAGTGACCAGCAACATTATACCCTTATCTATTTGATCAAATATCACAAGGAGAAAATGGGTAAGGTTTTAAAGTATGGGACTATGAAAAACTATACTACTACAGAAAACTACCTCAAAGATTTTTTAAAAGCCCAGTATCATACCTCAGATATTTATTTAAAACAGGTTGACTATCAATTTACCCTGGGATTTGAAAGTTTTTTAAGGGGCTTGCCCAGCCTTCAAAATAACGGGGTAATGAAACATATGGAACGTTTTAAAAAACTGATGCGCCTGGCTGAGGATTTAGAATGGATTGAAAAGAACCCTACCAAAAGATTTAAACTCCGCTTTGACCAGGTGGATATGGTCTACCTATCCAAAGCCGAATTACAGAAGATCAAGGAAAAGGATTTCAAAAAATCTACTCACAATATCAACCGAGATATTTTTGTGTTCTGTTGTTATACAGGGTTGCCTATGGCGATGTCAAAATGCTAAAGAAAAAGCATATTCAGATAGGTGTTGATGGGAATAAGTGGATCTACACCAGAAGGATCAAAACCAATACGATGCTGAGAATCCCTTTGCTTGACGAAGCCGAACGAATTCTTGAAAAGTACCAGGACCATCCAAAAGTACATTCGAGTGATATTTTACTTCCGGTCTATTCCAACCAGAAAACCAATCAATATTTACGGGAGATCACCAAAGCGGTAAAGATCGATAAGGAACTTAGTTTCCACGCGGCCAGGCATACTTTCGCAACAACGGTAACCTTAGCTAATGGCGTTCCCATAGAAACAGTATCTAAACTTTTGGGGCATACCAAATTATCAACTACCCAGATTTATGCAAGGGCAATTGATTCAAAAATATCTGACGATATTAAACGGTTACAGGAGAGATTATAAACGCTATTTTAAACGTAATACTAATTAGGCTTAAGTTTATTCAATCTTAAGCCTAATTAGTTTGTTCTCTATTCTCGTTCTATAATAAATTATGATTTTCTAATTTCTTTTAAGAGCTTTTTAATATCCTGATTGTTTCCGTATAACACCATAATATCGCCATAATGTAATTCTGTTTTTGCGGTGGCAACCCCCTGAACATTGGACAACGTTTTTGCAGAACCAATTTCATTTTTACCTTCAGTATATTTAATTGTGGTGAGCACTATAATATTATACTTCTTCTTTAAACCAATTTCATCTAGGGTTTTTCCGTCAAATTCTTTTGGAATTTCACTTTCAACTATACTGTATTCGCCGGTGACCTCAAAGGAATCTACCACACCTTCCAGGTTTAGCTTTTTTGACCAGCGCTCTGCCGTTTCTTCTTCCGGATGAATTATTTCCTCTACACCCATAGCTTCTAAAACCATTTGCTGTAAAGGGGAAACCGCCCTGCTAATTAACCGCTTCACATGCAACTGTTTCATTAAAGCCGTAGCCATAATATTTGCGCCTTTATCTTCTCCAATTCCAATAATTACAATATCAGTATCTTCAAGAGGTAAATTGCTCACCGCGTTAAAATCTGTAGCATCAAGGCTTATAGCGTGGGTGATTTTTTCTTTAATAGCTTCAACTTTATCCAAATTGTTATCCACTCCAATAACTTCGTTGCCCATAGAGGTTAATTTCTCTGCCAGGGAAGCTCCAAAGTTGCCTAATCCTATGATAATATATTTCATTTTGAATGTTTTAGTTGATTAAAATTTCTTCTGAAGGATAGCGATAATTAAGATGTTTAATATTTCTTAGAATGGCTATTAGTAGAGTTAACATACTTACCCGGCCAACAAACATGGTAGCGATAATTATTAATTTTGAGCTGGAACTTAAACCGGCCGTAATTCCCATACTTAGCCCCACTGTACTATATGCCGAAAAAGCTTCAAAAGTAATGGCGATGATATTCTTATCCTGCTCAAGAAATGCCATTAGAAAAATTGCTAATCCAATAACGATAAGAGATAAACTAATTATGCCGAAGGCTCTTCTAATAGAGATATTAGAAACCTCTCTTTTATAAACTTCAATCCTGTCTTTTCCTTTTGCCAGGCTCAAAAAATTAAGTGTTGCAAGCGCGAACGTACTGGTTTTAATTCCACCACCGGTTGAAGCAGGAGAAGCACCTATCCACATTAAAAGAAATACGAGCATTAAGGTAGAGAAATGTAAAGCAGAGGTATCAATCGAATTGAAACCGGCAGTTCTTGGAGTTGCGGCGCCAAAAAATGCAGTAACAATTTTACCAAATTCGCTATGCTCACTTAGGGTGTTATTATATTCAAAAATATAAAATAAGCCTGTCCCGGTTAACAGTAAAATAAGGGTGGTGATTAATACTATTCGGGAATTTAGATTTAAAACCCAGGGCATGTAAATCGCTTTATGTGGATCTTTTATTTTTTGTAGTTTCCTTAGGGTATAATATCTCACATATTTATAAAGATTCAATAAAATAGGAAAGCCTATACCTCCCAGAATAAATAGGGCAGCAATAATTAGATGTAAAGGATAATTAAACCGAAAACCTGGCTCGTAGAGGCTATTTTCCAGAGTAGAAAATCCGGCATTGCAAAATCCCGAAATACTATGAAAAACAGAGAAAAATATACGATCTGAGAGAGAACTAATTATTGCGCTATCTATATTGAAATAAATAAAAAGGGCTCCTGCAGCTTCTATTGAAAAGGTTAAAAGCAATATTTTCTTCAGCACCATAAATACCTCTCCTATTTTTTCAGAATTACTTATATCCTTTAGCATAAGCTGGTTAGCGTAAGAAGTATTACCTCTAAAGAAATAACTAAAATAACTGGCAAAGGTCATGATCCCCAGCCCTCCCAATTGAATTAAAACCATAATAACACTTTGTCCAAATGTGGTAAAATAACTGCCCGTATCTACCACGATTAAACCTGTAACACACACTGCACTGGTAGCGGTAAAAAGTGCATCAATAAGGCCAATCCCAGAATGGGTGGCTTTAGGAAGAAGAAGGAAGAAAGTTCCTAAGAAAATAATGAGGAGAAAACTCGCGACAAATAATTGTGCGGGGTTTAAATAATCTTTTTTAAAGTTTACTTTAAAAGAAGATATTTCGCGTATAAAAAAGAGAAAAAGCCCAAGGTAGACCCATCCCATTTGATTAAAGAATTTTAAAAATCCAAGATTTACAATAATGAAATCTATTCTTAAAAGAAGCAGCGTTCCAAAGGAAATGCTAAGTAGCCAATCAAATAACCTGACCTTTTTTGGGGTTTCTTGTCGCGGTAAAAAACTTCGAACGAGTACAATTAAAAAACCGAGGCTTATGATACCATAATAGAGGTTTTTTAAAAAATTTCTTTCGCTCTCAATATGAGTAAAACCTAAATCGAAAATAAGAAGAAATATACCGCAGACACTTAGAATTGCAGCAATTTTACTTAATCTTCGCTCACGGTATATTCCAGATAAAATATTCTTGAAAAATGACAACATTTCTCCCTAATTATAAATTACCCTGGCGACTACAGTAATCGAGAACTGCCACAATAACTACTATTAAAATGGCTATTATAATTGCCGGCCATTTTAAATGGGAGTAAGACTGATTTTTTTCGTTAGGCGATCTTTTTGGAGGTTTAGCCACTGTACTTTGATTAAATTATAATGCAAAGTTAGGTGTAAGGCTATAAGCAGAATATAAAATTTAAACCGGGACTATAAAGATTTTATAAAGATTACACGAAACGGTAACCCACTCCACTTTCTGTAATTATATGAACCGGGCTATTCGGGTTTTCTTCCAACTTCTTTCTAAGCTGAGCGATAAAAACCCGTAGGTATTGAGTTTCATTTTGCGAGCCGAAACCCCAAATCTCTTTTAATAAGAATTGATGGGTTAAAACTCTACCCTGATTTTTTGCCAGCAAGGCTACTAAATTGTATTCGGTAGCAGTTAATTTTACGGGAATATTATTTCTGCTTACCGTTCTCGAACTTAAATCGATCTCTAATTCCCCGGTTGAGATAATGGGTTGTAAATCGGTGTTCTGGTTTATTCTTAATGAAGCTCTTATCCTGGCCAATAATTCTCCCGTTCTAAAAGGTTTGGTGAGATAATCTGTAGCACCATTATCCAAAGCTTTAATAATATCGGCTTCGCTATCCTGTACAGAAAGAATTATTATTGATTTATCATACCACTCTCTTAAATCTTTTAATATCAAATGCCCGCTTTTATCCGGTAAACCCAAATCCAGAATTACAAGATTTGGCGTATGGTTGGCCACCAAATGAACACCTTCTGTGCCTGTTTCAGCCAATACTACTTTGTAATCGTTGCTTTCCAGCGTGATTTTAAGCAGTTTTCTAATCTGTGGCTCATCATCAATAACAAGTATTTCTGCATTATTCATTTTGGTAATTTTTAGGGTCAGTCATTTTCGCCGGAATTGTTACCGTAAATTGGGCACCACCATTGCTTCTGTTCTGAACTTTGATCTTTCCATTATGAGCTTCGGCAAATCCCTGGGCAATAGAAAGACCAAGCCCGGTGCCGCCTGTTGATGAATTTGGTAATCGATAAAACTTTTCAAAAACCCGTTCTATATTATCGTCCGGAAAACCTTTTCCATTATCTAAAATTTCAAAAACGCAGTTCTCACTTGTGTGTGACACCCTAATTTCAATTTTTGAACCTTTTGGTGTATACTGAATAGCATTATGAACAATATTATGTAAAATTTGCTCTACTAATGTAGCATCAAACAAGAAAACAGGTAAATTATCTTGAGGCTGATAAATAATTTGATGTTGATTACAATCTATTTTATTATTATCAATAACATTGTAGACAATCTCGTTAACATCATACCAATTAAGCTGTAAATGGATGGAATCACTTTCTAAGCGACTCATATTTAAAAGATTTTTAACCTGCCTATTCAGCCTATTTCCTGCAATCTCTATTTCATTATAGAGTTCATTTTTATTCTCAGTTGAAAGTTTCTCTGTACTTTCTTTTAATGTATCTACCGAACCGATAATAGCTGCAATAGGCGTTTTTAATTCGTGAGAAAGTGAATTAAACAGCGTGTTATATAATTGTATAGTCTTTTCCCTTTCCTTTCTTTTCCTGGAAACAGCTTCAGCCTTTCTAATTTTAGTGGTAAAAACAGCATTCATAACGGCAATAACGAAATACATCAAAAATAAAAGAGCATCTTCCGGAGTACTGATTTTAAAAGTTAATTGCGGTTGAATAAATAAAAAGTTCCAGATTAAGGCACTTAACACAGCAGCAATTACCACCGGAAGTATCTTAAAAAACATAGCTAATATTGAAACTACTAGGAGTAAAACCAGTGCTACCACGTGGTAACCAATAACATCTATAAATAGATAGCAGATAAATGAAATAAAAAGTATAGAACCAATTCCAATAAGATATTGAAGGGCCCGGTTTTCATTTATATTTTTAAAAGATTCCAATTCGTGAAATTTCTTTATTCAAATATACAAGGAGAAAACTACTATATTGCTTAAATATTTAGGTTTTTAGACACTAAAAATTCTATTTATTCTGTAAAATAAAATAGTAGAGAGACCGATTTGGCAATATATTTTGATTTCAAACAAGAATCCAAAGTTGAATATTAATTCATAATTTTAAATATGGTTATTAAGGAATAAGACGTACGAAAAATGAGTGTCGAGTAGGTAAAGGGGAATTTCACCCCTAAACCTCTCACCGTACGTGAACTTCTCAATTCATACGGCTCCTCTCAGCCAAGACTTTAAGGTTTGAGCCCTGAGTATTGCCAATGTTCGAACAGGTAAGGTTCGAGCCTGCATATTTTCTGTAGATGTCTTAGCGCGAGGACCCACTGCTTCCGCTTAAACCTACGGTACTTATTGCGTACCCATTTCGTTAAGCGAATGTGCAATGTTCTGAATAGTTTCTTGAGGCCTCCCAGTCGAAATTTACCGTAGTAGTTTATCCATCCTCTGATTTTAGGCTGCAACAGAGATGCAATTTTACTCAACGGGAACTGTACCATTCTATGAATGTTTATCCTGAAGAGCTCTTCATTTATTCTGTTGATGCTTTTCTGACTGATGGCAGGGGTAAAACCTAATTTCATTATGCCCCTTATTTTGACTACTCTGGGTTTAAAGGTGTGGCACAGAAAATCGAACTTCTGGAACTTGACTTTAAACCTTGGTCTTTTCTTCTGATTTCTGCGACAGTAAACTATTCTTGTCTTCTCCTGATTCACTTCCAGTTTACACTCTTTGAATCGTCTTTCGATTTCTTCAAGAAGTCGATTAGCTTGAGGCAAGTGGTAATAATGAACCACAATGTCATCAGCGTAACGTTCAAACTGGATATCAGGATAACGCTTTTGGATCCACTTGTCGAATACAATATCCATAAAGATATTAGCTAATACAGGACTGATTACTCCGCCCTGTGGTGTGCCTTTACCATTTGGATTATGCAGCGTTCCATCAGATAATTGCACTGGTGCCTCCAGCCACCTTTTCACGTAAAGCAAAATATGCTTCTCCTGTGTATGGTGCTGAACAGCTTTCAGTAGCAGTTCATTATCAATGTTGTCATAAAATCCTTTTATGTCCAAATCAATGACCCAGCTATATCGTAAACAATTTATACGACATTGGCCTAAGGCATCATGTGCAGATTTTCTGGGACGATACCCAAAATATTTTCCTTCTATTCTTAAAAAAAGATTCGAAGGCACTTCATAAAAATATTTTATTTCCTTAGGTTTAATAAATTAAATAATTCAATTTCACCTATCTGTATCAGTCAGCAAATCCAATTCATTTAGATAGAAATAAAGGTAATATTACCTTATAAAATCATGAAGTATCTATTTACTACCCTATTTTCAGTTTTAGTCTTTGTTTCCTGTGACAATAAAAAGACAATGCCTGAACTTCTAGAGGAAACAGCCGAAAATCAATTTTTTGTACCCGAAAATATCTATGCGTCTTCAGTAAGAGCTGCATATTTTGATAGTATAGCACAAGTGGCACCAAAAAACCAAAAAGAAAGATATAATCTTAAAAGAGCACGTGCCCTGTTATACGCCGGTAAAACCGAAGAAGCTATTATTATTCTGGAAAATTTAAGAGATGCAAGTAGCGGCGGGCTGCTATTATACAAACTGGATGCTCATGAAGAAGAAAGTATAGGCCCTTTACTCGCTCTAGCTTATATGCGCCTGGGTGAACAGCAAAACTGCATACATCACCACGATGCTTCAGCATCCTGCATTATTCCAATTAATCCAAAAGGCTTTCACCAGGTTCCTAATGGCTCCAGGAATGCCATTAAACTTTATGAAGAATTCTTAAGGCAAAATTCACACGATTATAATAGTAGATGGTTATTGAATATTGCTTATATGACTTTAGGAGAATATCCTGAAGGTGTTTCCGAAAAATGGTTAATTCCTGAAAGTACTTTTGAATCAGATTATCCACTGCAGAAATTTGAAGATATTGCCCCCAAATTAGGTTTAAATGTCAATGAGTTATCAGGTGGCGGAATTGTAGATGATTTTAATAACGATTATCTTTTAGATGTATTGGTTTCCAGTTGGTCGCCTTCAGATAATCTTAGGTATTTTATAAATAATGGAGATGGAACATTTACAGAAAAAACAGAAACTGCCGGTTTAGAATTAGTTACAGGTGGTCTGAATATGGTACAGGCAGATTATAATAACGACGGTTTTCTTGATGTTTTTGTAATGCGGGGTGCCTGGATGGGAATTTTAGGGAAACATCCAAATTCTCTACTTAAAAATAATGGAGATGGCACTTTTACCGATGTTACTATTGAATCTGGTTTACTTTCCTTCCACCCTACCCAAACTGCCACCTGGGCCGATTTTAATAACGATGGTTGGGTAGATTTATTTATAGGAAATGAATCTGAAAAAAAAAATATTCATCCTTCTGAATTTTTCAAAAATAATGGAGACGGGACTTTTTCTAACATTACTTCCTGTGTAGGACTTTCGGTGAGTACAAAAGATCAACCATTTTATATAAAAGGTGTAACCAGTGGAGATTATAATAACGATGGCTGGATGGATATTTATATTTCTACGCTCCAGGCTTCAAGCAAAAATTTATTATATCTAAATAATGGAAGTGATGACAAAGGAAATATAAGTTTTAAAGAAGCAGGAGCTGAAGTAGGATTGGGTGAGCAAATTTCCAGTTTTCCCACCTGGTCATTTGATTATAATAATGACGGTTGGATGGATATTTTTGTAGCCGGATATCGAAAAAGCGATTTTTACACCATTGTCCCAGACATTACTAAAGAGTATTTAGGCGAACGAAATAATGCTGAAACGATGCGCCTTTATCAAAACAACAAAGGAACATTTACCGATGTTTCTGCAGCGGTTGGATTAGATAAAATAGGCTACGCAATGGGTGCCAATTACGGCGATTTGGATAATGATGGTTATCCAGATATTTATTTGAGTACAGGAGAAGTAAGTTACGAGTCAATTATTCCAAACAGGGTTTTTAGAAATAATTTAGGGGAAAATTTTCAGGATGTGACCACAGCAGGTGGCTTTGGCCATATACAAAAAGGCCACGCCGTCTCTTTTTCTGATATTGATAATGATGGAGACCAGGATATTCACGTAGTTATGGGCGGTGCTTATGAAGGTGATAAATTTTTTAATTCTCTATATCTGAATCCATATGATGTTGAAAATAATTGGATAAGCTTAAAACTAGAAGGAATTGAAGCAAACAGGGCCGCCATAGGAAGTAAAATTGAAGTTTTGGTTACGGAAGACGGAAAAACACGTTCTATATTTCATACCATTAGTTCTGGTGGTAGTTTTGGAGCCTCTACTTTAAGGGCTCAAATAGGATTAGGAAAGGCTTCAGAAATAAAAAAAATCACAATTAAATGGGCCGGCAGCGGTACCTCACATGTTTTTGAAAACCTCAGTTTAAATACCTTCTATAAAATTATAGAAAATAAAGCTGAAGCTATAGAATTGAATTTAAAATCAATCGCGCTGTAAATACTACCTGTTTTATAAATCTCCCAATAGATTTATAAATTACTTATTATCAAACATTTTAAAAATCCATAACAATACTTTAATGCCTCTTTAAGAGATGTTATAAGCAATATTCTGTAATTTAAAGGTTATGAAAAATAATGGAATTACATATTTAATAATCACCTCGCTTCTATTAGTAGTAATAACTAGCATGGTTTATTTTAATATCAATTTTCCGGTGATTTTCTATTTAACCTGTATAGGCCAAATTCTACTTATTTACACCGTTTATAAAGTTCTTACCGATAGTTATAAAACTAAAAAGACCTTTGATGACTGGTATGAAGATTATCCTGATGAAGTAAATTAAACTGAAATTACTACTCTACGTAAAAAGTTTTAGTTATTGAAATGGGTTTTCCATCTTCTGTAAAACCTTCCAGGTTTATCTCAAATTCTCCATTTAAATCTGAAGTGAAAAGTCGTAGCGGTTCATCGTTAAACTTGACTTCAGGATTCCACAAGAGTTGATATCTATAATCGGGTATTCGTCTTAAGCTTTCATTTGGATAATTAGGTGAATAATATTCTTTAGATTTTCGAGGTATTTTAAGTTTTGTTGAAATCATACTTTCATCTTGAAATTCGTTAGGAAAATCGCCACTTTTTGTATTAACGATAATGGCGCCTTCAAATGCAGATGGCCCTAAAAACAACTTATTTCTTAATATTCCTATACTTTTAATTTGCTGTGGATCGTAAGAAATTAATTTCTCGTGATCATTTAGAATTACTCCGTCTATAAGAAGTAGTGCTGCACTGTCAAATTCTACAAGCGGGTTTTTATTTCTAACTAAAAAGATGTTTTCACCTTCATCATTTCGTCTTATTCTGCCGAATTTAATAACTTCAGTAAATGTTTGAGATAGGTCTGGAAACCTGTTATAATCATCTAGATTATAAGTAATCAATTCTTCATCAAAGAAATAATAATTATTATCTAAATTGACAAATCTATCGGATTTAGTGGCGTTATAAGCATTTTCAATTTGAATATTAATACTTTTTTCAAGAATATATTCCTTATTGGAAGTAGCTAGACCTGGAGTGGAAAAAGATAATTTACTATAATCTAATTTCGGTTGTTCTTGTAGGTTAATTTTATAGGTGACTTCATCGTTCAAAACTTGCATGATAAACTCGTCTTCATTTGGTACTTCATTTAAAATGAATGAAAATTTTCCCCCAGCATCAGTTGAAACAATTTGAAGTTGGTTTTTTTCTCCCGGTGATGAAATTGAAATATTTTTTTCTAAAGAAGTTGGGTTAGGATCTGCTTCTATTTTGCCCTGAAAAAAAGTGCCTCTTATTTCAGGATAAAATAAGGTATCATTAAAACTCCACTTAATATTTTCAAAGAGTTTATTGAAGTCAAGGCTTGTAACTCGGGGAGGTTTATTAATACTGTCAATTCTTCTTACTGAAATAGAGAAATTTCCTGATAATTGGTTAGGATTTTCTATCTCTAAAACAACTTCTTCTCTTTGTTGAAAGGTATTTTTATTTAGAATTAAACTTATTTCCTGATTATCAAAATTGGTTTTGTGCCTTGTAAATTGATTCTTTTCTTCTATTTCCAGGTCTTCATTACTTTCCTGGTACGGATTCAAAATATATATTTCTTGTTGAAAATAATTGGCTTGCGCATTTAACATCCAATTGGTATATGCTACTAATTTATAAGCTCCCGAATTTAAATTTGCAGGTATAAAAAAATCTGCAAACCCCTGCCCCTTCTTTAATTTGACCTTATGCTGAAAAACAACTTCTTTCTTATTATTGATCAATTGTACCCAACCAACTTTACTAAAATCGCTTAGTTTGTTCGTTTCGCTTTCCAGAGAATAAAATTTATAAAGTAATTTTTCCCCTGTGAGCAATAGAGTATTATTAGTGTGAATAAACACCTTTTCTTTGGGCATTTGGGTTTGTATTAAACCCTCCTCTACCTGAGCATAGGTGGAAGATAAAAAACCAAGGCAAAATAGAATTAGTATAAACTTATTTTTAATCATTTAATTAGTATTGATTTATTCTTCCCAAAAATCTGGAACTTCGTTACTTCCAAATACCGTACAGTCTACACAACTTGCCGGTACAATTTCAAATACTGGAGTTCCAAAAGGAACTGGCACCGTACTAAACCATCTAACATTTCTATTTTCAACCAGTTCTATTAAATGTGGTAAATCTGGACTTTCTATAGGACAGTAAGAGGCTAAATAAGGATTGCTATGCTCGGAGTCAAAGAAATCTTCATAGCTAAAAAATGTTCTTTTTGTCGAAACCGAAGAAACATCAAAAAAACCTATAATCTTTTCATCCGGATTATTAATGTTTTCTAGATTTCCAGAAAAATAACCGGGTTGACTTTGGGAGAAAACATTATCGGAGCCTGAAAGCTCTTCTAAAGTTGCATAATAATTATACGCACCCCGACTAATTACGTATTGTTTAACCAGAACACTATACCTACGTGCCAATTTTGGATCGTCGGCCTTGATAAAGGTAAGTAAAAGGTTATTTACATTATCTTCTGATAAAGAGTTGGTATTGGCCAGGATAATATCTTGAGATTCTTCAGTACGGTAACAGGTATATTCTTCTTTGGTTTTAGGAACTTCCACCGGTATACCATCTCTAATTACAAGATCACTGGTTTTAAAAAAACGGGAATTAAATTTGAAAGTTTCAGAATATTCATATCTGTAATAATTTGCGTCACTTTGTGTGCTTTCCTGGTTTAAGGTAATTGCCACACCATCGTCACCTTCATACGTTATTCTATTAGCGTTTATAGATGCGATTTCCCTGTTATTTAATAATTGCATTGGCTCAGACTTATATTCTTCACCATTTGTCTGAATACTTAATTGGTATTCAACTCCAGGTTGTGCTGAAAAAATTTTTGTTGATGTATAAATTCCCGGTTCACTTTCTTCAAAAATGTACTCCCTGTCGCCTGTTACCGTTACACTAGCACCAGATAAAGGATTTGGCCCGGTGGTATCTATTTTGAATGCTTTAGATAATTTAATTTGATGCTGTTTTTCTTCATTGGTAATACTACCTTCAATCACAATAGCTTCTTCAAAAGTTTCAGGCTCAATGGGGATTTCTTCCACACAAGATAATACTGCAATAGATAATAAAAATAATAAAAGTAATTTCTTATTGATAGTAATAAGCTTCATTAATTAGAATCTAAAATTATATGTAATTGTAGGAATTGGAATTGAAAAAATAGAGCTTTGGTAAGCTTTTACCTCACCACTATCGGTTACAAAAAATACTGAATAGGGATTGTTTCTACCCAATACATTGTAAACAGAAATATTCCAGAAACTATGTGCTAATTTTTCAATTTTGTGATTTCCTTCTACGTTAAAACTCAGGTCCAGACGATAATAATCTGGGATTCTAAATTGGTTCCTGTCACTATACATAACATATTCAGAATTATTAAAATTGAATTTTCCAATAGGATAAGTAACCGGTCGACCTGTTTGGTATACAAAGTTTGCTGAAAAGCTAAAACGTTGAGTAAGTTTATAATTCAACACTGCGCTAAAATCGTGTGGTTTATCGAAATTTGTAGGGAAAAATTCACCATTATTTACTGTTTCTTCCTGAAAGTCACCTGCTAGTTTTATAAAAGACCGGGAATAAGTATAGCCCAAATAGCCGTTTAATTTCCCGGTCCTTTTCTTTAAAAGTAATTCGGCTCCATAAGCTTTTCCTTCCCCCTGAAGAACTTCAGTTTCAATATTTTCATTTAAAAATAAATCGGCTCCAACTTTATAGTCTAAAAGATTATTAGAAGTTTTATAATAACCCTCCAGGCTTACCTCATAAATATTATCGGTGAAATTCTTATAAAAACCTAAAGCATATTGACTTGCTCTTTGGGGTTTGATATAAGAATCTGATAATTTATAAGTATCGGTGGGGGCTGCTGTAGTGTTATTAGACAATGTATGAATGTACTGATAGGTATTGTTATAACTTATCTTCGTTGAGAAAGTAGGTGCTAAAAAATACCTTGCTGAAAATCTTGCTTCAGGGCCTGCATAAGTCTCTATGGCTTCACCACTACCGTAAGTCTCGTTACCAATATTTGTTTCTTCATTTCTTGGTAAATTATCTTCATAGGTATTTACAGTTCTGGGACCAAAAGCAGTATAAAACGAATACCTTAATCCGGCGTTAAGCAAAAGTTTTTCATTTATTTCAAAACTATCTTCAAAATAAACAGCAGTTTCCAAACCTCGCTCTTTTGGAATATTTAGTTCTTCTATTAATGATTCGGCGTTACCGGGGTTAATTTCTCCGGGCGATACCATATATAGTTTACTGTTTATCCCATAATTAAAAGTATGTTTAATATTATGGAAATATTTCATTTTTAATTTTAATTCCGACTCGTTTATGGAGTACCCAGACTCAAAATTATCGCTAAAATCACTGGCATAATCTATATTGAAGTTATAATTACTATTGGCAAGAACCAATTCGCCCTGGTGTTTTTCACTAAAAACCTTTTTATATGAAAGCGACACCAGGCTATTATTATAATTAAATAAAGAATCTGATGTAATGCTGAAAACATCATCGCTATAATAACCGGTAATGTTTAATTCATCATTATTATCAAAATTATGATTGTATTTAGCTACGGCATCATAAAATGAAGCCTGACTGTTTTGAAGGGATTCTTCATCAGTAAGATTTAAAATCCAGTCTGAATATGTACCTCTACCACCAATTATTAAACTTGATTTACCTTCTATAATTGGAATTTCGAGAGTTAAATTACCCGTTACTGGCCCAATTGAAGCTTCACCGGTAAATTCTTCATTATTGCCTTTTTTGGTAGTTAGATCAAAAACTGAAGATAATCTTCCACCAAATTCGGCAGGAATACTTCCTTTGTAAATACTTACACTTCCGGTAGTGAAAGGATTTAAGCCGGAAAATATGCCAAAGAAATGAGATGGGTTGTAAATAACACCACCATCAAGCAAGATTAAATTTTGATCGGTTTTTCCTCCTCTAACATTAAAGCCACTTGCACCTTCCCCAGCAGTGCTAATTCCAGGTAACGTAGTTGCTACTTTTAAAATATCCCGTTCACCTAATACAAGGGGAATGGTTTTTATCTCTGCAACATTAATTTTTTCTACACCGGTTAAAGCGGTTCTAATATTATCCCTGGCATTCGCTTCTACTAAAACCTCGCTGAGTTCTTCAAAACTTTGTGTTAGTTCTAGATCCAGGTAGCCATTATTATAAACAATAAGACGTTTTTTTACTTTTCCTACTCCTAAAGCCTGAGTTTCAAGAAGATTTACTCCTTTAGGTACGTTTAGCTCATAGTACCCATTTATATCTGTAACAGTACCAATATTTTTTTCAGGTATTAAAATATTAAGTCCTGAAATTGGTTCACCTTTCTTAGACATAGCCCTCCCTGAAAGTTGGTAAGTGTTTTTTCCTTCAGTGCGATCCTCTTTTCCAATAATAACAGTTTCTATAACATCACTTTTAACAGTATTATTGTTATAGAAAACGGGGTCTGAAATCTCTGTAGAACTTTTATTAGCAAGTACATCTTGCTCTGGTTTTGTTTCCAGGAAACCATCGGGAAGCTTATCGTAAATAACACTACCCTGGGTTAAAATTATACGATCCCCTTTCATATAGAAGTTAACATTGGTTTCTTCTAATATTTGCCTGAGTATGGTAATCGGAGAGCCTTTATACACCCCGGTAAGTTTAGATAGGTCAAACCATCTTTCATCAAAATATATTGGGTAACCTGAGCTACTTTCTAATGCTTCTAATATTTCGGGTTTCGTTTTATTTTCAACCTTAAGAGATATTTCCTTATTATCCGTTTGGGCTTGAGTAAAATGAATAGAAATAAAAATAAACAGGAGTAAAATTTTTCTCATTCTTAAATTTCGTTTTGGAAATTTGAAAGCAATGAATTCATCTCTGTGGCAAGTGTTTTCATAAAATCTTCAGGGTTATTTCTAAATTCCTTTCTGTTTGCTCTATAAAAATTTCTTATTTCAGATTTTAGCTTCGGAAAAACGTCAAAAAGGTTTCTTTTATTCCTCAATTCAAAAACATCATTTTGAAACTCGAAATAATAATCTGGCTTATCATTTTTAAATTCATGATAAACCATCTGTTTATCACGACGTTCCTGCATATCTTTTTTATGCCTTTTGTAGATTTTAAATGCTCCTTCCCTATCAATTACTTCAAAAAATCCGTTGAGATCTATATCATTTGAAGTTTCTAAATAAATAAATTGATGACCGTTAATATAGAATTCCTGCACTCTATTGTTAATTAGCTTAAAAATTGATTTGTTTTGATTGTACTGAAGATTTACCAGGATTAAATCATCATAAACATTATACTTAATAGGTACATTGGGAAATTTTTGATCGTTATAAATAATTGAAGCATCCACAAATTCATTGACTTCAAAAAATTTATGGAATTCATTAATTACACGGTGAAGTTCCACATACTCAATACCCCGGAATAAAACAGAATTTTCAATTCCAACTTGCTTATCATACAAGGAGTATATCTTTTCTTCGGAGTAATTCTGAGAAAATGTCGCTGAAGAAATTAAGATAAAAAAAAGAAGAAAGTAATTTTTAAACATTAAGAAAAGATTGATGAATAATACCTGATAATTCCAGAAAACTACAAAATATAATAGATTTTCATTAATATTTTTTTTATTAATATTAAAAATAAATTATTGAATGTTAAATCCCTAAAACCAGCACAATATCAAAAACCTGAGAATTATCATAAATTAGATCTGTTAGAAAGTTTTAGCTTTGTAAAGATTAAATCCATTTTATGCAACTCAACCAATATATAGATCATACTTTATTGAAGCCAACGGCCACACCGGCAGATATAAAAAAGTTATGTAAAGAGGCAGTAGAGCACCAGTTTTATGCAATTTGCGTTTCTCCTTCTTATATCCAATTAGCCAAATCGGCTTTAGAAGGCTCTGCTGTAAAAATAGCGGCAGTAATAGGTTTTCCTTTAGGAGCAATGACCACCAAAGCCAAAGTTTTTGAAGCTAAAGATGCTATTGAACTTGGTGCCGATGAAATTGATATGGTAATAAATATTGGAATGCTTAAGGCCGAAAAAATTGAATATATAGAAAACGAAATCACCGAAATTAAAAAAGCCATAGGTTCTAAAGTACTTAAGGTGATTATTGAAACCTGCTTTTTAACCGATGCCGAAAAGAAAGTTGTCTGTCACGCTGCTTTAAAGGCAAATGCCGATTTTGTAAAAACTTCTACTGGTTTTGGAAGCGGTGGGGCTACTTTTGAAGATGTGAAATTGATGCAAGAAATCGCAGGGGATAAAATGCAAATAAAAGCTTCTGGCGGAATTAAAGATAGAGAAACCGCTATTAAATATATTGAATTAGGTGTTTCCAGGTTGGGAACTTCTTCGGGAATTAAGCTTTTAACGTCAGATAAAAAATAGAATGAGCGTACATATACAGGCAAAGAAAGGAGAAATAGCAGAAAACGTTTTATTACCGGGAGATCCTTTAAGAGCAAAATGGATTGCAGAAAACTTCCTGGAAAATGCAGTTTGTTATAACGAAGTACGAGGAATGCTGGGTTATACCGGCACTTATCAGGGTAAAAAAGTTTCGGTACAGGCTACCGGAATGGGGATTCCTTCCGCACTGATTTATTGCACTGAATTAATTACTGAATATGGCGCTAAAAAGCTTATTCGTGTAGGTTCTGCCGGTTCTTATCAGGAAGATTTAAAGGTAAATGAAGTGGTTTTAGCTATGGCTGCTTCTTCAAATTCAGGTTTTAATAAGGCGAAATTTCAGCACGCCGACTATGCTCCTACCGTAGATTTTGAATTATTTATGAAAGCCGTAAATTTTGCTGAAAACCATAATATAAAATTCAGAGCCGGGAATGTACTTTCTTCTGATGTTTTTTACGAAGAAAGCGACCAGAATTATAAAAAATGGGCAGATTATGGCGTTTTGTGTGTAGAAATGGAAACCGCCGGACTCTACAGCGTTGCTGCCAAACATAAAGTAAAGGCCCTTTCGGTATTGACGATTTCTGACTCGCTGGTTACGGGGGAACATTTACCCGCAAAAGACCGGGAACAGAGTTTTAGCCGAATGGTAGAAATCGCTTTGGGCAGTATTTAAGTGTGTTTAGGGAAATTTCATTAAATTCGGAAAGTAATTTCGAAACTAATGAAATTTTTCCCCGCCATTCTTTTCATTTTTGCTTGTTTTATAAGCAATGCACAAACTTCTACTGAAGAACTTCAGCATACTATTGATTCTATTTTTAAAATCACGCAAGGTGATTTTGCTATTGCTTTTAAAGATCTTTCCGAAGAAAAAAACAGTATTTTTATAAATCATCACGAAGATTTTCACGCCGCCAGCACGATGAAAACCCCGGTGATGATAGAGGTTTTTAAACAAGCTTCAGCGGGAAAATTCGCTCTCCAGGATTCCCTGATTGTCAAAAATCAATTTAAAAGTATCTTAGATGGCAGCTCTTATTCTCTCGAGCTTGGTCGCGACAGTGGGGAACATCTCTATGAACAAATTGACCAGAAAAGAAGTATTGAAGACCTGGTAACCGATATGATTATTTATAGCAGCAATTTGGCTACTAATATTATAATTGAGTTGGTTGATGCTAAGAATGTAAACAAAACAATGCGAAATCTGGATGCAAAAAATATTAATGTGCTTCGTGGTGTAGAGGATATGAAAGCCTACGAAGCCGGGTTAAGCAATTCTACCACCGCATACGATTTAATGCTAATTTTTGAAGATCTCGCTACCGGAAATGCAGTAAATCCTGAAGCCGACGAAAAAATGCTGAATATTTTGCGCCAACAAAAACACACGGATCTTATTCCCCATTTGCTTCCTGAAAATTTAAAAATTGCCAATAAAACCGGTTGGATTACCGGAGTGCACCACGATTCAGCCCTTATAGAATTACCCGACGGAAGAAAATATGTATTGGTTCTACTTTCAAAAAATATGGAAGATATGGATACCGGTACCAAAATGCTTAACCAGGTTTCAAAAATGATTTACGAACATGTTAAATAATTTCCAACTAAAAATTTCAAAATGAGAATATCTTTAAAATTAAGTTTATTGGCAGGTACTTTTATAATTGCTTCATTCCCTGCTTTTGCCCAGGAAAAAAACATCGATTTACCACCTGAAGCCACCGAGTTTTACGAACCGGTGCCGCCTAAAATTCAAGCCGGAGAATCTACTACCACCGCACCTTCTGATGCAATAATATTGTTTGACGGTTCAGATCTCTCAGCTTTTGTAAACGAAAAAGATGGCTCCGAACCCACCTGGAATATAGAAGGAGATGTGTTAACCGTAAAACCGGGAACCGGCGGCATAAAAACAAAAGAGAATTTTGGAGATATGCAATTACATGTAGAATGGCGTTCGCCTTCAGAAGTTAAAGGTGACGGACAGGGCCGTGGAAATAGCGGAGTAATTATTATGGAAAAATATGAAGTACAGATTCTGGATTCTTATGAAAATGAAACCTATACCAACGGCCAGGCCGCCAGTATTTATAAGCAATCCCCTCCACTTGTAAATGCAACAAAAGCACCCGGAGAATGGAATACTTACGATATTATTTTTACTGCGCCCAGATTTAATGAAAATGGCCTGTTATTAAGTCCGGCAAAACTTACCGTGTTTCATAACGGGGTGTTGGTTCAAAACAATTACGAATTAAGTGGCCCAACCGAATATATTGGCATACCTAATTATACTAAACACGACGAAAAACTTCCTATTCATTTGCAAGATCATGGAAATCCAGTGAGTTTCAGAAATATCTGGGTTAGGGAATTGAATTAATCTGTTACAAAATGAAGAATTCAAGAAGAAAATTTTTGCAGCAAACTACTCTGGCTACTGCCGGTTTAGGTTTATCAGGGTCCTTATTGGCCAATCCATTTTCAGGTTATCAGAGTTTTGGTACAAAAGACAAAATTAATTTTGGATTAATTGGTTGTAAAGGAATGGGATGGTCTAATATGCAGGCTCACCTTAAATTACCCAATCTAACCTGCGTGGCCCTGGCAGATATAGACCAGCGTGTTTTAGATGAAAGGACTAAAAATGTAAAGGATATAACCGGTAAAGCACCAAAACAGTACAAAGATTACCGTCAAATGCTGGAAAACAAAGATATTGATGCGGTAATAATTGGTACACCAGACCATTGGCATTGTTTGAATTTGGTTCACGCTCTGCAAGCCGGGAAGCACGTTTATGTGGAAAAACCGCTTGCCAATAGTATTGAAGAATGTAACACCATGCTTAAGGCCGCCAAAAAGTATAATAAAATTGTACAGGTAGGCCAATGGCAACGCAGCGGGACACATTATGACGATGCTATAAATTATGTAAAATCGGGAAAACTTGGGAATATTCGCTTGGTGAAATGTTGGGCTTATATAGGCTGGAAAGACAGGCTTCCACATAAACCTGACAGCACTCCTCCACCGGGTGTAGATTATAAAATGTGGTTGGGTCCTGCGCCTGAAAGACCTTTTAACGAAAATCGGTTCCATTTTACTTTTCGTTGGTTTTGGGATTATGCCGGCGGACTTATGACCGATTGGGGTGTGCATGAAATTGATATTGCACTCTATGCAATGAATGCTAAAGCACCAAAATCTGTTTTAGCTTCTGGCGGAAAACTTGCTTACCCCAATGATGCCGCTGAAACTCCCGATACGCTTCAAACAGTATATGAGTTTGAGAATTTCAATTTACTATGGGAACACGCCGTTGGAATTGACGGTGGAAATTATGGTAGAAATGAAGGCATTGCTTTTATAGGAAATAACGGTACGCTGGTAGTAAATAGAGACGGCTGGGAGATAATTCCTGAAGGAGATAATATTGATGGAAAATTTGTTCCGAAAGTGGAAGAAATAGCATTGCAAAAACCTGAAGGAAATGCGCTGGAAAAACATGCGGCTAATTTTGTTGAAGCCATAACTACCAATGATTGTTCAAAACTTAATTGTGGTATTGAACCAGGAAGCATCGCGGCTATTAATGCCCATATGGGAAATATTGCATACAAAACAGGAAAAAAATTGTACTGGGATTCAGAAAATGAAAGTTTCGATGATGATGAGGCGAATAATCTGTTAAAAGCGAATTACCATAATAGTTGGGAATTACCTAAGATTTAGAACTAAAATTAATTTCAATGAGTAAATATATAGCTAACGAGAATCGATACGAAAAGATGCAATACCGCCGCTGCGGAAAAAGCGGAATTAAACTTCCCCTACTCTCGCTGGGTTTATGGCATAATTTCGGAGATAATGATGATTTTGAAAATGCAAGAAACATTTTAAGAGCAGCATTTAATAATGGTATTACCCATTTTGATCTTGCCAATAATTATGGGCCACCTTATGGTTCGGCTGAGAAAAATTTCGGGAAGATTTTTGCCGAAGATTTTAAGCAATACCGTGATGAATTGCTTATTTCTACCAAAGCCGGTTGGGATATGTGGCCGGGACCTTATGGTAATTTTGGGTCCAGGAAATACCTTATTGCCAGTTTAGATCAGTCGTTACAAAGAATGGGACTGGATTATGTAGATATCTTCTATCACCACCGCCCAGATCCTGATACACCTTTAGAAGAAACTATGGGTGCTTTAGATCAGGTTGTAAGACAGGGAAAAGCACTTTACGTGGGTATTTCCCAATATTCATCTAAAGATACTGCCAGGGCAGCTGAAATTCTTAGAGCGCAGAAAACACCTTTCCTAATCCATCAACCTCGATATAATATGATGGATCGCTGGGTTGAAAATGGTTTATTAAATACACTTGAACACGAAGGGATTGGCAGCATCGTTTTTTCTCCATTGGAACAGGGAATTTTAACCGATAAATATTTAAACGGAATTCCAAAAGACAGTAGAGCGGCAACCCAGGGCAGTTATTTAGATGAGTCGCAAATTACACCTGAAGTGGTAAAAAAAGTGCAGGCACTAAACGAAATTGCCCAATCCAGGAATCAAAGTTTAGCCCAAATGGCCGTGGCCTGGTTATTAAAAGATAAACGCGTCACTTCCGTTTTGGTGGGTGCGAGTAAGGTTTCTCAATTAGAAGATAATATTAAAGCCATTGAAAACCTTGAATTCAATAAAATTGAATTGGAAAAAATAGAAGAAATTTTAAAAAATAAATAAGGTTAAAATAGGCTGTTTAAAACGCATATTTCCGTCAGGCAAAACTTATTTCAACTTCTAACAACATAGGTCCTGAAACCAGTTCAGGATGACGATTGTAAAACGCGATTTAGACAGCCTATTTTTTATTTAATATAAACCTCTAAAAGTTCACAATTTTCAGCTGAAAGCTTAACTTCTTTATTCGAGGCCGGGATTAATAAAGTTTCTCCCTGGGCGATTTTTTCAGAATTTCCATTTACTGAAACTTCTCCATTTCCGTTAACACACATATAGATTACAAACGAATCTAAATTGCTATAATCTTTGGTAATTTCTCCATCTACAGCTAAGTAATTTGTAGTGAAATACTGGCAACTGGCAACTTCAGAAGATTTGTTTTTTGTTTTTTCGTAGTTCAGCTTAAAATCGTCTTTCTTTTCAAAATCTATCGCATCAATGGCTAATGCGGTATGCAGTTCCCGGGAATTTCCTTCATCATCGGTTCGGTCCCAATCGTAAATTCTATAAGTAACATCTGAGGTTTGCTGAATTTCAGCTAAAAGCACCCCTGCTCCTATCGCGTGTACTTTTCCGGTATTTATAAAGAAACTATCGCCTTTTTTTACTTCTTCAAAATTGAGTAATTCAACAATTTTTCCTTCTTCTAAACGGGTAATATAGTCTTCTTTAGAAACACTTTCTTTAAAACCAATGTTGATTTTTGCACCTTCATCGGCCTGCATAATATACCACATTTCGGTTTTTCCGAAAGAATTATGGCGTTGCTGCGCAAGCTCATCGTTAGGATGTAATTGTACAGAAAGTTCTGTATTGGCGTCTATAAATTTTATAAGCAAAGGAAAATCGGCATCGAATTCTTTATAGATTTTCTTACCTACAATTTCTTCTTTGTATTCCTTTAAAAGGTCCTTTAGGGAAAACCCTTTAAGTTCACCATTAGAAACTACAGATATAGCTCCTTCTACACCAGATATTTCCCAGCTTTCGCCCAGGTCGTCCCGGTTGGTTTCTTTATTTAGAATTGTTTTTAGTTTTTCTCCACCCCATATTTTTTCTTTCAAAATGGGGAAAAATTTTATTGGATAGTCAAGCATTATTTGGTTAGTTTTAAAAGCGCTCCAATATAATCAAATATTAGCATGTTAAAAAATTGGTAGCGTCTCATTTTAACAAGAATTGAAAAGTTTTAGGCTTCTCTAAAAATACGGCTGATTTTTATTTTTAATTTTCTTTTTCAACGAGGAATAAATCCCTGTACAACCGTTGTTTGTGTTTGCTGCTCACAGGATTCATATCTACGCTATCAATTTTAATCGTGCTATAGTTTCTAAAAATGGTCTGTAAACTATCAAGATTATATTTCCCATCAGATAAAATCAAAAATTTATCTTCTGAAGGGATTTTAATCTCACCATTCTTATTTAAAACCGGAATTGGTTTTCCATATTCCCAAATCATTTCTGGCGCAAAATCATTAATTTCATAAACAGGTGCATTATATTCTTTGAGATGCCTCTTAATATTTACAATGCTATTATAATCTTTGTTTACATTAATTTTATTGGCTATTGGCAAACCAAACCATACAATACTTACCAGGAAGAATATGCTTAAATAAAAAAGTGGTTTTATTTTTTTCAGTATTAAAAACCTAAACATTAAAACCCCGATGATAAATAAGAAAATTGAACTCAAGATATACCAAATCAAAATATCCTGCAGAAAAGATTCAAAATAGAAATATGCAGCAATGGGAAAAACACAGCCTACAATGGCGAAAATTCCAAAATGAAAATAAATCACCGCCGCTTCTTTTGTCTTTAAGCTTTTAAAATGATTAAAAAGAAATTCAATATAAAATGAGGTATTCATTGCCATAGGAATAAGAACCGGCAACAGATAGCGGGATTTTTTCTCTGGAATTACTGAAAGCAAAAAAACTGAAGCCAGCGTCCAGAGAAGCGTGAATTTATAAGCTTTTTTATTGCTAACCCTATCTTTTAAATAAGGATAAAACAAGGCCACAAAAGATGGAATGGTCCATAAACCACTTTGAATAAAAAAGCTCCAGTAATAATAAAACGGCCTTACGTTGTAATTTAACCATCTCCCCGTCTCCTGGCTGGTAATTTCGGCAACTGCACGAGTATCAAATAAATAAACATAGAGGTTCCACCAACCGCCAGAAATTAATGCCACCAAAATTAAAAGAGCCAGGGCCTTCCACCGTGCCTTTGTGCCATCAAATTTGTAAATAATTCCGTAAGCAATTAAAAACGGAAGAAATAATGCATAAAGTGAAACCGGGCCCTTACTAAGAATAGAACAACCAATAAACAATCCGCTAACTAAAGCATACAAATACCAGTTTTTAGTGGAATTATAGAGTTTATACAGCCAAAAGATAGCCAGCATCATAAAACTATGGGTATAAATATCCCACTGCCCGTCCCTACTGGAGAAAACAATATAAAATGAGGTAGTAGCAATTAAACCGGCCACAAAAGACAATTCTATATTTTTGGTAATTTTGAGTAGTAATTTGTAGATAAAAACTACTAAAATTAATCCCATAATTGCTGAAGGAAGTCGCAAGCCAAAAAGTCCTTCCATCCCAAAAACCGACATTGAAATTGCGGTTAGCCAGGTTGGTAAAGGTGGTTTTTCATAACGCGGCTCAGCATTCATCGTGGTGAATATCCAGTTATTATCATTCAGCATTTCGCGAGCGGTAATAAAATTACGCGCCTCCATAATGTTGATATAAATTGCATCCAGGTTTATAAAAAACACGGCTATTGCTGCAAAAATGAGTAGCAGAAGATATTTATTCTCTAATTTCATTATGGTGAATTATAATATTTCTAATATACATTATGGCGCCAAACAAATGCCCAATAAGCAAAACGGGATCTTTTCTAAAGACTGCATAAATTAAAATTAACGAAGAACCTACCAGGCTTAACCACCAAAATCCAAGCGGTAAACAGGATTTCTTCTGTTTTTCAGAATATATCCACTGGTATAAAAATCTTAAGGTAAAAACTACCTGGGCAAAAATTCCTAACAAAAGCAACCAAAATGGGATTGCTTCATTCAGAAATAATTTCTGAAGGTTATATTCGTTATTAAAAAAGCTGTAAATAACCACAATAGCAGGGAAAACCAGGATTATAAATCGTATTAAATAGGGAAGCTTTTTCCATTGCCCCTGGAAATGTAAGTTTCTTATATAAATAAAATACGTTAGCGTTTGGCCCAACATAATCGCAAAGTCATCTCTAAAATAGCCGTAAATAAAAAGTAAAAAAGAAGCCAGTAAACTTAATTCCCAAAAAAGAATTGGGGTAAGCACTTTCTTTTGTTTTTCAGAAAGTATCCATTGCATAATCATCCTTGACGAAAAAAGGATTTGCGCGGTAAAGCCAATTACATAAATAAGCAGCGAATTATCCATGTTTCGCTTTTATGCTATAATCTATATACGATTTTTTAATCCAAACATAAGCAAAACAATCTACCAAAGGCCCCAAAAACCTATTTTTGAAATTGTATTTAGATTCGCCTTCAATTCTTGGATAATGATTAATAACCACCTCTTTTATCTCCTTTTGCTGCAATAATATCATAGCCGGTAAAAAACGCTGTAAACCTTTAAACATAGGGATTTTCTTGGCGTATTCGGTATGCATTATCTTAAGCGGGCAGCCGGTATCGTGAATATTATCGTGCGTAAAAAATATGCGTACGGCATTTCCGGTTTTGGAAGAAATACGTTTTACAAGGGTATCTTTTCTATTTTTACGCCAGCCGGTAACCAAACCAAAATCTTTAATATATGGCAGAAGTAATTCAAAATCTTCGGGATGCGTTTGTAGATCGGCATCCAGGTAACCAAGCAATGGCGTTTTAGTATGATCGAAAGCGGCTTTTAATGCTGCGCCTTTCCCATAATTTTTGTCGAATAACAAACAATTAAAATCCTCGTGATCTAAACAGAATTTTTCTATAGCCGAAGCACTGCCGTCACCAGAGCCATCGTCTACCAGTAAAACACAGGATTTGAGTGAAGCCGATTTAACGTAATTCTGCAAAAAATCAAAAAGCCTGGGTAAACTTTCAATCTCGTTATAAACCGGAACAATAATGGTGAATTGAAACTCCATAAACAATTAACAGGCTTTATTAAGAATTGAGGTAAATTTACTAAACCTAAATATCTGGTTAACAGGCGTTGAATTTTGGAGCAAAAAATATTTCAATGTTATCAAAGGAATTTTTTAAAAAATTTACCGAGGCAAAATTAAGGATATAATTGAGAAAAACTTTCAATTTAAAAATTAAGTTAAAAACAGATTAAAATTCCCTTAAAATCAAGTTGATGAAAAAAATAAATTTTTAAATAAAAAAAGCTTGTTTTATTTGGAAAGAGGCTTATATTTGCAACCGCAAAAACGGTCGCGTAGCTCAGCTGGATAGAGCACCTGCCTTCTAAGCAGGCGGTCCCAGGTTCGAATCCTGGCGCGATCACTTTGTAAAACCGTAAAACTTAATTTTAAGTCTTTACGGTTTTTTTATTTCCTATTCTGTAGATTTGAATTAATAAAAATCGCGATAAAATTAATTTCAATGAATTATCAAGAATATAGCTCATACTTCAAAAATATCCTGCTTAAACCTGCGACGGAACACCAACCGCCTTATGATAATCCCGATTACCTGAATTATACAAAGCTAAACTGGTCACGTATGAACCGGTGGTTCAAAACAGGAAAATTATCACATGATATTGTCGAGATTGTCAAAAAGATAGATCAACCGCAACACTGGATTATTATTACCGAGCCCTGGTGTGGCGACGCAGCTCACAATATTCCTTTTATAGAAATGATAGCAAGTGAGAATCCGCTAATAACGGTTTCTTATGAATTAAGAGATGCAGCACCTTACAGGATTGAGCAGTATCTCACCAATGGTACACAATCAATTCCTAAATTAGTAATTCAAAATCAACAAGGTAAAGATTTAGCAACCTGGGGACCACGTCCTGAAAATTGTCAAAAAATGTATGCTGAACTACTCCAGGAGAGAGCTTCTTTTGAGATCATAAAAACTGAGATACAAAATTGGTATAATTTAGATAAAGGAAAAGAGCTTCAAAAAGAATTGGAAGACGTATTATCTGCTACCCGTAATTATAAATTTAATTTTGGGTAATAAAAAAGTCTTCTGTAGTAGAAGACTTTTTTATTATTGGAATTTTGATTTCTTATCAATCCTTCTTAATTGGCACCATAAAAACCGGAACTTCAGTTTTTTCTAATACGCTTGAAGCAACTGTTCCCATTAAAAGTTTTTCAAAAACCGAATGGCTATGCGTGCCCATTACCACCAAATCGGCATTCCAGGTTTTAGAATATTCTAGAATAGCGGTGGCGGCATCGCCTTCGGCTAAATGCGTTTCTACATTTTCATCGTTAAGGTGTTTTGCTGCAGTTTCCAGAAAATCTTCTACAACCTCCCGCATTTCCAGGGCTATATCTAAATTTACAGCCATTTCATCATAGCCTGAATATCCCATAAACGTAGGATAATCAATTCCGTAGTAACTTACATTGGCCATTACGTGAAGTAAACAAACCCGGGCATCTAATTGTTTGGCGAGTTTGTAACCGGCTTCAGCCACTTTTTCTGAAACAGGATGATAATCTATTGCAATTAATATACGCTTCATAAGATTGGGATTTCTTATAAAGTTATTAAATGAATTTTAAAAATTAGAATAATTGGTAATGAATCGGTTGAAAAAAGAAATCTGGTTAAATTTTATTCTTTAACCACAATTAAGCTCGCTTTGGCGCCGGTTAAAAGGTTCCATTCTTTAGAAGCAACCAGGTTTCCGTTTTCTTCCAAAACTTTTAACTGCGCGGTATTAGGACCGGAAGATCCCTGGTTTATCGCTTCAAATTCAATATTATTAAATCCGCTTTCTAATGTAACCAAAACCGGGTGATACCCACTTCCCAGCACTACACGTTTTACAAAATTACCATTTACATAAATATTTACCTGGTCACCATCTACAAATTGATGGTCGCGGCAATACAGCTCCACAAATTTACCGGTAGTTTTAAAGTCGCCTAAATACTGGTCTTCCTTATATTTATTTAAAGCTTCTTTATCTGCTGTCCACTTCTCCTTTACTGCATCTCCAGCGGTTTTTAAATTATTAGGTTTTTCTCTAAAGTCTATTGTTTTAGGTTTTTCTCGCAGGTATTTGCTTTCTTCGTTAGATTCTTCGGCCCTAAGAATAGGAAAACCAGAAGATTTTGTTTCAGGCTCAGCTTTTAGAATTCCTCCGGTATTATTGGTAGCAGGAAGATCTATTTGCCCGTAGCTTATAAAGGTGAAGCAAAAAAACAAGGATGTATAGATAAACTTCATAAAATGAATTCTTTAAGCTAATTATATCAAAAATACAGCCAAATTAGCATACAGAAAAATCTTTTAAGATAAACCTGAAATGTAGCTGTCTCGCTCAGGCCATTCGAAAAACAATTACTTATCTTTACTCACCAGGAAAGTTCAAAAATTTAAAAACTACCATGCAAATAAATCATCTCTTAGAAGAAAATTCTATAGCCGGAAAATTTGTAGCACAACTCAGAGATACTGAAATTCAGAAAGATAGAATGCGTTTTCGCAGAAATATTGAGCGTTTAGGTGAGATTTTAGGCTACGAACTAAGTAAAACACTAAAATTTACTTCAAAAAATATAAATACGCCACTGGGAAATGCTGAAGTGCAATTACCTGAAACCCAGGTTGCGCTTTGTTCTATTTTACGCGCCGGACTTCCTTTACACAATGGTTTATTAAATTATTTTGATGATGCTGAAAATTCTTTTATTTCAGCATATCGCCATCATCCAACCAACGATGAGAATTTTGAAATTGTAGTAGAATACCTTGCCTCGCCTTCCCTGGAAGGAAAAACCCTAATTCTTGCCGACCCAATGCTGGCTACCGGCCGTTCTTTTGTTAATGTGATGAAAGCCCTGGAACATATGGGTAAACCCAAAGAAATTCATTTAGTAGCAGTAATTGGTGCCGAAGAAGGCATTGCCCACGTAGCTGAAGAATTTCCTGCAGATACCAAACTCTGGATAGCAACCATAGATAAAGAATTAAACGATCGCGGGTATATTGTCCCAGGCCTTGGAGATGCCGGAGATCTTTGCTATGGCGGCAAACTTCAGCATTAATAATATTCCGTTCTTATTATTTTTTTAAGTGCTGGGCGCTGACTTGTTTATTTCTTAAATTCAAATATTAATATGCTAATTCTTAAAAAATAAATTATGAAAGCCGTTGGAATAAAAAAATCGCTTCCTATAGATCATTCAGATAGTTTTATTGAATTTAATACTGAAGAACCCAAGCCGGGAGATTCAGATCTATTGGTGCGTATTAAAGCCGTTTCTGTAAATCCTGTAGATTTTAAAGTGAGGCAAAATGCCGCAAAAAACAAAGAGTTAGATACACCCAAAATTTTAGGTTGGGATGCTGCCGGAATTGTAGAACGGGTTGGAAATAAAGTTACTAAATTCAAACAGGGCGATGAAGTTTTTTATGCCGGGGAAATTGACCAGCCGGGTTGCAATGCCGAATTACAGTTAGTAAACGAAAATATTGCAGGCCATAAACCTAAAAACCTTTCTTTTGAAGAAGCAGCCGCTTTACCCCTAACCGCTCTCACAGCCTGGGAATGTATTTTTGAGCGTTTAAAAATTGAAGAAAATTCAGGGGAAAACCGGGATATTCTTGTTATTGGCGGTGCCGGCGGAGTTGGTTCCATTGGAATTCAGCTTTTAAAGAAACTTACCAAATTTAATGTAATTGCCACTGCATCCAGGAATGAAACCGAAGCATGGTGTAGAAATATGGGCGCCGATGTGATTGTAAATCACAAGAATTTAGTAGAAGAAATGAAAGCTAAAGGTTATGAAAACGTAGATTATATCCTCAACTTTTCTGATACCGAATTGCACTGGGACGCAATGGCCGAACTCATAAAACCACAGGGAGAAATTTGCTCTATTGTTGAAACAAAAGATAAAGTAGATTTAAATAAACTTAAGGGTAAAAGTGTGGCTTTTCACTGGGAATTGATGTTTACCCGGGCTAAATTTCAAACTCCAGATATGCACAAACAGCACGAAATACTGGAGAGAGTTTCTAAACTTTTAGAAGAAAAAACTATTGAAACCACATTAAATAAAACTTTTTCAGGATTAAATTCCGAAACTTTTAAAGAAGTTCATAGTTTACAGGAATCTGGGAAATCTATTGGTAAAAATGTGATTTCGTTTTAAAATAAAAAAGAGGTTGTTTGGAATTAATCTTTTAGCGTCATGCTGAACTCGTTTCAGCATCTAATATGTTCATGATTTTAAACATGTTAGACCCTGAAACCAGTTCAGGGTGACGGCTTAAAACTTAACAAACAACCTCTTCTAATTACAATTAAACAGGATCTTTTAAGCTTCCTGTTTTCTGGCTTTAGCTTCGTAATCTATATAACCTTTTTCACCGGGCACATAGAAAGTATCGGTGTCCCAGTCTGAAAGCGGAATATTTTCAGCAAAACGCTCTACTAAATCGGGATTGGAAATATAAGGTTTTCCAAAGGCTACCAAATCGGCATTTCCTTCTTCAATTACTTTATTTCCAGATTCTTGATCAAAGCCTGCGTTAATCATTAAAGTACCATTATACATTGGCCGGTATCTCTTAGCGATTTCAGTTACCGCATAAGGAACATCTGAAACATCGTTAAAAGGCTCTGACAAATGCAGGTAAGCAAGATCGTAATCGTTCAATTTCTTGATAATATAATCGAAAGTTGGGATGGTTTCCTCATCCATCGTCATTCCAAAAATACCGTTCAGGGACGGGTTTAATCTTAAACCAATTTTTTGCTCTGGCATTACCTCCTTAATCGCATCTATGGTTTCAAACAAGATCTTTGCACGATTTTCTATGCTTCCGCCATATTCATCATTTCTTTTATTAGAAGTTCCATTAAAAAACTGGTGAAATAAATATCCATTTGAAGAATGAATTTCAACTCCATCAAAATCGGCCTCCATTGCATTTTTAGCCGCATTTTTAAAATCCTGGATCGTTCTTTTAATATCTTCAATGGTCATTTCTTTTGGCGTCACGGTATCTTTAAAACCTTCCGGTGTATAAGATTGCGCTTCAGGATTTATTGCTGAAGCCGATAAAGGTAAATCCCCGTTATGAAAATCGGGATGAGACATTCTACCCACGTGCCAAAGCTGAATAAACATTCTGCCTTTAGCTTCGTGCACTTTTTTATTTACCATTTTCCAGCCTGCAATTTGCTCTTTGCTGTAAATTCCAGGTGTATTTACATACCCCACAGCTTCTTTAGAAACCTGGGAACCTTCGGTAATAATAAGTCCGGCAGAAGCTCTTTGGGTGTAATAAACATCGTGTAGACCTTCAATAGGCGTATTTTCAGGATTATCAGCCCTACTTCGCGTCATTGGAGCCATTACTACTCTATTAGGAAGTTCTAATCCGTTTAAATTATATGATTTTAATAAATGTTGTTCTTTACTCATAGCTTTTTTTGGTTGTATTAATCAATCTTTTTCTTAGCAATTTTTAAAAGCTAAATTATATGAAAAAGGAAAGAAACTACTTGATGTATGTTAGCAGGGCCTGTTAAAAAATGTTAAGCTAAGACAGCTCTTTTCGCAGCCTGCTTAGGCTTTCTGGTTTTATACCAAGATAGTTCGCAATATGGTAATTGGGAACGCGCTTTTCAATTTGGGGATAGGTTTGGCAGAATTCCAGGTAGCGCTCTTTGTTATTTTTTTGAAGGGAGGAAAGAATTCTACTTCTAAGTGCCACAAAAGCATTAGTAGTTTTAATTCTGAAAAAACGTTCAAATTTAGGAATTCGCTTATATAAAGTTTCAAGAGTATCGCGATGAATTCCCAGGAGAACCGAATCTTCTATAGCTTCAACATATAACTGGGCGGGATAATTTCCGAAGAAAGCTTCAAAATCGCTTATCCACCAGTCTTCTACTGCAAACTGAATAATATGCTTATTTCCATTTTCATCTAAATAAAAGGCCTTTAAACACCCCTGAACCACATAATATTCATAGTCTACAGCCTGCCCCGGTTTAAATAGAAATTCTTTTTTTGAAATACGTTTTTCTGATAGAACACCAGTAAATTCTCGTTGTTCATCTTTTGAAAGATTAATTTTTGAAGTTACGTGTTTTAAAATTTCTTTATGCATTATCAACATTCTTAGAAAGGATAACCTATAGCGAAATTCAAGACCGGATTTGCATAATCAAATTCCCAGCGCTCGCCTTCCCGTAAGGAAGGATCATGTAAAGGAGCTGCCAGATCTACCCGAATCACAAAACTTTGAATATCTACCCTTAAACCAAAGCCGGTACCAATGCCCAGCTCATTCATAAAATCTTTACTGAATTCACCTCCTACCAGCGTGCTGTTTTCTCCAGTATTCCAAACATTACCGGCATCGGCAAAAACGGCACCGTACAAGTATGGAAAAAGCGGAAAACGATATTCCAGGTTAGCTTCCAGCCTAATATTACCAGCCTGGTCAAAAAATGCACCTTCTTCATCTGGCGGTGTATACGTTCCGGGACCTAAAGATCGGGTATTAAAAGCTCTTACGCTATACGGTCCACCGGCAAAATACTGTTTTGTGAATGGTAAAACATCAGAATTTCCATAAGGCAACCCATAGCCGGCAAACAGCCTGGTAGCTATTTTAGAATCTGATCCTGTTTTTAAATGATATCGCAAATCAATATCGGCCTTGGCGTATTGGGCATATTCAAGATTTAAAAAGGTTTGCGGATTTTCTTCCCCGTGCCCGCTTATGGCATCAATTAAATTTCCAGCCACATCTAAAGTAGAATTTATAAAGAATTGGTGCCTGCTATTCCCGTCTATAAGTCCGTTATAAAGAAAAGAGTAGGTTAAACCGGCAATAAATTCCTGGTTAAAACTTCGTTCTAAGAATGGGTTGTCGTCCAAAATATTCTGAAATTCCTGGGTAGTATTCCCCAGGTTGACATAATTTAAGGAAATAGGATAAAACTCGTGGGTCACAAACCTATTTGCATTCCAGAGATAACCAAACCGCGCAGAAACTGAACCAAGGCTAAACAGTTTACTTCGGGTAAGGTAATCAAAACCTAAACTGGTCTTTGTTTTGGGGATGGAATATGAAAACCAGTTTTTATCAAAATTTATGGGAAATAATAACCTGGGGAAAATAAGATCTCCCTGTAAACCTAATTGTATACTGTTTAATCCTGCCTGCGTGCCTCCGCCGGTTTGTACTTCATAACCAAAATCTCCGGTAACATTTAGAATTTCTCCGCCCTTAAAAAGATTCCTGTTAGTATATCCCAAAGCTAAACTAGGGCCGGTAAAGCCGTTAGATTTTGTTACCGCCTGGATTTCTGCACGCAAGGAGCGTTTATTTAATGGAGAAAGATAAATATTGGTTTCCAGCACTCCCAAACTATCGGTAGAGAGGCTATCAATTTCGGTATAATTTATATTTACGAATTTGTAAGCGCCGATATCTCCTAGCCTCCTGGCGGTATTTCGGGAATTTTCAGGGTTATAATACTGCCCTTCTTCCAGTAAAATGTAAGGATCTAAATGTTTAGGTTTAAAAAATATTTCTTTTTGAAAAAAGTTCTTTTCAGCATAGCGGGTTTTTGCGGTAGTACTATCGGTTCCTACTTCATACTTGGGATAAATATTAACACTTTTTAATTTATAAGGAATAATACTTTCGGTAGGAACATCCTTTTTCAATCTTAAAAAGAGATCAAAATTCTTATGTTCATATTGATTGGTATCTGCTTCAAAAATTAAAAACCCTGGATTGAAATTATAATAGCCTTTAGACTTTAAATTGGCATCAATTCTCTCTCTTTCCAATTTTAAAGCTGCAAGGTCAAATCGCATTCCTTTTTCTATTGGAGAATTTTCTAAATTGTTCCCAATTTCCTTAAAAATCTTGAGTGAATCTGAGTCTAACTTATAATTCTCCAGTAAGTATGGCGTAGGTACCTCAATATTATAAGCTACATCCATTTCTTTTTTCTTCTCTTTCCTGTTCTCGGTAGAAACTACTGTACTGTAGAAAAAGCCTCTGTTCTCCAGCCTGTTTTTCAACAAATCTTCTGTTCTAAGAGGATCTACATCACTGGCGTAAACCGGCTCTTCCCCTATTTGTTTGTTTAAAAATTTATTGATAAAACCCGGCTTTTCACGTTGAGCTTTATAATGAAAATAAAGCCCCGGTTGCATTCCCAGAAATGAACTATTGGGTTCAGGTCTTAAAACCGATTCTAATTCTGCTTTTAAACGGGCGCGTCTTTTAATACTGGTATCACTCTCCATGGTAATTTTGGCGCCCGTGTAGAGTAATTCGTCTTCGGGCACAAATTTTTTCACATTACAGGCCTGCAGCAAAAAAAATGCAGCACAGAGATAAGCGATATATTTTAAGTATAATTTCATCTATTACATTTTCAATCTCAAAGTGGTAATTAAGTCAGGATCTTATAATCTTTCCTATAATTTGCCAGTAAATAATTCTAAAAAACGCCGATTTCTATTATTTCTCTTCTTCATTATCTTGAGCCTGTTCTTCTTCGTCTTCTTTCAGGAAGAAATTATCCCATAATTCCTGAAATTCATTGAATTCACGAGTAAAGATAAAGGCTATACCACTAACAATTAGCTGGCCGTCTATTACATTTTCAAACTCATTTCTTCTAAAACCTTTCAATCTAAATCTCCCGGTTTCGGTAAGCAAATACTCTATGCTTACATTTCCAATTACCGGGCTGGCTTCTTCCCCGGGCCTATTACTTCCCTGCACATCTACTTCACTCCCCACACTCACAATTAAACGATCGTCCAGTAAGCGCTTTTGGGCTTCTATATCTACCTGGGTACGTTCGGTAGCGGTATTTCCCTGGTAATCGGTATAACTATCTACGCCAAAATTAAGTTCCACACCGGTATCTCCCAGTAATTTATCCGAGAACATATTTAATTGATCTGATAAGGCCTGATTTAAATTATCGCGGGCAATAGAAAGATTTCCGCCACCGTCTCCAGCACTTCCTGATGTTGGGTAAAAACGGTTAAGTACCAACAAGGAAAAAACCTGTTTATTTAATTCTGCTTCCTGACTGTTTAATTGTTGTAAGCGACCGTAAACCTGGCCACCACCGGCACCCCGTTCTTCTTCTGGCATTTGTAGCCCAAAAGATAATTTAGGCTGCATTAATTCTCCATCTACATTAAGATAAACCAAAAATGGTAACTCTCTTCTAAACTGGTTATTCCCTGCACCCTGTGTGGTAGCCATAAGCGAAGAAGGTGATGCTTCTACCCTATAAATAGCACTCACATCTAAAGAAGCGTCAAAAGGATCTCCCGCCCAGGAAATTCGGCTGCCTTCAGCGATATCAAATCTACGCTTTACCAAATTATATAAACTCATTTCATAGTGCCCGTCGTTCATTGTATATCGGCCAGCCAGGGTCATTCTTCCGTTAGGTGAAATATTAAAATCTAATTCTCCTTCTCCCTTTACCCTAAAATTATCGCCGGTTTGTTCATCTATAATTATACTAAATGCGGCTTCTTCATTTATATTAATCCTGGCATTAATATCATAACCCGTGAGCGTAGCCGATTCTTCTTCCTCGTTTCCGGTAAGAATATCATCTGGATCTTCCCGGTTTGTAAAAATCACAATTCCGTCTCGCTCCTGCATAGCCAATTCTTCTTCTACCATTACATAGGTGAAATCGGTATTAGAACCTATAGTGATATTCATATCTAAAATAGGAATATTAAGATCGCCGGTTAGAGTGGCATCGGCATCAAAGGTGGCGGTGCCATAGAACATTTCGTTATCTTCTTTGGTAGAATTAAGCACCTGGAAATTCCTGGCTTTAAAATTTAAATTGAATTCAGGATTTAGTAAATTTTCGGTTAAAACCTCTCCATTTATTACAAACGAGTTGGCATCTTTATCTTCCACTCTAAATTCATTAAAATAGATTCCCGCATTATCAAATTCTAAAGTTTCTGATGGGAATTTGAAAGGGGCATTAAGAAGTGCTACCCGAAATTGAGCTTCATCAAATTGAAGCTCGCCGTTATATTCCGGCTCGGTTGTAGTCCCGCTCAAGCTCAAATTTCCAGAAAAACTTCCTTCACCGTTATTAATGGCTCCCATTGAAAAACCTTCAACCGTTTTCATATTAATTTTATTAATCTGCATTTCCATATCTACCACGGTTGTAGAATCTAGCGCCTGGAAATCGCCACTCATATCAAGATCTACGTTTTCGCCTTTTATCGCCAGGCCAACATCGTATAAAAAATCGGCTTTCGGGGTAGAATTTAAACTTAGTTTACCAAGTTCAACCTGCATTACATTAAGTTGGTTGATCTCCATTCCTGCCAGAATTCCAATTTTTTGCAACGGATCTTCAAAAATTAAATGGCCGTTTAATTGCCCGGTGGCTAATTCTTCTTCGGGATTAAAATAATTAAGTATGGCACCTAAATTGAAGTTTTTAAACTCTAAGCCTATATGATTTTTATCTGAATAAGAAAGTTCACTGCTTAATAGCATTTCCTGGTTATTTCGGGTTAACCGGAAATTATTCGCAGTAATTTCCTGGTCGTAAATCACCATCTTGTTGTTAGCGGCAATATTCCACTCTTTTTTATTAAGAATTAAATCTTCCGGATTAATATGAAATTCAATACTGTCTCCTGGTTTTATAATTTCTGAAGCCATATGAATTAAACGCTCTTCACCCTGCATTGAGGTAAAATCAAGAAATAGTTTATCTTCAGTAAGACTTCCGTGAAAATCGGTTTTTTGGATTGCGATAGGCCCAGAGTTAATCGCGTTAAATCCAAGGTTAAAATTAAAATTATCGGGATCGGAATTTAAGCTGAATTCCAGGCTGTCAATCTCACTGCTATAATAATTTATATATGGCAAACTTACCAGGGCGTCAAGTTTTCGCTCTTTTTCATTAAAATCGGCTTCAATATGAATAGTGTCTAATTCTTCTAAATTAGATAAGAAAACTTCACTCAAAACAGGATCGTCCATTATAGTGCCCCGCAGTTTTAGATTGACCGGTTTTTGCACGGTATCTAACGGATCTACCTCGGTAAAATAAGATTCGTAATGGCGGTTTAGCGCATTAGATAAATCTACAGGATCGGCATTGGAGTTTAAATCCAGCTCTAAGATTTTATTATTTATTTGCAACGAAGTAGAATCGGTGCGCACAAAAGCGTGAGCGCTTAAATCTCCGGGGAGATAGGTGTTATTATCATAAACTACCACCGCATCTTTAATATCGGCATAGGTTTCATATTCTTCTGCGTTACCTTCATATTGGGCTGCCAGTTTAAAGGCCAACCGAATATCCCGGGATGCCAATCCCAGTTCCTGTAACCTGGCCCCTTTTAGATCTAAATTAAGATTCGCTCTAGGTTTAACCGAATCTAGCTCTACCTGGGAGTTTAACGCCAATTCTAAATTATCGTCTTTATAACTTGAAGTGATATTCCCGCTTCCATTTTCAATATCACCTTGAATATTAAGATCTTTTATCTCGTAGTTGTTATATGCAAATGAAGTTATTTTCGCATCTAGTGTAGCATCTAGCGTGTTTATTGTACTTCCTTTCCCGGAAGTTTCAATTTCAATATTTAATGCACCCAGGCTTTCATTTTGCAAAATATTTCCAAGCTGAAGTTCTTCTGAAGTCATGGTTCCTTCAAAAACAATTTCTTCCTGGTTTGAGAAGTTCCCATTTATACGAATATCCCCTTCTGAAGTTTGTAAAAGGGCTTTGGTAGAAAGATCTTCCAGGCCTCCTTTAAAATTCCCACTAAGCTGAATATTTTTAGGAATATTGATACCCAAATCTTTTTCACTTACAAAACCCGTGAGATCTGATTTTCGGGATTTTGCATTAAAACGAGGAATATTTAACTGAATATTATTGGGATCTGTGGCGTTGTAAATATTTCCATTAGCTGAAAATGAAGTGTTTTTCCATCTAAAATTGGCACGTGAAATATCTATAGCCGAAAGTTTTCCTGAAGCCAGAAGATTTCCTGATACGTTATTTGTGCTTAATTCCTTCATATAAGGATTAGATCTCAAATCTGGTTGAAATCTAAAAACATCTTTTAGATCTACTGAAATAGTGGGTAAATCTAACGCAAGCTCTGCATTTTCAGCATTATTAATCAACTCCTGGATGGAATTATATTTTACAGTAGCCTCACCTTCTAATTGATTTTTATTTAAAGCTAATGCCAGGTCTGAAAGGTTTAATTGCGTTTCTTCAAGTTTTAAGTTGAAATTCAGCTTTTTCAAATTTATCCCTGAAGCTTCATTAAAATTTAAGGCAGTAACCTCTGCTCCTGCATTTTGATCTTTTAAAAATAAATTATTGCCATTAAAATTAAGAGAATCAAGTACCAGGGCTTCAGGATTAAATTTCCCCGGTCTAGGCTCAGCGCTATCTATTAAATAACTCAATTTATTTTCAGAAAAATTAATTTCATTTACAGCAACTTTCCATTCGGGCCAGGTAAAAGGGGAAGCTTCGGTTGTAGTGGTATCCTGAGGTTTTTCTAAAGTTTTCATTTCAACTTTAATATCAGAATTATTCAGTGCAATACTATTCACTTTAATCTCCTGAGCTTTAAGATCCATTAATGGGACTTCAGCTAAAAATTCATTGATATCAAGATTCGCATTAATACCATCTGGAATAGAATTATAATTAGCCTGCACATTTTCCAGGTTAAAATTATCTACCACCAAATAAGGCATAGGGACCGGTTCTTCATTTTGTGGTTCAGGAAATGGTTTGGTTTGTGTATAATTTATTTGTGCATTGGTTATACTGGCATTGCCGGCACGAAAATCCATTTTTTCAAGATCGGTTTTTTCCAGTTCCACGATGAGTTCCTCAAGCTCAATCTGGGTATCAATTCCCATAACATCATCTTGAAATGTTATGTCAAAATCTTTAAAATTTAAATCGCCAATATTTATTTCCTGTGAAGCAGTAGTATCTTGTGCGGTCGTGGTTTGAGTTTGTTGGGTAGAATCTGCCGCGAAGGCTTCAATTAAAAATTCGTAGTTAAAACCTTCAATAGAATCTTTTCGGGTAATATTGGCTTTTAAGCCTTCCCAATCTATATTATCTATACTTATAGCATTGCCCTGAATAATGGGCCAAATAGGAATATCGGCCTCCAGGGATTTCGAATAGGCCAGGGTATCGCCTTTTTTATCTTCCAGGTAAAGACCATCCAATTGGATATTTCCGGCAAAGGTTATAAAGAGTTTATCGAGGCTAATTTCGGTATTCGTTTTACCTGAAATATTCTTCACTATCTGCTCTTTAATGATGTCCTGGCCCCAGGGACTTCTAATAAAAAGCAGCAAAAGTATTATAAAAATAAAGAGCCCCGCAAAGAATTTTGCGAGGATCTTTAATATGCGGTATCTTTTTTTCTTCTTCTTTTTTTCTTTTTCCAAATCCCGTGATCGCTAGAATTTCAAATTTATTGTATTCTTACAATAAAATGAAGTTTTTAGGCTTAAGGTTTAGTTAATTAAGCATTATTCAGCGGGACTTAATTCAATATCTGGAATCGTTTCTGGCGGGGTGGTATCTTCAGGTTCTGAAGAAGATTCAGGCGTTGGCGCGTTGCTAAATAAGTTCAATCCCAATGCTTCAACTGCTGCATATTCTAAAATCCTGATATTTACAGAAGGAAGATCTGAATCTGAACCATCTGTTCTTTCAGTAACATTTAATACTTCAAAAGCCACTACCCCAAGATTTTCTCCCTGCAAATTTCCTACTAAAGGATCGTAATTAATACTTATATCGCTATCATAAACTACGGCAATAATGGTTTGACCAGTTAACATGGACAAGCCGGTTGCTCTAAGTGGCGTGACATCGGGAACTTCATCTAATAGATCTTCACTTTCGTCCTGTCCCAAACCGGGGCCGGCTTCCATGAAATTTCTCGCGCCACTTTCATTTGGCCCCGCTTCATCCCAGGAAGATGGAATCTCTTTTAATACAAACCAGGCTTCGTCGCCGGTTTGGCCGGTATAAAGTGTGATTTCTTCCCCGGTATTTTCATTAAAATATGCGAGCACCTCTCTCTGGCCTATTTCGGAAATATCATCATTTACATCGGTTTCAGAGAAATCATTTGGTTCATTTCCGTTATCTATGCTCTCTTCATCTATTAAAACAAAAACAGCTGCGGCATCAGGATCGGGCTCACCATTTCCATCTCCATTTCCATTGCCGTCGTCAGATCCATTTATATCATCTGTAAGATCATCGGTTACATCATCTACTTCATCTACATCGTCATCATTACTACAAGCCGTCGATAAACTAAAGACAAGCAGTAATGCGAAAACCAACCGGTAAAAAGATTCTAAATTCTTCATAATTCCCCATTTTTAAATTAGTACTAATATTTATATAATTCAATCTCAACTTATTGTAGTTAAGTCGTTTAAAACTGACGAGAATGGAGCAAATTTGACTTTTAAGTTTGAGGAATGTGTGTAATTTTACCACAGATTTTAAAAGAATTCCACAGGTTTCATCAAATAGAAAATATATTCAAAAACCGTTCTACAAAGTTAATTTCTCCTTAAAGGGTCTTTCTAAGTCTCATAAAATGAGAAGGTAAAAAAACAACCGGGGTTTACCTACTTTCTACTATCAACTACTTTACCAACATGGTATGATTCTCGCCCAATATCTACAAGCCTTACAAAAAACCAAATCTAAATTATACAAGGCCTAACTTAAAAAATCCGAAATATGAAAAGAACAATCGCCGTAACCGTTTTAGCCGCAACAATGCTAAGCTCGTGTGTTTCTAAGAAAAAGTATGTAACTTTAGAAGAGGAATTAAACGATACCCGTAGTACGTTGCAAAAAACTCAGGTAGAAAAAGAGGAAATCGAAGAAAAATTTGCACGTATAGAAGAACGCGTTGCAGATTACAACTCAAAAATCAATTCTTTACGCGAGGAGAACGATAGTAAGATGGAAATGAACGATCTTACTGTAATGTCTAATAATAACAAGGCCCAGATGCGGGCAACAATCGCAAAGATGGATCCTGAAAAAGTAGCGGGTGCCGAAACTTTAGAAGATTCTATTAACCTTGCGGTTTCTCATAATTTAAAAAGCAATATTTCTGAAGGCTCTGATGATGAAGATATTGATATTACTGTAGATGAAACTGTAGTAATGATCAATGTTTCAGATAAACTATTATTTGGAAGCGGAAGCTACAGAGTATCTAACAAAGCACAACCTTTACTAAAAAAGCTTGCTGAAGTTATTAACTCTGAGCCAGCCATGGAAGTGATGATTGAAGGACATACAGACGATCGTACAATGGTAGAAGGTTCTTACATCCAGGATAACTGGGATCTTAGTGTAAGAAGAGCAACTTCAATTGTTCGTTTACTTCAGGATAAGTACGATGTTGCACCAGAGAAACTTATCGCCGCTGGTAGAAGTAGCTACCAACCATTAGTAGATAATGTAGATAACGAAAGTAGAGCTAAAAATAGGAGAACCAGAATTGTAATTATACCTAACCTGGATAAATTCTTTGCAATGTTGGAATCTGAATAATCAACCGTATTTCCAATATTACTGGCCTAAAAAGATTTAATTCTTTTTAGGCCTTTTTATTTTAACCAGTTTTTAACCTGAAGGTTCTCTTCTATTTCTTAATTTAAAAGAAAAATATAGAGATATGAGTAAGCAAGAAGAAAAGAAAAAGTATGATTCTGATGTTACTTCTGAAGATAAACAAGCCTTAAATAAAAAAGGTCGAAGTATGAATAAAGGTCAGGATAAAGAATTAGACAGGGAAAAACCGGTAGATTTTACTGCCGATAATTTAGATATCCCCGGTAGTAATCAAACTGCCAAAAATGATAGGGATGAATTGGTAGACGAAGAAAATTACCGATTTAATAAAAGAGGAACCGAGAAAGAAAAGCGAGACCTGGATGATATTCCCGATCCTGATACTACAAAGGATAACTAGTTGAATTTAAAGCAAGATAAAAGCTTAAATAGATTAACGAAAAGTTTGAAAACCTTCCTGTAAAGCTGTAATTTCGGGAAGGTTTTTAATTAATTTCTTTTTCCATTTCGGCAAAACGATTTTTAGCCTGAATTATTAAGTCTTTGGCATTTATACCAGTAAGCTTCCCATCGTACTTTAAAATCTTTCCTTTTGCCATGACCATATCAATATTTTCCTGCAACGCCGCTTCAATTGCCAGGTGATAAGGTTTATTCCCCGTAGAAAAATTAATATCAGATTTTTTAAGTAAAACCAAATCGGCGCTTTTTCCAGGAGTGATAGAACCTGTCTTCTTATCTATACCCAAATTTATAGCTCCATTTATTGTGGCCATTTTTAAAACTTCCTTTGGATGCAGGTAAAATTCATCTTTGGCATTCGCATTTGCGAGATTTTGGAGCATTTTCAAAGTATCAAGTAAATGAGCGTTACCTGTTAAAGCGGTAGTATCTATACCTACGCAGCAATTAATATTAGCTTCGTACAGCTCATTTATTTTAGGAAGTCCGTAGCCAATGCGCATTTCAGAATATGGTGTCATAGTAAGACTCGTCCCGGTATCTTCTAGCATTTTAATTTCATCTGGAGTTATTGCATTGCCGTGAATAATATTGACATCTTCAGCTAAAAGACCTTTTTTAAAAAGTGAGGTTATCTGACCTTTCTGACTCTCGTTTGAACTTGCGTGGATGGTAATTCTTAAGCCCAAATCCCGGGCGTGCTTCCAGTCTTTTTCAAGATTATTATAATTCACAGAGCGCGAACCAAGACCCAAACTAATACCTTTATACTTTGAATTTGAATCGATAAACTGTTTTAATTCATTAATTCCTTTAAAATCTGTAGGCTGGCTATCGGGTAAGTCACGATAGGTTCCATAACTAATGTGACCTCGAATGCCCGTTGCGGCCATAGCATCAAAACTGGCTTGTACAAATTGCGGGCTCCTGGCATTATGATTATAATCGCTTATGCAGGTAATTCCCGAATGAACTGCTTCAGCGATAGCATAAGTTGCGGCCAGTTTCATATCTTCAGGCGAGTACAGCCTGGAATAACGCGCCGTCATTTTAAAGTAACCTTCTTCGGCAGAATCCCCGGCCATACTTCTTAATAAGGAAGTCCATAAATGCCAATGACAATCTATAAGGCCGGGAATTAAAATACCGCCTTCGGCATTTATTATTTCAGTGTATGAGGGACCTTCAATATTCTTTCCCAACCTTGTTATTTTTCCATTTTCAATAAGGACATCAGCAGAATTAAAATCGCCAAATTCTTCATCCATACTGAGAACGCAGGCCTCTTTAATTAAATAGGAATTTTGCTGGAATTGAAAGCGTTTTTGTTGATTTTCAGAAAAAACAGAAAACGGACTGATAAATCCGCCGATTCCCAGCAACCCGGTTTTCTTTAAAAAATCCCTACGCTCATTTTTCATTACTTTTTCTTTAAAAGATAATAATCCAGGGAGAATTTACCTGCACCGGTAAAGAAAAGCAAGAGAAATCCTCCCATATATAGTAAAGGCAATTCCTGGCGACCAAAACCATCGGTCCAGTGAACAATAATTGCAGCCACAGCCATGGTAATAATTAAAGGAATTGCTGCAAACCGGGTAGCCCATCCAAATAATATAAGTATGGCACATACAAATTCTGCAAAAACAGCAAAAGTAAAGGTGACGGTTTCCCCTAACCCAATAGGATCTGCAAAAGCAATCTCCTCGCTCCCAAAAAATGTAATAAGTTTTGGAACCCCGTGGGTAAGCATTAAGCCAGAGATAAATATTCTAAATAAGAGTAAACCAAAATCGGTATTCTGAAGGTTCAAACTGGTGGTGTAAGCGTTTCTCATAGATAAATTGTTTTCAGATAGTAGATTAAACCTCTAATTTAAACATATTCTTTTCATAAGCTACTGAATTTAGGATTTCGAAATAAAGAATTTGTTTCAGATTATTAGAAAATCCTTAATGAGATCCTCATCAACCACTACATAGACAAAAATTAAGAGCGAATTAAGCTTTTAGATTTAATAATTGGCAAAAAAAACGTATTTCATCGATATTTTATGTCTTTTATCGATGATTAATCAAGGGGGTTTTATATCTTTATAATCCGAGAATTTATTTAATGCATTATCTTAATGACACGATTTTATTTAATAACACTAATTCTTCTATTTACAGGAATGTCTCCTGTTTTTGCTCAAGCCTCGGCTACAGCAAATTTTACAGCTTCTGCCACAATTATTCAACCTATAGGAATCACTACCACTTCTAATATGCAATTCGCAAATATTGATGCTCAAAATGGTGGTGCGGTTATTCTTACTCCCGAAAATACCAGAATTACCACTGGGGAGTTAGTCTTAGCTGATGGAGGAAATTTTTCTGCCGCTACTTTTGAAGTTACCGGGCAAAGTGGTTTTGCTTTTGGGATAAGCCTGCCCAGGGGAACACACCGATTAAGCAGCGGAAGTGAAAGTATGATACTTCAGGATTTTACTACTAATTATGATGGGAGCAGTATAAATGGTGATGGTAAAACAATAAGAGTTGGCGCCAGTCTAATTGTTAATCCTAATCAGAAACCAGGAGACTATAAAACAAATAATGATTTACAGGTTACCGTAAACTACAATTGAATATTCCTCAACAAAAACTACTATATCGTTGTAGTTTTATCATAAATTTATCTAAACGTGCATTTCAACGAGTATTTTATCTTGATTATCGAATAAGTTTCATTCGTATAAGGGTTTACCCCCATATTTGCAGTGTTAAACTTTTGAACCCAAATCAAAAACTAAAAAATACTCAAAATGAAAAAAATTACTTTAATCCTACTTGTAAGCCTTATTTCTGGAACTGCTTTTGCACAAAACTCCGTAACTGGAGAAGCCCAAGTTAATGCTGAAATAGTTAGTCCATTAGGAATAGCTAGTTCTGGAGTCTTAAATTTCGGGACTTTTACTACCTCTGTCAATGACGCTACTATCGTAATTTTACCTGACGGCAGTGAGAAAAATTTCTCAGAAACTGATATGGTTCTTCCTGGCGATGTTTTCTCGGTTCCTACTTTTACTGTTACTAAGTCGGACAACGTTGCTTATAGTTTAGAACTAGATGTAGTTGATTCTCCTACTTTAGGCGAAAACACGCTTTCCTTAACTAATCTAACTTCAACAGCGGGCAGTGCTAATAATAGTGCAACTTCTTTTACCGTTGGTGGCACATTAAATGTACCATCTGATGCAGCAGAAGGAATTTATGAAGGTGAAGTTCAAGTAACGGTTTCTTACGAATAATATTATCTAAGAATATTTAAAACGCCGCCCGCTGTGGCGGCGTTTTTTAGTTTAAACCAATTTCTTGTCTAATCGCTTTAACATAAATCACAATGAAAAATTATCTTTTCATTTTATTTTTTAGCTTAATCGGATTTAGCGTATTTGCGCAAAATTCGGCTTCAGTTACGGTAAATAGCAGGGCAACGGTTATAGATCCTATTAAAATTGATAAAACGGTAGACCTTGATTTTGGTAACGTAATAAGTGCTTATAACCCAGGACAGGTGATTTTGTCGCCAGATGGTTCGCGGGTTGCTTATGGCGTACAGATTTCTAATTCTATTCCGGGAACGGTAAACCCCGCCGAAGCAGTAGTTACTCACGGCAATAATAATTATTCTATTAGCCTACCCGAACAATTTACGTTATATAACCAGGAAAATCCTACCCAGGTCCTTGTTATAGATCAGTTTATTATTCAACCCCAGGAAGGCAATGTTATCGATATCATTAAAATTGGCGGTACTTTAAACCTTGAAGCCAACCAGACTTCCGGCTTTTATACTAATTCTTCCGGATTTAATGTAACGGTATCCTATAATTAAATTTTTAGATTTCCTTAACAGGTAAATTCTTATTTAGTATTTTTGTACACAATGATATAACCCAAAATCCAGCCCCAGGATATGATAAAAAAACTACTTAGCCCCCTACTCCTTTTCTTTATTTTTGTTTTTTCAGGACTTGCTACATACGCGCAGGGAGATCTTATGATTATGCCTAAACGTTTGGTATTTGAAGGTTCTGAGCGTTCCCAGGAAATCAACCTGGCTAATACCGGCAGCGATACCGCAGTTTATGCTATTTCTTTTGTGAATTACATCATGACCGAAAAAGGAAATTTTGAACAGGTGGAAGCGCCTGAAGAAGGTCAGCGATTTGCTGAAGATTTTCTTCGCTATTTTCCAAGGCGTGTGATTCTGGCTCCTAATGAAGCACAAACTATTCGGGTACAAAAGACCCGAACCGGAGACCTGGAACAGGGTGAATACCGTTCCCATATGTATTTTCGTGCAGTAGAAGATCAAACCGCGCTTGGTGCAGAAGAAACCGAAGAAAGCGATGGAATTTCCATTAACATAAAAACTGTATTTGGAATTAGTATCCCCATTATTATTAGAGCAGGAACATCTACAACAAATATTACACTTACCGATCTTGCATTAGAGACGGATACTGAGAACCCAAGATTGTCTCTGGTAATTAATCGTTCCGGAAATATGTCAGTCTACGGGAATTTAACAGCAACTCATATCGCCCCTAATGGTACTCAAACCGAGGTTGGGATGGTAAAAGGAGTTTCGGTGTATACGCCTAATGAAAAAAGGATTTTTAGCTTTGAGCTTAGAAATGCTACTGAAGTTGATTTGAATAGTGGAAAATTGGAAGTTTCATATGCGGAAGAAAAGGGAGAAACGCTTGCGAGTAAAATTTATGAATTATAAAAATATTCAAAACACTTCGCTATAAGCAAAAACTAATTTTTCCAAATAAAATGAAGATGCCCCCTATTGCACGTATTCTTACCTTATGCATATGTCTGCTTGGGAGTTGTTTTGTGCAGGGGCAGGTATATTCACCCGAAATCAACAATCTTACTATTAATACTAATACCAATCTAATTTGTGCCGGAGAGGAAATAGATATCTCTTTCCAGGTAAGAAATGGCTATACAAGAAACTGGTTTTTAATTTTTTATTATACCGATTTTATACCTTTTACCACCAGTACAAACTATAAAATTTTCCTTAACTCTCAAGATGGACCTCAAGAAATAAAATCATTTAGTTCTCAAACCGCACCGGGAGCTAGAAGTACAAACTTTTTTGAAATTACCACAAGCTTAACTATTCCTGAAGGATTTAGTGGCTCAAATTATACTTTAGAGGTTCAATCTACAAATCCCAATGCCCGCTCTGTTCCATCCAATACTTTTACAATAAACCCCTCTACGTTTTACCAGGAAAGTGAAGCCGGCAACGACTCCTGGATAGGCCACGTTTATGATGGAACAAACCAAAATATAACTTTTGATCAAAATTTCAATAATTATATTAGGGGATATACAGAAAATCTAAGTTTTGACCAAAGCTTTGGTGGCGACACCAACAATTTTCAAATAGGAACTGGTATTTGTGCACCTTTTATCTATACCGAAACTTTTTCTGTACGCTATAGAATGAACAGTTCTTTAAGCGGGCTATATTCTTTGAATACAGGTTCTGATGATGGTAGCAGGCTAAGTGTAGATGGTAAATTAATTTATAACGATTGGAATGATCACGCATATCGCAATCAGAATATTCTATTAAGCCTATCTGGTAATAGCAATTTAGTGCTAGATTATTATGAAAACAGCGGAGGAAACCGTATTAGTATTGGGGAGCCCCAACTTATAATAAAAAATATTTTATCTAATAATCTCAATCAAACACTTAATTTCCAGACATCTGGCCAAACAATTACCGGAGATGAATTTAATGGTCTGCCGAGTGGAATAAGTAGGTTTGGAAATGGATATCAATGGGTTTATAGTACAACAGAAAATGGGGAAACTACTGCAATTCCCGGAGCAACAAATGCAAGTTTTACTCCAAATAGAAATTTAGAACCATTTAATACCGAAGGCACTTATTATATTTATAGAATAGCTACTCTAACCAGTAGCAACAACCGCTTGGCAAATGCTTACCGGGCAAGTAAAAGATCAAATGTTGCTATTATTACTGTAGAAAAGCCGATTGATATTGTTGAGCAACCCGAGAATTTCACAGCTTGTACAGGTAATCCAATTAATTTCAACGTAATTGCTCGGGGACAAAATCTATCCTATCAATGGCAGAGAAATAACGGCGGTAATACTGGATTTTACAATATTGATAATGGAGAAATTTTTTCAGGAACACAAACATCAGGTTTAAGTATCAATGTGGTTGAAACTTCTTTAAACAATATAAAGTTTAGAGTTAAAATTTCCGACAGGCATGGTAACTCAGTCACCTCTAACCCTGCACTTTTAAATCTATACCAAAGCCCCCAAGGGATTTACACCCAACCTACTAATCAAATTGTATGCGAAGGCAATGATATTTCCTTTCAAACCTATACTTCAAACGATCAACGTCAATGGCAGGTAAGTGAAGATAGTGGTATTTCCTGGAGCAATATTTCGAACAACGAATTTTATCAGAATGTAAATTCTCAGAAACTTGATATTATAAACGCTCCTGCTCATTTCAATAACAATTTATATAGAATAGCTGTTTCCAATCAAAATTGTAAGGTATATTCTCAACCGGCAAATCTGCAAGTAAATTTAAATCCAATAACCCAACAGCCGCAAGATGTTACGGCAGGATTTGGTGAAAATGCTATCATTGAAGCTGGAGTTTCTGGTAACAACTTAACATTCCAATGGCAAACCTATAGTTCAAATTGGTATGATATTAATGATAATGCTAATTACAGCGGTACCAAAACCAAAAGATTGGAACTACTTACTGTAGGGTATTTTCCGGTAGATGGTTCGCGCTACAGACTTTTAGTTACGAATGCTAATGGTTGTGTTTCTATTTCAGATACAGCTTTTCTCAACGTTGGGGAAAACCAATGCCCAGAAATGCCAACAGTTTCGTTAAACGCTCCCTTAATTATTTGTAGTGGCCAGGCTAATATTAACGGTACTTTTACCGGTACAGCACCCTGGAATATTGAAGCTTCAATAAATGGGCAAACTTTTAATTTAAGTATTAACGAAAGAAATTTTGATTACCCAATCAATATTCAGCAAAATACCACCATTGAAATCCTGGGTATTACTGATGCCAATGGCTGTACAAATAATAATCCAAATGAATCGGTTACCATAAATGTGATTAATTCTATTAAAAATAATACAATTTCCGGTGCACAAGAGTCTTGCGGAGTATTTGATGCAGAAAGACTAATTGGAGAAGATTTGGGAGAAGGATACAATTACGAATGGGAAATAAGCACTACTGGTGGGACTACTGGTTTTACCCAGACTCCCGGAAATAATACCGAATCCGATTACAATCCCGGAACGGTGTCTGAAACTACCTGGTACCGTAGAAAAGTAAATGTTCAAAATTGTAATGAAGATATTTCAAATTCCATAGAAATTACAATCAATACTAACATAGCTAATAATAAAATTTCATTTTTCAACGGAAATACAAATACACTTCAAACAACAGCAAATGAGAATGGAGAGGTAAATATAGAGTCGCCCGAGGAAACGATTTTTACTTATGTAGATTTTGCCAGCTATGGAACTCCTGTTAATAATGCCGGGAACTTTGATATTAATGAAAATTGCCACGCCAACACCAGCCAGGCTGTTACAGAAGCTTATTTATTAGGAGAAAATTCGGCTACAATTTCTGCGACTAACGGTGTTTTTACCGATCCCTGTGTAGGTACCTTTAAACGACTTTATATTAGCGCAACCTATTCTGAAGCATTTTGTAAAGGAATAGATCCCGGCATCGTAAGCGGTACAGAAATAGAAGGAAATAATATTTCATATACCTGGCAATTAAGTACCGAAGGGCCTGCTTCTGGTTTTGCTGATGCCCCGGGCAATAATAACCAGCAAAATTATAATCCCGGAATTTTAAACACAGATATCTGGTTAAAACGAATTGTAAACTCAGGTAGTTGTACTAATGAATCCCCGGTCTTATATATTCCTGTGCAGGAAGAAAACACGTGGACCGGCGCTGAAAACACCAACTGGAACAATACCGCCAATTGGAGCTGTAACGCCTTACCTACACTCGAAACCGATGTTTTGATTCCTGAGAATTTACCTTCAAATAATTACCCGAAAATTAATTCTGGTGTTAATGCATACACAAAAAATTTAAGTATTGAAAACAATGCTTCAGTTATGGTTGAAGAAAACTGGTTACGAATTGCAGGAGATCTTACCAATAACGGAATTCTAAATACCGTAACCGGAAATATTTCTTTTCAAGGTGCTTCAGCTCAAACAATTCCTAGTACGGCTTTTCAATATAATCGCATTCAGAATTTAAGAATCGATAATACTTCAGGGGTAAATTCACAAGCAACAATAGAAATTACCGGAACTTTAAATGTAGTAGAAGGGAATTTCGATACCGGAAATGGATTAACCTTAATTTCCGATGAAAATCAAACAGCGTTAATAAGTGGTGCAGGAAATGGTGAAGTTATCGGCATCGTAAAAATGCAACGCTATCTGGATAAAGCTTTCGGGTATAAATATTTTAGTTCTCCATTTCAAAATTCCACCGTAGGAGATTTCGCTCCTTATATGGATTTTGAAGATCCAGTTACTGGATTTCCACACTTTTACAGCTATAATGAAAACCGAAATATCAATATAAATGATATTGTTCGGGATGCTACCGGTTGGGAAGTTTATACCACGACTACCAATAGTTTAAATAATGCTGAAGGTTATGCGCTTAATTTTGGAACTTCAACCGCTTCACAAACTATAGAGTTAAGTGGTGAAGTTAACAATGGTACTATTCCCACCCGGCAGTTAGAAAATAATCATCGCGAATATACAAGAGGTTTTCATTTGGTAGGAAACCCATACCCTTCCCCTATAGATTGGGATGCTTCCCAGGGTTGGACAAAAACTAATATTGATGACGGAATTTATTTTTTCACCGCCAGTGATACAAGTCAGTATACCGGTACCTATTCCGCTTATGTAAATCAGGTATCTACAACTGATGGAAAATCTTCAAATATTATTCCTTCTATGCAGGGCTTTTTTATTAAAGTAATGGATTCTGATACCCAGGATGTAATGACGGGAAGTTTTGGAATGGACAACAGGGTACGAATAAACGATTTTGAGCAGGAGTTTTTAAGAACCCAGGAAGATCTTAAACCGTTAATTCGTTTGGAGGCTGGCTTTAAAACTTCAATCCAGCAAGATCCTATGGTGATCTACTTTTCCTCGTATGCCACTCCTAATTTTGAAAAGGAAATGGACGCCCATAAATTAATGAATACCGATCCTGCTGTACCAAGTTTTTATAATATAACCGAAAATAAAAAGGAACTGGCTATTAACGCAATTCCTTTTCCGGAATCGAGAAGCTATAAAAAGATTCCATTGGGCATTAAAGCCGATGAAAATGGTGAAATGAAGATCAACCTGGTATCGGTAGAAAATTTTAATTCAAATTTCAATATTTATTTAATAGACCACGAAAAAGGTAAAGGTCAAAACCTGAGAAATAATCCGGAATATAGTTTCAACCTTCAAGCGGGAACTCATAACTCCAGGTTTGAATTAATGTTTTCTGAAGAAAGGGTAACCAGTCCTGCCATTGCTTTTAACGAACCTTTTGATGTTGAAGTTGAAAATGGAGATGTGGTGGTGAAAATGAATTTAGAAGAAAATCAGGAAGGAATTTTAAGAGCCAGTTCAATGACGGGGCAAATTCTACAAATAAAAGAAGCAGGTGGCAAAGACGAAGTTATTTTTGAAGGGATTACCAGTGAAGGGGTTTATATTATTAACCTACAGGTAGGTAAAGCTTATTATGGCAAAAAAGTATTAATAAAAAAATAATGGAAACTATGCAAAATAGAAGCTTATATAATAACACATTTTTATTGTTATTGCTTATGTTTTCAGTATTTGAAATCAAAGCCCAGGAAAATCCGCCAGTCCCCATAGAGGTTGAAGTTAGAACTTCTAGAAACCTTAATTTTGGTTCGTTTACTGCCGGTAGTGCTGGTGGGAATGTTAGTGTAAGTTATGACGACCAACGCACTGTAAATGGCGATATTGTTGAACTAAATTTTGGGGAACCGGTCTCTGCCGCTTTATTTGATGTATATGCCAACCCCGGGACAATTATACCGAACTTCAACCTTATATAGATATTATTCTTGAAGTAGATCCAAATAGCCTAGATAATATTGCCTGGAAAGTGAAAAATGAAAAGATAAAGGTACATACCGTTCCTAACCAGTTTCAGGAGATTGAAGTCCCGGTAGAGGTTTTAGGTGAAGTTGCCGGAATGGTTTATTTTAAAGAAGGAAGCAGTCTTCGCGGCCAGGGAAGAATTACCGTAAATATTCTGGATGAAAACGGAAACCTGGTAAAAGAAATTTTAACTGAAGGAGACGGATATTTCACATACCTGGGATTAAAACCCGGAAATTATACTGCTGAAATTGATCCTGTGCAAATGCAGAAATTAGATTACACTGCAAGCGAACCCATTGAATTTGAAATCAAAATAGATGAATATGGTGATATTGTAGATACCCTGGAATTCACCGTTGAAGCCGATTAATTAAATTATAAACCATATAATTAGGGAAACGGCCAAACCAACTATGGCTATTAAGGTTGTCATCACCGTCCAGGATTTAAAAGTTTGTTTTTCGGTTAAACCTAAATACTGACCAACGAGCCAAAATCCGCTATCGTTAACGTGGGATAAAATTGAAGCCCCTGAGGCAATTGCAATTACAATAAGCGAGGTTTGCGCCATAGAATAATCGCCACCCGTTAAAACCGGCGCAGTAATTCCCGCAGCGGTAATCATTGCAACGGTTGAAGATCCCTGTAAAATTCTTACCAAAGCTGCTACAATAAACCCAAAAACCAGCGGATTGAACCAGGCGTTATTTAAAGCATCGGCAATCATTTCTCCTGCTCCTGTTTCGATCAGGATTTGTTTAAAAGCACCACCGGCACCGGTAAGTAAAATAATTATTCCGGCTGCCTGAAAAGATTTTGTTGCTACTTTCAGTAAAAATTCTTTTTGCATTCCCCGCCTTACTCCAAGAAAATACCAGGCCACAAGATTTGCAATAATCAATGCCGAAAATGGATGTCCCACTAATTCTATCGCATATAAAATTCCTTCCGGAATTGAAATCCCTTCAAATAAAGGACTCTGTACTAAAGTGTTTGCTACAATAAGAAAAATAGGAATTAGAATTATAGAAATAATTAGTCCCGGTGATGGCGCTTTTGCTTCATCGTATTCTATTTCCTCGGTAAAAGTTTTGGGTTCAATTTGTATTCTTTTGGAAATATACCTGGCGAAAATTGGTCCGCTGATGATTGCTGCGGGAATTCCTGCCAAAAATCCAAAAACAATTACCCAACCTAAATCGGCACCTAATATATCTGCAACCGCAATTGGTCCTGGCGTGGGTGGGATAAAAGCGTGCGTAATTGCCAAACCGGCCAAAAGAGGTAGCGCATACAGCAAAAGTGATTTTCCGGTACGTTTGCTCAATGCATAAGTAACCGGCACCAGAATAATAAAAGCCACATCGAAAAATACCGGAATGGCTACGGCAAAACCGGTAACCATCAATGCCCAGGGTGCTTTTTTATCACCTGTTTTCTTTAATAAGAAAGAAGCCAGGCGTTGTGCTCCACCAGATTGTTCCAAAACTCCGCCAAATAAAGCTCCTAAACCAACTACCGTGGCTACAAAACCCAGTGTGCTGCCCATCCCGTCCTTCATAGTCTCCAGGATTTCGGTAGCGGGCATTCCGGCGATAATTCCTACCGCAATGCAAACAATTAGCAAAGCCAGAAAAGCCTGTATCTTTAATCTTAAAATAAGGAAAAGCAAAAGTGCAATCCCGGCGAAAACGGCAAAGAGTAATTGTAGTTCCATTAACTATTGTTTTTCCATTGGGTATGAAAAAATTCGCCCCGGGGCTTATCAGTTCGCTCGTAAGTATGTGCGCCAAAATAATCTCGTTGTGCCTGAATCATATTTGCAGAATTTTGAGCTGAAGTAAAGTTCAGTAAATAATTGGTGGCAGCAGATAAAACCGGAACGGCAAAACCAGACTGAAGTGCAATACTAATTGTTTTCGTCAAGGAAGCCTGATTTTTCTCTACTTCTGAAATAATATTTTTATTAAGCAGTAAATGATTATTTGAATCTTTAAAAATATCAACTAAATCTTCCATCAAACCGGAACGAATAATACATCCGTTGGTCCAAACACGGGAAATCTCAGATAAATTAAGATTCCAGCTATATTCTGATGAGGCAACCCGAAGTAAATCATAACCTACGGCATGATTAATTATACTGGCAGTTTTGTAGGCCTGGAATAATTCATCTTTTATTTCTTCTAAATTTCCATTTTGGTTATCATTTTTATACAAATATGAGGCATTCACCCGAATTTCCTTCATCCCGGAAATATTCCTGGCCAAAACCGCAGCGGTAATGGTATCAAGCGGAACACCAAGTTCTAAGGCGGCGTTCGTTGACCAACCGCCAGTGCCTTTTTGTTTAGCTGCATCCAGAATTTTATCGATCAGGAAGTCTTCATTCTCCTTTTTTCGAAGAATATCTACGGATATTTCCAGTAAATAGCTTTTCATTTTCTTATTCCAGGCTTCAAAAAGACTGGCAATTGCTGTCGGTTTTGAATTCGTATAAAATCTCAAAAAATGGTAAGTTTCAGCAATTAGTTGCATTTCGGCGTATTCAATACCATTGTGAACCATCTTTACAAAGTGTCCTGAACCATCGGGTCCAATATGAGTACAGCAAGGGTTTCCGGTCTTATCTTTTGCTGCTATTTTTTCCAAAAGCGGTCCCATTTGTTTATACGCTTCTGCAGAGCCACCGGGCATAATTGAGGGACCTTTTAAGGCGCCTTCTTCCCCACCCGATATTCCACAACCTATAAAATGAATTCCCTGTTCTCTTAACATCTTTTCTCTTCTCCAGGTGTCTTTGTAATGGGAATTACCGCCATCGGTAATGATATCACCTTTTTCCAAAAAAGGAAGCAAACTTTCTATCACTGCATCAACCGCAGCGCCGGCATTTACCATCAATAAAACTTTCCTGGGCCGATTTAAAGACGAAACAAATTCCTTTAAATCATCAAAACCCTGAAATGTATATTTTTCAGCATTTTCCTGAACAAAATTTTTGGCAATATTTTCTTCAAGACCGGGTACTTGCCTATTAAAAACAGAAACATTAATATTTTTTGAAAGTAGGTTTAAAGCCAAACTCTTTCCCATTACTCCAAGTCCAATAAGCCCAATTTCAGCTTTAGGAGCTTTTAATTTTGTCATAATTTCTTTTAAAATATTTTCTTCAGAAGTATTTACATTTACTCGTAATCCATATTGTGGTTCTTCCAGGGTTTCAAATTGCGAAGTGAGCAATTCTGGTTTAAAATAATGGCCTTTCCTGGCTTTTAACCTTTCTAAAATCACTTCAAAATCAGCCGATAGGAAAATCCATTTTAAATATTCTTCAGGAATGGAAGTTAATTGTTGTCTATATTTTTCTTTTAGAGCCGAACAGGCCAAAACAGCGCCATCGCCTTGCTCCCATTTTTGAATATTTTCAGCTAAAATGGCCAACCAGCCTTTTCGATCTTCGTCCTGCAGCGGGATACCGTTTTTCATTTTTTCCACATTTTCTGAAGGATGAAAATCATCGGCATCATAAAAAGGTAAATTCAATTCTTTAGCGAGAAGTTTTCCAATAGTAGTTTTACCAGAACCCGAAACACCCATTACAATATATACGGCCATTAGTAAGTAATTTTTAAGATTTCCAGTTTTCGGATTTCTTCGCCTAATTTGAAATCAATTTTATCTCCAACCTTTTTACCGGTAACCGCTTTTGCGATAGGCGCCACAAAAGCGATCTTTTGTTTTTTAACATCAGCCTCATCTACCCCAACAATTTGAAACTTTTGAATATTTCCATTTTGCTTCAATTCAACCAAAGCTCCAAAACGCACTTCATCTTCAGGTTGTTCTTTAGGGTCTAAAACCCTCGCGGTGCTAATTCGCTCTCTTAATAATTTGAGATTGCCATCTATAACCGCCTGTGCCCTTCTACGTTCTGTTTCATTTTCTTTATCGAGATTAGCACGTTCTTCTGTGAGCTTTTCCTCTTTTTCTTTTAATTCTTTTAATCCATTTGGCGTAACATAATTTGTTTCACCCGCCGGTAAAGCCGCTCTTGGCGGGATAATAGGAGCTTCTTCCTGGTCGTCTTCTTTTACAAATCCTCTGCTCATAATTTAGTTTTAAACTTCAAAATAGGAATTAATATGCTTCGGTAAAAAATTATACTGATTTATTAATTCATAAATCTTTCAGAAGAAGAATTCTACCAGGCGGTATTCCCTTATTTTTATTTTATAAATTTAAATAATGAGCCTCGAAATAGCCATATTGTTTCTTATTATCATAGTGGTAATTGTTTTCTTTGCCCTGGAAGTTTTTCCGGTAGATAAAATTGCGTTTTTTATTCTTGCAGCCTTATTGTTAACTAACCTGGTAAGTCCCGAAGAAGCTATTTCTGGCTTTTCCAGTCCGGCAACTATTACGGTACTGGCTTTAATGATTATAGCCATAGGGCTGGAAACAAACGGGGTTATAGACTGGCTGGCCAGCGGACTCAAAAATCTAAGGGTTCTGCCAATATTTATAATGGTACCTGTCTTTATGTTTATTGCAGGGAGTATTTCAGCATTTATAAATACTACAGCTGTGGTAATTGTTTTTATAAAGATTATTACAGAATTATCTGCTAAATACGATATACCCAATTCAAAATTGCTTCTACCAATTTCTTTCGCGGGTATTATAGGCGGGAGTTGCACGCTAATGGGTACATCTACCAACCTTATTGTAAACGCAGTTGCTATAGACAGGGGTGTTGAAAGGTTTAGTTTCTTTGAATTTACGTGGTATGGAGTTATTTTTATGGTAATCACCATTGTTATAGTAAGTGCTTTAATTAAAATACTCCCCAACACCAAAAAGACTAAAATAAGTGAAGATTATAATCTTGATGAATATATTACTAAAGTAATTGTCACCGAAAACTCCAGTGTAATTGGAAAAAGTATTAGTGAAAGTTTCTTATATAATAATGAAGATATTGAAGTTCTAAGGCTAAAGCGAAATGGGATTATAAACGATCGCCCAGGAAAATTCACTACGCTCAAAGAAGGCGACCAGCTTTTACTGCGCTGTAATCTTGCAAATCTTATAAAATTAAAAGATGCTAAGGGATTTACCGTAATTAAAGAGGAAGATAATAGGAAATTAGCCGATCCTATTACTGATTCTGAAGAACTGGAGGAAAATGTACAGGTAGTGGAAATTTTAATGCTGCCAAATTCACCATTAATAGGAAAAAGTATAAAAACCGTGGGTTGGTATGATCTTCACGGGGCGGTACCCTTGGCGATTAGAAAACGAAGAAATTTTAGAAATCCCAGGCGTAGAATTTTTAATCGGGGGAAAGACGAAATAGAATTAAGGGTTGGAGACCGCTTACTGGTTGAAGTTAGCGAAAGCGCACTGGATGAACTTCAAAAGATTGAAAATGTAACGATCTTGCAGCAACACAAGAATATTGAAGTTACCACTAAAACTAAAAAATATATTTCGCTTGCAATTCTATTAGTGGTTATTGCGCTCTCTGCATTTTCTATTTTTCCCATTTTAAAAAGTGCACTTATTGGCTGCTTTTTAATGATTTTTACGAAATGTATAGACCTGGGTAAAATTTATTCCCAGGTAAACTGGCAGATTATTTTTCTTTTAGCGGGGATGATTCCTTTAGGCGTAGCAATGAACAATACCGGCGCCGATCAATGGATTTCAGACCAATTATTGCTAATTTTTGAAAACCAAACAGATATTATTGTAATTGGGATTTTATTCCTGGTGACGATGGTTTTAAGCGGATTTATCTCTAATAATGCTACGGCAATAATTATAACTCCTATCGCCATAAGTATTGCCGCGAGTATGCAAATGGATCCAAAACCCTTTATTTTATCGGTTCTGTTTGCTTCTAATTTTAGTTTTTTTACACCTGTAGGTTACCAAACCAATACCATAATTTATGGGATGGGAATTTACCGTTTTAGACACTTTTTTATCATTGGCGGTATCGTTTCCCTGGTACTCTGGGTTACTGCTTCTCTCCTGCTATCTGCTAGTTTATAATTAGGAAACTGGTTTAAATTCCGGTATTTTTGAAAAAAAATTATGCCCAATTTACTTGTAATTGGTTGTGTTTGGCCCGAACCTAATTCTTCTGCTGCCGGTAGCCGAATGCTACAATTATTAGAATTTTTTCTTGCTGAAAATTACAAAATCACCTTTGTTACCACTGCAGCGCGCAGCAAATTTGCTGTAGATTTAGAAAAGATGAATATCGCTTCTGAAGTGATAAAAATGAATCATAGTTCTTTTGATGAAATGCTGAAAAAAATTCAACCGGATTTAGTGCTATTTGATAGGTTTATGACTGAAGAGCAATTTGGCTGGAGAGTTGATGAAACCTGCCCGAAAGCAATAAAAATCTTAGATACTGAAGATCTTCATTTTCTTAGAAAAACACGGACTGAAGCTTATAAAAAAAATATTTCTGCAGAAAGTCTTTATTTTGATGTCGATATTACCAAAAGGGAAGTCGCGAGTATTTATCGCTGCGACCTGAGCCTGATAATTTCAGAAGTTGAAATGGATTTGCTTCAAAATGAATTCAATATCCCTAAAACTATTCTGCATTACCTTCCTTTTCTCCTGGAATCAATTTCCGAAGGAAATAAAGCGGAATTGCCCAGATTCAGTAAAAGACAAAATTTTATAAGTATTGGCAATTTTCTTCATGAACCTAACTGGAATGCGGTATTATATTTAAAAGAAGAAATCTGGCCGTTAATTAAACAACAACTTCCAGCTTCCAAGCTGGAAATTTATGGTGCTTATCCTTCCCAAAAGGTATGGAATCTGCACAACGAAAAAGAAGGTTTTCTTGTAAAGGGCCGCGCTGAAAATGCACCCGAGGTAATGCAAAATGCTAAGGTTTGCCTGGCGCCAATTCAGTTTGGAGCAGGATTAAAAGGAAAACTCATACAGGCTATGCAATGTGGAACGCCTTCTGTAACAACTCCCATTGGTGCCGAGGGAATTGCGGGAGAACTCAACTGGAATGGTTTTATAACCAACGATCCTAAAGAATTTGTAGAAAAAGCGATGCAATTATATTCCGAAGAAAATGTATGGCTAGCCTCGGTAGAAAATGGTTTTAGAATAATTAATTCCAGGTTTAATAAAAACGCATTTCAGCAGAAATTCTTAGAAAGAATCACTGATTTATTTCAGAATATAGATTTCTATAGGCAAAAGAATTTTATTGGGAAATTGCTGCAGCATCATCAGCATAGAAGTACGTATTTTATGGCCAAATTTATTGAAGAAAAAGAGAAAAATAATCAAGTAGGGTGAAGATAATAAATATTTGAGCATTTATTATCTTCATCCCTCTTCCAGAACCGTGCATACGGGTCTCGTACACGGCTCATGTTAAATCTTATTCAGTACTGTTTGATAGTACTGATGCAAAGTATTCCCTTCAACTGTGTCCATTGCGTACAACCCTAATTCTGAGAAGTACTTATTGGGCAGGGCATAGTGTATTAAATTGGTGGAGGAGTTTCTCCATCGGGTTACCGATATCTTAAGAAAATTCCCCTTATAACCCATACGCCTTAGTTGTCGGTGAAGAGGTTTCCAGCTTTTCCAGCTTTTCATCA
>NZ_FOOH01000020.1 GCF_900113135.1 Salegentibacter agarivorans | reverse complement strand
GCTGGAAAAGCTGGAAACCTCTTCACCGACAACTAAGGCGTATGGGCTATAAGGGGAATTTTCTTAAGATATCGGTAACCCGATGGAGAAACTCCTCCACCAATTTAATACACTATGCCCTGCCCAATAAGTACTTCTCAGAATTAGGGTTGTACGCAATGGACACAGTTGAAGGGAATACTTTGCATCAGTACTATCAAACAGTACTGAATAAGATTTAACATGAGCCGTGTACGAGACCCGTATGCACGGTTCTGGAAGAGGGATGAAGATAATAAATGCTCAAATATTTATTATCTTCACCCTACTTGATTATGCCGTATTTCTATTAAAAAACTGAATTTACATTAATTAAATTTCAGTATTCATTCAGGAAAAATTAAATCTATAGGAGATGAAACGCCAAATTTTTGATGGGATAAAAGCAGCGATTTTCATTTAGCATAAATAATTTGATAACTTAGTTATAAGATAAAAACTATAACAGTATAAACTGCAGCCACTAAGCCGTGTGATATGTTATTAATCTTTACCATTAGTGCTTTAATTATTTTATCTGGCACTTTTTATAAAAAGCTGGAGAATCATTATATAACCGATCCCTTAATTGCGTTAATTTTTGGAGTGATCTTTGGACCCAATTTATTCAGCTTTATTTCCCTGGAGAATAGTAAATCTTTGGATATTCTCAAAACCGCTACAGAATTTACCATGGCAGTTGCTCTTATGGCTACAGCATTACGAATCCCTTCTAACTACTTTAGAAAGCATTTCAAAACACAATCTATGGTTATTGTCTTTGGAATTTTAGGAATGTTTTTATGTAGCTCTTTACTTTTATTTTGGTTGTTGCCTTTATCGTTACCAGAAAGCTGCCTTATAGGAGCAATAATAACTCCTACAGATCCTGTGGTAGCATCTACAATGGTATCTGGTGAAAATGCAAAGAGATTTTTACCGGCAAGGGTAAGAGATACAATTTCATTTGAATCTGGGGTGAATGATGGTTTGGTCTATCCGTTAATTCTATTCGTTTTCGCTTTAATATTCCCCGCGCAAAATTTACAAAACTGGGTTTTAAAAGAATTCCTTTTTGCGACGGTTTTATGTGGTATTGTAGCATTTGTTTTGGGTAAATTATTTGGGAAACTAATGCATAAGGCCCACGGGAAAGGTTGGATGTCTAATAAAGCAGTACTGCCTTTTTCTCTGGCGCTTGCATTCTTGCTATTATCTGGTTTTAATGCTGTAGGTATGAATGGAATTTTTAGCGTTTTTATAGGAGGTTTTGCGTTTTCTTCTGAAATTTCTCAAAACGAAACCATCCAGGAGGAACGCGTTCAGGAATCTATGGATCGCATTTTTACTATCCCGGTTTTCTTTATTTTTGGTTTACTTCTGCCCTGGAAAGATTGGATTGATTTAGGAATATGGACGTCAGTAAGCATAATTTTTGTTATAATTTTATTCCGAAGAATTCCCAGTTTTCTTTTATTTCTTAGGCTAACTCCTCAATTTAAATCTAAGTTTAAAGATCAGCTATTAATTGGCTGGTTTGGTCCTATTGGTGTAGCTGCGCTTTATTATGCTATTCTAACTTTAGAAAAAACTAAAGATGACACTGCCTGGATTATTACTAGCTTAGTGGTAATGGCCTCTACGTTAATTCACGGTCTAAGCAGTTTGGCCTTTTCTAAATGGTATGCTAAATTGGTTAGTAAATCAAATAAAGAATAGCCAGGTTTTCTTCATCCATACCTTATTTAATTTATTTTATAACTGAAGAATAGCTTCAGATTTCCCGATTATTTGCCGGGTAATTCCGTCTAATTCAGTAGCCGATTCATTTAAACCTTTAAATAAAAAATTACGCTCATCCTTATTTAGCTCTTCCCAGGAAGTTTCTTTTACAATACTTAGAATTTTGGCCACCGGCGCCCTAACTAAATGAGACTGGATCCAGGTAATATTCTTTAATTCTTCGTTTTGTTTTTCAATTATTTTCTGGTGTTCAATTTCTTCCGTTATATCTGTAGCCACAATTATTGCGGCTCTTCGATTCATATAAGTAATTATTTTACTATCAATCTTCACCTGGATCTCTGAACCATTTCGTTTTAAATGGATAAATATTCTATTCCCCGCCAACTTTTTTTCAGCTTTAAAATCGCGTAAAGAAGCCTCCATATTTGGAATTTGTTCTTTTGGCCTAATATCTTTTATAGTCATATTTAAGAATTCATCCTTAGAATATCCATAATGATTTATAGCCTTCTCGTTTACATCTAAAAACTGTAAGGTTTCCAAATCGTAGACCCAGGTAGGCTGGGGATTAAACTCAAATAAATCGAAATATAGTTGTTGCGATTTTTTTAGCAATTGTAAATTTGCTTTTCGCTCTAAACTGTAAAGTATACTTTTATATAAAATATCAGGGTTTAGATTATCTTTAATTAAATAGTCTGAAGCCCCTAAAGAAATAGCATCTAACGCAAATTCTTCAAAAACTTCTCCCGTTAATACAATAATAGGAATTTCAGTAAAAAGATGGCAAACTGTGTTTACCAGGTTATTTCCTTTATTATCGGGAAGGTTCAGATCTAGTAGAATAGCATCATATTCTGCACTTAACTCGTTCTCCTTTAATGCTGAAAATTTACTATACCGGGTTAGAGAATGCTCTGGTAATTTTTCTTTTAAATACTCAGAGATTAAATAATAATCTCCATCATTGTCCTCTATTAAGAGGAAATGGTAAGCTTTATTCTTAAACATAGTTGGAGTAGGGATAGATTTTCGGTTTATTTTTCTGATAATTCTAAATACTAAATATCAAATATTTCTGAATAAATAAAAAGCTAAATACTTTAAAATCAGCAAAACTTATAAGTAGTACAAGCCGTTAAAAATAATAAATTTTTAAACAGGATATTAAGTTCATTTTTAAAGTAAGTAAACAGTTTCAGAGCAAGCTCACGAAGCATTGTTATTGATTTCGATGCAAGCCTGGGAGCTTTAGTAAATCTTATTTAAATGAAGTTTTGTATTTTTTTTATGGATGAAAGAGTTCGTTTTTATATTAAAATTGGATTATTAAGCGCTTTGATTCATTTATTTTGAAGAAACAGAAAGCTATTTATTGAAGCTTTCTTATTATTTTTTTGTTCAAAATATTATAATTTAAATTTTAGTCCGCAAAATTACTAAGCTCATAAAAACACTCTCTTTTCATCTATTTTTTACGTAAAAATACTTAGTTTTAAGAAGGGTTTTATAAATTGTGTTTTCTAAGAATTAGATTAATCGTAATTGAAATGAAAACACTAATCAATATCCCAAAATGTACTATCGTTGGGGCTGGTCCTGGAGACCCAGACTTGCTGACTTTAAAAGCGATAAAAGTACTCAATAATGCAGGTGTAATACTTTACGACGCATTGGTAAATCCCGAAATTCTGGAACACGCACCCGGGGCTATAAAAATTTTTGTAGGAAAGAGGAAAGGGTGTCACGCTTATACTCAGGATCAGATAAACGAGCTTATCGTAAAATTTGCCAAAGAAAATGGGAGCGTAGTAAGGTTAAAAGGAGGAGACCCATTTGTATTTGGACGCGGGAGCGAAGAAAAAAAATATGCCTGTGCACACGGGGTAGAAGTAGAAGTAATTCCTGGAATTTCTTCAGCTATTTCGGTTCCGGCTTCTGTAGGAATTCCTGTTACAAAAAGACATATAGCCGAAAGTTTTTGGATAATTACCGGGACTACTTCAGGGCATAAGCTTTCTAAAGATGTGGCCCTGGCAGCTAAAACTTCTGCAACGGTGGTGATTTTGATGGGAGTGAGTAAACTCGCTCAAATTGTAGCTTTATATAAAAAAGAAGCTAAAGCAGAACTACCAATTGCAATAGTACAAAACGGTACGCGGGAAGATCAAAAACTCGTTGCCGGAAATATTGCCAATATTGAAAACCTGGTAAAAAAATATAAAATAGGAACCCCGGCCATTATAATTATTGGGGAGGTTGTTAAGGAATGTGAGGCTTATAAAACAGGAGTGAACAATACAGAAATTGATGAATTTATCTTTCAGAATCTTAATTACCTCAATTTACCCCAAACTGCATAATTATAGTTGATATTTAACTAGGCTTTTCCTGGATACGTTTTTCAAATGCTGACTTTGGGGCTTCACAAAGTGAACAAACGTAGGTTTCGGGAAGTTTATCAAAGCTGGTGCCGGCTGGTATTTCCTGAGTAATGTCACCAAACTTTGCTTCGTAAATACTGAGACAGGCCGCACATTGCCAGATTTCTTTTTTCAATTTCTCTTTCTCTGATTTTGATTCTGGTAACTTTCTGGCCTTTTCTTCTTTCTCACCCAATTGGCTAAAGTACATTTTACTTAATTCTATGAGCAAACCGGGCAATTCAACTTTGTCCACATCCTGAACATGAATCACATAATTACGGGTATTAGGATCAAAATTTTGAGCATAAAGTAAATTATAGGTGTCACGTACTCCAATCTCATTTAGAATTTCTGGTGCTTGATTTTTTTCAATTACCACAGCAGTAAAATAGTTGCTTTTTTTGGTTGAATCAAAAATCCCGAAAGTCAATCCATAGGTGCTAATATCCTTTTGATCAAAATTTGAAACCAGGTATTTTTTTAGGTTTGCGGCTTCTTCGTTATCTACCGGAATATGCCAATTTAGCTCTAACATAGAATGCCTCACATTAATTCCGTTTTTTCCCAGAAATTTCTCCCATTCAAGTTTGGTGTTTATTGGGATTCCTTTTACAATCAAAGATTTCCAGGGGGTAATTGAAATTTTTCCAATTTTAGACTCAGCGCATAAATCACACATTTCTTTGAGAAAACTGGTGTAATATTTATTATTTCGCCAATATAGTCCCAGCCAATAATTATCCATTCCAATCTTATTCATTCCCTCGTAATACGGAAAAGGTTGATATGGGATTTCCAGAGATTTATCAATTGTTCTATTATTGGTTTCAAGAGAATCACTTAGCAAATTGAAAATCATCTCTACCTCCTCTGGTTCTTCCTGGAGCAATTCTTCAATTCCATAAACAATTTCTCCCACGTCCCAGGTATAAATAAGCGCAGGATATACCTGCATTTTTTGCCATTCTGGTAGCCTGATGTACAGGTACCAATAATCTTCGTGTTCTGATGCTATAAAATTTAGATGACCGGTAAATAATGGGACCAGGCGTTGTTTAGGATCTGTAATATTTACTTTTAAATTTGGAGGAATTCTAAATTGTTCCAGCACATATAAATAACGGTCTCCGGTAAGCCAAGGTGTTCCCGAAAAAATATCTGCAGCTACATAAGAAGAAACTATATTTTCAGCTCCCTCAGTTTTTGGCGGAATTATTTGATATTTATTTTCAGCAGAAAAATTTTCAACTTCAACATCTTTGGTAATCAAAATATCCTGGCGGGACCCCAGCGAAATAGAATCTGAACCCGATGCCTCAGCTAATTCTACAATTTCCTTTAATTCTGCAGGTGATAAAACTCCTCCTTTTATAATTATTCTTGTGAATGATTTTTTCATAAATATTCTAATTAATTTAAACTGAAGCCAGAGCTATGCGAAAACTACCCGGCCACCAAAAGTTCCCTAACTTCGGTTTTACAACTTCCGCAGCCTAACCCGGCACCGGTTTCTTTGCAAAGTGTTGTAAAATCTTTATTTCCATTTTTAATGGCTTCCTGTAAGTTTCCGGCACCAACCTGGCTGCATGAGCATACAAGTTTTCCCTTTACCGGTTTACTGTTTCCTGAACCACGTAATAGCGTATCGCGCTTATCTGCCAGTTCCATTTTACTTTCAATAAGCGTTTTAAATTGAGCAAATTCATTTTTATCACCCATTAAAATGGCCCCAACAAGCAGATCATTTTTTACAATGCATTTTTTATAATATCGCTTACTAACATCGGTAAATACAATTTCCTCGTAAGCAGGGTCGTTCTCGGGTACATTTATATCTCCCACACTACAGAGGTCCAGATTTTTAAATTTCAGGATATTCATTAGTACCGAACCCCTGTAAATACTACCAACATCGCCAGCTAAAAAGTTAGAAAGAACCTCGGCTTGCTCTTCGGCAGCAGAAGTGATACCAAATAACTGACCTTTATACTCAGCAATTTCACCAATTGCAAATATATCTGAATTAGAGGTTTGTAAATGCTCGTTTACTTTTACGCCTCGCCCACAAATGAGACCGCTTTCCTTAGCAATTTCAATATTTGGCCGTGTGCCAATGGCATAGGCAATGGCGTGTGCATTAAGGATTTTCCCACTTTTGAGACTAATAGTTAATTCTCCGGGATTTTCCTCATCATCAAAAACAGTACTTACTTCATTATCAAAATAAATATTTATTCCACGTTCCTGAACATCCCTGGCCAGGAGTCTGCTAGAGAGTATATCAAGCTGGCGCTCCATGAGGCGGGATGAACGTTGTACTATGGTAATATTTACATGCTCTTTTTGCAATGCTGCCGCGAGCTCTAAGCCAAGCAAGCCACCGCCCACAATCACCACGTGTTGTTCTTCTGGGGGTAAACCGGTATTTTCCAGGTAAGTTTTAAATTCATCGGCATCTGCTTTACTTCTCATGGTAAATCTTCCCGGTGAATCCAGCTGAGCATCTTTTGGAACAAATGCCCGACTACCTGTAGCAATAATCAATTTATCAAAATGATGTTTATTCCCCTGGTGGTCTGTCACCCATTTTTCGTTTTTATCGATTTTAGAAATAGAACAGGCTTTATGAAGTTGAAGATTTAATTTTCCCAATTCAACTTTCTTAATTTTTAAAAGTTTTTCCCAGCTGAGTTCTTCCGTAACATATTCTGGTAGTAAAACACGATTGTAAAACGGATGTGCTTCTTCTGAAAATACGTGCAACTCATCATCGCTATTATGGTCGCGATAATTTTGAACAAACCGAAATGCAGCAGCTCCTGCACCGATAATTATTATTTTTTCTGCCGGTTTTTTATATTTTGAAACCGAAACCCTGGTAAATTTGAAATCGGGTTCTTTCGATTGCGGATCAACGTGATTAAAAGTAAGGTTGTTCGCCCGGTTAAGGTCACTTTGTAATTGTTTACCCCAATGCATTGGTAAAAACAAAACGCCAGCTCTTACGTCTTTAGTGATTTTTGCACGTAGCCTAACATTTCCATTCTCACTTTCTACTTCCACGACTTCGCCATTTTTGATGAAATTCTTAATCCCATCTACCGGATTTATCTCTAATACGGGGGAGGGATAATGGGTTCGAAGTCGGGAAACCTTTCCGGTTTTGGTCATACTATGCCATTGATCCCGAACTCTTCCCGTTGTAAGGATTAATGGGAATTCTTCATCGGGTTGTGTAGAGGTGTTATTAATTGAAGCGGGAATATTAAAAATTGCTTTTTTAGATACGGTGTAAAATTGGTGGTCTTCAAATAGCCTCTTAGTGCCGGGATGGCGATATTCAGGTATTGGCCATTGAATACTCCCTTCGTTTTTGAGACGATCATAATTAAGATGGGAAATATCAATATTGGTACCTTTAGTCATTTCGCAATATTCCGCGTAAATTTCTTCTGTAGAATTATAGTTAAATTCAGAAAAGCCCATCCTTTGCGCAAAATCACAAAAAATTTCCACATCGGCGCGAGCTTCTCCGGGTGGGGTGAGGGCCTTCGGTAAGTAAGAAATTCGTCTTTCAGAATTGGTCATTGTGCCTTCTTTCTCCATCCAGCCAGCGGCAGGTAATACTAAATCGGCATATTCCAGGGTGTCAGACTTATGTGAGATTTCCTGAACCACCACAAATTTGGCTTTTTTAAGTGCTGCTTCAGCTTTGCGAACATCGGGCAGGCTCACCATGGGATTTGTACAGGCAATCCAAACCGCTTTTAATTTTCCGCTTTCCAGGGCATCAAACATTTCAGTTGCTGTATATCCCGGTTTTTCTGAAATTTCATCAACTCCCCAAAATTCAGCCACTTCCTGCCTGTGATCAGGATTATTTAAATTTTTATGAACTGCTAATAAACTCGCCATTCCGCCAACTTCCCGGCCACCCATGGCATTTGGTTGCCCTGTAAGAGAAAAAGGGCCATTACCGGGTTTTCCAACTTTTCCGGTTATTAGAGAAAGGTTAAGCAGTGCAAAATTTTTATCGGTTCCCACAGAACTTTGATTAAGCCCCATAGCCCACATACTAATAAAGCCTTTAGAGCGACCTATCATTTCAGCTGCTTCTTTAATTTCTTCTACAGGAACACCACATTCTTTAGCTGCTTTTTTAAGAGAAAGGGAATAGGCCTGTTTTTTATAATCCGGGAAATTCTCAGTATGCGCTTTTATAAATTTTTTATCGATATAACCTCTTTCAATTAAGCGACGGCCAATGGCATTAAACAGAATAATATCGGTGCCGGGTATAAGTTGCAGGTGAAGGTCGGCGAAACGTGCAGAATCGGTTCTACGTGGGTCTACCACAATCACTTTTACTTCATCGGGGTTTTCTTCTTTATGCTTTTCAAGTCTTCTAAAGAGAATAGGATGGCACCAGGCAGGGTTTGCACCGGCGATTAAAAAACAATCGGCCAGTTCAATATCATCATAAGAAACCGGCACTGAATCGTCCCCGAAAGTTTTTTTATAAGCCACTACCGCCGAGCTCATACATAAGCGGGAATTGGTATCAATATTATTTGTACCCAGAAAACCTTTAGTGAGTTTATTCGCAATGTAATATTCCTCTGTAAGGCATTGTCCCGAAACGTAGAATCCCACACTATCAGGTCCATATTTTTTAATAAGAGTTTTGAAAACGCGGGCAGCGCGATCAAGTCCCGTGTCCCAGCTTACCCGTTCACGTGGATGAGATTTGCTCCAACGCATTTCGGGATGCATAATCCTGTCAGAAACATTGTTCGCAACATAATCAAGGTTCATCCCTTTAGAACAAAGCATTCCGCGGTTTACGGGATGGTTTTTATCACCTTTAACCGTAATTTTATTATCGAAGTTTTTTTTGGCTATAATACCACAGCCTACGCCGCAATAAGAGCAGGTGGTTTTAAATTCTTCTTGTTGTATTTTTTTCATAAACTCAGCGACAAAATATACTTAAACGCTGGTTATTAAGCGCTTATAATTTATTAAAAGAATGGATTATTTCTGCTAAATCCTTATAAAACAGAGGTGATTATTATAGGATTTTTAAGCGTTTTGGTGCCTTAATTCTAATGCAGCTTCTTTTTCATCTTCCTTAGAAAACCGAATGGCTAAACTAATAAGACCTGCGGCCAGAATACTAAAGCCAATCCAAAGAAATGCGTCTGAAATGGCTGCTGAAGATGCCGAAGCCCTTGCTGCTTCTACAATTTCATTATTTCGGCCTTCGTTTGCCGCAATTGCTGCTTCTTCGGCTGCAACCGATTTAATTTTTAGGAATAAAGCTGCGAAAAATGCTCCTACATTTCCGCCGGCACCTACGATTCCCGAGATAGAGCCTATAGCTTTTTTATTGATAAAAGGCACCACGGCGAAAGTAGCGCCCTCAGCCATTTGCACCGCTAAACTGAATGCAGTAAGAAGAAGAATGGCTATAATAAGACTGCCGGCCATGGAGAATAGCGAAAGTATAATACCTTCAGCAATTAGAATTAGGGTGAGAAAGAATACCCGGCCTTTTAATCCGCCTTTTTCTCCCGATTTATCGCCAAAATATCCACCCAGGGTCCTGGCAAAAAGATTCATAAGGGCAAAGCCTAAAATAATGTTTCCTGCTGTTACGCGCTCCAGGTTAAAAGTATCTTGTAAATAGCTGTCCATGGTACCGTAAACCGTAAGCTCTATACCAAAACACACACCGTAAACTACAAAGAGTATCCAGACGCGATAATCCTTGATAGCGGTTAAAAATCCATTTTGATCTTTCTTAACCGGAATTCTTTTTCCCGATTTTTTTAGGTCTGAAAAATTTCCTTCCGGGGTGTCTTGTGTGAAGAAATAATAGATAAAGCCCATACTGAAGCATACAAGTCCTGCCACAATCATTGCATAACGCCAAACTTCGGTTTCTGCAACTCCAAAAGCAACAAGACCAGTAGCAATTAAAGGCATTCCTAACCTGTTTGCGCCTCCACCCAGGTTGCCCCAACCGGCTGAGGTTGCATTGGCCGTGCCTACTACGTTAGAAGCAAACATTAAAGAAGTATGTACTTGCGTAATTACAAACGAAGCTCCTATGAACCCCATACATAAGCGACAAAGTTGAAATTGAAATGGCGTTTGTACCAGGCCGCAGAGTATGGTGGGAATGGCTCCTAAAATTAATAACCAGGTATAGCAGAGCCTGGGACCGTATTTATCACATAACTTACCAATTAACAGGCGGGCAAAGACTGTACCTGATACCGCGAGGATAATAGCGTTCCATTTTTGGGAGGGGCTAAGGCCTAAATCTTTTTCTACCTGGGGCATAAAAGGCACTATTCCAAACCAGGAAAAAAAACAGATAAAAAAGGCAAATGCCGAAATCCAAAAAGTCCTTATTGGAATACTTTTTAAATTTCTTAAATCTAATTTTGTTGCTTTACCAGTGATCACATCCTTCATAATACTTAGTTTTATGATCTAAAATTAAGTATAAATACTTAAAAAAAATAAGTAAAAATGAATTAATGCGAAAATTAGAAAATTGAGCCTTTAGAATTATAAATTTCTAAAAATAAGATATTCAAAATATTAATCTTCAGGTAATAGAAGTGTTCCTGGAGGTGCGAACAGTAAAGAAGTTTAAATTTCGGGATAATTATTTGGAGAGGGGAATTTCCTTAAATTAATTTTAGCTCCCTGGATTTATGAGTAAGTTCCATAAGGTTTTTTACTTCTAATTTTTTCATCAAATTAAAGCGGTGAGCTTCTGCAGTTCGTTTACTTATTTTAAGCTCATCGCCAATTTCCTGGTTGTTTTTTCCCTTTAAAATAAGTTCAAGAATTTGTTTCTCTCTTTTGGTAAGAATATTAAGGGCCGGGTCTTGCTCCGGGGAGCTTGTCTCTAAGCGTTTTCCAGAATTGCCATTCACAAAATTGTTTACGATAATTGCAGAAATATCGCCACTAAAATATTTTCCACCGTCGGCAATCTTATTAATGGCTTTAAGAAATTCTTCTTTGCTCGATCCTTTAAGTAAATAACCATCTGCGCCGGCTTCTACGCATTGTACTACGTATTCGGTAGAATCGTGCATGGAAAGAACCAATGTTTTTACTTCAGGAAAATCTTTTTTTACTCTTTTAACTACTTCAATCCCGTTTAGCTCGGGCATTCTAATATCAACGATTAGTAAATCAGGAGCCTCTTTTTCAATGATTTCAAGGGCTTTTTTACCATTCGCTGCTTCATTCACCACAGTTAGATTTTCTTCATTTTCCAGTAAGGCAATAATGCCATCGCGCACCAGTTCGTGATCATCGGCTAAAAGAATTTTGGTTTGCCCCATAATATTTGTGTTTTATACGTACGAAAATACGCATTTTTTAATAGAAGTCTAATCTTGTTTTAGGGGAAGATTCAGCGTTACCCGTGTGCCTTCCCCGGGAGAAGAATTAATAAACAATCTACTGTCTATAAATTTTACACGTTCTTTCATAAAAGTAAGTCCCATCCCACGATTGCCGCTTTTTTCTGAAGCAATACTTTCCTGGTCAAAACCTTTACCATTATCTTCAATACTAATACTTAAAATTTCTTTGCTATGGCTTACACTTACAATAATATGGGTAGATTCGGCATATTTTATGGCATTATTTACGGCTTCCTGGGTAATGCGATAAAGATTAATTTCAGTAATATTTCCCAGGCGCTTTGAAAACCCTGTTTTATTGAATAAAATAATATTTTTCCCGGTGAGTTTTGAAAGTTCTTCGGTGAGTTTTTGAAGCGCCGGAACAATTCCATGGTCTGTGAGTTCCGGTGGGGTGAGGTTGAAAGTAGCAGCGCGAACTCCCTGAATAATTCTTGTACTTAATTCTTTTAAATTTTCAATTTTGTTTTCGGCTTTTTCGGGATATTTAAAATCTATGCTTTCAAGGTTATATTTAAGTCCGGTTAGCATTTGGCCAATTCCGTCGTGAATATCTTTTGCAATTCGGTTCTGCTCGTTTTCCTGGTTTTCAATGATTTTTTTAGCAATTAAACCCTGTTGCCGCATTTTTTCTTCGTAACTCTTTCTTGTAAGTTCTTCAATTTTTAGCTGGGCTTCTTTATTCTTGGTGATATCTACGCCAATAATAGTAAGTTCGGTTTTATCTTTTTCGGGCTGAAAAGGAACGATAGATAATTCAAGCCAGATATCTTTTTTGTCTTTGGTAGTAGCTTTTACTTCCCCCTGCCAGCCCGATCTTTTATGGGCTGAAATGAGTTTTTCAATATTGAGTTGTTCATTTTCTTTAGGTGATAAAATTTCAGAGAATTTAGTCTCCATATTAAATTTTTTATACTGAAATAGCTTCGAAAACCGATCGCCTATATGCAAAACATCGCCATTTGGGGTAATTCGGGCAAAAAGTAAAATTTGATCCATTGCCTGGCCAAGTGCACGTAATTCTTTTACCGATTTTTCACGAGCTTCGCTTATGGCATCTGCATCACGCGCCATTTTTACGGCCCGGGATTCTGCGTGCATCAGGTTTTTAATATTGTTTTTAACCCCTTTAGCTGTTGGTAAGAAGATGAAGAAAAATTCAAGTAATAAAATTGAAAGCGTGAAAATTGTTAAAAATAATTCCAGGTTTTGCAATTGTTCCACCCGGGTATGTGCTTCTTCATCATATTGGTTTACTATAGCATCCATAAGACCAAGAAAATTGTCCTCATTTTCTTTGATTTCAGTAATTTCAGCTGAAAAATCTTCTACAGGACGTCCCGAATTTTCATCTATTTTCAGCAGTAAACTTTGCGATGCTGCCCTAATTCTCTCATAATAAGGCTGAATTTTACTGAATTTTTCTTCAATTTCATCACTCTGTGCTGAAGCGATATTTAAACTGTCGCTCCCATTTTGTAGAACTTCATGAGAATGCGTCCAACGAGTAAGGCTTTCTTCGAGGTTTTGTGCAATTTTTTTGCGCTCGTTTATGCTTTCGGTTTCAAGGAGTAAAAGGCTCTCTTTGGTAAGCTTTTGACTCAACATTCTTTGGCGACCCGAGATATTGATAAGTTTAGAATCTCCTTCCTGTTCTTCAAGGAATTTACCGATAAATAACTGACTTATAATTACCGAAAGCGCAATGGCTGTTAGGGCCAGAATATATAGCTTTCTAAGTTTTATAAAGGTATGTTGGTCTAGAGAGCTATGTGACGCCATTATTTATTTTAAAGCTTCTTGTATTAAAGTTTCACTATGTGCGGAAAGAGGAAGTTTTAGGGCGGCTTTATGCCCTTCAGGAGACATTTTAGCCCAGGTTTTCTTTACAATGTCTATTATTTTATCATCATTATGTTTTGCCGCAAAATTTTCAAAATAATGTTCAAGAAAAACCAGGCACACCACATCTTCCATAATTTGAGAACCTTCGTCTTTTTTAATCTGCTTTTTCTTAATTAAAAATGAAACCCGATCCCGAAAATCTTTATCATAACCCACTTCTTCCAAAATTTCATCTGTAATTTTAGCGTGGGTTTTTTTGAGACCTTCGCGCCATTTTAAATATCCAATTCTATTTTTTGGATAGGTGTCTCGAGGAACTGTCCACCGACAAATATGCTGCGCACGTACTGCAATTTGTAATTCTTCGGAAGCCTGCGGATGAAAATCCAGTAACTTATCTGTCATTCGTTGTGAATACAATAATTCTTTCGGAAATTCTTTTCCGTTTGCTATTTCCAAATTAGGATCTTGAGCATTTTTATTGTCAATACGTTGTATGGCTTCCTGGAATTTACTCATTGGGAGGTATCTTAATCTATAAAACCAATATAGACATTTTCTGCTTCAATTTTTACCGGATAGACTGCAATTTTGTAATCTTCACCATTAAGATTATTCCCGTCTTTTAAGGAAAATGTTTTTTTGTGCATAGGGCAGGCCACTTTGGGAATTCCCTCTTTATCGCCAATCATTCCGCGGGAAAGAACCATTTCCAATTTATGCGGACAAAGATTTTGGCAGGCATACCATGTGGATTCCCGGGCAAAATTAAACACCGCAATTTGCTTGTTTTTATATTTTATACAGGCACCGCCATTTTCGGGAAAATCTTTGGCTTTCCCCACATTCACCCATTTGAGCACTTCTGGTGCAGTTACACTTTGATACTGAGCTAATAATTCTTGCATGGCTTTTAAAGTTTGAAATTAGAAGTTGATTTGAAAAAGGAAAATTTAAGTCCAGGCCTTAGGCATTTTTTGGTCTCGAAGCGGGACATAACTAATATTATCATCACCTTCATCTGAATTGACAAAGTGTTTAAAACGCTTCATCATTTCAGGATCTTCAATTGCCTGCTTCCATTCGCATTCGTAATTGGTTATTAGACTCTGCATTTCTTTTTCAAGATCTTCGGCAATTCCTAAAGAATCTTCAACTACTACTTTTTTTAGATGTGCAATTCCACCGTCTAATTTCTCCAACCAGGGCGCAGTTCGCATAAGTGGCGCGGCGGTACGTATGTAATACATCAAAAATCTATCAAGGTATTTTATAGTGGTTTCATCGTCTAAGCCTTCAGCGAGTAAAATTGCGTGTTTTGGGGTTGCGCCTCCATTTCCGCATACGTATAAATTCCAACCAGATTCTACAGCAATAATTCCAAAATCTTTTCCGCGTGCTTCAGCACATTCCCTAATACAGCCCGAAACACCACCTTTTAATTTATGAGGAGAACGCAGACCGCGATAGCGTTCTTCAATTTGAATGGCAAAACTTACGCTTTCATGCATCCCAAAGCGACACCAGGTAGAACCTACACAGCTTTTAACGGTTCTTAGCGATTTTCCGTAGGCGTGGCCGCTCTCAAAACCGGCATCAATTAATTCTTTCCATATTTCGGGCAGTTGATGCAATTCGGCGCCAAAAAGATCTATACGTTGCCCACCGGTAATTTTTGTGTAAAGGTCAAATTTCTTGGCTACGGCGCCTATAGTCATTAATTTATCTGGGGTAATTTCTCCGCCCGGAATGCGTGGAACTATAGAATAAGTTCCATTTCGCTGAATATTGGCTAAAAATTTATCATTACTATCCTGGATAGTCACCTGTTTATTGGCAGTTTCCATAGTAGTACTCGCAAAAATTGAAGCCAGAACCGGCTTACATTTTTCGCATCCATGTCCTTTTCCGAAAAGATTTAATGCTTCATCAAAATCTTTTACTTTATTAATCTTTACCAAATCAAAAAGTTCTTGGCGGTTAAAATCAAAATGTTCACAAATCACCTCTTTTACTTCTTTTCCGAGAGATTTCATGGTAGCATTAAAGAGATCTGTTACCATAGGTTTACAACCGCCACAACCTGTAGAGGCTTTAGTTTTGGCCACCACATCTTCCATAGAGCAGCATTCTCCAGCTTCCAGTGGTTTACAGATATCTCCTTTTGAAATAGCTTCGCAGGAGCAAATTTGTGCAGAATCTAGTAACTCGGTTACCGAACCAAGGCTTGAGTTTTCGCCCCCGCGGCTTCCCAAAATAAGATCTTCAGGATTCTCTGGGAGTTTCATCCCATTGATATATATCTGGAATAAATTCTGATATTCTGAAGCATCGCCAACTAAAATTCCACCGAGAAGTTTTTTGCCATCGCGGGATACGTTGATTCGTTTATAAATTCCGCTTTGCTTGTTTTCGTAGGTAATGGCAGAAACTTCTTCATTTTCAATAAACGGATCGCCAAAACTGGCTACATCGGTGCCAATTAATTTTAGCTGGGTAGACATATCTATATGAGCGGCCATAGTTTTATCGCCCCCACAAATTTGAGAAACGGCAACCTCAGCCATATTATATCCCGGCGCAACAAGACCGTAGATAGCGTTATTATAAAGCGCAGCCTCCCCAATGGCATAAACGTTTGTTGCTGAAGTTTCCATCTTATTATTAACAAATATGCCACCGCGCTCGCCAGTTTTAAGTCCTCCAGATTTTGCAAGTTCATCCCGGGGCCTAATTCCGGCAGAAATAATAAGCATATTGGTCTCGTGCCTGGAGCCATCGGAAAACGTAAGCGCATCAATTTCCTCTTTACCGCTAATTTCTGAAGTAGCTTTATTGATTAAAATTTTAATACCTAAATTTTCTATTTTACGAATAAGGGTATTACTAGCAGCTTCGTCTAATTGTCTTGGCATTAACCGGGGCGCAAATTCTACCACGCTGGTTTCAAGACCAAGTTCTTTGGCTGCGTTTGCCGCTTCCAGGCCTAAAAGTCCGCCGCCTAATACAGTGGCTTTAGATTTATTGCTCTTCTGAAGTTTTTTTGCATAGGTTTTTATTGCATCTAGATCTTCTGTAGTACGATACACAAAAACCCCGGCTTTTTCTGAACCTTTTATAGGTGGAATAAATGGGGAAGAACCCGTTGCCAGTACAAGGTAATCGTAGCTTATTTTTTCACCTTTATAGGTGATAACTTCTTTTTCTTTGGTATTAATTTCTGAAATAAGCGAAGAAGTACGTAGTTTAATTTCATGATCTTTATACCAGCTTTTGGACGCCAGAAGTAATTCATCTTTTCCTTTCTCAGAAAAATATTCGCTAAGGTGAACACGATCGTAAGCCGGACTCGGTTCTTCCCCAAACACCTCTATTTGATAGTTTTCTCTATCAGGTCTGGTTACCAGTTTTTCACAAAATTTATAACCAACCATCCCGTTTCCTACTACAACTATTTTCTTCATAACTACGTAAGTTTAATTCAAATTTAAGTAAAAATACGTATTAATACGTATTGAATTGAATTTTCTGCGTAGAAAAACGGAATTAAGAAAAATAGCCGCTTATAAATAAAAAATCGGTATTATTTGAAGTTTATAATGATTTTTAGTGAAATCTAATAATTTGAAGGGTGGCTTAGTATTTTTATTATTACCGATTATTTTTAGAATTTGTTAAAAGTTTAATTAAGAGTCGAGATTTAAATGTTCTAGGCTTTATCTCGAAATTTAATCAATGTTTCCCTATAAGAGCTTCGGGAGCTTGGTTCGAGGTAGTTTATTTTTGATAGAGAAAAAGCTACAAAAAAAATGAGCCTGATAAGTTACCGGGCTCATTTAAAAAATATTTCAAATTATCCAGAGTTTATGTGTTACTTTCTGGACTATAATTTTTTACTAATAATCAGAATAATCGGTAGGATATAAATAGTGAATATCTATTTTAGAAACATTGCCTTGGTATTCGGGAATAGCTTCCATTTTCTTCCATACGGGTGAGTTGCCAAAGCTTTCCCAGTGCTCATCTCTTGATTCCTGGTCGCTAAATGTTGTGAGGTACATAAGATTTGGCATATGGGGCCCCGCTATCACTTCACCATAAAAAACAGCATTAAAATCCAATTCATCAAAAAGCTTTATTTCCCCTCCTTCATTAAACATTTTTATCTTATTCTTCAGCAAAGCTTCGGTTGAGGATTGATAACTTCTTAGTTCATAAACCCGGTCTTTTTTAGGCCCCTCAATTGCTGAAGGTTTCATTACCGGCATATCTTTAAATGCTTTTAGCAAAATGGTACTCATCCTTTTATAAGGTGGATTATCATTTGAACCCGATATATAATCACCATCTTTTTGCTGAAAAACTTCTGAATTCTGAAAGGCTTTATTTTTTGACGCAAATTCCTCTAAAGAAGTATAAGGAATCAACACATACAGTTTATTTAGGCTGTCGGCCTTGGGTTTGAAAACACCAATATTTTTCACTCCTAAATCCTTTAAGCCGGGGAGTAGTGCGTTTTGAAGGTAATTTTCGGTCTTTTCTACCTGATCGTGGTTTTCGAATTCATAAACCTTGAGTTCATAATATTCCTGTTCTTGAGCCTGGTTCACCAAAGGAGCGATAATTAAAAGGAACAGGGGAAGTAAAGTCTTAAAATTGGGAGCATATTTCATCATGATATATTTAAAAGGTCAGGAAATCGATTTTAGCAAAGTAAAGGTTTTTAAAATTATCAAAAAAAAGCGGCTGCTATCTTGTTTCCTAGTTTCTTTCTGGGTATTCTTTTAATTACTTAGTGATTACCTAATTTTTAATCCCAATCCAATAGGCGTTTTTCCCCTTCTATATTTTTAATATCAGTAATATCCTGAGACATTTCAATTACACCTTTATAGTTTTTCTGTGCATCACGAACAGCAAAGTACCTAATGTAGATAAGCCGACCTTTAAAATTGATCCAAAAAGATGATTCACTTTTTGTTCCTTTTCTAAATTCTTCCAGAATTTTTAAAACAGTACCTACACTTTTTGGAGGATGACAAAATTTTACTTCCCGGCCAATAATACCCGCACTTCTAGGAAATACGCGTTCTTCTCCACGATTGTAAAATATCACTTTGTCATTTTCATCTACATAAGTAAGGTCTAACGGCATAGTTTTAAGAAGCAGGTTTACCTGGTCAACCGTCATATAACCCTCATCGTAATGGGCGGTATTCTCTAACGAAAATGAAAGCTCTCTTTTGGTGAAATCCCGGCTGGGATGTATATATTCCTTATTAGGAAAGGCTGGTGGAACCTGCGGTAGCATCCAACCTATTTCTTCTTCTCCCACACGTACTTTGGTCCAATCTTCTTCTGTTAGTATTTTTAGAGCGTTTGGAAATAATGTTGTTTCTTCAATTAATAACAATCTAAAAATTCCGCTGATAAGATATTGTACGTCCTGGTCTATTTCTTCTATTTCCCTTGCTTCAATTTTTTTCCTCAATAATCTAAATTGCTCTCTTAAAGTGTCGTGAAAAGACCACATTCCCTGTGACGGGCCGTTCCATCCTTTTTGTTCCAGGAAAGGAAATAGTTGGTTCTCTTTTCTCTCAAAACGTCTTTCTATAGATTGCAACTGATTGAAAATATTATAGAACTTTTGATATTCAGCCGTGGGATCTGTATTTTTTAGTTCTTCAGTAAGTAATTTTATCAATTCTTGTTCCTGAAAATATACACTTACCGGGTGTCCTGCAGCTAGTTTAGAAGTATCAATCGTATCATTCATTTTTGTAAAATTTAATTTTTACAAAGAAAGATTTTAAGGCATACACAAATTTATGATCGCAATCACATTGCAGAAATTTGTATAAATAGCTGTAATAACTGAATTTTTCACAATAGAAAAATTCAGAAACGATAAGAAATTCCTTTTTTCTGATTAGGGTCATAAATCGCAGAATAAAATCCTATTAATTTTACTCTATAATCGAGATTAAATGCATCGGGGTTTACTTTGCAAATTTATTAACCGTTTACGGTGAGTGCCTAAGTTTGCTGTGAGGTAGCTTAATTCAATTATATTCATCTGATAGTTTCAGAAGAATAGATTTTCAAAAGATTCTGAATTCTTTTTTCTCTAAAAGTCATCATAATGAGTGTGTTAACGGAAAATAAATTATCACCACAAGAAGAAATTTCAATATTAAAAAACACGAAAAATGCCGTTATCCTGGCTCATTATTATCAGGAACCGGAAATCCAGGAGATCGCTGATTTTGTCGGAGATAGTCTGGAGCTGGCCAAAAAAGCTGCTACCACAAATGCTGATATTATTGTTTTTGCCGGCGTACATTTTATGGCTGAAACTGCCAAAATCCTGAATCCGTCTAAAAAAGTTCTTTTACCCGATCTTAACGCGGGTTGTTCTTTAGCCGAAAGTTGTCCTCCTGAAGCTTTTCAGCAATTAAAAGATAAGTATCCCGATCACGTGGTGGTCACTTATATTAATTGTTCTGCTGAAATTAAGGCAATGAGTGATGTGGTTTGTACCTCCTCTAATGCCGAAAGAGTGATAAATTCCATTCCTTTAGATAAACCAATCATTTTTGCACCCGATAAGAATCTTGGCCGGTATTTAATAGAAAAAACCGGCAGGAAAATGTTACTCTGGGATGGCGCGTGTATTGTTCATGAAGCTTTTTCTATAGATAAATTGCTGGAATTGTACGCAAAGTATCCTTCGGCTAAAATTATAGCTCATCCGGAATCAGAAGAACATATTCTTAAAATTGCAAATTACATAGGGTCAACTTCGGGAATGCTCAATTTCGTAAAATCCAGTGATCAGGATACTTTTATTGTAGCTACCGAAGCAGGAATTCTACATCAAATGCAAATGGATGTACCTGATAAAACCTTGATTCCGGCACCGGCAAAAGAAGATAATAGCTGTGCCTGCAGTGAATGTGCTTTTATGAAAATGAACACGCTACAAAAATTATACAACTGTTTAAAGGATGAATCGCCCGAAATAGTACTGGCAGAAAGCCTGATGAAAGCTGCTCACAGGCCAATAAAACGTATGATGGAACTGTAAATTATGAAAACAGATGTTTTAGTTATAGGTTCAGGAATTGCCGGGTTATCATTTGCAATTAAGGTAGCTGCAGCAAAACCAGATGCCATTATTCACGTGCTAACAAAAAGTAATAATGACGTTGGGAATACTACTAAGGCGCAAGGTGGGATTGCGGTAGTTCTCGATAAAATAAGGGATAGTTTTGAACAACATATAGAGGACACCATGAAAGCCGGCAAAGGCATAAATGATCCCGAAGTCGTAAAATTGGTAATTTCTCAGGCCCCGGAGAGATTGTACGAACTTATTAACTGGGGGACCAGCTTTGACGCAAATGAACTGGGAGAACTTGAACTGGGACTGGAAGGCGGACATTCACAAAAACGAATTGTTCATCACCAGGATCTTACCGGGAAGGAAATGGAGACTAAATTGCTTCAAAAAGCAGCATCTTATTCAAATATTATTTTTTGCGATCATTATTTTGTGACCGATTTAATTTTGAAAAAAGAAGAATCTACTACAACCTGCATAGGAGTAAGGGCGATAGACAGGCAAAAGGCTGAAGTGGTAAGCATCAGCTCTCGCGTTACATTTTTGGCCACCGGCGGAAGTGGAAGAATATTTCAAAATACTACAAATCCTTCAGTTGCAACAGGAGATGGAATTGCAATGGCGTACAGAGCTGGCGCAGAAATATTAAACATGAATTTTATTCAATTTCATCCCACAGCCCTTTATACTAAAAACCAGCATTCTTTGTTCCTTATTTCTGAAGCGGTTAGAGGTTTTGGAGCATATGTAATTGACAGTGCCGGAAATAGATTCCTTTTTAAATATGATGCTAACGGAGAACTGGCAACCCGCGATATAGTTTCTGAAGCGATTATGAAAGAGCTGCAACAATCGGGTAAAGAATCGGTATTTCTTGATTGCCGCCACCTTGAAGCAGAAGCTTTCAAAAGTCATTTTCCAACCATTGTACAATATTGCCTGGACGAAGGGATAGATTTTAAAAAAGATCTTCTCCCTATTGTGCCGGCCGCTCATTACCAGTGCGGTGGAATTCAGGTAGATAAATTTGCCAGAACCAGCATTAATAAACTTTATGCTTCGGGAGAATGTGCACACACCGGTTTGCATGGCGCCAACAGGTTGGCTTCAAATTCTTTGCTGGAAGCTCTTGTATTCTCTCACCAGGCCGCAGGTAATGTGGTAGAAAAGTTGGATTCAATCCCGTTAGAGGAATGTGAGCAGGAAGTGATTTTTCAAATTGATGTAAGCAAAGAAGAAAGTGATATTCTAAATAATTTCGAAAAAGAGCTAAATCGCCTCATGAGCTATAATTTGCTTTATACTTCCGAAGAAAATGAAAAGCAGAGAGTATTATCGAAATTGAAATTTTTAGATGAAAAAATTGAAAAACTATGTAAGAATAGTAACCCGGAATTTTTTGAGCTAAAAAATATGATTCAAACAGCCATGATTGTACTTGAACATGCAATTAAAAGCAAGTTTTTGAATAAAAAGGAAACCCATAAATTTTCTAATTGATGTCGAGCTATTTTTAATTTTTATAAAATTTCAACTCACATATTTCCCTGGGTGAGATTATATAGGTTGTAGCCGAATAAAATAAGGATGGTAAGCAATGCAATAACAGTAGGAATGGGAATATTATGTACATTTAAAGGAATATGAAAAGGCGCTTTTTTCTTATTTTTTCTGTTTTTATAACGAAACATTAATAATGAAAAATTGACCATTCCAAAAACAATAAAAATAAAAATATTACTGATGCTGGCCACCATTTTTAAATCTCCTAACAGTCCGAAGGCAATAGCTAAAATTGCGATGGCAATAATGGCGTAATTGGGAGCATTTCCTATACCTGATATGGTTGTAAACTTTTTTAACCAGGTTACCCCGCTATCGCGGGCAACATCATAAAGTAATCTGGAAGTTCCCAATATATTACTTAAAATGGTTTTGCTCGTGGCAAAAAGAGCCACTACAACCAGCCCTGTAGCGCCAATCCTGCCCCATTTAGTTTCTATTACTGCAGCCAGCGGTCCTTCAGATTCTGCAAGTTTCTGCCAATCTAATACACTTACGGCGCTTATTGCAATTAGAACATACAAAATAAGTACAGCCAATCCACTTAGAAGTACCCCTTTGGGCATATTCTTTTCGGGATTTTTAGTTTCTTCGGCCATTTTTACCAGATCTTCGAAACCTATATAACTAAAAAAAATTAAAGCACTACCAGCTATAATTCCATTCCAGCCTGAATCATTAAGCTTGGTGAGATCTGTAGAGCCAAACTCGGGAATACAAACTGCAATAACGGCGGCAAGTCCCGCCAGGGTTATCACAGTAGCAACCGAATTATAATAAGAACTGTATTTAGCGCCAAAAATATTGAAGAGAGCCATTAACGCAACTATGCCTATTACAATTATCCATGCCGGGAAATCCCATAATCTATTTAAGTAACTGGCAAAGCTAATAGCTATAGCAGCAGCGGCTACCACACCGGTAAATACCATAAAAATAGACATAAAAAAAGCCGGCTTTTTACCCAGGCTTTGTTTAATATATTCAAAACTCCCACCGGAATCTGGAAACCGACTAACAAATTCGGCGTAAGACAATCCCGTTAAAAGAGCTACTGTTGCAGCTATAATAAAACTTAGCCAAAGCATATTGCCGCCAAGTGCTGCTGCTTCTCCTATAATTGCATAAATACCGGCACCTACAATACCACCAATCCCGAACATTAATATGTCCCATAATCCCAGGGACCTTTTTAGTTTCTTTTTTCCCATACTTACAATTTATATTTATTGTAAGAAATGACTAAATGTTTTAACGTCATCTAAGGAAAAAATAACATTCTATTTAAATTTTATGAGATTTTGGAAACGTAAGTATTTAAAATGTAATGATCTATGTGCCCTTATAAAAATCAGTATTGGAGTAAAACTAAGTTATTACATGAGAATCAATAAAATCTATAGATAAATGATAAGTGAAAACAAGGGCTGGAAAATAATTAAGAAATTTCTTCTAAAATTTCTTTAGCATAGCTTTTTGATATGGGAATGCGGCTGTTATTAATAATTATTTCTTTGCTATTAAATGCAGTAACACAGTCTTTATTGATTACATAAGAACGATGCACTTGCAAAAATGATGGAGAATTCATTTGTTCTAAAAAATCTTTAATACTGGACCTTATTAATTTTTCAGAATCTTTTAAATGTAATATTAGATATTGATCTTCTTTCTTTGCATATAAAATCTGATCTTCAGAAAGGATGATTTTTTTGTCTTTATCCTTTACTATTATTTGCGCCTTATTTTTTATTTTACTTACAGCTAATTCAACAGCAATATATAAATCCTTATTATTAAGGGGTTTTACCAGGTAACTTGTTGGTGTTGTAGCAATTGCTTTTTTTATGGTCTCTACATCATTAAAAGCTGTTAAATAGATGAGAGGAATATCTAACTGGTTCCCTAACCATATCCCTGTCTGCGGGCCTTCTACTCTAATATCTAAAATAGCAATATCTGGTTTTAAAAGGGCAATCTCGGCGAGTGCGGTTTCTGCATTTGTTGCCATCCCACAAATTTTAAAACCTAAATCCTCCAACGTCTGTTTTAGAAGCTCCTGGGTTATTATTTCATCTTCTAAAATATAGATTTTTATGCTATTCATTTTTCGAAAAAAGTAAGGTTAATTTAAAATTAGTAGTGTTTTCAATCTTTAATTCTCCTTTCAATTGCTTGTTCATCATTCCTATAATTTTCATACCCATAGTTTGTTTCTGGGTTGCCTGTTGGGTAAAATTACCATTGTCAAAATAAATAAATACATACTTTTTATCCCGCTGCTGAAAATTTATAAATATTTCGGGATTCTTGGTTTGATGAAAAGCGTGTTTATTTGAGTTATTTATTAGTTCATTTAATAAAAGTGAAAAAGGGGTGGCTTGAGTGACGCTTAAAATGGAACTGTCAATATTTAGATGATACGTAATATTAGTAGGAAAAAGCTTTTTGTAATAAGCAACACAGCTTTCTATATTTTCTTTAACAGAAATAAGATCCTGGTTGCTTGAATTATATAACAGGTCATGAATACCGGCGATAGACTCGATCCTGCTTTGGCTATCCTGTAATTTTACTTTTAATTCTTCATTTTTACTGTTTGCCATTTGCAAACCTAATAGCCCGGAAACAATTTGAAGATTATTCTTAATTCTATGATGAATTTCTAACATCATAGTATTTTTAATTTGCGCTTCGTTCAATGCAATTTTATTTTTTGCAAATAATTTCTGTTTTACTTTATATTGATAAAATAGAAACAGAACAGAAATGACAACAAAAAATAGAATCAATAAAATAAACCACCAGGTTTTATAAAAAACTTCTTTAGAAATTACTTTTAGTACAATCGTTTCTCCTATCTTTTCTTTAGAAGCACTGTAGGCTTCAACTTCTAAATTATAAACTCCTGCTGCCAGATTTGCGAATAAAATTTCTTTACCAGCGTAGGTAGTAAACCAGTCTGAGTTACTTCCGATATTTAATAAACGATACCGGTACTTAATATCCTGAGGGTTTAGCTGTCCAAAAACAGAGAGTGTTGCAGAAAATCTTCTGTATTCTGAAGGCAAATCAATCTTGCGAGTATTATTTAAAAAGTCTGGAGAAGTGTTAACTTCCCAGCGATCGTTTTCTGAATTAAAAAATGAGATAGAAGTAAATTGAGGTTGTGCTTTTAAATTATTTTCAACTAATTCATCTGGCTTAAAATAGCTAAGACCTTTATTACTTCCCATTAAAATACTGCCATCCTGTTCATCTTTATAGGTGCTAAACCTATTGCCTTCTAGCTCATAAACGCCATCTTTTGTAGTATATCTAATAATTTTTTTTGAAGATGGGTTTAAGGATACAATCCCGGCATAGGTATTTAACCATAAAATACCATTGTGATCTTCAACCATCCCAACAATGGATGCATTTAATGCATCTTTATAAAGCAGATTTAATTTTTTAGTTGTGGTATCGAATGTATAAATTTCCCCGAACTTTGTGGAAACCAGAATGCCATAATCTTGCAGATAGTTTATAGATAGCAAGTGATCTGTTTCTACATTTTCAAATGTATAGGTATTAAAGTTGCCGTTTTTGTATTCAAAAATTCCCTGGCCAGTGTTTGCAAAGAGGGTGGTGCCATCTGTAGCAAATTCCTTTACTTGTACAACCTCGGTATTTGCAATTTTAGTATAGCTATTTTCATTAAGACTGTATTTATAAATTCCACTTCCTGGATCTGCCGTAAATAGGCTGTCTTTTAGTTTTATAATTATTCCACTATGTATTTTTATCGTTTTGTCCTGAATTACCTCATAATTTGAATCCAGGGTATATAGATAATCAGAGTTTGCAATTATAAGATTGTTGTCTGTTCCATTGAAAATACCCCGGGAGTAATTAATGTTCAGCTTGGTAGCATCGGATAGAATTTTTATTCGTTCTTCTGTATTTTTTTTTACGTCGATCTTGTAAAGCCCCTCTGTATCTGTTGCTATGATATACTTGTTTTCCTTTAACTTTTTAATTGAACGGATGCTTTTATCTTTTAAAAAAGTTTTGATTTTACTTTTAATAAAAGAATAGGAATCTAAGGTGTTTCCGTCGAGTATTACCAGGTCTTTTCCAAAATCCTTGTAAGCAATTCCTGATATATTTTTTACTTTAATTGTAGTAAATAACTCCTTTTGAAAATCTTTAAGGCGATATAACTCCATTGCTGTGAAGTCTCCATCAATTTCAGTGGAAAAGGCATAGTTGAAACCTGAAGTAAACTGCAGTTTTTTATTTCCGCCTAGAACACTATCAGTATGAGGTATTTCTAAGAATTTTTTAAATTCTTTATTGAATTTGAAAGCATTCTTATAGTTATCAATATAGGTGTAAAAGGCATCACTGACTTTAAATGGGGGCTGTATTATCGTTGGATAAAAATTAATTCCATTTGTGGCTTCAAAATCACTTTCGGCTATTTTTTTTATGAACTTTCCCTCCTTATTCAGAAAAACGCCCTCTTTTTCGGTTTGTAATTTTATCAGGGTAAAGTCATCCATTGTGATTGGATCATCCAGCACCGGTTGAGCAACCGGTTTTTCAAAAGGAATAGAATCAATAAACCTTAATTTTAACTTATCAAGTTTGGCACTATAAAATTTATTGTTTGACGTAAGAACAATAGGGCTTGAATCTTGAGCAGTGTAGGCTTTTGAAATTAAAAAGTTTGCGTTAAGCTTATTATATTCTTTGACAGCTTTAAGCGTTAAGGTTTCTGTGTTGATATAAAATAATTCAGCTCGAGCAACCTCGTAAGATAATTTTAGATAAAGTCCGTGGTCCTGACTTTTAAAGAAATGACCTTCTTTAATCTTTTTATTAAAAGTATCAGGTAATTTCAAGGTGAAGAAATTAGCCCCATCAAAACGTTGAATAATAATTTCCTGCTCTCCTAAAATATATTCGTTTGAAAGTTTATTCTCGCCTAAAATCCATAGCCATCCGTTAGTATCGTAGATAGAGTGGAAGGAATTGGAGATTAAATAACCATCTCTAAATGAAAAGGTATTTTTACTAACTAATAGAGAATTATCTTCTTGACACCAAAGTGCAACTGAAAAAAGGAAAATGAATACAGCAAATAAGTTTTTCAAATTTTGATTTAAAGAATATTAGATCAAATGTAAAGAAGCATTATAGTTTTTTAAGTAAAATATATAATTATTTAAAAAAGCTATAACAGCTATAACACTTCAATATTAAATCAATTAAAATTATTTGTGAAGAACTTACCTGTTTTAAAGATGTAAAAAATACGTTCATTATGCTTAAAAAACTCGTTCACGACAAAAAAGTGGCCGTTCACGACATTTTTTTTAATCCTTTCTGCATCTTTTCTACTTTTGACGGGAAGCGTAAATATTCAACTAAAAATAGTCATTGATAAAATAAGTAATACCTGGGATATTCGAAAAGTTACTCAAATTATTATGAACATTGTTTAGGATTAAATTAGAAGATGTAGAGCGAAGACTTCACATCTATTGAATGTATAGAGAAGATATTCTCTAATTAATAATGAATCTTAAAAAAATGGGGCGAACTAACGAATTACCAAATTCTCTCACATGGAGAGAGAAGGCTCTTTTAGAGGAGCAGGTATATTTAATTAATTATAACAAATATGAAAAATCACTAAAAGATAAGTTTAGTAGCATAATTAAGTAGATAGAGCTAGAAACTTTTTGACGATATAATTTGGGGATTAATTCGATGCATGTTTTTTAAGTATTTTTATTTGGGGATAGGAATACTTAGGTGTTAAGCATAAAGAATATGTTTTCGGATTAATTTTAAAACCTTTCCGTTCGCGGAAAGGTTTTTATTTTTCATATACTTTATGAATTTAATATTACCAGAAGATGGTGAATCAAAAAACCCTTTTTTTTGACTAACTAATAGCCTTCCTCAATTGTCAAATTTTTTAAGTTTGGAGCAGTGAACAGCGCTAAATCTGATTTGAACCTACAAGCAAATTTTGTAATTCACATTAAAAGCGGTTAGAATTAGGTTGGAAAACAATCTATCGCTTTATATTATTACCAGAACTAATTTTCGTTTTTCTTCCAAAACTTGAGTTTTATAAATTTCTCTTTATTCCCTGACAACAGAATGAAATTTCGGTAAAGCTATCCTGTTTTTTTTATTAAAAATTTTTTAGGTGAAATTTGATTATAGTAAGAATTTTCTAAAAAAATGAAAAAAAATGTATGAGGTACATTTATTTAGAAATAATATTTATATATTCATTTCCTAATAAATCTGTTAACTTAATATTAAATATTGTTTAATGTGATTTCCCACTGTTTATCTAAGCTAAATTTTTTACAAAATTTAGCTTATCCAATAAAAGATCACAAGCTATAAAACTAATTTTTTAATAACTATTTCATTCTTCTTTTACCTACAAGTAAGCTAGACTTGAATGTAATAGGAGGAATCGGATTGGAGAATTCTGGTTATCGTTTTCAACTAAATAAATATATATGTTTAAGCCCCTCATAAACGTAGCATTTGGAATTATTTTAGGAAGTTTTATATGTACTTCACAAAAATCACGTCAATGGCAACCCCTCTTTAATGGAGAGAACTTAGATAATTGGGAAGTTAAAATTCGCGGATATGATCTTGGTGAGAACTTCGGTAATACTTTCAGAGTAGAAGATGGGAACTTACAAATTAGATACGATCAATATGACGGGGGGTTTGATAATAAGTTCGGACATATATTTTATAAGGAGTCTTTCTCCTCTTATCTCATAGGAGTGGAATATCGCTTTATAGGCGACCAGGTTACTAACAATCCAGGTGGTTGGGCCTATAGAAATAATGGAATTATGTTACATGGACAGGAGCCGACAACTATGGGCAAAGATCAGGACTTTCCTAATTCAATAGAAGTCCAATTACTTGGGGGTAACGGAGAAAATGAACGATCTACTGCTAATCTTTGTACTCCTGGAACCCAATATATAATGAAAGACAAACTCATAAAAACTCATTGCAAAGAATCTTCTTCTCATACCTATCATGGAGATCAGTGGGTTCGGGTAGAAGTGCTGGTGCTAAGAGATTCATTAATGGTTCACTATGTAAACGGGGAAGAGGTAATGCGTTATAGTAAGCCACAAAGAGATGATGGGGAGCTTTTAAAAGAAGGTACCATTTCGTTACAAAGTGAAAGTCATCCTACTGACTTCCGAAAAGTAGAAATTATTGACTTAAGTGAGTATGAAAATAAGCCAGATAAACTTCAAAAAGTGGTAAAAACACTTATCAGTGAAAAGCGAGTAGCAGGTAAGTAGTAGTAACCGTTATAGTGTTCCTCTAAGTTTATGAAATTAGAAAAGTTTTTACGAAATATAGCGTCGGGTCTTACTCTGGGATTAATCATTATAATCCAGGGATGTGAGAAACCTGGTATGTTTACAGAAATGTCTTCTGATGAAACAGGAATAGTGTTTTCTAATGATATTACAGAAGATGGACATAATAATATAATGACTTATGAATATACCTATAATGGAGCGGGGGTAGCAGTTGGAGATCTAAATAATGACGGCTTGACTGATATTTATTTTATAGGTAACCAGGTGCCAAATAAATTATTCCTTAATCTTGGAGACTGGAAATTTGAGGAGGTTACTCTTCAAGCAGGTCTTCAGGGTAGAAATGACTGGAACACAGGGGTAAGCCTGGTGGATATAAATGGAGATGGCTGGTTGGATATTTACGTTTCCTATTCTGGAAATTCCCCTTCTGAAGGATACAACAAGGCCATTGTAAAGGAGTACTCTTCCAGATCAAACCAACTCTTTATTAATGACGGAGGAAAAAAAGGTGGAACTCCTACTTTTACGGAAAGTGCTCGTGAATATGGAGTCGATGCTCGGGGTACCTTTACTTCTCAAGCCTATTTTTTTGACTACGATCTGGATGGAGATCTTGATATGTTTTTATTGAACCACGCGAATATGTTTTATTCGGCATTTTTTAATGTGCAAAAATTAAGGAGTTTAAGACATCCCTACTTCGGTAATAAATTATACAGAAATGACAATAATAAATTCACGGAAGTAACCGAAACAACCGGGATACATGGCAGCGGGCTTAATTTTGGATTAAGTGCATCAATTTCAGATATTAACAAAGATGGCTGGCCAGATATATATGTAACTAACGATTACGAAGAGCAGGATTTTTGCTATTTGAATAATAGAGATGGGACTTTTAAGGAAATTTCTCATCTCGCCATGGGACAGCTTTCAAAATACGGTATGGGATCAGATATTGCTGATGTTAATAATGATGGTCTCCCTGATATTTTTGTGGCTGATATGCTTCCTGAAGATAATTACAGACAAAAAATTCTGAAAGGACCCGATGAATACAATAAATTCTCCAAAGCGGTAGATAGCGGCTATCACCATCAATATATGAGAAATACATTTCAGCTTAATCGTGGGCTTGCCGAAGATTCAATTCCGCGTTTTAGCGAAATTGCCCAATTTTCGGGGATTTCTAATACAGATTGGAGCTGGGCCACACTGTTTGCCGATTTTGATAATGATGGTTTAAAAGATCTTTTTATAACCAATGGCTATCTACGGGACGTGACCAATCTCGATTTTGTGAACTTCACTACAAGTAAGGAAATATCCGAAGCTAATGCCAGGAATCAAACAGTTGATTTATTACCGTTAATTAGTAAAATGCCTTCTACTAAAATTTCAAATTACTCCTTTCGAAACACTAATGGAATAAAATTTGAAAACCACGCTACAAAATGGGGCCTGGATAAACCCTCTGTTTCTACTGGCGCGGCCTATGCAGACCTGGATAATGATGGAGACCTTGATCTTGTAGTTAGTAATTTAAATGATCCTGTTACCATATATCAAAACAACCAGCAGGAGTCTCATAAGAATAATTATATTAAAATAAAGCTGAAGGGGGAAGGCCATAATACATTTGGTCTGGGAGCAAAAGTCATCACAACACTAGGAGATCAAAAGAAGCTTTATCATGAAGCCTATTATACGCGAGGATATTTATCTTCTGTTGAACCTCAATTGACAATAGGGATAGGTAAAGAAAAAAACTTAAAAAAGTTGGAGGTGGTTTGGCCAGATGGAAGAGTATCTATTCTTGAAAATATAGATTCTAATCAAGTTTTGACTATTAATCAAACTGATGCGGTCAATAAGTACCAATCACCAATAGACATCGAAACACCTTTATTTAAAGAGGTGACAAAATCATCAGGATTAGATTTTGAGCATAAGGAAAACGATTATGTAGATTTTCTTCATCAGGGATTAGTACCATATCAATTATCCCGTTTAGGAGGTAGAATGGCTGTTGGAGACGTTAATGGAGATGGTAATGATGATGTTTTTTTTGGAGGAGCTTCCGGTCAGTCAGGGCAGATGTATTTGGGAAAAGATAATGGAACTTTAGAGAAAGGGCCAAAAGGGCAGCCCTGGACGGCACCAGAAGATGTTTACAGTGAGGATGTAGGAATACACTTTTTTGATGCTGATACTGACGGTGATCTTGATATGTATGTATTGAGTGGGGGAAATGAAAAACCTGTAGGATCTTCTTTTTATGAGGATAGGCTTTATATTAATGATGGAGCTGGGAACTTTGAAAAAGCAGTAAACTCCCTACCTAATACTTCTTTCAGTGGGGGAGTGGTGGTTTCTACAGACTATGATAAGGACGGAGATCTTGACCTCTTCGTAGGAGGACGCCATAAAGCAAAGAATTATCCTTTCGCCTCGCAGAGTATATTGTTAAGAAATGACAGCCGGGATAGTATTGTGAAATTCACAAATACCAAAGAAATAGCTTTGGAAAAACTAGGAATGGTAACAGATGCCGTTTGGACAGATATTGACAATGATTCCTGGCCAGATCTCTTTATAGTTGGGGAGTGGATGCCCTTAACGGTACTTAAAAACAACAATGGTATTCTTACAGATAAGACCACAGAATTGAACCTGGATAAGACGAAGGGTTGGTGGAGTAGCATAGATGCACAGGATTATGATCTTGATGGAGATATAGATTTTCTTCTTGGAAATGCGGGGCTCAATACTCAATTTTATGCTTCCGCGACAGAACCAATGGTATACTATGTTCAGGATATAAATAAAGACGGGAATTTTGATCCGGTATTGTCATACTATATAGACGGGGAGAGTTACCCTCTCCCAGGAAGAGATGAAATGCTTGGGCAGGTAGCTTCACTACGAAAGAAATATACTTCTTATGATGACTATGCCAGTGCAACTATGAAGGATTTGCTAAAAGCAGCAAATGTAACATCTACTTCAATCCTTGAGATTAATGAACTAAGCTCGAAGTATGTAGATAATCTTGGTAATGGTAAGTTTAATTTAACCTCCCTGCCAGAGATGTCTCAATTATCAATGATCAATGCTTTTGCCTTTGATGATTTTACTGGTAATGGGAAGAATGATATCGTAGCTCTTGGAAATTTTTTCCCTTATAGAGTGAATTTAGGAAAATCTGATGCATCAAAGGGAGTTCTTTTGAATGTAATTGATAAAGAAGTTACCACTAATAACCAATTTTCGAGTTTATGGTTATCCGGAGATATTCGAGATGCTAATCTTATGCGCTTCTATAATGGAGCAAAAAGGTTAGTCATTTCCCGCAATAACGATAAGGCCAGTATATATAAATACAATTAAGAAGCACGAATTTAATATATCGTGATAGAATTAAGACCTAATAAATTATGGATGCATATTACGTATTTACTAAAACGTTTAATTAAAATTCTTCCTTATAGATGGATTTAAACATAAATGACCACATTCTAAAATAAGTATTAATTAAATCTGCCCCGCCAATGAAATAAACCAATTTAAACAGAATGCACAAAACAAAAAAAGCTTATGAAAAGAGAAAATTCATTCATTTAATTAACCAGAAACGTGGTCTTATAGAACACTGGATGCGTTTTGAAATTTAAATTTAATATGAATAAATTAATATTTTTTTACTTACCATTTATTATCTGTCCGATGGTAGTTTCCGCCACAGGAAATAGTCCAGGTGAAGAAACGCTATTTTCGGAAGAATTCGTTCCGGACTTAAAACTTCCAGATAAAAATGAATTAATATCACTGGGATATTCCCCTAAAAAATCAACTTCGGAAACCCAACAGACCGTAAGGGGTGTCGTAACAGATCCCACCGGGATGCCTATACCGGGTGCGAATGTAATAGAAAAAGGAACTACTAATGGAGTAGTCACAGACTTTGATGGAAATTATGAAATAACCGTAGGATCGGATGCGGTATTACTTTTTTCCTATTTAGGTTTTTTGACTCAGGAAGTGAGTGTAGATGGACAAGCTACTTTGGAGATAGTACTTCAGGAAGATCAGGCTCAATTGGATGAGGTTGTTGTAGTGGGCTATGGTACTCAAAAACGAGAGAATATAGTTGGATCAGTTGCTACGGTCGGTGGGGAAGAAATTCAAAAATCTGCGAACCTAAATGTATCTAACGCATTAACAGGTAGAATTCCGGGAGTTGTTGCTACCCAGGGAAGTGGTGAGCCAGGCTATGATGGCTCTAATATTAGAATTAGGGGAACCAATACTTTAGGAGATAGTAGTCCCTTAGTTGTAATTGACGGTATTCCTGCCAGAGCTGGGGGTTTTGAACGATTAAACCCAGCAGATATTGCAGATATTTCTGTTCTTAAAGATGCTTCTGGAGCTATTTATGGAGCTCGAGCAGCAAACGGAGTTATTTTGGTTACCACCAAAAGAGGAAGGGAAGGAAAGGCCCAATTATCATATAATTATAATATGGGATTCACGCAGCCTACAGTAATTCCAGATCTGGCTGATGCCGTTCAATACGCTGAGATGAGAAATGACCTGGAAGTTTATAAACTTCCTGTTAATGAATGGGAACCTGCAAATAGTGCCTTTCAGTCCACAGGTGTCTATACCCGACCTGATGGAAATGAAGTATTGGCGCCATTTACGCCAGAGGAATTTGCACTCTTTCGAAGTGGAGAAGATCCCTGGAATTATCCCAATACCGACTGGTTTGGAGAAACTCTAAAAGATTGGTCTACCCAGCAAAAACATAATTTACAAATTAGTGGGGGAAGTGAAGACGTTAACCTAATAGCCTCCATTGATTATCAGGATCAAGATGCCTTTTACAAAAATTCGGCGACAAATTATCAGCAATATGGAATTCGTGTTAATATGGATGCGGAAATTAGTGATTATATAAGCACACAAATTGGAGTATTGGGAAGAGAAGAAGACAGAAATTTTCCCACCCAGGCCGCTTCAGATATTTTCCGGATGTTAATGAGAGGTAGTCCCGTTTCCAATGCCTATTGGCCAAATGGTATGCCAGGTCCTGATATTGAGAATGGTCAAAACCCTGTGGTAATCACAACAGACCAAACCGGATATAACCGGGATAAAAGATATTATTTTCAGACCAACGGGAAGGTAGTAATTGAAGCACCCTGGGTAGAAGGGCTGAAATTTACAGGTACCGCTGCTGTAGATAAATATGTTAGGCAAACTAAAACCTGGCAAACGCCCTGGTATTTATACACGTGGCAGGGGGATTATGAAGATGATGGGGAAACTCCTGCACTCATAAGAGGTCAAAGAGGGCCGGCTGAGCCAAACTTAAATCAGGGAAATGAAGATCAATTGAATATTCTCTTGGGTGGCGTATTGAGCTATGATAGAGATTTTGGAGATCATGAGATTAACTTGCTCGCAGGGGTAAATCGTGAAACCATCAACAATGAAACTTTTGGAGCTTTTCGAAGGTATTTCCTGTCAACTACAGTAGATCAAATGTTCGCGGGTGGTAGAGAAGAACTCAACAACTCAGGAAGCGCCTGGGAGCGAGCAAGGTTAAATTATTTTGGCAGAGTTGGATATAATTACAAACAAAAATATCTAGCTGAATTCTTGTGGAGATATGATGGTTCTTATATGTTTCCATCAGAGAACCGCTACGGCTTCTTTCCAGGTTTTATGCTTGGATGGCGTATCTCTGAAGAAAATTTTTGGAAAGAGAATGTTTCTGTAGTTAACTTCTTGAAATTAAGAGCTTCCTGGGGGCAAATGGGTAATGATAATGTATATTACGATGATGTGCTTCAGGAATACCAGTACTTTGCTACCTATGGACTTGGTTCATACGTTGCCGGCGGGGCTGTAAACCAAACTCTCTTCGAAAGTAGAGTCCCAAATCCACTAATTACTTGGGAGGTTGCAAATAACTATAATATAGGATTGGATGGACAGATGTTTGAGGGAGCGATTAATTTTGAATTTGATGTATTCTTAAACAAACGTTCTAATATTCTCTGGAGAAGAAACGCTTCTATACCGCAATCAGCGGGGATGACACTTCCGGCTGAAAATATTGGTGAAATTGAAAACAGAGGATTTGACTTTAATATTGGGCACAGCGGCAAGGCTGGCGAAGTTACTTACAATGTAAATGTTAATGGAGGATATGCCAAGAACAAAATTATTTTCTGGGACGAGGCGCCGGGTGCGCCAGAATGGCAACGAACTACAGGAAGAACAATAAATTCCGGTTTGTATTATATCTATGATGGAGTTTTTGTAGATGAAGAAGATATAGCCAGTAATACTCTTGATTATAGTGATATTACTAATACCATCCGGCCTGGGGATATGAAGTACCGGGATTATGATGGAGATGGTTATATTACACCAGATGACAGAGTACGTCGGGATAAAAACACCACCCCTACCTTCCAGGGCGGGCTTAACTTTGGAGCCCAATATAAAGGCTTTGATCTTTCTGTCCTTTTTCAGGGTGCAGCCGGAGGAGAAATAAGAGTTGGTACTGATGAGGCCGGATCTATTGGAAATTACCTGGAGGAACATTACGATAATCGTTGGACCGTAGAGAATCCCAGTTCGGTTCATCCTCGTATCACCGATCGTGGTAATCAATATTATTCTTATAATAATACCTATTGGCTTCAGAGTACAGACTATATCCGTTTAAAAAATGTGGAATTAGGATATACACTTCCAGTTGAAATAGGGGAAAAGATTGGAATGAGTAGTCTAAGGGTTTACACAAGCGGTTTTAATCTTATTACCTGGAGTGGCATGACTGCCTATGACCCCGAAGTGACCAACTCCATTGGACATTATTATCCACAATCTCGAATTTTGAATTTGGGAGTAGCAGTAACTTTTTAAATATTCTCGAAATATGAAAAATTATAGAATGAAAAATATAGGATATTTCCTGCTCTTACTTTTTGCAGTAGTAGGTTGTAATGACGATTTTGTAGATACCCAACCTTTAGATGAATTCTCGCAATCAGATGTTTGGGTGGATGCAGCCCTGGCAGAGGCCTTTGTACTCGAAATATACAATGGTTTAGGACAGGGAGGATTTGATGAACAAATGATGGCTTCACTATCAGATGAAGCTTTGTTTACGCACCCTGGTAGAGGGATTAATACCATCACCGAATCGCGATCTGGACCTGCGGAAAGAGGATTTATAAATTATACGTATAACTGGGGAGACCTATATGGTCGAATTCGTGCGGCTAATATCGCTTTAGAGAATTTGGAAGAGCCTGGTTTTGATGATCCAGATATGGTTAATCAGCTTAGAGGAGAAGCATTGTTTTTACGAGCGTATTACTACCATAACCTTTTAAGGATGCATGGAGGAGTACCTATCGTTGACAAGGTTTATACGTTAGATTCCGAAGACCTGGAGATTCCTAGAAATACATTTGAAGAAACTGTAGAATTTATTGTTTCAGACTTAGATAGTGCCAAACCTTTATTGGAAGGCTTAAATGTAGATGGGAGGGCTAGTATGGAAGCTGCGCTTGCTCTTAAAGCAAGGGTATTATTATACGCAGCGAGTGATCTTCACGATATTCCAACAGCCTCGGCTAACTCGTCTGATATTGCCGGTTATTCTAATCCCGAATATCTTGGTTATGTAAGTGGAAATCAACAAGACCGTTGGAGAAGAGCACAAGCTGCAGCCAAAGAGGTTGTAGATTTAAATAGAGGATATAAAATGGATCTAATTGAACCTATTTCTGCAGAAGAAGGCAAAGAAAACTATATGGCCCTTTCCCTTGGAGGTGGCAGTGTTATGGCAGATCCTGCAGCAGCTACCGAACTACTTTTTGCAAGGTATTTCGTAGCTGCAAAAAATGAATCGGGACAACAGATAGGACTTTATAATGGTCCAAATGGTTATCATAATTGGGCGGGGAATGCTCCTACCCAAAATTTAGTAGACCATTATGAGCTCATAGATGGAAATGAGTTTAACTGGAATAATTCTGAACATGCTAATAATCCATATGATAATCGGGATCCACGATTTTATGCTACTATTTTATACGATGGTGCAGACTGGAAACCCCGAACCGCAGATGTGGCTGGTAGTGATCCATTTGACCAAATCCAGACGGGAACTTATGAAGTAAAATCTGGTACCGGAGAAACCATAACACATAATGGTTTAGATACACGTAGTAGTGCCATAGAAGACTGGAATGGAACTCATACTGGATATTATGTAAGAAAATTTACCGATCCAGATCCTGCTATCGTGGATCAGAATGTTCGTCAGCAGATTCCTTTTCCCTTTCTTAAATATACAGAAGCCGTACTTAACTATGTTGAAGCTTCTATAGAACTAGGGGAAGAAGATATGGCTAAAGAATGGCTTAATAAAATTCGTTATAGAGCTGGTATGCCAGCTATTACAGCATCTGGACAGGATTTGATGGAGCAATATAGACAAGAACGTCTGGTGGAGTTGGTTTATGAGGAACATCGTTTTCATGATGCCCGGAGATGGATGATAGCACCCCAAACCCTTGGGCAACAGGTTCGTATTATTGACGTAGAAGGGTTTCTTAAACCGGGAGCCAATATCCAGATATATAGATATGACCCTTCCAGTTATAATTACGAATATGAAGTCAGAGATCTCTCACCGGGAATAGAAAACCGTGAATGGCTCGATAAGATGTATTTCATTGCAATACCAAGGGATGAGATGAATAGAAATGATCAATTGATTCAAAACCCTGGATATTAAACTAAGTGAAAATAAACGTCGGGAATTTAAGATGATAAAATCTTTTCCTGGCGTTTTATTTAAACATATTTAATTTTAAAAGATTTAGATGAAAAATTATATAGCAATTTATATATTATCCTTTTTAATATTCTCCTGTAAAAGCCACGAAACAAAACGGAGTGACACAATCAATCTATTTAATGGGAAAGATCTTTCAGGATGGCATGTGGATGTACCTAAAATGGATGAAGATCCTGGTGCTAAAAGTCCATTTATAATTAGGGACGGCTTATTGGTTAGTTTGGGTGAACCGCAGGGGCATCTAATTACAGATTCAGTATATCAAAACTATAAACTGGACGTGGATTATCGCTTTCCGGGAGAACCAGGAAATTGTGGAGTGTTAGTACATGCATCTACCCCGCGTGCTTTGTATGGTATGTTTCCAAAATCAATAGAAGTGCAAATGATGCACGAAAATGCAGGTGATTTTTGGTGTATAGTAGAAAATGTTGAAGTTCCTAACATGGAAGAGCGTAGAGGGCCCAAGGAAAACTGGGGTATAACAGAAGGAAAAGAACGCAGGATTAAAAATTTAACCGACGATTCTGAGAATGCTTTGGGAGAATGGAATAATATGGTAATTGAAAGCCGTGCAGATACTATTAAAGTATGGGTGAATGGCGATCTGGTAAATGAAGGATTTAATTCTACAGCAAAAAAAGGACATATCGCCTTACAGGCTGAAGGTGCCGAAGTAGAATTTAGCAAAGTAGAACTTACTCATTTATAAACTCAATCCCATTTTCAACCAGTATTTATTTAAGAAGTCAGAAAATTTATAAAGATGAAAAGTAGACAAAACCTGTTTATTTTACTGTTTCTTTTAGTTGTTACAATAGCTTCTTCCCAGGAAAAGCAACTTGAAGATTATACTCAGCAAATAGCAGGATCAGATTTGGTAATTGAAATGGTAGCAATCCCTGCCGGAACCTTTACAATGGGAAGTCCGGAAGGTGAAGAAAACCGCTATATGGACGAAGGTCCTGTACATGAAGTGAAAGTAGACGCTTTCTGGATGGCCAAACATGAAATTACCTGGGAGTTATATAATTTGTTTGTGAACAGGGCAATAGATGGAGTTCCACCAACTGCCAAAGCGGGGGAGGTAGATATAGTAGTAGATGCAGTCTCGGGAGCTACTATTCCTTATGTAGATATGAGCCTGGGGATGGGTACCGGTGAAGGTTTACCGGTAGGAAATGTAACCCATCATGCGGCTTCTAAATTTTGCGAATGGTTATCTGCCAAAACAGGCCATTTTTATCGGTTGCCTACAGAAGCCGAATGGGAATATGCAGCTCGTGCGGGTACTACTACAGCGTTTCATTTTGGAGATAATATAGAAGATTTGGACGAATATGCCTGGTTTTATGGCAATAGCGAAAATTCTTATCATAGAGTAGGTCAAAAAAAGCCGAATCCCTGGGGGCTTTATGATATGTATGGAAATGTAGCAGAATGGACACTAGATCAATACCTGCCAGAAGTTTATAGAACCAGGAAATCTGTAACAATAAACCCTATAGAATTTCCTGAAACTGAATATCCACGCTCGGTTAGAGGAGGCTCTTATTATGATGATGCCGAGTATTTAAGAAGTGCCGCCCGATTGGGCTCACTAGAAAATTGGAAAATGCGGGATCCGCAATTTCCTAAAAGTAGATGGTGGAATACAGATGCCCCATTTGTAGGATTTAGAATTGTAAGGACTCCAAATCCACCATCAGAAACCGATTATGAAAAATATTGGGGTTCACAAACCCCGTAACTTTAAAACAATAGAATAATGAATAACTCTAAAAAGAACCAGAAACCTGATTTGCAATCTTCAAGAAGAACTTTTTGCAAGAATACAGCTCTTTTCACAGCCGGAATGATGCTACCCGCTATGGAAATGGGGGCTATGGCAAATGTTTTTAATGATAAAACCTTAAAGATAGCAGTGGTAGGCTGTGGAGGTAGAGGTACAGGAGCAGCAAACCAGGCATTGAAGGCTGATGAAAATGTGGAATTAGTAGCAATGGCTGATGCCTTTGAAGATAGGTTGAACGGAAGCCTACAAAGCCTTCAAAAAGAATTTGAAGGAACAAAAAAAGTAAATGTTAAGGAGAAAAATAAATTTGTTGGTTTTGATGCTTATAAAAAAGCCATAGACCAGGCAGATGTGGTTATCCTGGCAACTCCGCCGGGCTTCAGGCCCTATCATTTTGAGTATGCTATAAATGCAGGCAAGCATGTGTTTATGGAAAAACCCGTGGCTACCGATGTACCTGGAATAAGAAAAGTACTCGAAATGGCCAAAGTTGCGAAAGCGAATAAACTAAATGTGGTTGTTGGTCTTCAGCGGCATTACCAAAACAATTACATCGCAATGGAAGAAAAAATTAATCAAAATGCGATTGGAAAAATAATTTCGGGCCAGGTATATTGGAACAGCGGCGGAGTATGGGTAAATCCCAGAAGAGCAGGCCAGAGCGAAATGGAGTACCAAATGCGGAATTGGTATTATTTTAATTGGCTGTGTGGAGATCATATCCTTGAACAGCACATTCATAATATAGATGTTGCAAACTGGTTTATTGGAGAATATCCCGTTTCTGCTCAGGGTATGGGAGGACGCCTTGTAAGAACAGGTTCTGAACATGGGGAGATTTTTGATCATCATTTTGTAGAATTTAAATATCCTGGGGGTGCAGTAATTTCAAGTCAATGTCGTCATCAACCTGGGACCTGGTCTAAGGTGGGAGAGGATTTTCAGGGTACAAAAGGATCTGTTCATATGAATGATGCAGGTGCTGCTAGTATTACAGATATAGAAGGTAATAATATCTTTGAATACAGAAACCGAAGGGATCCAAACCCCTATCAGGTAGAGCACGATAAACTCTTTGCTTCCATAAGAAATAAGGAGGTTATAAGTGATGCGGAAAATGGAGCAAAAAGTACCATGACTGCCATCATGGGAAGAATGGCTACCTATTCAGGTCAAATAATTAACTGGGATGAAGCTTTAAAATCAGATAAAGTTTTAATGCCAGAAGAGGTAACCTGGGAGTCTACTCCTCCAACTGTACCGGGTAAAGATGGACTATATCCAATTCCAACCCCAGGTAAAACAGAGATAATTTAAAATTTGCAAAATATATTTTTAATAACGAGCATATGGAAATTTCTGTATGCTCGTTTTTTTTTATTTTCCCGTACTAAATAGCGATATACCTATTAAAGAAATTAAATATAGGATTTTGATAATTTTTGTGATATTTTGATATCTTAAAAAGTCGGGATGACAGGGCTATTAGACCCTTCCCAGTATACCTTTAAATTCAGTACTTTTCTTAATTTTCTTTCCTTCAGGTAACCGATTAGGTAACTTTAAGGTTAATATTAATCAAATGTAAAGAAAATTAATAAGTTTTTTAAACATTTTATTTGAAAAAAATTGGATCGTTTTGTTAATCCTACTCGGTTGAAAAATTTTAGTGACTGCTTAGAAAATTATGATGACAGGTTTTTATGTTGAAAATGAAAAACCTAAATACTCTAATCCTAAACGTAAGAAATTTGATATAAAATTTAATAGCGATCGTTCTGCCTATGCAAAATGGAACCAATATAATCTTGTGGATGAAAAAAATAAGTATTACTTAAGTAGTGAATCAAGACTAATGCAAAAAGAAGACGATCAGTGGAAGATTATTAACGTGATATCTTTTTGGGATAGGGTAAAACCTATAAACCCACTTGAAATTGAAAGTCAGTTTAAGGATTAATTCATTCCCTTAAATCAAAAAGACTGTTGATAAATCCAAAATGCGGCAAATATCCTCCGCATTTTGGATTTTTAATTTAGAATTTAACCATTAATTCATTGAACGATACTCACTAGGTGTAATACCAGTTTCCTTTTTAAACATTCGGTTGAAATGCTGGGGGTATTTAAAACCCAGTTCATAAGCGATTTGGCTTATTGATTTATCTGCTTCGAATATCTTTTCTTTTGCGATATCTATTAGCTTAAGGTGAATATGATCCATTGCCGATTTACCGGTTTCCTTTTTGATTAAATCTCCAAAATAATTTGAAGAAAGGTTTAATTTATCAGCAAAATAAGCTACTGAGGGTAATCCTAATTTCGTCGGATTTTCAGAATGGAAGTATTCATTTAATAATTTCTCAAAATTGGAAAGAATACCTTTATTTAAATTTTCCCTGGTAATAAACTGCCTGTCGTAGAAACGTTCACAGTAGTTCAGTAGTAATTCAATATTGTTGGCTACGATGGTTTTACTGTGCTTATCAATATTCTGATCGAGTTCATAATCGATTTTTAAGAACAGTTCTTTTATTATTTGCTCTTCTTTTTTAGAGACATGTAAGGCTTCATTAAGCTCATAGGAAAAAAAGTTATATCTGTGAATGTTTGCTGCAAGCGGGGTGCCTTTGATGAATTCCGGATGAAAAAGTAGGGCAAAACCTTTCGGATTGTAATCTTTTTGGCTTTTTATTCCCACTACCTGCCCGGGCCCCATAAAAACTAAAGTCCCTTCTTCATAATCATAATTATTTCTTCCGTACTGGAGCTGACCACAGTTGACACCCTTTAAGAATATGGCATAAAAACCAAAACTGAAATTACCGCTAGGCAATGGCCTGGCGGTTGAACTGTCAAAAGCCGTTATTAAGGGATGCCTGGTGGGTATCTCCTTAAGTTCATTGTATTGAGAAATGGTATCTACTTTAACTAAATCCTTCATTTTTATAGTTTCTATAATTTCATAACAAATATACCAATCAGATTATTGGTAAATTAGAAGAACAGAACACATCAGTAAAAATGGTAAGGATATCAGTATTTTATATACAAAGTATGGTTATTTATTAATCGATATTTGTATAGAAATGAGTATTTATCCTTATTCAGGTATATGTTCAATTCAAAAAATAAAGAAGAATGACATTAAAAACACATATTAAACCTAAGACATTATCTTCTGCTTTTAAGAGGATTTTAGTATTGCTAAGTTTTATTATTTTTTCCTGTGGGGTTAAACCTAATGGGGAATTAGTTATTGCAGAGCAAGGAAGTTTTGCCGCTGGAGGCACGGTAAAAAAGAGTCCTGGAAGCTTTGATCCTGTTGAGCACGGAGCATTCAATCCGGGTAACCAAAGTACGGCAGGACAAACCATTCATGGTGACCACGCTACGGTTTTTTATCAAAAACCTGTAAACGCTCGCGAATTACCACTAATATTTTGGCACGGGTTCGGCCAATCGATGAGAACCTGGCAAACTACGCCCGATGGCAGGGAGGGATTCCAAAGTATTTTCCTTCGGAAACGCTTTCCGGTTTACCTTATCGATCAACCCAGAAGAGGATTAGCCGGAAGGAGCACAGAACCTACCACAATTTCGGCAAGTACCGATGACCAGTTGTGGTTTGGTATCTTCAGATTGGGAATGGGGACGGAATTTTATGAAGATGTACAGTTCTCAAAAGATCCCGAAGCTTTAGATCAGTTCTTCAGACAAATGACGCCTGATACCGGACCCTTGGATATTGAAGTAAATATTGATGCTGTTTCTGCTTTATTCGATAAAATTGGTCCTGGTGTGCTGGTGACCCATTCCCATAGCGGTGGACAGGGCTGGCTCACAGCCTTGGAAAATGAGAATATAAAGGCTATAGCGTCTTATGAGCCCGGAAGCAATTTTGTGTTTCCGGAAGGAGAGGTGCCTGAGCCTATGCCTTATTTAGGCGGTGAATTAAGTGCCAGGGGAGTTCCAATGTCGGAATTCGAACGCCTTACCGAAATTCCGATTATCATCTATTTTGGAGATTATATCCCTGAAGAAGAAACACAAAACCCAGGTAAAGAACAGTGGCGTGTAGCCCTTGCTATGGCCAGAAAATGGACAGATGTAGTAAATGAACACGGTGGAGATGTTACGCTGGTGCCTCTACCTGAGATTGGGATGAAAGGAAATACGCATTTCCCAATGTCAGATTTAAATAATCAGGAAGTGGCCGATCATTTATTCGAGTGGCTGCAGGATAAAGGCCTGGATTAAAAAATATTAAACCTTAAAAAATATACTATGAAACTCATAAAAACATTTTATTTAATCACTATGATAACCTTATTTTCCTCACAATGGTTGATGGCCCAACCTGAAATTTTTCCAAAGGGAGAAAAAGCACCCAATGTTCATCATACCGGTGATGTTTGGTTAAATCACCTGGCTGAGGCTGATGAAAATTTTGATTTTAATGTCGTACAGGCAACAATGGCAGCCGGTTCAAAGCTGAATTGGCACCTTCACCCCAAAGGCCAACAATTATATATCACAGACGGAGTAGGTTACTATCAGGAAAAAGGAAAGGAAGTCCAGGTAGTAAAACAGGGGGATGTGATAAAATGTGAACCTGAGATAGAACATTGGCACGCTGCTACACCCAACACCCCGGTTACCTATATTGCAATAAGTGGAAATGCCCCAACAAAATGGACTGATACCATTACTGCGGAAACCTATAATGCTATCAAGGCTCCGGAATTATCAAGTTCGGATACTGAAAAAGAAATCAAAGAACTTTCCAAAAAGAAATGGGATTGGATGGCCGATAAGGATGTTGAGAAACTTGAAAAGCTATTTCACGATAAAGCAAAATTTGTACATATGAGCGGTTCCTGGAAGAAAGATCGGGAACTGGAAATTATAGAAACTGGGAGCATTTGGTATAAAAAGGCTGAAGTACATGATGTAGCCGTGGAGACCTTTGGAGATGATACTGCAGTTTTATGGAACCGAATTACACTTACCGCCCATGTTCGGGGAAATGATGTGTCCAATGAATTTACCGTGACAGAATTTTATAAAAAAGAAAGTGCCCATTGGAAGTTACTCGATCTCACATTTAGTAGTGTTCGGGATGACCATGAAATTCAAAAATAAAACTATTAGCTATGACAAAATTTAATATCAAAACAGTAATTATTGGAGCATTTTTATTGCTGAACGGTATCGGAGCTACTGCTCAAAATACTGACAAAGAACAGAAAATGATCGAGCTTTCCGAGAAGAAATGGGAATGGATGGCTGATAAGGATGCCGATAAACTTGAAGATTTATTTCACGATAAATCTCAATTTGTCCATATGGGCGGAAGCTGGGGAAAAGACCGTGAAGTTGAGGTTATTCGTAGCGGTGGTATACACTATAAGAAAGCAGATATTCATGAAGTTTCTGCTGATATTATTGGCAATACAGCTATTGTATCCAGCCGAATTACCTTATTGGCAGTGGTAGGTGGTAATGAAGTAACTAATCCTTTTATAGCCACCGAAGTGTATGTGAAAGAAGGTAAAGATTGGAAATTAGCAAACCTTTCTTTTGTAAAGCAACTTTCTAGTCCTAATGAAGATTGAAAAAGCAGGGATGAAACTCCCTAAAGTATTGTTGATATTATTTTTAGCAATATTCTGTATTAGTTCTTATGGCCAGGAAAAAAATGAGGACCAGGATGTTGAAGACGATCTACGCTAATAAAAAGGCTTATCAGTCACATTTAGAAACACCCCCATTTTAAATCTTGTAAAGAAAAAACGAGAAGTATGATTGATACCCTCGAATTAATTGATATGTAAGCTTTAGATAAATAAACAATGCCTCTAATTTTTAATAAAATTAAAAACTATTATTAATTAAAATTTTAGTCTCAATTAACTATTGAAATTAATGAACAAGAGTTTAGTTGTCATATTATCATTCCTAATTTTTGCAGTAGAAATGAATTGTGCTAATTCTCAGAAGAAATTATCTGTAGGTTCAGAGAAGACCCTTATTGTATACCTGTCCCGAACCAATAATACAAAAGTGGTAGCCGAGTTAATTCAGAATAAGGTGGGTGGTAAACTGGTAGCCCTTGAAAAAGAAAACCCTTACCCCGAGGATTATCAAAAAATCGTGGACCAGGTAGATCGTGAAAATGAAGAAGGATATCTACCTCCCTTAAAAACCAAAATTGAGGATCTTAAAAAATATGATACGATCTTCATAGGCTTTCCTACCTGGGATATGCAAATGCCACCACCAATGAAATCCTTTTTAACTGAAAATGATATAAGTGGAAAAACCATAATTCCATTTAACACCAATGCCGGATTTGGAATAGGCCAGGGTTTTGAGCAATTGCGAAAGCTATGTCCTGAAAGTGATATTCTTGAAGGTTTTTCGGTAGAGGGAGGCTATGAAAAAAGAGGGGTGTTCTTAGCCATTGAAGGAGAACGTGAAGAAGAAGTTTCAGATCAGGTTGATACCTGGTTGCAAAAAATTGGACTACTATAAAAACTGTCCTGATAACTATTGAATCTTAAAATTAAAAAAATGAACTATAATTTTAGAAGTATACTTTTTTGTTTGTTGATAGTAGTTCCTTTAACTATTTCAGCACAATCGGAAAATGAAAAGTTAAGTCCTACTGAATATAGTATTGCCAGAATTTCTGCTGCTACTGCTACAGGAGATCTTGAAACTTTAGAAGATGCCTTGAACGAAGGTTTGGATAATGGACTTAGCATTAATAAGATAAAAGAGGAACTTGTTCATCTGTATGCATATACAGGTTTTCCCAGAAGTCTTATGGCCATCAATACGCTAACCGATGTATTGGAAGATAGAAAGGAAAAGGGAATTGAAGACGAAGCGGGGGAAAAACCTAAAGACTTAAAAGAAGGGAATAAATATGAAATAGGAAAAGAAGTTCTGGCTGATCTAACCGGAGTGGAAAATCGTCCAAAAGCTGGTTATGCCAAAACAGTTCCAATCATTGAAGTGTTTTTAAAAGAACACCTCTTTGCAGATATTTTTAAACGAAGAGTCTTGAGTTACAAAGAGCGGGAAATTGCCACGGTAGCCGCTCTTTTAAGTATGGGAGGTGCTGCACCTATGGCTACAGGTCATATTAAAATTAGTATGAGGCACGGTGTGACGGAACCACAGATACTCCAGATTGTGAAGATGATTGAAACCGAAATAGATGAAGGAACAGGTCTTGAGAGTAGGGAAGTTGTTGCCGCACTTATCTCCGGGGAGCGTACTGAAACGAAAGCCGCAACTGATGACGGTGAAAAAATATATCCACGAGGGGAAAAAATAGAAAACCCTGTTTTTACAGGGAATGCGTGGGTAAATTTTTTAGTAACAGCCGATGAGGTAAATAAGAATTCTGTAGGTGTAGTAACTTTTGAACCCGGAGCCAGAACTTTTTGGCACCGGCATCCCAACGGGCAGATTATACTTGCGCTTTCAGGGGAAGGCTATTACCAGGAAAAGGGGAGTCAAAAAGTAATAATGAAAAAAGGAGATGTAGCAAAATGCCCGGCAGATACGCCTCACTGGCACGGCGCTGGTCCGAATGACGACTTTGTGCAAATAGCCATTACCAGTAGAGTTGATGGCCCAACGGAATGGGAAGATGAGGTTTCAGATTCTCAGTATAAGAATTAGAGCAATAAAATTAAATAGAGGTGAATTTTTATAAAATGCTTTAATATTTCTAAGCTTAAGTCTCAATTTATTAAGTTTTACAAGTTAGAAGGATTATTTTTTATACTTTAATAGGCTTTCAACTAAATATACATAACTATGGCGCAATTCGATTTAAATATTAACGGTAAGAAACACTCGGTAGATGTAGACCCGGAAACTCCCTTACTTTGGGTGCTACGGGATAATTTAAAATTGGTTGGTACAAAATATGGCTGTGGAATTGCTCAATGTGGCGCATGTACCGTACACTTTAATGGTTCTGCTGTAAGATCCTGCCAGGTTCCAATTTCTGCTGCCCAAGAAAATGAAATAACTACTATAGAAGGTTTATCCGAGAACGGAGACCATCCTGTTCAAAAGGCCTGGTTGGAGCACGATGTCCCGCAATGCGGGTATTGCCAGGCGGGGCAGATTATGGCAGCCACGGCACTTTTAAAGAATAATCCCAGTCCCAGTGATGCAGAAATAGAAGATGTAATGAACGGAAATATTTGCCGCTGCGGAACTTATAACCGAATTAAAGCCGCTATCAAATCAGCGTCCCAAACCGTATAATTAAAACCTGAAAAAATGAAAAAAGTAAAAACAGGAATGGGCAGAAGATCATTCATCAAGAATGTATCGCTTGCCGGAGGTGGATTATTAATCGGTTTTAATTGGTTGGCCTGTAAGCGTGCGGCTGAAGAAAACGGGGAGGAAGTAGCGATGCAAATGCCCGATGAGTGGTTTGAACTCAATGGATATTTGAAAATAGGGGATAATGGTATTATAACGATCTACTCTCCCAATCCGGAGATAGGACAAAATGTGAAAACAGCGATGCCTATGATTGTAGCCGAAGAGCTTGACGTAGATTGGAACAATGTCATTGTAGAACAGGCACCACTTAACCTTGATGTTTTTACTCGTCAACTTGCCGGTGGTAGTCAATCTATTCGCCAGGGATGGGAACCGCTAAGAATGGCTGGGGCCACCGCCAAACAAATGTTGCTTAGTGCGGCGGCAAAAGAGTGGGAGGTACCTGTTACTGAACTTTCTGTGGACAAGGGAATTATTAGTCATAAAGCTAGCGATAGGTCTATAGGTTATGGTGAAATCGCTAAGGCGGCCACAAAGATTGAAGTACCTGATGAAATTGAACTAAAAGATAATAGTGACTTTAAAATTATCGGTACTTCCCGAAAAAATGTAGATGCTAAAAAAATAGTAACAGGAAAACCCTTATACGGGTTGGATATTTATGAAGATGATATGCTTATTGCAATGATAGTCCAACCTCCGGCCTTTGGGATGGAGTTTAAATCTATGGATGCAGCTAAAGCAAAAGAAATGCCCGGAATAAAAGATATTTTTACCATAGATACATATCCTGAAGATATGGAGCGGGAATGGAGTGATGTGGCTGCATTTTCCAAATTGGTAGTTGTCGTTGGGGAATCCACCTGGCAGGTCATGCAGGCAAAAAAGGCCCTAAATGTAGAATGGGATTTAAATCCTGATTTAACGCATCAAATGCAAATTCTCGAAAAATCCCCGGGTATGGAAGATACAGGTGGCCTGGAAAATTCCGACATGCATACAGCCCTGATGAGCGATGCCGGGCCCGCAAAATCAGAAGTAGTTCGAAAAGATGGTGATCCTGAATCAGCCTTTAGCAATGCAGCAAGGGTTATTGAGCGTTCGTATTCCTGCCCATTCCTTGCCCACAATTGTATGGAGCCGATGAACTTTTATGCCAATGTAACTGATGAAAAGGCCGAATTATTAGGGCCTATTCAAACCCCGGAATTTGCTGAAAAAAGTGTAAATAAACGATTAGGGTTCGAGCTAGATAAAATCGATGTCCAAATGACCCGAATGGGAGGGGGATTTGGCCGCCGACTGTATGGGAATTTCCTTGTGGAAGCCGCTGTAATTTCACAAAAAATGAAAAGGCCGATAAAATTAGTATATACCCGGGAAGACGATATGACCAACGGGGTTTATCGTCCGGCTTACAGGGTGTCTTACCGTGCAGCAATTGATGCGAATAATAATATTACCGCATTTCACGTAAATGCCGGGGGGATTACCGAAAGCCCCCTTTTTGCGAATCGTTTTCCGGCAGGAGCAATTGATAATTACCTTGCCGAGAGTTGGACGATAGATTCGAGTATTTCCACAGGAGCTTTCAGGGCACCGCGTTCTAATTTTATTGCCGGGGCCGAACAATCTTTTTTAGATGAACTTGCTGAGGAAGTTGGAAAAGATCCGATTCAGTTCCGCTTGGATATGCTAAAGCGGGCGAAAAATGACCCGGTAGGGGAAGAAAATGATTATGATCCCGCGCGATATGCTGGCGTTCTGGAACTTGTTAGGGATAAAGCCGGTTGGAATAATGGTAATTCTACTTCAAGTAAAGGAGTAGCTGCCTATTATTGCCATAATTCCTACGTCGCACAGATTTTAGAAATGGATTTAAAAGATAACGAGCCGGTCATCGATAGAGTAACCTGTGCCGTAGACTGTGGTATTGTGGTAAATCCTGATGCAGCCAAAAATATGGTGGAAGGTGGGACTATCGATGGAATTGGACATGCTTTATACAGTGAGTTATCATTTAAAGATGGCGGCGTTCAACAAAATAATTTTGATTCCTATCGTCTAATTCGGCATCGTGAAGCTCCAAAAAAGATTGATGTACATTTTGTAGAAAACGGTATTGATCCCACAGGACTAGGAGAGCCGCCTTTCCCACCGGTGCAGGGAGCATTAGCCAATGCCCTTTATAAAGCAACAGGAAAAAGAATTTACAAGCAACCCTTTCTACCGGAAATTAATGCGGAAAGCAGGGAATTAAAAACTTAATTACAGCTGGCTCCCAATGAAAAAAATTAAGTTTAAATATTGGGTAGAAAATGAAGGTGAAAAATTCTATGGACCAGGACCCAATGAATTGGTAAAAAGAATTCATAAAGAAGGATCCCTATCCAGGGCAGCTGCACAGATGAATATGTCCTATAAAAAAGCTTGGGATCTGGTTCAGCGATTAAATAAGCATGCTGCCGAGCCTTTAGTGATTTTAAAGAAAGGAGGATCCCATGGTGGTGGCGCGGAAATAACCCCCTATGCCTTAAAGGTTATTCGGGAATATGAGAAATTGGAGCAAAAGGTTAATGAGCTTCTGGAACAGGAAAATGATCTGCTAAAAATTATAAAATAACGGAAAATAGGGGAGCAGTGAAATTCCCTTTATTTTAAAAACCGATATATATAGCAATATATAACGATGAAGTCAAAAGATAAGCCTATATACCTCGATTACAACGCAAGTACTCCGGTAGCCCAGGGAGTCGTCGAGACAATGCTGCCGTATTTTACTGAAAAGTTTGGTAATGCCGGTAGTGACCATGTCTTTGGATGGGATAGCCGCGAAGCAGTGGAACTTGCCAGGGAACAAATAAGCGGATTGTTGAACTGTAAACCCACGGGACTAACCTTTACTTCAGGGGCTACTGAAGCTGCCAATCTTGCCCTTTTCGGGTTTTGCGAGAAGCATAAGGTAAAAGGGAAGCATATTATTACCTGTGAAACCGAACATAAAGCGGTGCTGGATCCTATGCAGGCTTTAGAGAAAAAGGGTTTTGAGGTGACGTATCTTAAGGTGGATCGAGCTGGGAATATTGATTTGGAAGATTTGGAAGAGGCTATTTCATCTGAAACAATATTGGTTTGTCTGATGCTGGCAAATAATGAAACCGGGCTCATCCATCCTATGGCTGAAATTGAGGAGATTGTGCATTCAAAAGGAGCGATATTAATGAGCGATATTACCCAGGCGGTAGGTAAAATTCCGGTGAATTTGGAAGAATTGAATTTAGATATGGCTATTTTCTCTTCCCATAAGATTTATGGACCTAAAGGTATTGGAGCCTTGTATATAAATAAAAAGAATAAGGTAGCAATTGATCCTTATGTTTTTGGGGGCGGACAGGAAAAAGGTTTGCGACCTGGAACTTTAAATGTTCCCGGAATTGTAGGCTTTGGAAAGGCTGCTGAAATTGCAACTTCCAAAATGTCAGTGGAACCAGAAAGAATGATGAAATTAAAGAATAAATTAGAAAACGCCCTAGGGAAAATAGATGGAGCTATTATCAATTGTAAGCATGCCAACCGTCTTCCTAATACCACCAATATTTCTTTTAAAGATATAACCGGAAATTTATTGCTAAGGAAGCTAAAGCATTTAGCCGTTTCACGCGGTTCGGCATGTACTTCCAATTTTGTCAAGCCTTCTCATGTGCTAATGTCTATGGGTTTAAGCGATGAATTGGCTTTATCTTCAATAAGGATCAGCCTGGGAAAGGAAACAAGTGATCAGGATATTGAATTTGCTGTTAATGAGGTCGAGAAAGTGGTAAATAGTTTAAAAACTGCAGCTGTATGAGAGAACTGGATGTCATAATTTCTAAATATGAATTTCTGCGGGAGAATAGTACTGGGTGCGTTCTGGCTACAGTGGTTCACGTACAGGGTTCCTCATACAGAAAAGCCGGTGCACGAATGCTGGTTGATGAATATGGAAATATCACAGGGGCAATTAGTGGCGGCTGTCTGGAGGGCGATGCCTTGCGCAAAGCGCTTCACGCCCTGCACAGGCAAAAAAATAAATTGGTATCGTATGACACCAGTGATGAAGACGATGCTATTATCGGTGCACAATTGGGATGTAACGGTATTATCCAGGTGTTATTTGAACCCATTGATTATTTGGATGCTTTAAACCCATGCGAACTCTTGAAAAAAGTTACCAAACAAAATAGTCCTTTGGCCATTGTGGTGCAATTTAACCTAAACAAGCAGAAAGAGCAGTGCGGAACAAAATTGGTAATTACCAAGGACTTGAAAACTTTTGGACAAAAACCAGAAAAGGAGTTATTTCATTATATAGAAGAACAAGCAAGTCTTACACTAAAATATAATCATCCCCATTTTGCTGAATTTACAACGGAAAAAGAATCCACTCATATTTTTATTCAGAATTATCAGCCCCCGGTGAAACTTATTATTGTTGGTGCCGGAAATGATGCTCAAATTCTTGCACAACAAGCTGATTTATTGGGATGGGATGTAATAGTGACCGATGGAAGGCCAACCCACGCAAATAAAGACCGGTTTACCTCCTCCTGCCAGGTGATCGTTTCTAAGCCGGAAGAAACCTTGAAAAATATTGAAATAGACCATCGCAGCTTCTTTGTACTTATGAGTCATAACTATAATTATGATCTGGCGGTTTTAAAGATGCTTTTTAAGGAAAAACTTATCCCGTACATTGGCATCCTGGGGCCATTGAAAAAATACCAGCGAATGCTCAACGATTTAGAAGATGAAAATTATGATTGGGAAGATGAAAATTTGGATAAAATATATGCACCGGTAGGATTGGAAATAGGTGCGGAAACACCTGCAGAAATAGGGCTTTCTATTCTGGCTGAAATTCAAATGGTTTTAAACGGTAAAAGTGCTAAGCCGTTACGAGAGAAAGTGACGCCCATTCATGACAAAAAGCTTAATCATTTTACCAAGGTTGCGATATGATGGGAAGAGCAAAAATAGGAGTTATTATTTTGGCAGCAGGAGCTTCTAGAAGGCTTGGTTTTCCAAAACAACTCGTTGAATTTAAAGGCAAATCTTTGCTACAGCATAGTATAGATGTAGCGGAATTACTTGAATTCGATTACAGGATTTTAATGTTGGGTGCAAATGCAAAAAAGATTGAAAAGGGGCTGGACATTGGGAACTTTACCATCATCATTAATGAAGAATGGGAACTTGGAATGGGCACGAGCATAAGCAAAGGGGTTTCCGCTGCGCTAAACGTTAAAAGTGATCTGGAGCTTATTTTAATATTACTTTCAGACCAACCTTTTGTTACCAAAGAAAAAATTCAGGAATTAATTCGCGAACAGTTAGAAAATAAAATGCCTGCTACATTCTCAGAATATGCGGGGGAGGTCGGAGTGCCTGCTATTTTTTCAAAGGAAACTTTTTCAGATTTAATGACGCTAAAAAAAGATCAGGGCGCTAAAAAACTAATATTAGATGAAAAGATAAGCTTTGAAACCATAAAATTTGAAGAAGGAATTTTTGATGTGGATACCGCTGAAGATGTGGAACTATTAAAACAGATGGAATAAAGTTAAATATTAAATATTTTGGAATGATTGCCGAAGCCGCGGGCAAAAATGAAGAAATCCTGAAAGTGCATGAGAATCTAAGATAGGCTGAAACCAATTGATAAGCAGATAGAGATAGGAACCATAAAGCTTCAGCAGGAAAAAGGCGGAAAATCTTCATTTAAAGTGAACTACTAAGGGATTAAAAAAATGATGAATTGCCTTTTTACCAGTTCTGATACCGATTTGCTAACTCCAATGCGAAAAGGGTAACCAATGGAACCCTCATAATTAACACCATACAATCCAAGAAATATTCCCGGAATGGGATGGATGTAAAGATGGACGGCGATCATTATGTGAAAAATATGATAATGATTTCAATAGGAGGCTAATGGTACCAATGAAAGAAGCTTTAAAAATTATCCGGGATCAACAAATTCAACTTAAAACTGAGAACAGGCTGTTGAGCGATTGCCTGGGGTATTCACTTTCTAAAGAAATCTTAGCCCCTTTTGATATGACGGGGCTTTTAGACCCTTTCCCAATACCAGTAAAATTAGCACTTTCTTTAATTTCTTTTCCATTTGGTAACTTTTAGAATGATATTATTCCGATAAAAAGAAAATCATAAAAATAATCCCAAAGTTTAGTTGATGGTCTAAAAATTAAGTTCCACGAAAATGACTGGCTTCTCATAACTCGAAAGTCACTGAGTCCAATTCCCCTTGGAGCGTTTTATTTTCGCAGTTTGCTAACTAAGACAAAATTTCAACAAAGAGCATATAATAAAAAAGAGTATTACTATAAAAAATGTAGGATTAAAGTTTTTTTAACAATAAAAAACGCATATTAAATTTTGTTTTTAACAACCTGGAACATTCTCCAGGTATGATTGTAAAGAGTACATTAGGCGTTAATTGGCATTCTTAGGAGAGAATTATTCAATCAGTTTTAATAAAGGTTTGACCTCTTTTTAATACTAAAATTGGTTGTTCATTTTTAAATTTAAGGTAAATGAAAACCGTAATTAAAAGAACGGTTGAAAGTTGTAAATCTTTAGTATAATTAAAATCCCTCTTGGTATGATACGACCCAAAGTTCATGGTTACCTTGATTATCTCATCGGGAGTTTATTAATAATAATCCCTTTATTATTTTTAGACAACTATTATTTACCAGCATGGATATTATTAGGTTTTGGAATAGGAACTATTTTATACAGTATATTAACAGACTATGAAATGGGTATTGCTGGTCTAATTAGTTTTAAATTACATTTAATTATAGATATAATTATTGGACTATTCCTGGCCTTTTCTCCGTGGTTTTTTGGTTTTCAAAAAGAAATCTATCTACCATTTTTGATTATAGGAATAGGGGAGGTTCTAATTAGCTTATTTACAGAGAGAAAATTTTATAAAGCTAAAGCCTTACTTTTCTAAATATGGATTTTTTCCTGGTATATTTTAAGTGTTACTTCCTCTTATAGTTAATTTATCAAGGAATATTTTCAAGTGTAATTAAACAATAAAATATTCTTTATAGAGTAAATATTTGAAAATTTTAAACAGGCAATACTTTAGTTAATCCACCAATTGATTATGGATACATTTGAAAGAATACAGAAAATATTGGGTGACAATGCGGACTATTACCTTAGTCACCGTTCTAAAAAAATTGGGCTAGATAAATTGACAAAGCCAGGACCCAGCGTTATAGATAACTTTAGAAATTCTGATAGAAGTACACCAGTACTTAAGAGCTTATCCCAATTATATAATAACGGAAGATTGAAAGGAAGCGGATATTTAAGCATACTTCCGATCGATCAGGGGATTGAACATTCAGCAGCCTTCTCATTTTATAAAAATCAGGATTATTTTAATCCAGAAAATATTATAAAATTAGCTTTAGAAGGTGGATGCAATGCCGTTGCCAGTACTAAAGGTGTTCTAGCCTTGCATTCTAGGAAATATGCAGATAAAATTCCATTTATCGTTAAAATCAACCATAATGAGCTATTAACTTATCCCAATACTTATGATCAAATTAAATATAGTTCTGTAATAGAAGCATGGAATATGGGTGCAACTGCAATTGGAGCTACTATTTACTTTGGGTCTGAACAAAGTAACCGGCAAATTCAGGAGATTGCAATGGCATTTGAAAAGGCACACGAATTAGGAATGGCCACAATTCTTTGGTGTTATACGCGAAACAATCAATTTAAGAGAGATAATACTGATTATCATACTGCAGCCGATCTCACTGGCCAGGCTAATCACATAGGAGCGACTATTAAAGCGGATATCATAAAGCAAAAACTACCCACTCTTAATTATAGTTTCCGTGAACTTAATGCTGGTAAATATAATGATGAAATGTATGATGCCCTTGGCACTGAACACCCGATTGATTTATGTAGGTGGCAAGTTGCCAATTGTTATATGGGACAAATTGGGCTTATTAATTCTGGAGGAGCTTCTAAGGGAGAATCTGATTTAAAGGATGCAGCCACGGCAGCTATAATAAATAAACGTGCTGGAGGTTCGGGATTAATTATGGGGAGAAAAGCATTTCAGAAACCTTTGAAGGATGGAATTGAAGTTTTGAACCTGGTTCAGGATATTTATCTCGAACCAAAAATTACCATAGCTTAAAACTGAAAATTAAGAATTAACTAAAATGAATATTATGAAAGAATTATTTAAATTTTTGACGGGCGTTCTTTTATTCGTATCAATCTCCAGTTGTAACAACAATCAGCAGGGAAATATTGAAGATGATGAAGACCAGGATATTCGTATTGAAGGTCATCAGAAACAAACTGCGGGGGATGATGCCTATCCTGAAAATGCAGTAGGAGAATATTTGGACTATATATCTCAAGATCGTTCTGCTGATTATCCAGACCCAGAAAAAGCACTAAAATTATTAGCTGCGGCTATATCTGAAAAGAATGAAGTAGCAGGTATAAGTTCTGGGAATGAACTCCAGAAGCTAACTAATATTAATGAAACCAAGGATTATAATATTAATAAATCAGATTTCGTTACGATATTAAATTCTTTTGAAGATAGCTCTAATAGCGGCTCATTTGAAGGAGAAATCGATACGAAAGAGCTAGAAAAAACTGTGAAAGAAATAAGAATAAATAATGATGAAACATCAAATGATAACATCAGAATTTTCTTTAAACAGTCTGGTGAATTACTTCAAAATATGGATGTAAAAGGCAACTAAGCATTATTTCTATTTCTTATTTATAAAAATTTCCGAACATTTGGCCACATAAAGGATTAGTCTCTATCCATATGTGGCTTTGCTATTTTAGATTAAATACTTTTCAATTTTTACCATTTCCTCTCGCAGTAATTTTATTTGGTACTTTTGATTCAATATTAAGGCACGAATTTTCCCGTCAGTAATCTTTCTTAAAGATTCACAATATGCTGAATATAAATTTTTCTCAATGTTACAGCACATAAGACTATGTTTATTATTTAAGTCCGGATGGTATTTCTGCTGTAGTTCTCTGAGTTCATTTTTGCATTCCCGATCCAGTTTTTGGAGGTATTCCTGATCCACTCTTTTCAGCATTTCTTTTATTATTAGCTTGTGAAATGATATTTTTTGACAGACTAACTTCTTATAGAGATCTTTCACATAAGGCTTTTTGGAGGAAAGAATACATTGTTTATAAAACAAGCCCCATTTATAATTTTGCTTATAAATTTTTTCCAGTTCTTTAAGTTCAACGGTTTTCAATTTAAATAATTTAGAGGTTAACAATTCTAAAATTAAATGAAAATTGATATCTGAACTTTGTAAAAAAGTTAATTAACCTGTTTTTAAATCTTCCTTATTTTAGAGGGTTATAAAGGATAATAGCACAACAAAATTTTAATAAATTCGAAAATAAATAAGTTAATAAAGGCTTAAAAATATTATTGATACGGTAGACAATAGACCAAAAAATAAGAAAAATTAATTTCTAGTTATTCTCACTCTGTAGTTTTTCTGTTCTATCTACGATATCATGAATAACTTTGTCTAATTCTTCAGCAGCGGTTAAAATCATATCAATGATTTCTTCAAATGATTTTTCATTTTTGTCTGTTTGTTTAATTAGATCAATTAAACCCATTATCGAGGAAAGTGGAGCTCGTACAATGTGTGATTGTACCCAGGCTATTTCACGTAGTTTTTTATTTTGTTTTTTTATTTTTTTTATTTGTTTTCTGGAAGTAGTAACATCTAAAGCGGCGCCTACACTACGAATAGGATCACCATTCTCATTTCTAACTATATAGCATCTATCAACTAAAAAAGCTAATGAGCCATCTTCGGTATAAATTCTATATTCACTGTACCAATAGTTTTCTTTTTTATTATTAAGTATTTGGTGCAGTGAATTCCAAACAATATCAGCATCCTGGGGATGAATGTTCTGATTCCAAGAATTATCTTTGGAGAAAAGGTCTTTGGTAGTGTACTTAAAAGTTTTCTCATAACTTTTACTACGATTAATTGTATTAGTGGTATGGTCTATATCCCATATCATTTCATTACTTGCCTGCGTAGCTAATTGAAACCGTTCATTACTAATTTTAATCTGGATTTCAATTTCTTTTTTTTCCGTAATATCTTGAATTGTTCCTTCTACCCTTAATGGGTTATTTTTATTATCTACCAAAAGGCGGATCTCTTGATGAACCCACTTTATCTCATTCTGGGCAGTTATAATTCGGTGTTCAAAACTCTCTATCTTTCCTGGTTCTAGCATGGAAAGAGGATTACTTTCTATTAAATACCGGTCTTCGGGATGAAAAGTCTTAGTAACATTTTGCATTGTTGGTTCAAAATTATCTGGGGTGTAACCATATATTTTATAGGTTTCTTCACTCCATTCAGAGATTTCGGAATCAAAATCTCGAACCCAATAACCAATTTTTGCAATTTTATGTGCGGTTTTAAGTCGCTCATAAGTTATTTTTAACTGCTTTTGTGCTTCTTTTTCCTCGGTAATATCTTTGGCTACCGCCATAATTATTTTAGATTCTGGATAAACAGATCTATTCCAGACTAACCATTTAACCTTCCCTGATTTGGTTATAAATCGGGCTTGTATAGCATCTGTATTTTCACCTTTAATTGAATCTTTAAAGGTTGTTTCGGCTAAATCTCGATCTTCACTGTGAATAAAGCGAAAAATCGGAACATTTAACAATTCAGTGGTATTGTACCCTAATAATTTCCTAAAAGCCTTATTATACTTTTTTAATAATCCATCGAATCCAATAATACAATGAGGATCCGGAGAAATATTCAAAAAGTTTTGGTATTGTTCTATTGTGTTTTTTTGTTTAATAAGTACGCCAATTTGTAAGCCTACTTCCTTAAGCAATTTAACCTGCTCCAATAATTCTATCATTTCAGCCTGACAAAGACATACTAGACATCCTAAAATTTTTTCGTTGAAAATAATTGGTACTCCTATAGCAGTTTTCAAATTAAAAGAATCTGCAGCCTTTGAACGTTTAAACCTATTATCTTGTGAAAGTTTATCCCAAATAATAGTATGTTGATTTTTCCACACTTGACCTGGAAGACCAATTCCTTTTTCAAAGTGATTTATTATTTTACTTGAATGAATGAAACCTTTAAATTTATCTCCTTTAGAGGAGTTCGCAATTAAGTCTATTCGTGTGTCGTCCTCAGAAATTAACCACACTTCACAAATACAAATTTTATAAAGCTTTACTAGTTGGTTTAAAGCCTGGGAAAGGCAGAAGGTTAACGATCCTGGTTTATTTATTATTTTGGATATAGAAATTAATAATTTTTTGCTTATTTGTTTCTCTACGCGCTCCGTAACATCTCTTGTATTTGCTACGATCCCTTTTATAGCTGGATCCGAGAGATGATTCGTGAAATCAGTTTGAATCCACCTCCAATTTCCCTGAGCATCCTCAAAGCGATAAGGTTTACTGGAGATAAATTTTGTTGTTAAAATTTTTTTAAGGTATTCTTGAAGTGCCTTAGCATCCTGATAATGTATAAAGTCGAATGCATTTTTACCGATAAACTTTTCTGGTGGGGTTCCCAGCACCTTAATTGTTGTAGGAGCTACATAGGTGAAATCTCCAAGAGGGTTGATAATAGCAATAAGATCAGCTCCATTTTGAACCAGTGATTTAAATCTAGCTTCACTGGAAATAAGTTTTTCCTGGGCTTGTTCTTTCATTATTAAATGGGCAAGATTGGAGTTAAGGGTTTTTAATAGTTGAAAATCATTTTCTTCCCAATTTCTTTCTCGGGTGCAATCTTCTATCCCTATAAACCCTGAGAAATTATTATTGATTTCTACTGGGAGTACTAATATAGACTTTACATTTTGTGTTTTTAACCGGTTTTTGGTAGGAGAATTAGGTAGGTTAGAGATATTTGCTTCAAAGGGTTTTCCTTGGTATAATGGGAGGGTAAATAAAGGAAATTTTGCCCAAGGAATATTTTGCTTTTCGGCACTATTAAATTTTGAGGTAGCATTTTTAGATTCCCACGAAAAACGATGAGATGTAGTTTTCTTATCGATATTATTTTCATAAAAGAATACACGGTCGACAATCAGACATTTAGATACAATCTTAAAACATTCCTCTAAAGAATTAGACCAGAAGTCTGATTTTAATAATATCTCATTGAGCTCTCCATTTGCTTCTAAGTATAACCTTTGTTTTTCTACACGCTTGGCTTGGTTATACCTGTCTGTCAGATCAATCGCCGTGATTATTTCAGCCCTTTTATTATTAAAATTAATAAGATTACCTTTGATTTGTACATAAATAATGCGTTTATCTTTGGTTTGATGTTTATAAAGACTTTGTTTAAATCTGTCTTTTCTTACCCGTACATCTTTGACAGCTTTTTCTACTTTCGGTACATCTTCAATAGGACGTATATCTTTAATTGTCATATTTAAAAATTCTCTCTCTGAAAAGCCATAGTGACGAATAGCCTCTTGGTTGACTGCAAGAAAGTGAAGGGTTTCTAAATCATAAATCCACATAGGAAAAGGAGCGAGATCAAAAATATAGTTCTGAGAAACGGAATCAACTGAAAAATTATCATTTGACATTTTTGGTAGGTCATTAAAATTAGGGTAGTGCCAAATATATCAATTCATATTAATTTTATTACAAAATCATCAAGCAACATAAGAAGTTTAAGGTCTGATTATACTTAAAAGAATCTAATCTTTCTTGATGTAATAATTAAGGATTAGTACTTCCCTATACAGTTTTGAGAAATTAGAATCACTCTTTTCCTCCTCTAAACCCAAAGGATGGATTAGGAATTCCCCGTGTAACAGAAGAGAATACTTCAACCCTTTAGTTAAAATAAGTAAAGAACAGTAAATAAGTCTCTCGGAACTTTTAAAAATAGGAGTAATGGTTTCGTTGTAACCAGAATTCCTAACTCCATCATAGATTTATTTAATTTTTAATAATAAGTTTATTCAGCTTGTATTTTTCGATTTAAATAGGTTTTTATTTCCCCGGGCATTTGATTTATGATATCTGTTATTTGGAAAAGGGACACATATTTGTTTAAAGATTTAATAGTTATACTAATAATTTCCTCAGTAGGTAATTTCCAGGGAAATTCTTCTTCTCCTTTATTCTGTTGATTCTGCTTTACTTCCGATTTCATTTCTTCTAAAGTAGAATAATCAAGTTTCGGTTTTTTGGAAATTTCCCAGCTTTCAGTATAGATTCCTCTTAAAATTGTGGGTAAAGGTTGCATTAACAGAAAAGCTTCATTAAAATCAATTCTGTCTCGTATAGTAAACATTACCGACCTCCATATCCTTAATACTCTTTCCTTTTCTTCGGGATGTCCTAATTCGGCTGCCAGATTATTAATGTACTCATGTGCCTCTTGTTTGAATGTCTCAAAATTTAGATTAGAATTCATTATTTTCATTTTTAAAAATTAATATTAATTGTTCTTTTTAATAATCGCGAATGAACCTTTTCATATAAAATTAAAACAATTTGAATTCATGATTTTTTCGTTTTAATAACCTTAACCTTTTAATACAGTTTTAGCACCGCTTAGTTTAACATATTAAGGTTTAAGCTTTTAAGTAGTCTGATAAAGGGAAGTAACCTTTAATTAAATAATTAACATTTGTTTAAAAAAACTTTAAAGTCTGGTCTTCTAATTTTCGATGTAATTTAAGGTTATGCTAAAATTCTGAAACTCTGAATATTATTAGACCCCATATTTTATAACCTTAAGATATAGTTCTCTTTTTTAAAAATCATCAACTGAAGTTGGTATTGGGTTATAGTAAAAAAGCAATAAATACTAACAAAACAGCTTATATTCCCTTACCAGCAGGTAAAACAGCTATTTTAATTTATAATTTCGCCGGCTAAAAAATATTCATTGAAGCCTATAAAAATCTTTACATCTCCGGCATTGCAAACTTTTAATAGGTTAGCCAATCATTTGGAAAATAGAACTATCAATTCTCCACTTCCTATTCTGGAAATATCAGAAAAATTAGGTAAAGGAACTATTTTGGCACTTGATATTTTTGATGATATATCTGTTATTTTATTTAGTGGCCACTTCAAAAATGATCTTCTATTGGATCTTATAACCAATGTAGAGAATCCTCTTAATTTTATTTACAATTGTAACACCCCATTTAATTACAAGTATGGGAATAAGAACGCCTGGCGGGAGTTAGACCAATTTCAACACGCGATTATTTCCAATTCTTCCAACACCAATATTCAGGTAAAATTAAAAGCTAATAAGCGTTATTACAGTTATATAATTTCCATATCAAAAGCTGTATATCTTAATAATAGAAATTATTGTACCCAAACTATTGCCGCTTATTTAAAAATTATTTTTGAAAAAAAGGATAAAACTCCAGCTTACTTTCATAATGGGAGTTATAATCTGGAGATAGCTAATATTCTTAAACAGGTAAATCTTGAAAATTTTTCTTCATTCGAGCATCGTATATTCTTAGAAGCTAAAATCCATGAATTAATTAACCAACATCTTTTACAATACAAAAGAGATATTGATAATAGTGCCAATACATCTAATTTATTCTCTTATGAAGTAAAGGCTATCCACGAGGCAGCAGTGTTTATACAAAATCATATAGACGAAATTAAAACAGTAGGGCAGGTAGCTAGATATGTAGGCTTAAATAGCAATAAATTACAACGAGGTTTTAATCAAATATTTAATATAAGTGTAAATAGTTTTATAAGAAATGCCAGAATGTCTAAAGCTGAAGAGCTTTTAATAAATTCAGAAGAAACAATTTGCCAAATTGTTTCCAAAATAGGTTTGAATAGTAATAGTTATTTTTCGAGGTTATTCAAAAAAAAGTATAAGGTCTCTCCTTCTCAGTTTAGAATTAAGAATAGAACGATCAATTAGTCTAATATTTTAACCGTACCTTTTACACTAACCAAAAATTATAGGAATGCAAGTATTTAAAGTAAATGCTATCCCAATCGATGATGTGATGCTGGATTTAGGGAAAGCTTTTGGGGTAGAGGTAGAAGAAACCTGTAAGGAACTAAAATTAAAGTTACCTACATCCTTAGGTACTGGTAAGATCTCAGGAATTCAATTCCCTAACGGTTTGGGTTTTATACAATATGATTGTAAGTTTCATAAAAATACAGAAATTCATTTTATTAAGAGTGAAGTTCATCCTTTGAAATTTATATATGTAACCGAAGGCCAACTTAAACATCGGTTTTCAAATGGTGATCAGCTCCATAAGATTGATCAATACCAACATGCAATTGTGGCCAGCGAAAAAAATAATGGGCATATTTTAAAGTTTGAAAAAGGGAAAGAAACATGCTTTTCGAGCATAGAGCTAAATAGAATAGAATTTGAACAAAAATTAGCATGTAAGTTGTTAGGTGTATCTTCAAGCTTATCACAAGTTTTCTATGATGTAAGCGCATTAAAAAGCTTTTACCATAATGGTTATTATTCCCTAAAAATAGCCGACCTTTTTGAGGATATGAATAGTTATAAAAAAGAGAATTTTATACGGAAACTTTTTTTGGAAGCTTTTACTATTCAAATGTTAGCTGAGGAGATCTTGCAGTATGAAGATGCCCTGAGAGAAGAGGGAAATGCTGAAATTTTAACGCGTTACGAACTAGGGGCAGTAAAAGATGCAGCTGAATTTATTGAAGAAAATATTTTTAAAAACCTCGGGGTTAGAGGGATTTCCATTGAAGTGGGAATTAACCAGAACAAATTGCAAAATGGTTTTAAAACCTTATATGGTCTTACCGTTCACGAATTTATAAAAAGACATCGACTTCAACTTGTCAGAGACCTGCTATTAAACACAGATTTACAGATTAACGAAATATCCGATAGGGTAGGAATAAATAGTAGAAGTTATTTCTCAAAAGTATTTAAAGAAAAATATGGTTTAACACCTAAAGAATTTAAGAAAAAAGCTGAGTTAGCAAAATAATTTTGAGACTATAGATTGAAAAAATTGAATTTGTTATATTTTAATTCAAAAATTACATTTCCTTTTTATAATCATACCTAATTTTGATCCCTCAATTTGAGAAATAAAGGTTTAGAATCTTTAAATTTTTATAAATGGAGGACGAAGGGAAATTTTTAAGGATTGGTATTATAGGGGCTAGTCGCTTGGGTGTAAATCAAATTTCTCGTTTAAAGAATGAGCAAAATTTAAATATCGATTTTGTAGTACTTGATAAGAATTTAAATAACCCAAAGGAAATTATTAACGAAATTCCTTCTGCTGAATTTTTAAGTTGTGAAAAAGAATTCTTTAAAAGTGCAACGAATGGAATAATATTGGCAGATTATGTGGATCTACAATTAAAAAAATATCAGCCATCATTTAAAAAAGCAAGATCCTTCTTTTGTAATGCCAATTTTTTAAGTCAGCTTGAGGGTTTAGAACATTTTCTTCAAATAGCCAAATCAAAGAATATCCTGGTTTGTTTTAATTTACCTTTTCGGTTTACCCGAGGCTTTTTAGAGCTTAATGATATTGTAAGAAAGGGTAAACTAGGAAAAATTCACCAAATTGATCTTACCTATTATAAGAATCAATCGGATGAAGGTACGGCTTCTTGTAAAAATCACACTAACTTTTTTGGAGGATTTATGGATACTGGTGTTCATTTGCTGGATATTGCTCTAAAATCTCTCAATTATCCCGAAATTAAATATTTAACCGTTATCCCTTATAAAAGAGGGAAAAAAATTGAAAAACAGAATCCATTCTGCGAAGATTATTTATTACTGACTTGTATAACTGCAAACGGAACATTAATAAACCTTAGGTGTTCCAGAAACCTTCCTCGAACCAGAAAACGGACAATAGAAGCAGATTATCATGGAGAGAAGGGGGATCTTAGATTAAGAAACCACGATAAATCGGAACATGATTTAATAGTGGAGGAGTATAAAAATGAATATTTAAGTATAGTAAGCTCCCCTCCAGATGTATTTGTTGATGCAGCCATACAAGAGTGGATTTGGAGTTTAAGAGCTGAAAAAGGATATGATAAAAAAAATGCCAAAGAAATGTTAGCCCTTGCAGGTGTGGTCCATCAAATTTATAATCAACCCTCACCGTAAATTCCTTCTTGTAACTTGATTTTCAACCTGAATATTTCAAGGAAGGTATCTCCTTTAAGGAAAGAAATTGAAATCTTGCTTATTATTTAAAAATAAGAGGGGTTGTCTAATAGGACAGCCTTTTTTGTTATTATGCTGTTTGGTAGTACCTAATCTTCTCCTGTAAGATCTATTTGACATTTGTGGCCAAAATTTCAATATCATAAGTTTGATTAAAGAAGATGATTAAAGCAATAGGAAAACATTAATAAAAAATCACTTTATCTCACCCGTGGTTTTAACATTTATGCAGTTCATTTTAATTTCAAAATCCTGGGAGTGCCTGTCATTAATGATAATTTATAATTTTCTAAGTATTATTCATATTAACAAATGTTTGAAGTCTAATTAATATAGAATCCTCGATTTCCTTATTAATTTTAGAATAGTTCTGATCGTTTAACCATTAAATAGTATTCTATGAAAACTTTAAAAGATTTGTTTGAACACCGAATAAAGGATCTATATAGCGCAGAAGATCAATTAATTAAGGCACTTCCAAAGATGCTCGAGCAAGCAACAAACGAAAACCTTAAAAATTCTTTTAAAAATCATTTAGAAGAAACTAGATTCCAAAAAAAACGTATAGAAGAAGTATGCGAAAACCTCAATATAGATCCATCTGGAGAAGATTGTAAAGCTATGAAGGGACTGATAGAGGAAGCAGAGAGTTTCCTGGCTGAAGATGCTGAAGATGATGTGAAAGATGCAGGTATAATTGCAGAAGCTCAAAGAATTGAACATTATGAAATATCTGGATATGGCACTCTTATAAGATATGCAAAAGAATTAGGATATGATAAGGAAGCAGAAAAACTTGTACAAAGCCTAGAAGAAGAGTATAGGGCAGATGAAGATCTAAATGATCTCGCGAAAGATAAAATCAATAAAAAAGCAGAAGCCTAAATACAAATTATCAAATCTAGTAAATATGATACCAACAAAGATTCACGGCTATATCGATTATTTAGTTGGATTATTCTTAATTATCATACCATTTATCCTGGTCATAAGTAATCCTACAGCTAAATGGTTGTTAATATCCCTAGGCGTTAGTACTATTTTTTATAGTGCAATTACCGATTATGAAATGGGACTAGTGGGGATAATCCCCTTTAAGATCCACCTTTTTATAGATATTTTGGCAGGATTATTACTCGCAATTTCTCCCTGGTTATTTGGCTTTGTTGATGAAATTTATTTACCATTTTTAATTATAGGTATAGGAGAAATAATTATCAGTTTTATTACCTCCAAAGAACCCAGATATCCAGAAAAGGCATAAAGAAGATGATATATTGAATTATTTATTAACCAAAAATTAATGTATGTTTTATCACGATGGAAAATTACAATTCGATGTAAAAGTCGATAAACCAAACCCTCAATTTGCTAAGATGTTACAGCAAGCCATTGGAGGTATTGAAGGGGAAATGAAAGTATGTATGCAATATATGTTCCAGGCCTGGGGAGCACGCGGTCCTGAAAAATACAGGGATATGCTTTTGGAAACCGGAACTGAAGAAATGGCTCACATAGAATTGCTAGCTACCGCTGTAGCTTTAAACCTGGAGGGAGCAACAAACGATTTAAAAGATGAAGTTGCTAAAGACCCTTTTATGGAACAAATAATGGGCGGAGCAAATCCTCGCCATATCTTATCCAGTGGCATGTCTGCTATGGCTGTAGATAGTAGTGGTGTACCTTTTAGCGGAGCCTACGTAGTAGCTACAGGAAATTTGGCAGCTGATATGTATGCCAATGTAACCGCTGAGTCAGCAGGAAGAATACTAGCTACACGCTTATGGAAATCTACTGATGATAAAGGAATGAAGGACATGCTGGCTTTTCTAATTGCCAGAGATACCATGCACCAAAATCAGTGGCTTGCAGTTTTGGAAGAATTAGGTGGCGTAAAAGGTAACCATCCAATCCCTAACATTTTCCCACAAGCAGAAGAAAATCCTGATTTCAACTACAACTTTATTTCTACACATATTGATGGAGAATCTAAGGCTAAAGGGAGGTGGAGTGAAGGTCAATCCATAGATGGTAAGGGAACATTTACATTTGAAAAAGCTAAACCTTTAGGGAAAAAACCTAATCTCGGAAAACCGCATCCTCATGGTTTTGCTCAAAAAGAACAAATGAAGGCTAACCCTTCTATGGCAGAAGACACCATCGATAAGCTGAAATAAAAAAGTTTTGTGTTGTGTCATTCCGTGAATTCTGATTGGGGGGAAGGATCGGAATGACTTTTTATACATTGTAAAAAAACGAATATGTTAGAAAGGTTTAGGAAGGAAAATATAGTCTAATCAAAATGGAAGAAGGAAAAGACCAACATACAATACCAATTACCTCTATTAGAAGTGGAAAAGGAGAAGCAGTTTGTAGTGATATTTTCTACTATACTAATAAGATTGTGAATGTAATAATGGTAGGAGAACCGCATAGTGAGGATTGGGTACTAATTGATGCAGGTATGCCAAATTCTGGGCAGGAAATACAAAATGCAGCGGAAAAAAGATTCGGAAAAAATAACCCACCAAAAGCTATTATTCTTACCCACGGTCACTTTGATCATGTTGGAGGCATTATTCATCTCTTAGATGTATGGAATACCACAGTTTATGCCCATCCTTTAGAATTTCTTTATTTAACTGGTGAAAAAAGATATCCCGAGCCAGATGATGGTGTAGAAGGAGGGATGCTTGCTAAATTTTCTTCTATCTACCCTATTGAACCTATTAATATAACATGTAGACTAAATGAATTGCCTGAAGATGGAACTATTCCGGAACTTCCAGAATGGAAATGGTATCATGTCCCAGGTCATGCTCCTGGACAAATTGCATTATTTAGAGAAAAAGATAGATTTTTAATTGCAGGTGATACTTTTACTACTGTTAAACAAGATTCTTTATACAGCGTGTTAACTCAGAAAAAAGGAATATATGGACCGCCTGTTTACTTAACTACAAATTGGGAAATGGCCCAGGAATCGGTAGAAAAACTACAGCAATTAGAACCAGAGAAGGTTATAACAGGACACGGCGAATATATGGAAGGAGCAGAATTCACAGAAGGTTTGTTGGAGCTAGTTCGAAACTTTGAAAAGGAAGCTATCCCTTCACACGGAAAATTCGTAAGAAATGAAAATAAAAAGACTTCTGGTTAAAAAATCAAGCCGGGAAGATTCAAATACCAGAAGTTCTAACTAACCATATTTCTTTCCGGATCATAAAAATCAGGTATTCCGGCAGATTTGTTTTTCCTTCGTCTAATTTTAAGTTTATTTCTGCCGGATAACCTGTTTGTTATTAATCAAATAAGAAAAAACCAAAATTAAAAAGGTTTTAAAACCGGGAAAGGGAGTAGATTTTGTAAAGCTCATATTCAGGAATTTACTGAAAATGAATTTGATATTATCGGTGTTTCTCACACCTTTAAGGTTTAGAACAACTTATAAATTTATTATCTCAACCAATCATAAAGGGTTTATATCTTATGTCAGGATTTAATTTAAGGATAAAATATATGAACAAAGAATAAATGGGTTTTCTATTCATTTTTTGGAACATTGGATATAGAGCAGTCCCATGGAATGCAGGAAAGAATGGATTTAGTTGAACTAATTTACCAGGTATGTGCCATCTGGAGAATCAGGTTTCAAATAATTTTAATCTAATTACCGAACTTAATGAATAGATGTAAAAAATAACTCTATAAATAGTGGCGAAAATATTTAGGCTTAAAGCTTCAAAGGAGTGTAATCAGGTAATTTTACTCACTAACTACATCTATTTGGTACACTTCATATAAATTTTTTATTTCATATTTCATATTTTCCTTAAGGTGAGTTATGATTTGTGTTTTAAGTTGATTGTCTGAGATATTAGGATCTTTTTTTAATACGGTCGATTTAAAAATTGCTACTGGCGTATCTTTATATTTAGTATTTGTGAATGAGACACTTTTATTAAGAATCACAATAGAAGAGTCTAATTTTCTCAGTTGAGAATTAAGTTCATCTGTAAGTTCAGTATTAAGGCTTGCTTTTCGATAAAAGGGAGGTTGTTTAAATTGCCAGAACATCATACTACCTATGGCCAATAAAATTATAGCGGTAGTAATTATTCCTGCTCGTTTTTTTCCGTTTACAAATCGCACCCCGTTAGGTGTTACCTTGCCGTAGAAATAAAATACTAATGTAGCAGCAAAATGAATTCCTAATAATTGAAGAACGATTCTATAAAGACTACTAAATACAACTTGCCAATCGCCCATATAGAGTCCTATTCCTATAAGTCCCACAGGAGGAGCTAAAGAAGCAGCTACTAAAATACCCACAGCCGCACCAGAAACCAAACTATCTCTTTCACTCTGGCATATATTTATTGCTCCTGCAAATCCAGAAACCAGAGGCAGGAAAATGGCAAATTTTGAAACCTGGCTCACTTCTTCCATTAAAGGAGTAAGTGCGTTTAGAGGAAAAAATATACTCATTAGAATACTGGCTATAATTCCTGTCCCTATGGCAAGACCGTATCTGCCCAAACTACTTTTTAAAAGCCCCATTTTACCAGCTGCAGTTCCCAGCGCGGCATTCATAGCCGGTCCTGCAAAAGGAGCTACGAGCATAGCCGCAACTAAAAGATAAGTAGTTGTAGTGAAGAGACCAATCCATACAATTATCCCTGCAACAAATGAATAGGCTACTAAACCGAAAAGAGATCCTACACTTTGTATACCACCAAGGTAAATTTCCAAAGAGCTTTTGGTTTGAACATCTGTCGCCTGTTGAGGTGCCTCAGAAGCCGGAGGATATAAGGTAACTACCCCTCTGGGAATCAGAACTATTTCTAGTTCTTCCAGCTCATCTATTTCCTTTAAAAAATTATTTACTTTTTCGTTAGGTAAATACGTAAAATAAACCTCCTTTTTATCAGAAGAAAAATGAAAGGTGTTTTTACCTTCAAATTTTTCTATAGCTTGGAAAATTTTATCCTGGTTTCCTTTTGGGATTTTAATAATTACCTGCCTCATCAATTATGATTTATAATCATTTAAATAACGTACATAAACACTTTTTATGGTATCTTAAAAGCCATAGAATTCTACCATATGTACTTTTAATTCTGCTTTCTATATGGTGTTCACATAAGTATGAAACACATATCAAGATACAAATCCCTAAACTATTTTAAAATTGATTTAAAATAAATTAGATGATATTTAAGGTCGAAAATTATTCTAAAAAATATTTTTTAAAAATTTTATTTTTTATTAAGATAAAAAATACCAGCCTGTGTTATAACCTGTTAAACATTTAAAATCAACACTAATCATTCTGTATTTTTAATCCAATTATATTAGAGGGAAGATGGTTAAATAGAAAGGGCCGGACATCATTCATCGGTACTGCTTCTAATTCTTGAAATTAGAAATGGGGATGTCCGGTTTTTATTGGTCTTAATCGTAACTAATTATAAAGAATGATGATACCTGAAGAGATTTTAAAGCGGACCATAGTCCCTTGGGCAATAGCGGATGGTACCTTGAGAATTTACCAGAAGTGGTAAGAGTTGATATTTTTTAATTTATAAGGTGGATTTGTAGGCGCTTAAAATCCATGTACCTGCCGAATTATCTATTGATACTTTTAATCGTGTTGCCTGGATGTAATGGCTTTTACCACAAGAGCCAGACAGGCTAGGATATTCACCTTGCCTTGAAGTATTGGTTTGTGGAAAAGAGAAGTGGAAAAGTTCTTTTATAAAATTAACAGTACTTAAAGAACCCTTATTAACGTATCCAGTTGGCTAAGTACATCTTTTGTAAACTTAAGATAAATTCTAGCTTGCCCACAAAAAAGAAATGGATAAGCAAGCCTATATGTATGAGTTAATCGAGAAATGGGAAGTTAGCGGTCTAAGTAAAAAAGATTTTTGTCACCATCATGGGATAACTCGTAGTAATTTTTACTACTGGATTAAAAAATGGAAGAACAGGAAATCGGAAGCTCCAGATGGATTTGTGGATATCACTCCTGATAAAGCAGCTATTTTTCATTCGCAGTATCGCCTGCGATATCCCAATGGAGTACAGCTAGAAGTCAGTGGTATTGGTTT
>NZ_FOOH01000047.1:1184-5512 GCF_900113135.1 Salegentibacter agarivorans | reverse complement strand
ATAACCGGGTCGGTTCTAATGGCCTGCCAGGCAGCTTCCACATAATAAGAGCGAATGAGCCCGTGACACCGTGGACTCATTCCCATAGATCTGGAAGTAGCTCCGCTTTGATATATACCGGGAACCAGCCCTACATATCCTGCAAGGTGTTTGAGGCTGCTAAAACGTCTGAGATCTCCCAGTTCTGTAATAATTCCTACCGCTACAATTCCGCCAATTCCCGGAATACTTCTTAGCAGGTAGTAGTCCTCTTTAAAATGTTTACGACAGTAGGCCCTGAGCTGACTGGAAACATCACGAAGCTCTTTATCTATAAACCTAAAGGTGCGCATCTTACTGGCCATAGTTTCCCGGGCAGTAGGATAATTAAACTGTTGGCTATCTACCCAATTCCGAAAAGCGTGGCTCCAGTGATCATTATCAAACTCCGGAGGAACTTTGATTCCAAAATAAAGTAGCTGCATCTTGATCATACATTTGATGCGCCTGAGGTCTTTAACTAATTCGTTCCGGCGACGGAAGAGACTGCGTAATTCTTCTCGTTCCTTACCTGGAACTATAATTCCTTCCAAACGCCCGTCCTTAAGTTCCCGACTAATCAATTGGGCATCGATACGGTCGGTTTTGGTATGGCGCTCCTTTCCTTTTCGATGGATATCAGCTGGATTTACCACCAGGGATTTCCAACCGAAACTCTCGAAGCTACGATGCGCAGAATAGCCACAACAACCAGCCTCATAAGCAGTGGTTACCTGGTAATCGGGAAAATGTTTCTGAACGTATTGATATAATTTCTCTGGCTCAGGTGGCATGGTAAAAGATTTCCCAGCAAAAAGATCTGTGCTGCAGTGTATCTTCCAGCTTCTCTTGTGGATGTCAATTCCTATGAATAACTTTGGTAAGGCAGTAACTCGGGTTTCCATATCTTTAGTTTTTATAGTGATTATTAAAGATACTCGATTACTGCTTTTTCATTGATGCTATATAAAAAGTAGGACGGGACAAACCGAAACAAAAAAACCTTTCAAAAAATGAAAAAGCTTTATTTTAATGATGCTACAATTTAAAACTGAAATGCGTACTGAATTTTTAGACCAAAGGCTAGCGTCCTTATTTCATCTACGTATTGCCCTGGATTCATATCACTCCTGGAAGCTAGAAGACTACCAGTTGCAAAAAAGGTTGGATCTTGATTATTATAATCAATAAGTCTTTCTCCAGAAGCTTCAGGTCTAATATCATTTAGGCCGTAATCAAAGAACAGCCCCATGTAAAGAGATTGACTGTTTTCCAACATAAGCTTGATTCCGCTTTCCAGCTGTGCTACAAAGTTGGTTTTAAGATTTAAGTCTGATTTAGCTCCATTTACTGCGTCAAACTCCCCAAATCCGGCAAACTCGGGATCGGTAAGTTCCACATCGTATTGCGGATAATAACCATTGGTTTGCAATGAAAGAGTTTTAGATTTGTATTTTGAATCTAAAACAAAGCCTGCCTTAACCCCAGCAGCGGCATAAAACCTGGTCATCCCTTGAGATTCATACTGAATCTGTAGCGGAATATTAAGAAAATACACTTCCTGTTTCTCCGAAAAATTATTTGCCTGATATCTAAATTCAAATTCCTCTCCTTCCAAATCCTGAGTCATAAATGCACCCTGAATAGTGGGTATAATTATCGAACCTTCCATATACTGGAATTCTGCTCCTGTACCAAAACTCCAGTTATCAGAAATATAATAAGCGTATTTAGCTCCAATGCCAAAGCCATTACCTAATTCACTATTCGCTCCCAGCGCTTCGTAATCTAATTCAGAAAACGAACCCTGAAGATAAAATGAGACTTCATTATTTGATTGAGCCAATGCCTGGGTACCTACACTAATTAGTGCAAGTATTAAAACAAGCTTTAATATGACCATTTTTCTGGCTCCCATTATATTATTAGTTTTCATATATATTTAATCTTTAAAGTAATTTCAAAAAGTACAAAGCTTCCTTATTTTATTATGAATTTGATTGACCTACTAATGTTTTCAGTTTCAATCTTGAGAATATATACTCCCATTTGAAGGTTGTAAGGCAAGGTTATGTTTGTAATTTTTCTATTCGAATTCATTTGCTTAAGAAGCATTCCATTTAGATTGTGTATGGAAAGCTGCATGGTTTCAAGTTCTTCTTTAGGAAAATCTGCTAAAAGCTCCATAGTGCCACCTGAACTTACAGGGTTTGGTGCTAATGAAACATTGAAAGAACTCCTTAACTGAATCTCGGAAGTACAGGTTTTAAGGATCTCTCCTTCTTCAGTTTCCAATACCACGTAATAAGAGCTTTCTGCATCCAAGAGGTCATCTGCATTTTTCCCGGCAGAGAAGTATTGTTCATTTCCGATCACGGAACCATCTTTATACCAACGGTAACTCACAAATTTATATCCACCATTGGTTTCACGATTATTATTAATCAGCATGACATTATTAAACTTCTGAATTACAATATCCTCGAAATTGAAATTCTTCTCTACAGTGATACTATAAGTTTTAGTTGAAATTCCATCTTCAGAAGTCACGGTCACAGTTTCCCGGTAGATACCAGGCGCCGGAGTACTTATGGTAAAGCTATTATCCTGATTTATTGATGACCCTTGATTTTGCTCAAGTTCAATAAACACCTCATTTTCAGTGTTTCCACAACCAATAAGATAGTAAATATCTACACCAGGGTTGGAATAAGTAACTCCATTGATAACCGCAGTATTTAGAAGTGCTTCACTACCATTTATGGTAAGAGTTCTTACCACGGGAGGAGCCGCTTCATAATTTTGGTTTCCTTCTTGGGTGGCTGTGATGGTAATTTGCCCTCCACCTAGGATTCTTACAAATCCTCGGGGACCAACTGTAGCCGCCGGATTCTCTGTTTCATAGGTATAGGAATAAACTACACGTAAACCGGAGTTTGAAGTCGCATCCAGTTGAAAATGTTCATCTGATAGTTGATTTCGATCTTCAAGTTCATTAAAACTAATTTCCTGTTCTGCCTTTTTAATCACTAAGTTAGTGGTCAGTACCAAGTCTTCATATCCCTCCAGGCTTACTGTTGCAGTCACCGTATATGTCCCTGCATTTGTATGTGTATTATTGTTATACGCTACGGTAGCTCCTTCTGGCAATCCAGTAACAAAAATACTATGTTCACTCCCGTCGTAGGTGAAGAACTCAAATTCTCCATCAAAACTCACTCCTGCAATCTCTGCATTTTCTATCACCAGTAATACCTCTTTGGAGATCGACAAATAATTATCAGTTTCTTCGGCAGAAATAGTAACAGGATAAGTTCCTGCAGCGGTATATCCTTGTGCCGGAGCATAAGCCAACTCAGTTTCAGAGTGGTTTAGCGTTGCTGCAACATCCTTAACAGCACCATCATAAGTGAAAGTTTGAATAGCATCGGCAGTGATTAAGGCTTCAGCTTTGTTAACCACAAGATTAGCAGTCAGTACTTTATCATTATAGTTTTCCTGGCTAATAGTTGCAGTTACTTTATAAGTTCCGGCATTGGTTTGTCCGTTATTCTCATATTTCACTGTCGCACCCTCAGGCAAACCAGTAATGAAAATATCTTTTGAAGTTCCATCGTAGGTGAATGTTTCACTTTCGAAGGTCACTCCTATGATTTCGGCATTTGTAATAATTAAACTCACTTGCTCAGAAGCAGCTTCATAATTACTGGTTGCTTCAGCTGAAATAGTAACAGGATAAGTTCCTGCAGCGGTATTTCCTTGTGCCGGAGCATAAGCCAACTCAGTTTCAGAATGGTTTAGCGTTGCTGCAATATCCTTAACAGTACCATCATAAGTGAAAGTTTGAATAGCATCGGCAGTGATTAAGGCTTCAGCTTTGTTAACCACAAGATTAGCAGTCAGTACTTTATCATTATAGTTTTCCTGGCTAATAGTTGCAGTTACTTTATAAGTTCCGGCATTGGTTTGTCCGTTATTCTCATATTTCACTGTCGCACCCTCAGGCAAACCAGTAATGAAAATATCTTTTGAAGTTCCATCGTAGGTGAATGTTTCACTTTCGAAGGTCACTCCTATGATTTCGGCATTTGTAATAATTAAACTCACTTGCTCAGAAGCAGCTTCATAATTACTGGTTGCTTCAGCTGAAATAGTAACAGGATAAGTTCCTGCAGCGGTATTTCCTTGTGCCGGAGCATAAGCCAACTCAGTTTCAGAATGGTTTAGCGTTGCTGCAATATCCTTAACAGTACCATCATAAGTGAAAGTTTGAATAGCATCGGCAGTGATTAAGGCTTCAGCTTTGTTAA
>NZ_FOOH01000047.1:0-759 GCF_900113135.1 Salegentibacter agarivorans | reverse complement strand
AAAGTTTTACCTTCAAAAGTTACTCCCGCGATCTCTGCATTTTCGATTACCAGGGAAACCTCTTTTGAAGTTGACAGGTAATTATGCGTTTCTTCCGCAGAAATAGTAACAGGATAAGTTCCTGCATCGGTATAGCCTTGCTGAGGAGTATATGATAATTCAGCTTCTGAATGATTCAGGCTTGCAGTTACATTCTTCTCAGTACCATCATAAGTAAAAGTTTGAAAAGCATCGGCAGTGACAACGGCTTCTGCTTTTTTGATGACAAGGTCAGCAATCAGAACTTTATCATTATAGTTTTCCTGGCTGATAGTTGCAGTTACTTTATAAGAACCTGCATTAATCTTATCATTGTTATTATAACTTACAGAAGCACCTTCTGGAAGACCGGTTACTTCGATAGTTTTTGAAGCTCCATCATATGTGTAAGTGTAAGCTTCCCCTAATTAGAACTGCTTGATTGTCCAAAAATATCATTTTTCATTCTCCTGGCGGTACCGCCAGGAGAATGACTTTTCGCGTATGCTACGGGCGCCATTTTTCCCAATGCATTATGTGGTCTTACGTTGTTGTAATCTTCCATCCAGTTCTCGGTTTGTTCCCTTACCTGATTGAGATTTTCAAATAGGTACTTATTGAGAACGCCCCTTCGATATGTTCCATTGAACCGTTCTATAAAAGCATTCTGAGTTGGTTTCCCGGGTTGAATATACTGAAAGTCGATTTCTTGCATCTGGCTCCATTCTGAAGCGATCTTAG
>NZ_FOOH01000048.1 GCF_900113135.1 Salegentibacter agarivorans | reverse complement strand
AAAGGCGAATAATCAGGCTTCCCCCGTTAAGCAAACATTCCTGTTAGTGAAGCCATCCGTTTTAACATATATTGCTATTCGGATTTTGGGCATCGGCACTTTTTGCAACCTTACCCCCAATATATGCCAGAATCGGTTCGATTTCTCTATATTCCACTAACTTGCTAGGTCTTCCTTCACACCCCACCGTTGCCAGTGACGCACTTGACTTTACATTGCTCTTCCCTCCGATCAGGTGAGCGGGCTTTCTTTCAAGTCCCGGAATTGTTTGCATGCAGGGCAAACAAAAAGCCGACTCTTTCAAGTCGGCTTATCCCTTTGTGCGGGCGGAGAGACTCGAACTCTCACACCGTAAGGCACTAGATCCTAAGTCTAGCGTGTCTACCAATTCCACCACGCCCGCATTTCAATATGTTTGCTTGTTGTAAGCGGATGCAAATATACATAAATGTTTCAATTCACAAATAGTCTGGAAATATTTTTTTTACCTTTATCTCAATCAAAATTTCAAAGAATGAAAGACATCAAATCTTACGTTGAAGAAAATAAAGATCGTTTCTTAAACGAACTCATTGATTTACTGAAAATTCCATCCATAAGCGCCGATTCTAATTACAAAGATTCTATGCTAAAAACCGCCGAAGCGGTGAAAGAAAATTTATTGCAGGCAGGCTGTGATGCTGCAGAAATTTGTGAAACTCCCGGCCATCCTGTAGTATATGCCGAAAAAATTATAGATAAAAATCTGCCCACAGTTTTGGTTTACGGGCATTACGATGTGCAACCGCCAGATCCTTTAGACCTGTGGAACTCCCCTCCTTTTGAACCCGTGATCAAGGAAACCGAAATTCATCCCGACGGAGCTATTTTTGCCCGTGGCGCTTGTGACGATAAAGGCCAGATGTTTATGCACGTAAAAGCGCTGGAATATATGACCAAAAATGATGAACTACCCTGCAACGTTAAATTTATGATTGAAGGGGAAGAAGAAGTGGGAAGTGAACATTTAGGCTGGTTTATAGAAAACAACAAAGAAAAACTGGCCAACGATGTAATCTTAATTTCAGATACCGGGATGATCGCAAAAGACACGCCTTCTATCACTACCGGACTTCGCGGCCTCTCGTATATTGAAGTGGAAGTTACCGGGCCAAACCGGGATTTACATTCAGGTTTGTATGGCGGTGCAGTAGCAAACCCTATCAATATTTTAAGTAAAATGATCGCTTCTTTAACCGATGAAAACAACCATATTACCATTCCCGGGTTCTACGACAAGGTTGAAGAGTTAAGCAGGGAAGAACGCGTTAAAATGGCTGAGGCTCCTTATAGCGAAGATGCTTATAAAAAGAAACTCGATATTAAGGATGTCCACGGGGAAGCAGGTTATTCTACATTAGAAAGAGCTTCCATTCGCCCAACTTTAGATGTAAACGGCATTTGGGGCGGCTATATTGGCGAAGGCGCTAAAACAGTGCTTCCGGGAAAAGCCTATGCAAAAATATCTATGCGCCTTGTCCCAAACCAAGATTGGAAAGAAATTACCCAACTCTTTAAAAAACATTTTGAAAGTATTGCTCCAGACGCGGTTAAGGTAGAAGTAAAACCTCATCACGGCGGCCAGGCTTATGTAACGCCAATAGATAATATTGGTTACCGGGCAGCCAGCAAGGCTTATGAGAAATCCTTCGGAAAAACACCTATTCCGCAGCGAAGTGGGGGAAGCATTCCTATTGTGACTTTGTTTGAAAAAGAATTAAAAAGTAAAATTATTTTAATGGGCTTTGGTTTTGATACCGATGCCATCCACTCCCCTAACGAGCATTTTGGGATTTGGAATTATTTAAAAGGAATAGAAACCATCCCCTGGTTTTATAAATATTTTACTGAAATGAAGCAAGAGTAGATTGATTGGAGGATTTACTTGTTAAGCGAGTAAGGATCTTAATAGCTACGTTGTCTAAAAAATCACGTCATTCTGAATTTATTTCAGAATCTAATATGTTTTAATTATCCACATGTTAGATCCTGAAACTAGTTCAGGATGCCGTCTCCTCAGAGAACTTCGTTTTTCTACCTTTTTCCGCATTAAAATAGAAATTTTGGGAAGTAAGTTTTAGTATATTTACAGGAATTGCTTATAAAATCAATTTTTTCAATGGAAAAGAAAATTCTTATTCCTACTAATTTTACAAAACACGCCTGGAATACCCTGGTGTATGCTTTGAACCTTTACAAAAACATTCCCTGTACTTTTTATATTCTTAATGCTTATGAAGTTCCTGTAAGAATTTCACTAAAACGGAATCATAACGCAGAACTGGAAGCTGCAAAGGCTGAATCGGAAAACGGCTTGCAGAAAACATTGCAGGGTTTAAACTTCAGGAAAGAAAATCCCAAACATAAGTTTGAAACAATTTCCAGGAATAAAGACCTGGCTGAAGCTATTCAGGAAACCATAGATGCACATAATATAGACTTGATTTTAATGGTTTCCCGGGGAGAAAATGTATCTATAAACGCAGCTTTTGAAAATGAAATTTCTGAAGTAACCGAAAAAGTAGAGCATTGTCCATTTTTAATTCTGCCCGAAAAAATGCAGGAATTGCCTACTTCTAAGCGTGAAATTGTTTTTCCTACCAATTATAAATTTCCGTTTAAAAATAAAGAAGTTGCGGCGCTTATAGATATGGCCGAAAATTTAAATGCCAGCATTAGGATCTTATATATTAATAGCGATGGCAGGCCGCTTACCAAAGAACAGGAACAAAACCAGGAAGCGCTAAAAACTTATTTTTCAGGTGTAGATTTTAGTTTTCATAAACTCACACAAACCACCGAAACTACTGGGATTCATCTTTTTACTGAAAGTCGGGATAGCAATTTCCTGGCGCTTTATAAACGCAAACAAGGGTTTTTTAGCAAATTATTCTCGCAGCGCTTTAAAGAAGAAATAGATTTTAATCCAAAGGTACCGGTATTAATTTTAAAGGAATTGGAGTAAAAAATCAGCAATAAATATATACCTCTTTGCATCATTTCACAAAGAATTAAGTTTCCTTAAACACTGGTTTTCAGCAACACTTATTAATTTGAAAGCTAAACCACAACCAATCAATAGAAATGAGTTACCTACTAGTTCCGTTAGGGTTATTTATTCTTATAGTTGCTCTTGTAGATATTTTTAAAACTATTCTTTACATTAATGGTGGCGGAAGGTTGTCTTCTTTCACCGCAAGAAAAATATGGTGGGTATATTTTAAAATGGCCCGCGGTAAGGGAAAAGCTCCTATTTTAAATTTTGCCGGCGGTACCATTTTAATGGGCCTCGTGGCAATGTGGATCTTTCTAATTTGGGTAGGTTATAGCTTAATTTACCTTTCAGATCCCAACTCTGTTTTAGAAAGCAGCACCGGCGAAAATGCCGATATTATTGGGAATATTTATTACGTAGGCTATACGCTCACCTCTTTAGGAAACGGAGATCTAAGGGCCGGTAGCGACTTTTGGCGTATTATTTCTAACATTATGGGCATGAATAGTATGATCTTTATAAGTTTGGGAATCTCCTATTTGCTGCCCGTACTCCAGGCGGTTATAGATAAAAGAACCCTTGCCGTTTATATTTATCAACTGGGAAATTCGCCAAAAGAAATTATTAATAAAGGTTTTAACGGCAAAGATTTTTCACCGCTATACAATCGCTTACAAAATCTGGAATCCCTGCTTTTAAAACACGGGGAGCATCACCTTGCCTACCCTATTCTTCACTATTTTCATACCAATAAAAGATCGCATAATATAAGATTGAATCTCGCTATTTTAGATGAAGCTTTAAATATACAGGAAGCTTATCATTTAGATAAATCGGCTAATGCATTTACCTGGCGCGTTATACGGGGAGCTATGGATAATCTTGCGGTTAGGCTTCATGAAAGTTATACCTCGCTGGCAGACGATCCGCCTGATTTTGATTATTTCAATGATTTACCCGATGAATTAAAGGCGAATTTTGAAGAAGATCCCGGAATTCCCAAAGATGAAGATTTCAATAAACGCCGGGGGAAATTGTTGGGGTATATCAAAAAAGATGGCTGGGATTGGGAAGATGTGTTGGATGATAAATAAATGGGGTTATTAAAAAATCGTATCGAGAACTTACTTTCCCCTGCTCATCATACTTTAGGTGAGTAGGGCAATCAGCACGGTAAAAGTATAAAGCTAAGAAATGCTAATTTTTAATGCTTAAGCTGGGAAAATACTGAAAGATTTTAAGCCTACTTTAAATCTTCCTGCTGTACTGCAACTTTTCCCTCTATTCTTCCTGTATTCACTCTTTTAAAGTATCCAGTCGGCTAAGTGCCCCTTGTAATTCTAAAATAATCTTTTAAGCTGTATTTGTTTATTTACTCAGCTGTAATTTTTTATAATTTTGTGGATAGAGGTTCTTAATATCCTTGTACTTTATAGTCATGATATTCTCTAAGGTATATTTTAACCACTCATAGGGATTCACCTCGTGTTTTTTACAAATAGCAAAGAAGGAATAAATTGCTGCAGCTCTCTGAGCAGCCTTATGAGATCCGGCAAATAAGTAATTTTTCCTTCCCAGGGCAACTGGACGAATTTTATTTTCTATGAGATTATTATCAATAAGTAAATTCCCG
>NZ_FOOH01000050.1 GCF_900113135.1 Salegentibacter agarivorans | reverse complement strand
GGAAAAGCTGGAAACCTCTTCACCGACAACTAAGGCGTATGGGCTATAAGGGGAATTTTCTTAAGATATCGGTAACCCGATGGAGAAACTCCTCCACCAATTTAATACACTATGCCCTGCCCAATAAGTACTTCTCAGAATTAGGGTTGTACGCAATGGACACAGTTGAAGGGAACACTTTGCATCAGTACTATCAAACAGTACTGAATAAGATTTAACATGAGCCGTGTACGAGACCCGTATGCACGGTTCTGGAAGAGGGATGAAGATAATAAATGCTCAAATATTTATTATCTTCACCCTACTTGATTATCGCCTGATGCCCCTTCAATATTCAAAGGAGATAAAAACTCTGAAAAATCCAATTCAATAGGACTATCATTTAATATTGAATTTGATGAAAAATATTTCCCAGAATATCAGATTTTAATTCAAACTGAAAGCATAAAAAGTTTGCCCATAGAGTACTATAATTTTTATTGGGAATCCTTTGCAAGAGATGAAAGAGTCACACCAAGGCTCATACCAATTAAACCTGCATTGATCGACTCATCAAATGGTAGATTGCAGAATGGTTCTGATATCTATATAAGCAGAATAATAAAAGACTTTTTAGACCAGAAAGAAATTGTAGATGTATCTCAAGCGCACAGAAAAATGAAAGACGTTTTCATGCAAGAGGATTCAATAATTAACATCAATAAAAAAATTCAAACTGATTCAAATATTTCCAACAAGAGGGTAGAACTGTCAGTAGAACTTTCTTCAAAAAATTCTTGGGAAAACTCTTTGGTTACATTTTTAGATGAAATTCCATTTCATCATATCGGAAAAGGAGAACAATGTGTAGTAAAAACCAAATTGGCTTTATCACATAAAAAAACATTAGAATCCAATGTGCTTTTAATTGAAGAACCAGAAAATCATTTATCTCACACAAAATTAAATGAACTAATTCATGACCTAAAACAAGGTGCAGAAAACAAACAAATTATTGTAACTACTCATAGTAGTTTTATCGCAAATAAACTAGGCTTAGATAGCTTAATCTTATTAAACGAACAGAAAACGATAACTTTTAAAGATTTAGAAGATGACACTTTTACTTACTTCAAAAGACTAGCTGGTTACGATACCCTTAGATTAATTCTGAGCAATAAGGCAATACTTGTTGAAGGCGATTCAGACGAACTAATCATTCAAAAAGCATATTCTCAAAAATACGGTAAACTACCAATAGAAGATGGAATAGATGTAATTTCAGTCGGTACTTCTTTTTTAAGGTTTTTACAAATAGCAGAAAAAATTAATAAGCCAGTAATCGTAATAACGGATACAGATTGGAGTCTCGAACAACTTGAAAAAAAATACGAAGATTATATAGGAATAAACGCTAAACCTAATATTACAATTTCTTATGATAGCGAAATGGATGAAGGTGATTTTGAAATTTATGGTAAACCATTTAATTACAACACCCTAGAGCCAAAATTATTAAAATCAAATTCTATTGAGTTATTCAATTTGATTTTCGACAAAGCTTATACGGCTGATGACGAATTTCATAAATATATGAAGCTCAATAAAACAGAATGCGCTTTAAAATTATTTGATTCACAAGAAAAAATTTCATTCCCTAATTTTATTTCAGATGTTATTTAAAAATGATTAACGAATTAATCATAGCATCAGCAGGCTCTGGAAAAACAACAGCTTTGATCAAAAAAGCGTTGTTATATCCTGAAAAATCCATTTTAATAACTACTTACACGGAATCAAACGCTCAAGAAATTAAAAATAAATTTTTTGAATTAATAGGCTGTATTCCTTCAAATATTCATATTTCTACTTGGTTTTCATTTTTAATCAAGCATTGTATAAAACCCTATCAGACAACTCTATTTGACTACAAAATAAAGGGACTTCTACTTGTAAACGAGAAATCAGGAATTAGATACACAGACAAAAGAACTGGAAGAAAAATTCCTTATGCAGAAGCTGATAATTTTGATAAATTCTACTTTTCAAAAAACAAAAGGATTTATTCTGATAAGGTTGCAAAACTTGCTATTAGAGTAAACAAAGAAACAAAAGGCAAAATAATAAACCGCCTTACAGAAATATATGACTACATACTAATTGATGAATGCCAAGATTTGGCAGGATATGATTTGGAATTACTAAAGACTTTTGGACAATGTAGTTCAAATCTATCATTAGTTTGTGACCCAAGACAAGTTACCTATTTAACCCATAATTCTGCAAAACATAAAAAATACAGAAATGGATTATTAAAAGAATTCATTTTAACAGAATGCAGTAAATTAGGTTTCCAAATTGATGACACATCACTTTCTGAATCTTACAGATGCAATCAGGCTATATGTGACTTTGCGAATAGACTTTATCCTGAACATAGTCAATGTGGTTCAAAACAAAATGAGACAACAGAACATGATGGTATTTATATAGTTAAGAAAGACAAAGTTGAGGAATATTTAGCTAAATATAATCCTGTTCAATTACGGTGGAACTCTTTAACAAAGAATACAAATCCTGAATTTACAGTTACTAATTTCGGACAATCTAAAGGTTTAACTTTTAAAAGGGTTTTAATTTATCCAACTAAAGGAATGCTTGGATGGATAATGAACAATGATATTTCAGTCAGTAAATTTAGTAATGAAGCCCGAGCGAAATTTTATGTAGGAATAACAAGAGCGAAATATAGTGTTGGAATAGTCTGTGATAAAACTGATGGATTTGTAAAAAACGGAGCAAATGAATATGAATAAATATCGAAATTTCATAAATAAATGAAAATAATAACGGTCTAACCGCTTAAATCGAAATAAGTAAAAATTAAAAAAGTCTGTGTTTAACCGAACAGTTAGTGCGTGAAAATCCGCTACTATTCTTATAACGGGCCTTTAGTTTAATTAACAATTAAAGCCACCAAGGAAGAAATATGAAAAAATTTCTATTAATAGGCATCATGATATTATCAACTAATTCAATTTTTGCACAAGAATTAAAACAAGATTCTGAGACAGAACAATATATTTCTCAGGGAGTCATTGAAATTGATGATTTAAACTCAGAAGAAATATATAATAATGCTTTAGAATGGATAACAATAAATTATAATAGTGCCAACGATGTTATACAGTTAAAAGATAAAGATTTAGGTAAAATAATTCTAAAAGGAAATTTCTCAAGTTCAATGTTTGGTAAAAAAGGTTGGATTCATCATACTTTACAATTAGAATTTAAAGATGATAAGTTTAGAAATACTTATTCAGATTTTTCATATGATAGTCCAGGAAGCGGAGAAATTGCTTTTGAGGGGAAGATGTTTTCAAAAAAGAAAATGATAAAAAATACAGAAGAAGATATAAAATCATCAATTAAGGATTTGACCGCATACATCCAGAAAAGTAAAGAAGATAATGAATGGTAATAAATAAAGATGACAACTATTCACCGCAAATAAAGAGTATCTAAGAAATAGAATATTTTTAGAAGCATTTGCAATTTTTCCTGGAGTATTAATCGACTTATTAGCATAAATTAATAAAATGAAAAACATAAAACTACCTAATTTCTTTTTTACAGTAATAGCCATAATACTTGGAGCAGCTTTGTATAAACAATTTGATTTTGGCAATCTGAAGTTTGAAAAACCGGCATTAGCAATTTTGTACGCTATTGTTCTTATATTTTCAATTTACGGTATAGTGAAGAACTACAAAAAACCAGCTGATAAATAAAAACTGACACTAATCTCGGTTCTTCTGAAATTACAGGTATTGAAAAATGTAATTTTAGAAATCCTGAAAGAAAGTGGTAATATGATAATTCAACAGCACTTCTATTTAAAAAACTGCATACAACAAAAAATCAACTAGAAAATTATGATTTGGTTTAACCTCAAGAAACTGGAACGACTATTAATTCAAAATAAGATCACCGAATCAATTTCTTACCAGTATTTACTGGTTTTCCTGGTATTGATCACCTTATCCACAAATGCACCCGAAACTGATTTTTCACATTACGGCTGGGAGATCTCTTATATTATCCTGGAGTTATTAATCACCATTGTAGGAACCTATTTGGTATTTAAGGTAAATTCAGACGGAGAGAATCGCGATTTCCTAAAACGCTATTTTTCGCTCTCCTTTGTAAACGGACTTCGACTGGTAATATTCTACCTGGTTTTGAGGCTGATTTTTAAAATAATTATGTTTGTAATTCCGCTAGATCTTTGGCATAGTGTCAATGATTTCTTAGGAGAAGATGCCGGGGAATTTTTCTTCGATATTATTTTCTCTTTAATCTTCTACTGGTTGCTTATGAGCTCTTTTAAAAGGTATCCAGTTGGCTAAGTACATCTTTTGTAAACTTAAGATAAATTCTAGCTTGCCCACAAAAAAGAAATGGATAAGCAAG
>NZ_FOOH01000051.1 GCF_900113135.1 Salegentibacter agarivorans | reverse complement strand
TGGTACTGCTATTTGTGGGAGAGTATGTCACCGCCTTTTTTTAGAAGACCCTTACATTAAGTTGTAAGGGTCTTTTTTTGTTTTAATAAGTTTGGTCCGGTAATATCTTTAGGCTCTAAAGAAACCTTTGCTTTATAAGAATTTACTACCTTATTTAAATTTCTCTATTAATACTCAATACCGGAATATCGTAATTATTAATTATCTCTTCAGTAATACTCGGGCTAAAAATAGTGTCCAGGCCAGAACGTTGATGGGTTATGCTTGTAAAAAGATCTGGTTTTATCTTGTTTATAGCCATTCCTATTCCGCGGGCTTCATTATTAGCACTTAGAGATTGTGTCTTTATATTTTTAACGCCACAATTCTTTAAAAAGTTGCTCATTAAATTCTCTATCTCTTCATATTCTTTGAAATTATAAGGTGTATTTATATAAATCAGATTTTTCTCTGTATTTAAATTCCCAAGGATTTTGAAAATATGCTGAAAGGCAGATTGTGACTCTTCTTTTAAATCGGTAGCGATTAGTATTTTCTTCAGTTTTGAAATATTAAACTTGTACTTAATCGCCAATATGGGAACTTTAGATTGGCGAATAAGTTTTTGAGTATTTGAACCTAATATTTTTTCAAAACCTTTAGTACCGTGCGTACCCATAATTACTAATTCATAGTTTGCAGGATTAACGTAATTATTCAGTTCTTCCATACCGGTATTGAAGATTAGAGTATGCTCTGCTTCTACGTGTTTATCCTCTGCTTTTTTCTCTAAACTTTTTAATTGTTCCTTTGCGTTATTAATTTTCGCCTTGGATTCTGGATATTTATTTTCGTCCTGCTTGTTTAATTTAGACCAATCTACCGGCGTTTGAATATTATGAAGAAATTTTATTGGAAGGTCTAGCAACTTAGCCAATTCAATTCCAAATTCTGATGCATTTCTTGAAGATTCAGAGAAGTCTGTGGGTATGAGTATGTATTTCATGACGCTAAATATTTACCTATAAAGTTATAAAGCTTTATGGCTATATAAAATGATAAAGATCAGGTTTATTCCATAGGAAATTCTGTAGAAAAAATTATTCTGTTATTTTTGAATTCTTATGAAAGTAGACAATTTAGAACAGGGATTTTTCGGCATAGGAATTCAAAATGGTAAAACTCCCGAAAACCTGGGCGTTCTATGGCGCTCGGCCCAAAATATGGGAGCCAGTTATATTTTTACTATTGGGAATCGTTATGCGAAACAGGCTTGTGATACTCATAAAGCAGTGGGTGCAATGCCATATTTCCATTATAAAACTTTTGAAGATTTTTATTCAAATTTACCTAAAGGTGCTATGTTGGTAGGTGTTGAACTTACAAAAGATGCAGAGCCTCTTGAAACTTTTAACCATCCCAGGCGTTGTGTTTATTTACTGGGAGCCGAAGATCATGGCCTTTCTAACCAGGCTATAGAAAAATCCCATTTTTTAGTGAAGTTTAAGTCTAGCTTAAGTTTAAATGTTTCGGTAGCAGGAAGCATTATCATGTACGATCGTAATAGTAAACTTTTTTAAACCTGTGTCTACAAAAAAAACCTGGTATTGAGATTATTTCTTCGGTTTAAGACATTTGATTTTTCAGATTTAATATTCCTTTATTTTTATTTTTTGTTTGAGTCTTATATAACCGAATTTTGAGGATTTTTTAAACAGTTTGGTTAAATTAGCGGCAATTACAATAAAACTTAAAAGAATGAGATATTTATCCAGAGCTTTGCTTGGCCTTGCCGTAGCAGGAATGTTTAGTACCGGCGCTAAAGCCCAGGAGGTTGTAGGAAACAACCAGGGAGATTTTAATGAATTTATGGACCGTAGTGGTAATATGTACCGCGCTGCTTCAGGAAGACCGGGCCCCGAATACTGGCAGAATGAAACCGATTATGATATAGATGTCACTCTAAATGACGAAGAACATACCATTAAAGGGAAAATCACATTAACCTATACCAATAACAGTCCGCATGAATTAGACTTCATCTGGATGCATTTAGAGCAAAACCGCTTTACCGAAGATTCTCGTGGTACACTAACTACCCCAATTCAGGGCAATCGTTATAACGGAGATATTGACGGGGGCTATACTATCTCAAATTTAGAAGCCAAAGTAAAAAGAAGTTCATCTTCAAATTACTTAATAAACGATACCAGAATGCAGGTATTTTTTGAAGATCCTATTCCTGCAAATGGTGGAAAAGCCACCGTCTCTATGAATTTTGAGTATAAAATACCAGTAGAAGGAATGGACCGTATGGGAAGACTGGATGTGGAAGACGGGACTATTTACGCTCTCGCACAATGGTTTCCTAAAGCGGCGGTTTATGATGATGTGGAAGGATGGAATATAGAACCCTATCTTGGTGCAGGTGAGTTTTACTTAGATTATGGCGATTACGATTATAAAATTACTGCCCCGGCCAGCCATATTGTGGTAGCTTCGGGTGAGTTACAGAACCCCAGGCAGGTATTGTCTTCTACCGTAAGAGATAGAATGGAAAGGGCTAAAGAAAGTGATTCTACGGTTTATTTAATTAAACCTGAAGAAGTAAATGATATGTCGTTACGCGCTAAACAGGAAGGTACGCTAACCTGGCATTTTAAAATGGAAAACACCCGTGATGTAGCTTTTGGTTCTTCAAAAGCATTTATCTGGGATGCGGCTAAAATAGATTTGCCTAGCGGAAAAAAAGCAATGGCGCAATCGGCTTACCCAAAAGAGAGTGATGGGCAGCATGCCTGGAGCCGTTCTACTGAATATTCTAAAGCTTCGGTTGAACATTATTCTGAAAAATGGTTTGAATATCCTTATCCGGTGGCTGTGAATGTTGCTGCTGATATAGGCGGAATGGAATATCCCGGACTTAACTTTTGCGGTTGGAAGAGTGAAGGTGCTTCGCTTTGGGGCGTTACAGACCACGAATTTGGTCATAACTGGTTCCCGATGATCGTTGGTTCTAACGAAAGAAGATACGCCTGGATGGACGAAGGGTTTAATACTTTTATTAATTATTACAGTACCTTAGATTTTAACAATGGCGAATATCCTGCGAGATTAAATAAAACCAGGAATATGACAGGCTGGTTTACCAGTGAACAAAGAGAAGGAATCGATACTTATCCAGATGTTTCTAACTTAAGAAACCTGGGAATGATCGCTTACTACAAGCCCGCAATTGGCTTATTATTACTTAGAGAGTATATCTTAGGAGAAGAGCGTTTTGATAATGCTTTTAAATCTTACATTGAAACCTGGGCATATAAACACCCTCAGCCAGCCGATTTCTTTAATCATATGGAGAATGTTTCAGGAGAAAACCTTTCCTGGTTCTTTCAAAAATGGTTTTACGGTACAGGTAATATAGATTTAGGTTTAGATGGAGTGAGACAATATGAAGGTAATTACATTATTTCTTTAACTAATAAGGGTGAAATCCCAATGCCGGTTAAAATGGAAATTACTTACGAAGATGGTTCTTCAGAAAATGTAACTCTTCCGGTAGAGATTTGGCAGCGTGGGGATTCATGGAATTATCTACACCGCACCGATAAATCTATTGAAAATGTAGAGTTAGATCCTAATAAAATTTTACCAGATGTAAACTCTGGCAACGATGACTGGCCAAATTCTTTTTACCAGGATTAATAGCTAAAAATTCTAAAATTAAAAGCCGTTTAAATTTTATTTAAACGGCTTTTTGTTTGCCCTGCATGCAAACAATTCCGAGGCTTGAAAGAAAGCCCGCTCACCTGATCGGAGGGAAGAGCAATGTAAAGTCAAGTGCGTCA
>NZ_FOOH01000054.1 GCF_900113135.1 Salegentibacter agarivorans | reverse complement strand
CATGGCGTATCACTTGACGGTGCAAGTCCGTTATGAGGGTTTATAGCTACCTATCATTAGCCAAAGGCAAGGGTGTCCACCGCGAGGTGGAATCTGAAGGAAGCCGGCGGCAAAGTTCCGGTCCGAGGAACACGAACATCATATGAGGCATATCTGATCTGGATGAGCTTGCACTACAAAGCGAAATCCTAAAGCTATACGGAGATCAGGGTGTAAATGATGCGGATATATGGAATGAAAGTGATACGTCTTACCGCGGGAGATCTCACAGACATAGGCGAAACAGCGTATGAACCTATGGTTGAAACAAGATTTACTGTGAGAGGTCAGCTGACGTCGTAGTACCCAAAGTCAACGAGGTGCATAAACTGCACAGGTCTCACAATTGGGGAAGGACTGAACCTTAAGAAGTAAGAAGTCAATGATTGTTACCTTATGAAGGGAAGAATGCAGAAAATATCGAAAGATACCTGGCTGCAAAAGGATAGGGCGGAACCCGACAGTTATGCAGCAGGGCAGACCTTTATGAGGATAACTGAAAACAACCTTACTGATGTTACTACTTTAGAAGATGGATTATTAGAACAGATCCTGTCCCCTTCCAACCTGAACCGTGCTTACAAAAAGGTTCGGAGCAACAAAGGAAAAGGAGGAGTAGACAAGATGGGAATCGAACATTTACAGGACTATCTTGTAGAAAACAGGGTTGAGCTATTACAATCCATAAGGGACGGAAAATATCGTCCTAAACCAGTACGACGGGTAACAATACCCAAAGAGAATGGTAAGAAGCGATTGCTTGGTTTGCCCACAGTGGTAGACAAGGTAATCCAACAAGCTATTACTCAGGTACTCTCTCCTATTTACGAGAAGCAATTCTCTGCCTACAGTTACGGCTTTAGACCCGGTAGAAATGCTCATCAGGCACTTAAGAAATGCAGGGATTATATCAGCGATGGCCACATCTATGCTGTCGATATGGACCTGCAGGAGTTCTTCGACAAGGTAAGCCACAGTAGACTTGTGGAGATCTTGTCAAGAACAATAAAGGATGGGCGGGTAATCTCGCTCATTCACAAGTATCTTAGGACTGGAGTAATGATCGGGAATAAGTTTGAAGAAACCGAACTGGGGGTTCCTCAGGGAGGACCACTAAGTCCACTGTTGAGCAATATAATGTTAAATGAGTTGGACAAGGAACTCCAAAGAAGGGGGCACCGCTTCGTCCGATATGCAGATGACAGTCTCATACTTTGTAAGAGTAGGAGGAGCGCGGAGCGAACGCTAAGGAATATTATTCCTTTTATCGAGGATAAGTTATTCTTGAAAGTAAATAGAGAGAAAACAAATGTTTCTCACGTCTCTAAAGTCAAATTCCTTGGACATACCTTCTACCGAGGTCTCGGAAAAGGTAGACTCCGAGCCCATCCAACAAGTATCCGAAAGATGAAACAGCGGTTAAAACAGCTCACATCAAGGAGCAATGGATGGGGCGAAGACCAAAGAAAGGAATCACTCAACCACTACGTTAGAGGTTGGGTGAACTACTTTAAAATGGCAGATATGAAAAGCCTACTGAGAAAGATAGATCGCTGGTACCGTCGACGTCTAAGGATGTGTATCTGGAAACAATGGAAACGCATCCGCACGAAAGGAAAGATGCTTATCAAGCTTGGCCTGAACAAGTGGAAAGCGTGGGAATATGCCAACACGAGGAAAAGTCACTGGCATATCGCCAACAGCTTTATCCTCACAAGGACCATCACCACGCACAGACTGAGACAGGCTGGCTACCCTTTTCTGCTGGATTATTATTCTAAAGTTAGAACATAAATTAGGGAACCGCTCAGTACGGATCCGTACGCTGAGTGGTGTGAGAGGACAGATAGGGAATTAATCCCTATCTTCCTACTCGATTT
>NZ_FOOH01000055.1 GCF_900113135.1 Salegentibacter agarivorans | reverse complement strand
TTTAGAAGGTGCAGGTAATCCAAAACCTGTTCTTCATCGAGATCAAGGGGACTACATTTAAAATGGATGGACATGTGCGCGAGGCAGCGGGAGTAGTTGGTAAGGGTACTTTGACTTTTACCGGCGAGTTCTACGGAACATTTTAACCCGGATTATGCATTAGAATAAACAAAAGGAGGGCTGGAATTTTTAATTTGCGCAAAAATTCCATCCATCCAAGGTCTTCTTTTAACCGGGAGGGCGATCTTCAACACCTTTTTATTAGCGTGATTCACCTGCCATGCGCCTAATGCAAAGTAATAGACACGTAAGGTTTTGAGGGTTGCCCGATTATGATGATTTAGCGCAAAATGTCTGAATAGGCTTAAAAGATTATAGGCTACCATTATGAACCTGAAGGAGGCTTCAGTGGCCCAGAAATCTTGAAGGCAGAAGTTTTCGAGTCCAAAATCTTCCTTTAGTTCCTTTATTCCGTTTTCACAATCAGCTCTGGTATTGTAAATGTTCCATATCTGGTCCAAAGGAAGATCCAGATTGGTTACATAGCAACTGAACCGGTACCCTGGCAATTCATCGAATAGGAGTTTCCCACCTGCCTTGGGACGATCCTCGATCTTTTTCCTCACCACAATATATCTTCTGGGTTTACCGTCAAGATGATTGAAAACCATCTCATTTAGATCGATCCCTTTAGCGAGGTTCATCCAATTGTCCAGACCCAACACTGCACTTTTAACATTGGGATACATCCGCGCAGCCATGATATAATTTTGATTTTCTTTTTCCAGATAATCCAATAGTTCTTCTGTATAAAAACCACTGTCGGCACGAACCAGACCTATTCGTTTTCCTTTGAGGGCTTCATTGAAGGTCTCCTGCATAAAGGTTTTACAGCTACTGCTATCGGCAGTGTTTCCGGGCCTTAGCCATGCATTGGCCACCATGCGGGTCTGGCCCACAAAAGCCATCAGCGGGTGATGGGAATTGCGTCCCTTCTTGTTAGGATTATACCCTTTTGCGCTCCCTTGTTGATCTCCATATCTGGTAATGACGGTGCTGTCAAAATCGACAGTAAGATTATCCACACCTATCTGATCAAAAAACCAATGTTGCAATTGGGGGAAAATTTTGGTATTACGGGCCTGATTAAACTTACCGAAAAAGCGGCTATAGGTGCTCTGGGAAGGCATCTTGTCCCATCCAAATATAGCATGAAGGGTTTGGTCATACCTGAGCCAATCACAATGGATATAACGGGAGGCCCCTGTCCAGATCCCTAGCCAAAAAGATTCTATAATGTGCTCGGGGCAATAGCCTCGATTGGAACCAGGTTGGGGTAAATCTAGCTTCTGCAAATAATCTCTTATTCCAGTCTGATCCACAAACCTTTTCATTAAGCTCATCCCGCCAAAGGGAGTCACTTGCTTATCAGAATACTCGATAGGAAGATTAACCATAATGGTGAAATTTAAAACCTCCAATAAATGTAGTAAATTCTGGAAAATAGCTAATACATCAAGAGCCTAATGCATAAAGCGGGTTTAACTTGCGGTAGAGTTCGCCAAACTCGGGTACAGAATTACAAGCCCTGTCAATGAGGGTACTACTTTTTTTTCATAACTTTCAATATTATAATTAGAGATACTTAAAGGTAGTGAA
>NZ_FOOH01000056.1 GCF_900113135.1 Salegentibacter agarivorans | reverse complement strand
CCTGTCAGACTACATTTAAGCCCTGGTAAGGTTCCTCGCGTATCATCGAATTAAACCACATGCTCCACCGCTTGTGCGGGCCCCCGTCAATTCCTTTGAGTTTCATTCTTGCGAACGTACTCCCCAGGTGGGTTACTTATCACTTTCGCTTAACCACTCAGCCCTTAATCGGGCCGAACAGCTAGTAACCATCGTTTACGGCGTAGACTACCAGGGTATCTAATCCTGTTCGCTACCTACGCTTTCGTCCATCAGCGTCAGTATATTATTAGTGATCTGCCTTCGCAATCGGTATTCTGAGTAATATCTATGCATTTCACCGCTACACTACTCATTCTAACCACTTCATAATAACTCAAGACAATCAGTATCAATGGCAGTTCTCCCGTTGAGCGGAAGACTTTCACCACTGACTTAACTGCCCGCCTACGGACCCTTTAAACCCAATGATTCCGGATAACGCTTGGATCCTCCGTATTACCGCGGCTGCTGGCACGGAGTTAGCCGATCCTTATTCGCAGAGTACCGTCAAACTCCCACACGTGGGAGTGGTTCTTCCTCTGTAAAAGCAGTTTACAACCCATAGGGCAGTCTTCCTGCACGCGGCATGGCTGGATCAGGCTCTCGCCCATTGTCCAATATTCCTCACTGCTGCCTCCCGTAGGAGTCTGGTCCGTGTCTCAGTACCAGTGTGGGGGATCTCCCTCTCAGGACCCCTACCTATCGCTGCCTTGGTAAGCCGTTACCTTACCAACTAACTAATAGGACGCATACCCATCTAATGGCCATAAATGTTTAATGAAAATATCAGGAGATATTCCCATACTATGGGGCATTAATCCAAGTTTCCCTGGGCTATTCCCCTCCAAAAGGTAGGTTGTATACGCGTTACGCACCCGTGCGCCGGTCGTCAGCGAAAGAGCAAGCTCTTCCCTGTTACCCCTCGACTTGCATGTGTTAGGCCTGCCGCTAGCGTTCATCCTGAGCCAGGATCAAACTCTTCATCGTTGTTTCTTAAATATAATTACAACAATCAAATCGTCTGTACTCAAAGATGACTTCTCTAGTCTTAATTCTAAATTATTTGTATCATTTCTCTCTCGAAAAATGTACGCGCTGTCAATTCAATAAATCAATGAACTTCCCC